>MPNH01000025.1:25000-68530 GCA_002238925.1 Spirochaetaceae bacterium bin103 | reverse complement strand
GCCGCGCTGCAGCGTGAGATACTGCGCCTGCAGCAGAAATTGCTGCGTATGGTCGTCGACCGCGTCACCCCGACCGAGCGGGCCGGTTGACCGCCCGGAGCGAGCGTCGGGCGGTGCCGACCGCGGCCGAGGTGGTCCGCCTGATCGAGCAAGAACTCGCCAAGGCAGACGAAATCGAGGCTGCTCTGCGCGCCGTGCCCGGCCCGCTCCCAAGCGCCGACCGCGTTGGCCGACGACCTGGTCCACATCCAGACTTCAGTTATCCCCACTATCCACAGGAATCGTCACCCCCTCCCCGCACCCCACCCCCTTTACCGCCGCCTCGTTCCTGTGGATCTTTGGATGCGGCAACAGCTTCACTTCGTGTGGATTTTTCAGTGCGGCAACTGGCTGGCCGGGCAGGGGCAGCAGGGGCGCTGCGCGGTAGTGGAGCTGCCGGGGTTATGCGTGGCGGAGATGCACCGCGCGGGATGGCAGCCGGAGCCGGCAGCCGCGGGGGAGATGCTGGTCCGCGGCGGCTTCCCGAGCTGTGGGCGGACCGGACCATTCCGGCGCGCGACGGTCGACGCGACCACCGCGGCTAAGGTGGAGCAGAAGGCGTTGGCGCAGTACGGGCGCGTCTTGTCGAAGAGTGCCGATGAGCGGATCGACTCCCGTCGCTACATATCCACTTTGGCAACCAGCGGGTACCTCTCCGGATACTGGATGTGATCAACGGCAAGGTCTACGTCCAGGTCGGGCCAGTGGAAGTGCCCGTCCCGCTCTTCGACTACGTTGAATACCTGCTCCACGGAAGCCCGCCGAAACCACGGAAAACGATCATGATCCAGGTACAGTTCGGTGTCGCGCCACGCCAGCCACAGGCCGGCCGGAGTGAGCTGCACAACCTCAGCCCGCGAAGTGCTGATTCCAGGCATTTACGATTTCCTCCTTCCGTCGCTCGATGATTCGCTGGATCTCTCTCGATTCGTGGGCGCTGATGCCCTTTGACATCGCCGGTTCAACTGCCGGGGCAAGCCAGAACTGCGCCTCGCCGCTTGCGCAGATGACGTGTACGTGGATTCGCGCTTCCTCCCGCGAGAAGAAGAAAAAACGATACGGACCCTCCCTGAACACAGTCGGACTCACGGTTGTGAGTATAGCGACCTTGGAAGCCTGACAGTAGGACGCGGTCTGCTGACCTGCTGATTGGCTAGGTGGACGGGCTTCCCTTGCGTTCCAGCTTCTGCAGGGCCTTGGTGGCGCGCTCGGCGGCGCGGGCGCCTACCCCGCCCGCCAACCCGGCGCGCCCGCGGCCGCGCGGCCCCCCCCCCCGCCGGCCACCCGGGCGCCGCCGCCCAGCCGCGGGTCGAGCAGGTCGCGCAGCGCGTCGCCGACCATGTTCAGGCAGTACACCACCAGCGTCAGCGCCACCCCCGGCCACATCGCCAGCCGCGGCGCCATCTCCATGTACTGCCGCCCCTCCCGGCTCAGCATCGTGCCCCAGCTCGGCACGTCCGGCGGCAGCCCGAACCCCAGAAAGCTCAAGGACGCCTCCGCGATGATCGCCCAGCCGATCGTGATCGAGTAGATGATGATGATCGGCGCCGTGATGTTCGGCCACACGTGGCGCAACAGCGTCCGCCACGACGGGCTGCCGATGGCATGCGCCGCCTCGAAGTAGGCGTTACCCTTGATGCCGATCACCGCCGCCCGCACCACCCGCGAGTTGGCCACCCCGGAGGCCAGCGCCAGCATGCCGATGATCTGCGGGATGCCCTGGCCGATGATGGTCATCACCGTCAGCAGCAGCAGCAGCAGCAGCAGGCCCGGGAACGACATCCAGGCGTCCACCAGGCACTGTACCGCCAGGTCGAGCTTGCCGCCCACGAACCCCGCCACGCCGCCGATCAGCAGCGACACCAGCACGCTCAGGGTGGTGGCGGCGAACCCCACCGCCAGCGACACCCGCGCCCCGTACAGCAGGCGGCTGAACAGGTCGCGGCCGATGTGGTCGGTGCCCAGCGGGTAGGTGCTCGACGGCCCCTTGAGCCGGTCGATCATGGTCACGTCCATGAAGTGGAACGGCGCCAGCAGGTCGGCGAAGATCGCCACCAGGCACAGCAGCAGCACGATCACGCCGCTGACCGCGCCCACCGGCCGCTCCCTGATCAGCCGGCGCAGCAGGTCGCGCAGAAACGATTGCCCCTTCGCCCCTGCTCCCGCCGCGCGAGCGGCACGGTCACCTCACCCATGGCGGCACCCCGTCACCCGTACTGCACGCGCGGGTCGGGGATCAACCTGTTTTTCGCCGCCGCGACCTCCTCATGTTCCGGATGGCGGAGACGGCGGGCGGCGGCACCGGCATTCGACCGGACGGAGCTGGAGCGGCGGCTGGGGCTGGACGTGCCGGTGTACGTGCACGTTCGGCGACGCCGTGCGCGACCTGCTCGACCCGCGGCTGCGCGGCGGCGGCGGCCGCTACGGGCCGGCTGCGGGTGCCCGATACCACGGACTTTGGCGGCCCAGCGTCAGATCAGGTCGCTGACTCTGCGGATGGGGTATCGCGGCAGACGCTGTACGATATTCTCAACGAGCAGCATCCAGTGACGGCGGAGCACGTAGGTGAGAGGATCCGGGGTCTCCCAGCTCTCGGCCAGGTGCCCGGTGAGGACTTCGTCGGGCATGTATAGCGTATCAAAGGCGAACACGCTCCGGTCGAAGGTCCAGTCCCCAATACCCAGTGTCTCGTTGACCAGCCCGATCCAGAACCCGGCGGTGTAGCGGTAGTAGGGGTCGATCCCCTCGGGCTTGAGCGCCACGATCGGTCTGATCGTGCCGCCATACTCCGGCGCGGTGACCATCTCGCCGGTGCTCGGGTCGAGCACAATCTCCTTCTCGGCCGCGGCCGCCTCCTCGCCTTCGGCGGCGGCGAACGTAACGGTAGCCACCAGCGCGAACGCCAGCGGCAGCAACATGAAGGCTCGCCAAGCTCACCTGTCGCGAATTCGAGGTCACCGTGACCGAAACCGCCCACGCTCGCTGCGATCTTTCGAGGATGCGCCGACCACGGTCACCTTCGACACCGGGTTGGTCTGCAATTTACTATCTTGATCTCACGACGCACATGATGTTACTTTGTTACAAAGATACATTGGAGGTGACGGGATGCCAGTCATTCGCATTTCGGCGCAAGCGCTGGAGCGCCTCAAGGAGTGGGCGGAACCGCTCACGGACACCGCGGAGTCGGCTCTCGTCAAGGTCCTGGACGCCGCTGACCATGAATCCTCGCCTGCTGCGGACCGGGACGCGCCTACCCCCGATCCACGGGCAACGCGACCGCGCAGCGGAAACCGCCTTAGCCTGGAGGAGCTCCGTCAACCGCTCATGGAGACCATCTACGAGATGGGCGGTTCGGTCCGCGCCGGCGCGCTGCGTCCCGTCATGAGGGAGCGCTTGTCCGGCCGTCTTTCTGCCGATGACCTCGAGTCGCTCTCATCAGGCGAGGAACGATGGTGGAACGCCACTCGATGGGAGCGCCGCCAGTTGGTGGAGGAGAGCTTGCTGCGAAGTGATTCGGAGCGCGGCACGTGGGAACTCTCTCAGAAGGGAGCGAGCCTCGTCGAGACGTCGTTTGAGAAGACGCCGGCGAGCTTCATCGATCATCTCCTTGCGCTGCCTGACGTAGGCGACGATGCCGACTTCGACCAGGCGCGTTCGGGGCCGCGACCGGCTGAACTATGAAGTATCTCCTCGACACGAACGTGGTTTCCGAGCTGCGCAAGCGTGATCGCGCCAACCAGTTCGTCACCACCTGGTTTCGGGAGCGCAAACCCGACGAACTGTTCCTCAGCGTCCTGACATTGGGGGAACTGCGGCGCGGTGCCGAACGTGTAGCCCGCCGCGACCCGCGCTCCGCCATCGCTTTGCGCGCCTGGCTGGACCGAACCCGTACCCGGTTCCAGGATCGAATCGTGAACGTGGATGGCACGGTGGCGGATCAATGGGGGCGGCTCGGCATTGTCGATCCCCTGCCGGACATCGACAGCCTTCTCGCCGCCACCGCACTGGTGCACGGAATGACCGTCGTGACGCGGAATGTCCGTCACATCACTCCAACCGGAGCACCGCATTTGAACCCGTTCGAACCCACAACAGATCCCGACTAGGATTCGCCATCATTCGCCTAGGAGTCTGTCGGATTGCGACAGATTCCTGGGCTTTTCGCACGGGATGGGCCAAAAGGCGGCGCCGCCAGCGCAGCATCGCGCGCAATGTGAAGCCAGGAGTCCGGGCGGCCGGCTCAGCGCGATCGTTCCAGCTTCTGCAGAGCCTTCGTGGCGCGCTCGGCGGCACGGGCTCCCACCCCGCCGGCCACCCCGCCGCCGCCGCGCAGGCGCGGGTCGAGCAGGTCGCGCAGTGCGTCGCCCACCATGTTCAGGCAGTACACCACCAGCGTCAGCGCCACCCCCGGCCACATTGCCAGCCGCGGCGCCATCTCCATGTACTGGCGTCCCTCGCGGCTCAGCATCGTGCCCCAGCTCGGCACGTCCGGCGGCAGCCCGAACCCCAAGAAGCTCAAGCTCGCCTCCGCGATGATCGCCCAGCCGATCGTGATCGAGTAGATGATGATGATCGGCGCCGTGATGTTCGGCCACACGTGGCGCAACAGTGTCCGCCACGACGGGCTGCCGATCGCCTGCGCCGCCTCGAAGTAGGCGTTGCCCTTGATGCCGATCACCGCCGCCCGCACCACCCGCGAGTTCGCCACCCCGGAGGCCAGCGCCAGCATGCCGATGATCTGCGGGATACCCTGGCCGACTATGGTCATGATGGTCAGCAGCAGCAGCAGGCCCGGAAACGACATCCAGGCGTCCACCACGCGCTGCACCGCCAGGTCCAGCTTGCCGCCCACGAACCCGGCCACCCCGCCGATCAGCAGCGACACCACCACGCTCAGCGTGGTGGCCGCGAACCCCACCACGAGCGACACCCGCGCCCCGTACAGCAGGCGGCTGAACAGGTCGCGGCCGATGTGGTCCGTGCCCAGCGGGTAGGTGCTCGACGGCCCCTTGAGCCGGTCGATCATGGTCATCTCCATGAAGTGGAACGGTGCCAACAGGTCGGCAAAGATCGCCACCAGGCACAGCAGCAGCACGATCACGCCGCTGACCGCGCCCACCGGCCGCTCCCTGATCAGCCGGCGCAGCAGGTCGCGCAGGAACGACTGTCCCTTCGCCCCCTGCTCCCGCCGCGCGAGCGGCACGGTCACCTCACCCATGGAATCACCTCGTCACCCGTAATGGACGCGCGGGTCCAGGTAGGCGTACAGCACGTCGACCAGCAGGTTGATGACCATCACCGCGGCGGCGAAGAACAGGTTGATCCCCGAGATCAGCGGGTAATCGCGGTCGAACAGGGCGTCAATCATCAGCCGCCCCAGCCCGGGGATGGCGAACATCTGCTCCATGATCACCGAGCCACCGACGATGATCGGTACCTGCAGCCCCACCAGCGTCACCACCGGGATCAGCGCGTTCCTGATCACGTGGCGGAGGATTACCAGCCGCTCGCGCAGGCCTTTGGCCCAAGCGGTGCGAATGTAGTCCTGGCGCAGCACTTCCAGCATCATGGTGCGGGTCATGCGCATGGTGCTCGCCGCCAGGTAGGTGCCGAGGATCAGCCCCGGCACGATGAACATGCTGAAGTGGCGTACCGGGTCGGCGCTCAGCCGCACCAGCCGCAACGGCGGCGACCACGCCCACCAGATCGCGGGAAACACCAGGATGATCGTCGCCAGCCAGAAGTTGGGGGTGGCCAGTCCGAAGATGGCAAAGGAACGCCCCACGTAGTCGCCGATGGTGTCCTGCCGCACCGCCGAGTAGATCCCGATCGGCACCCCGATCAGTACCCCCACGGTCACCGCCACCAGGCCCAATTCGATGGTGGCCGGCAGCCGGCCGGCGATCAGCTCGCCGACCGATTCCGGCCGCAGCAGCGGTGTGCCCAGGTCTCCGCGCAGCAGGATCGCCCCCATCCAGCGCGCGTACTGCACGTGCACCGGCACGTCCAGCCCGAGCCGCCGCTCCAGTTCCGCCCGGTCGACGCCGGTGCCGCCGACGGCGGACTCCGCCATCCGGAACATGAGGAGGTCGACGGCGTCCCCGGGTATGAACCGCACCGACAGGAACACGAGGATCGTCAGCAGAAAGAAGGTCGGAATCAGCAGCAGGACGCGGCGGATGGCGTACGCTCTCATGTCGGTGGAAATGCCATTTCTTGACGATGCTCACCAGTCAATGAATCAGCACGGTCATGCCTTGACCGGCAAGACAGCGAGGACCCCGCCCTCCAGCGGGATCCTCGCCACCCAAGCGACGTGGCTTCGCTAAAAGCCCAGCTCCCGCTTCAGGTCCTGGTCCACCCACAGGTACATGAGGACGGTGGACCGTTGCATCCCGCCGATATCGCCTTCCCCGTTGTAGCCCTTGATCCACGGCTGGGTGGCGCCGAACAGGGGTGCAATCGGCCCCCTGATCATCCACAGCTGATCGGCGATGCGCAGGTTGGCCTTCCGCGCCCACTCCTTCTGTTCCTCTACGGTAGTAGCGGCCAGCGCGTTCTCGTAGAGTTCGTCGAACACCGCGTCGCTGTTGTTGTTGGGGTTCCAGCCAGCTTGCGACCAGTATGAGTTAATTGGGGCAAGGCCACTGGGATACTCGGCGGCCCACACGTCCGTGCGCAAGCCGGGATATCCGTGGTTCATGCCCCACTCGCTATTCTGCGCGCGAGTTATTTCCTCGATCTCGACATCAATGCCGATCTGCCGCAGGTAATCCATGGCGATTTGGTAATAGCCGAGGTCGAAGAACTCGTAGTGCGAATAGATGGTGCTGAACCGGATGCCGTCGTCGCCGCGCGGATAGCCGGCCTCGTCGAGTAACCTCTCGGCTTCCTCGGGGTCATACCGGTAGTATTGCTGGGTCTCTTCGGGCCACTCCTCGTACGGGACGGCATACCCGATCACATTGGCGCCAGTGGCCCCTTGCGGGCTTGCATCGCCCCAACCCTGCTGGTAGTTCTCGGCGATGGACTCGTGGTCGATGGCCAGGCTGAGGGCCTGGCGCACGCGGATGTCGCTCCAGGGCTCCTTCTGGAGGTTGAAACCGATCGCGGTCTCCGACCGGTAGGCATAGGGGTGGAGCACCAAGTTCGGGTTGGTCTTCTGTAGATTGACCGCCGAGTCGACACTGGTGAGATGGGAGTTGAGTCCGAACCCAATCCAGTCCGCCTGTCCTGAACGCATCAGCGAGGTGATGGCTGTCGGGTCGTTGACGACGAGGAACTCGATGGTGTCCGCGTAGGGCAGGCGATTGTCGGGAAACTTCGGGTCGAAGCCCCAGTAATCGTCGATCTTGGTGTAGGTCCAGGAGCTGCCCTCCACCACGTCGGTGAGCTGGTAGGGGCCGGTTCCGGTCACGTTGCGCCAGTCCTGAATATCCCCGAACTCATCGACCACCTCGCGGGCGACGATGTAGCCATGCTCTGCGACGAGCATGCGGCTGAACGCGGTCACAGAAGGCTCCTGCAGCTTGAATTCCACCGTGGAGTCGTCGGTAGCCGTTACCGACTCCCACTTGATGTTGCAGATGTCGAAGCCTCCCGGACGACAGTCAGGGCTCGACTCGCCGCCGTCCACCCCGAACAGGAGCCGCTGCCAGCTATAGGCGACATCGTGCGCGGTCAGTTGCCGACCGTTCACCGGCGCCTTGTCGTGCCAGAACACGCCGTCGCGGATCTTGAAGATGGAGGTAAGCGGATCCGGGTTCTCCCAACTCTCGGCCAGTTGTCCAACGAGGGCCTCATCGGGCAGGAACAGCGTGGTGTAGCCGACCACGCTCCGGTCGACCGCCCAGTCGCCGACGCCGAGCTTCTCGTTGACCAGCCCGATAAGGTTTCCCGCGGTGTAGCGGAAATAGGGGTCGATCCCCTCTGGCTTGAAGTTCATGATCGCTCGGATCGTACCGCCGTACTCGGGCGCGGTGACCATCTTGCCGGTGCTCGGGTCGACCACCATCTCCTTCTCGGCCGCGGCCGCCTCCTCGCCTTCGGCGGCGGCAAACGTAACGGAAGCCACCAGCGCGAACGCCAGTGTCATCAACAAGAGTCTTGGAGTCATCACGTACTCCTCCTCGTTCTCGGGATCGGGACTGCGTCCCGCTGCCCGTGATCCTGGGCCGGAAACTCCGGCCTGTTCGCATGGTTCTTGTAGTCGCCTATCCGGGCGGCGCCGCCCGGATAGGAGCGGACGGCGCCGGGAGCGCCGCCTCGTGCGAGCGTGGTGCGATGGGTGTGGATGGCGAAGGGAGCCGCTACGTCGTCAGCGGCACTGATGGCGAAGGAGTGGTGATTGCGGCTCGGTGAACGGTCAGAACTTACCGGGCGCTTGGTTTGCGCCGGAGCAGGCCGGAGCAGGCCGGAGCAGAAGCGCTGCAGCTAACGGGCTACGGCGGGCTGTATGAGTGCGCTTCATTTGCGTTTGTCCTTACTCCTGAAGCGTCACTCTACCACATTCCCGGCAACCGTCAAGCACACGAACCTGCGAGATCTGCGGGATCTGCGGGATCTGCGGGGCCTTCCGGGCGCGCTCGGCGGCGCGCGTGCCCGGACGCCGCCACGCCGCCACGCTTGCCATCCCGCAACTCGTCAGGTACGGTTTCCGTCCGAATACCACGGCGTCATGGCGACGGCGCGGCCACCAATGGAGACTCATGGACGACGCCTCCTACAAACGCCTGCTCAACCACCGGCGCATCATGCATGACCTGCTCATCGGCTTCATCGCCCCGCGCCGCCCCGCCGGATGGGCTGGCGCACTCGACTTCGGCAGCCTGCGGGAACTCCCCACCGAGAACATCACCGACGAACTGCGTCGCCGGCTCGGCGACGTGGTCTGGTCGATCGACCGGCGCGCCGATGACGGCGGCGTGCACACGCTGCACGTGGTGATCGAGCATCAGTCGGACGTGGACTACTCGATGCCGCTACGGTTCCTGAACTACACGAGTCTCCTGTACCAGCGGCTGTATCGCGACCGCACGCGCTGGAGCAAGGGGGACACGGCCGATCCGGTGCTGCAGGTGGTGGTGTACAACGGCGACAGCCGCTGGGACGCGCCGGAGACGCTGGCCGGACTGGTGGCGGGGCTGGAGCAGGACGGACCGGCGCACCTCGCGCTGAGTTATGAGGTGGTTGATCTGGTGGCGCTGAAGCGGGATGATCTACCACGTCCGAACCTGCTGACGTGGGTAGCGGAAGTGGAGCAGAGCGTACACGCCGGGGCGTTGCCGGAGCGGGTGCGAGAGTTGGGAGAATGGCTCGCCGCGGAGGGCGAGCCGGGGCTGACCACGACCTTCGATCTGTGGCTGGGCGCCATGGGACGGAAGTGGGGCGTGGAGTTGCCATCGATCCGCGAGTACGAGGAGGCAAGCGCAGTGTTGGCGGAGAAGATTGATCGCTGGGGAGCGGAAATCCTGGAGCAGGGTATCGAGCAAGGCATCAAGCAAGGCACCGAACAGGGCATCGAGCAGGGCATCGAGCAGGGGCTTCTGGAGAGTATCCGGGAAGTGCTGGAGCTGCGCTTCGGCGTCGGCGCGGCGGAGCCATCAGCTACCCACTTGCAGGCCATCGGCGGTGACGTGCAGCGCCTCAAGCAGTTGCATCGGGCGGCGATACAGGCGCCTGATCTTGACGCATTTCGGCGGCTGTTGGGGGCTGCGGACTGAAGCGATTGTAAGGCGCGTCCGCTTCTGGATCCGCCGCCAGCGCAGCATCGCGCGCAATGTGCGGCCAGGAGTCCGGGCGGCCGACTCAGCACGATCGTTCCAGCTTCTGCAGGGCCTTCGCGGCGCGTTCAGGTCGGGTTTGGTCTTCTGTAGATTGACCGCCGAGTCGACACTCGTGAGATGGGAGGCCGACGCGTGATCGCACCACGAGTGGAGACCTGCGCTCCCGCCTACCGGGGGTCGATGCGAAGCAGCAGGCGTCGCGTCGTAGATCCAGGTCGGTGAGTCGCGCTCCGGGGGCCGGATGGGCGTCGAACGAACTCTCGCGATGGCGGCGCTTCTCGTTCAGGATGCGCTCGTCCTGCAAGCTTGCCACGGCTCGCCGCGGTCCCACGCGGATCCAGGTGCGTCCCCGATAGCGGACCGGCGGGGAGTCGGCTGCGAGCGACAAGTCTGTTGGCACCGGTGTACCGCCACATGGCCGGAGCTCACCTGGAGGCAGGTTTTGCGGGATCGTTCCAGTTTCTGCTCAACCGCGTGCGCACCCGACGAGGTTCGTCGTAACCGGACCGGGAGCGCCGGAAGGTGAGCGGGGTCCGCGGCGGCGGTAGTCGATCGCACACAGTTACCCGGTACGGTGCTTCTCGCCTTCATCGCCGCCGTAGCCGGGGCGCTGCATGCGTCGGTGCGGTGTGGTCGAGCACGTGGGCCATCAGAGAAGGGATGCCAGGCTCGTAGCGGACCGGCGGAAGCTGTCCGGGCGGACGCCAGACGAAGCCCAGATGCTGCAAGGCGTCCAGGGCCGCGTGTACCTGCCCCGGCTCCGCGTGCGCCGCGAGGCCGTCAGCGACCGCTGACTTCAGCTCCTCGTAGGTCAGCTTCGGCATGGATTGAAAGTGCGCGGCCACGCACTCGGCGACCGTCAGCCACCCGGATTGATCCAACTCCAGATACCGATCCTCGTAGTAGTCGGTGACCCTGGCGACCACGTCGGGCCGCGCCGCAGCCGCGTGGGCCGCGGTCAGCCGGGTCGCGCCGGTGGCCAGAAGCCGCTTCCACAGGGCCTCGCCCCAGAGTTGGACAAAGCATGGATAGCGCTGGCTGTTTTCGACGACCGTGGCGAGCGCGTCGGCGTCGATACCGTCGCCGTGGGCTGCCAGCGGTTCAACCAGGGCGGCACGGGCAGCCGTGTCGCTCAGCAGGCCGATGCCCAGACGCCCTTCTCCCAAGCGGCTCCAGAAAGACACGTTGCCGGGCTCACGTCACCGAGTATAGCACCGTGGAAGCCGGACAGTCGGACACGGTCTGATGACGAGCCCAACCGCGGCTCGCAGGGAAAGCGGTCAACGTGCGGCGGCACAAGGGATTGTCCTGACTCTGCGCATGCACGCGCGGCGCACAATTGCGACGGCGAATCGCGTACTTTTCGCCATCTCTGTTAGCGATTATCATGATGAACGCCATGTCTGAAGGCACTTTTGTCGAAAGAGACGATTGGATCGGGCGCCGGCTCGAGCTGGAGCGCCTGCTCGCGCGCCGGTCGGTGTTCCTGTTCGGGCCGCGCCAGACCGGCAAGACCACCTACGTCCGCCGGCAGCTCGGGGACACGGTGGAACTCACCTTCACCCTGCTCGACCAGGGGCTGCTCATTTCGGTGTTGGCCGATCCGACGCGCATCAGGCGCGAGGTGGAGGCGCGCGGCCTGCGCGACACCGTGGTGTGCATCGACGAAATCCAGAAGTGCCCGGCGCTGATCGACGAGGTGCAACTGATGATCGAGACGCGCGGCATACGGTTCCTGCTTACCGGATCGAGCGCGCGCGCCCTGCGCCGCAAGGGGGTCAACCTGCTCGGCGGGCGCGGCAGCGACCGCGTCATGCACCCGTTCTCGTGGTGCGAACTGCGCGCGGAAGGACGATTCTCGCTGCACCGCGCCATCAACCACGGCCTGCTGCCGCCCCACTACCTGTCCGACGACCCGGACGAGGAATTGGCCGCCTACGTGGACCGCTACCTGACCGAGGAGGTCGCGGCGGAGGGCCTGACCCGCAACCTGCCCGGCTTTGCGCGCTTCCTGCAGACCGCGGCCGCCACCAATGCGCAGCTTCTGAACTACTCCAACGTCGCCCGCGACGCGCAACTCCCGCGACAGACCGTGGTGCAGTGGTACCGAATCCTGGCCGATACCCTGATCGCGGTCGAACTGGCGCCGTTCACGAGCACTGTCAAGCGCAAGGCGATCGAGACCGCCAAGCTCTACTTCTTCGACACCGGCGTGGTGCGCGCGCTGCGGCGCCTGCCGCCGGTCCACGAGGCGTCCGCCGACTTCGGCGAGTTCTTCGAGCACTACGTCCTGCACGAGCTGCGCACCTGGATCGACTACCGCCGCCCGCGGACCCCGCTCGCGTTCTGGCGCTCCCGGTCCGGTTACGAGGTGGACTTCATCCTCGACGGAAGGGTTGCCATCGAGGCCAAGGCAGCCCGCAGGATCCACGCCAAGCACCTGCGCGGGCTGCGCGCGCTGGCCGAGGAGGGGCTGGTCGAACGCTGCATCGTGGTGTGCCGTGAGGAGCGGCCCCGCATCGAGCCCGGCACCACGCGCGACATCGAGATCTGGCCGCTCGAATTCTTCCTGGCGGCACTGTGGCGGGACGACCTCGCATCGTGACGCCTTAACCTGGAGGAGCTTGGCTACGCGCGTTCGCCAGTCAGGATCGGCAGGATATCCCCCAAAGTGATGCCGAAGTCGTTTTCCTGGGTGGCTCGGAAAACCGAGTAAACCAGCTTGTTCGGAGGCCTGCCCCCGGTCATGCCTCCGACGTATTCCATCAGGCGAGGTAGGACTGCCGGCCATCCGATGCCAGTCGATCGGCGTCTCCGGATCGCACGTGCGCAGCGATACCGCGACACGCCGATCGTCGGTGGACTGGGTTGCGTGAATGGTGTTGACGCGCAGCAGCAGCAGGTCGCCGGGTCCCACCTCGGGAGTCTCCATTACCTCCTCGATCTCAAGGTACTCGTCGTGATGGGAGACCCCGCTCCAGTCGGACAGGTACAAGGTTCCTCCGTCGCGCAGCGAGTACAGCCTGCTCGCGCCCGAGCGCCGACAGAGGTTGAACCTGAGCGCGGCCGGCGTGCCCCTCGATCGCACCGCCATCATCATCCAGAGCCACGTCATCGCGATGTACCTGCCGTCGCTCGCCAGCGGCTACATCATGGACCGCCTGGGCGTCGCTCGCGTGCTCCTGGTGGGCGTGGCCGGCATGACCGCATCGATCGTGGTGGGGGTGTACGCGGCGAGGCCCCAGGCGTTCTGGGCCGCACTGGTCCTGCTCGGCCTCGGGTGGAACATGCTGTTTCTCGGCGGCACCGTGCTGTTGGCGCGGAGGGCCGCCGGGGCCGAACGCTTTCGCCTGCAGGCCATCAACGACTTCGGCGTGTTCGGCGCGCAGGCGCTGGCCTCCCTATCGGCCGGCACCGCGCTGGTCCTGGTGGGGTGGGACGCCCTCAACTTCGCCGCGCTGCCGCTGCTCGCCTGGGTAGCGATCACCGTCCTGGTACGGCGCACCGCCCTCTCAGGCACCGCCCGGCGGCCCGCCCCCGCCTAGCCGAGGTGTCTCGCGGCGGCAGCGCCCATACCCCACACCTACAGGATGCGGCAGTCGTAGTCCGCGATCTGGGAGTCGTCGGTCACCAGCACGAGATCGTTGATCTGGCTCTGCGCAATCAACATGCGGTCGAACAGATCTCGGTGGAGCAACGGCAGGAGCAGCTTCACTCGCTTCAGTCGTCAGTCGTCAGTCGTCAGTCGGATAGAACAGCTCGTTGATCACGGGATTCTCGTCGGTGAAGTCGTCGGGAACGACAATCCGACCGCGCAACAGCCCGAGCCGGCGTTTGCCGCGCGGTTGGTGTTTGACGAGATCCACAATCGGGAGATTGTTCTTGGCGATGGTCACTGTCTCGCCGTGATACACCCTGTCGAGCAAGCTCGAAAGCTGTGCCTTGGCTTCGGACACGCTGACGATCATGCGACTACCCTCACTCCGTTCTCTGACCAATCTGACCAATTCAAGTCTACCTGGTCAATCAATTTCTGTATGGACATCTGCCCCCGCTGTAGAACTCGGCCACGGGTGATCGCTACGCCGTTGCAGGTCGGGCTATGCGTGCATGCCGCGCACCCGGCCTGCCACCACCTCCATGATCACCGATCCGCCGCGCCATCAACCACGGCCTGCTGCCGCCCCACTACCTGTCCGACGACCCGGACGAGGAATTGGCCGCCGCCGTGAACGGCCCTCCGCCGCGACCTCCTCGGTCAGGTAGGCGTCGATCAGGCGCGCCTGGATCCATCCATCGCGGCCGAGTTGGTCGGTACCGAGCGGATGCTGGCCCGAGGGATCGACGAGGCGGTTGTCCAGGTTGATCACCAGCACGCCGGTGGCGAACACCAGGTTTGCGCCGGACACCATGGGATAGTCCCGCTCCAGCAGGGCGATCATCATTACTTCAGCCTGGATCTGCAATTGCTGGCGGAGCAGGCCGACCAGTTCCGGTTCGCCCGTGAGCACCGCTACGTCGACGCCCACCACGATGCGCAGACTCCCCAGGAGTCGGGGACAGCGCCGGCGGCATCCGTTTGGCAAGGCTCCACGTTGGTAATACACTGGTGCCGTGGACGACCGGGAACTGAGCCGCATCGCAAGAACAATCGTGTGGGACTACCGCTACGATCCCGAGGATGTGGCGGACGTACTGCGCGGACGCAGCGAGAGCATCGGGCACCTCGATAGACCGGCCCTGTTCGCGCGTATGCTGCAATCGTTGCCGTGGCAGCGTATCGTAACAGCGCTGACAATCGATGAAGTCAGGACGTTGTTGACTGTGGAGACGATCGCGCGACTTTGGCCCCGGTCCTTGCGGGAGCGCTATGCACGAATCCGACGCCTATTACGAGGAGACCCTGTACCCCCTGCAGAATGGAGTGCTGAGCACGCTCGCCGCCTGCGAAGCACCGCCCTATCTGACCCTTGCACATATTGACTCCTGCGCAACATCCTTTCGAACAAGGTCACGGCGATATACCGGTTGGAGAGCAAGGACATCGCCGACCTTTGGGCAATCTGCACCCATGGAATGTTCCGCTGGTCCGACATCATGGCTGAGGCCAACAGCAAGGAGGTCGGGATCGACGCGGCTACAGTAGCGGATCTGGTGCGCTCCTTTCCAAGGCACCTGTTCGATACAATCCGCTGGCGTACGCAGCACGAAGAACAGTTCTTCTCCGATATCGCCGCCATCGCCTCGGATCTGCTTGCGGTGCGAGAGAATTCGCTCTACCACGAGCGTTGAACCCGGGCCAGGGCGCCCCGCGGGTGAACGGACGCTATACGCCGTGAGACTCGGTTGACGCGGACCGGGCAGCTGCCTCTTGGCATGCTGCCGGTGATCGGGGCTGCGCACGCATGCCGCGCACCAGCTTGCCCGGCAGCGCGCCGGTGGGGTGGCCGTCACGCCTGGTCACCCGGCCTGCCACCACGGTGCAGCGATAGCCGTGTCCCCTGCATCAGGCGGGCGCCGCCGGCCGGCAGGTCGCCCTTCAACCCGACTCCGATGCGGCCGCGGTCGTGCAGCCTCGCGGCATCGGCGGGGTCCGAGGTCAGGCGCCGGATCAGCTCCGCCGACGGCCAGCGGCCGCGCTGCCTGCCCCAGTAGGTAAGCAGCCAGGTCGGGCTCGAACGTCACGGGCAACCTGGCCAGGTTCTTCGGGGCAATAGGCACGCTTCCCCTGAGTGACACGCCCAGGTCGCCCTGCAGTACCCCGCCAATCCAACGTCCATACTGGACATGCACGGGTAGACTACCGTACCACAGGCACGGCAACCGTCAACCACGCGCATTGCAGCCGTCAGCCGCGCCGTTGTGGTCGAGCACGTGGGCCATCAGCGAGGGGATACCGGGCTCGTAGCGGACCGGTGGAAGCTGTCCGGGCGGCCGCCAGACGAAACCCAGCCGCTGCAGGGCGTTCAGGGCCGCGTGCACCTGCCCGGGCTCCGCGTGCGCCGGGAGGCCGGCGGCGACCGTCGACTTCAGCTCCTCGTAAGTCAGCGTCGGCATGGATTGAAAGCGCGCGGCAACGCGCTCGGCAACGGCCAGCCATCCCGATTGATCCAACTCCAGATACCGATCCTCGTAATAGTCGGTGACCCTGGCGACCACGTCGGGCCGCACCGCAGCCGCGTGGGCCGCGGTCAGCCGCGTCGCGCCGGTGGACAGAAGCCGCTTCCACAGGGCCTCGCCCCAGAGTTGGATAAAGTACGGATAGCGCTGGCTGTATTCCACGACCGTCGCGAGGGCGTCGGCGTCGATACCGTCGCCGTGGGCTGCCAGCGGTTCAACCAGGGCGGCACGGGCAGCCGCGTCGCTCAAGAGGCCGATGCCCAGACGCCCCTCTCCCAAGCGGCTCCAGAAAGACACGTCCATAGTGCCGAGATGCGCCGCCAAACCCGGCGTGCCGGCGAGCACCAGCAGGAACGGTGCGTCGACGCGCACCTGTTGACTGGCGTTGAGCAGCGTTCTGCCCACCTCCACGTCCAGCGTGTGCGCCTCGTCGAGTAGTACCGCCAGCGGCTTTCTTCGGCACCGGGCGGTCAACTCCGCCCGCAGGTTCCGCACCCCCCCGGTCGGCGGAGCCCACTCGACCGAGCCGACCGCCGCTACGCCCAGTTTCCGGGGCAGCAGCTTCGCTATTCCGGCCGGCGGTGCCAGAACCTCGATCAGGGCGTCCCGCGTAGGGATGTCGGACGGGGTCAGTTTTAGCACGTCCACGTCCGGTTCGTGGTCGCGGCAGGCGCGCTCGAACCAGTTGATGAGCACCGTCTTGCCGGTGCCGCGCGGACCGGTCAGCACGACATCATGCGGCGGCGACGTGCCGCCGAGCAGGTCTGCCAGACATCCGGTCAATACTCCCTGCTCCCGCTCGCGCCCCGTCAAGGCCGGCGGCGTTGCTCCCGTGCCGGGAGTGAATAGGCGTTGCTGCGTTGTCACCCTATCGCCTCCGCCGCCAGCGGGGTGCGGCACGCAACGAACTCCGCCCGCCTGTTGGCCATCCACAAGGCTGTTGGCACCGAAACCACAGTCGCGCTCACGTGTTGTGATTATAGCACCTCGGAAGCCGGACAGTCGGACACGGTCTGATGACGGGTGGTACGGCCAGGTTCGGTCAGGTTCGGTCCGAGGCCGGTTGACGGTCGGAACACCCGTTCGCTACGTTAATAGCGTCGCTGACCGCGTTGCGGCAGCGAACGAACAGTCCGAACTCTCGCGCCGCGCCGGCGGCGCGGTACCGTTGCCTGGATCGTGGGTCGACCGGGACGACGCAGCTATTCTGTACGCCCTCCCGGCGCCCTGCTTGCAACGGACGAAAGTACGACTGGTGGCAGAGGTAACGCCGTGGATCGCGACAAAGTCACCATCCGTCAGGTCACCAAGCGCACGGGTGCCGCGCCGCGCTTGGCGATGATCACCGCCTACGACTTCTACAGCGCCCGGTTCGCTGACCGCGCCGGGGTGGACCTCATCCTGGTCGGCGACAGCCTCGGTTCGTTCATGCTCGGCTACCCGGGCACGGTGCCGGTCACCATGGACGAGATGATCCATCACTGCCGCGCCGTGTCCCGCGCCGCCCCCGCCGCCTTCGTGGTGGGCGATCTGCCGTTCGGCTCCTACCAGACCGCCACCCGCGACGCGGTGGCCAACGCCGTGCGCCTGGTCAAGGAGGGCGGCTGCGAGGCGGTCAAGCTGGAGGGCGGCGCGGAACGGACCGAGGCAATCGCTGCCATCGTCGCGGCCGGCATACCGGTGATGGGCCACGTCGGGCTCGGGCCGCAGTCGGAACACCTGTACGGCGGCTACCGCGTGCAGGGCAGGAACGCCGAAGCCGCCCGGCGCGTGCTGCTCGACGGCGTCGCGGTTGCCGAAGCGGGCTGTTTCGCCATCGTGATCGAGGCGGTGCCGCGCAAGGTGGCGGCCGAAGTAACCCGGCGCGTGCCGGTGGCCACCATCGGCATCGGCGCCGGTCCCGGGTGCGACGGCCAAGTGCTGATCTACCACGAAGTAATCGGCATGCACACCGGCCAGGCGCCGCGTTACGTCAAGCAGTACGCGGCGGTCGGCGAGCAGATCACCGCGGCCGTAACCCGCTACTGCAACGAGGTGCGCAGCGGGCAGTTCCCGGTCCGCGAGCACAGCTACCTCATGGAACAGTCGGAGCTGGAACGCTTCCGCGAGTGCGCCGGCGAGCAGGGAACACCGACAGGTGAGCCGCCGCCGGCGCCGCACGCCGCGGGAGCGGAGCGCTAGCAATGCGTGTGGTATCCCGCGCCGACGACGTGCGAACGGCGCGGCGCGCCATCGCCGGCCGCGCCGGCCTGGTGCCCACCATGGGCTCCCTGCACGCCGGCCACCTCGCGCTGGTGCGCGCCAGCCGTGCCGAGTGCGACCACACGGCGGTCAGCATCTTCGTGAACCCGGCGCAGTTCGACGACCGCGCCGACCTGGACGCCTACCCGCGCGACCTCGACCGCGACCTCGACCTGCTGGCGCGGGAAGGCGTCGACCTGGTATGGACCCCGCCGCCCGAGGAAGTGTACCCCGCCGGCTTTCAGACCTACGTCGAGGTACGCGAGCTGTCGCGCCCGCTGGAGGGCGCCGCGCGCCGCGATCATTTCACCGGCGTCGCCACCGTTGTCACCAAGCTGCTCGTGCTGTTCACGCCGCGGCGCGCCTATTTCGGACGCAAGGACGCCCAGCAGCTCGCCGTCGTGCGCCGCCTCACCAAAGACCTCGGCCTGCCGGTCACCATCGTCGGCTGTCCGACCGTGCGCACCGCCGGCGGCCTGGCGCTGAGCTCCCGCAACAAGCTGCTCAGCGACCGCGGCAGCCGCCGCGCCACCTCCCTGTACCGCGGCCTGCTGGCCGCCGGCCGCGCCTGGCTGGACGGCGAACGGCAGCGCGACACCCTGCTCCGCCTGGCGCGCGGCCCGATCACCGCCGCCAGCGTGGAACTGGAATACCTGAGCCTCGCCGACCCCGACAACCTGCGCGAACTGCCGGACAACGCCGCAACGGCGCGCGCGCTGCTGTCCCTCGCCGCCCGGGTGGAGGGCGTACGGCTCATCGATAATGTCCTGCTGCCGGATGACGTGGAAGTCCGCGCCGAGGCCACCCGCAGTCCTTTGCGACAGGAGTCCGCCGTATGCTGCTCGGCATCGACATAGGCAACAATAGCATCGTCCGCGCCAAGGCCACGCAATCCTTTGGGACAGGATCCAACGTATGCTGCTTGGCATCGACATAGGGAACAGCAACATCGTGCTCGGCGTGTTCGACGGCGCCGAGCTGCGCGCGAGCTGGCGCGTCCAGACCCGCATACTGGCCACCACCGAGGAGTATGAAGTGCTGGTCGCCGGGCTGTTCGGCGCCGCCCGCATCGACCCGTCGACCATCGACGGGGTGGCCCTGGCCAGCGTGGTGCCCCCGCTCACCGCCGCGTTCGCCGAGCTGGCGCAACGCATGTTTCACCAGCCACCCCTGGTGGTGGACGCCGGCGTCAGAACCGGGGTGAAGATTCGCTACGACAGCCCGCGCGACGTCGGCGCCGACCGCGTGGTCAACGCGGCTGCGGTGTGCAGCCACTACGGCGCCCCGGCGTGCATCATCGACTTCGGCACCGGCACCACCTTCGACGCCATCAACGCGGCCGGCGAGTACCTCGGCGGCGCGATCGCTCCGGGACTGGAGATCTCCCTGCAGGCGCTGGCCGGGCGCACCGCACGGCTGCCGAACGTGGAACTGCGGCCGCCGCCGGCGGCGATCGGGCGCAATACCGTACACGCCATGCAGTCGGGCCTGGTGTTCGGCTACGTTGCCTTGGTGGAGGGGATGGTGGAGCGGTTCCGCGCCGAGTTGGGGCCGGGCATGCGCGTCATCGGCACCGGCGGGCTGGCCGACGTAATCGCCGCCGAGACCACGGTAATCGAACGCATCGATCCCTGGCTCACGCTGAAGGGGCTGCGCATCGTTTACGACCTCAACCGCGCCGAACCGGAGCAGGAACCATCGTCATGAACGACACCATACACAACCGCGGCGTGCTCGCAGGCGCCCGCGTCGTGGTCGGCGTTACCGGCAGCATCGCCGCCTACAAGTCGGCGGCACTGGTGAGCGCGCTGGTGCAGCACGGCGCCCATGTCGACGTGATCCTTACCGAAGCGGGCGCGCGCTTCGTCACCGCCGCCACCTTCGCGGCACTCACGCCGGGCGAGGTGCACACCGGCATGTTCGCCCCGCGCGGCATACCGCACATCGCGCTGGCGGCGGACGCCGACCTGCTGGTGGTCGCCCCCGCCACCGCCCGCACCCTGGCCCGGCTGGCGCACGGCACCGCCGACGACCTGCTGGCCCTCACCGCGCTCGGCACCCGCGCGCCGGTCCTGGTGGCGCCGGCGATGGAAGCCGAAATGTGGGCCCACCCGGCAACCCGGCGCAACGTCGCGCAGTTGCAGGCCGACGGCGTGGCAGTTGCCGGCCCCGCCAGCGGCCGGCACGCGTCCGGTGCCGGCGGCGTCGGCCGCATGCTGGAATCGGACGCGCTGGTCGGTCACATCCGCCGGCTGCTCGGCCGCGGCGGCGACCTGGCCGGCAAGCGTTGCCTGGTAACCGCCGGCGGCACCCGCGAGCCGCTCGATCCGGTACGCGTCCTGGGCAACCGTTCGAGCGGCAAGATGGGCGTGGCCCTGGCACGGGCGGCGCGCGACCGCGGCGCCGCGGTCACCCTGGTCACCACCGCCGCGCCGCCGGCCGACGACGCCGGCTTCGCCATCCGCGGCGTGGCCACCGCGGCCGAGATGCACACGGCGGTCATGGCCGGCCTGGACAGCCACGATCTGCTGCTGATGGCGGCGGCGGTCGCCGACTACCGCCCGGCGGCGGCGGCACAGCGCAAGATCAAGAAGGACGACCGCGGGGCAAGCCTTGTGCTCCACCTGGAACGCACCGAGGACATCGTTTCCGCCGCGGCCCGGCGGCGGCGCGAGCGCGGCAACGCCGGCGGCACTGCAATCGTGGCCTTCGCCGCCGAGACCGAGAGGCTCGAGGAGCGGGCGCGCGCCAAGCTCGCCGGCAAGAGGGTGGACCTGGTGGTCGGCAACCTGATTGCCGGCGGCGAAGGCGCCAGCGTGTTCGGCTCGGACGACAACGAAGTGCTGCTCGTGGCGCCGGAGGCGCCGCCGGTGGCACTGCCCGCCATGCCCAAGGAACAGGCGGCCCACCACATTCTCGACGCCGCGCGCAAGCTGCTCGCTCCGTAGCTCGCCATCCGGGCAGCACGCGGCGCGGATGGGTGCGGAAACGTGGTCCGTGCCCCGGAGTACTGCTGCCGCGCCGGCAGCGGCGATCAGGCTGTCGGACGCTCCTCGGGGTCGTCCGCGGAAGGCACTTCCTCGCCCTCGCGCTGTTCCGCCTGGCGGGCGCCGTCGTGCTGGCCCTTCTCGAATTCCTTCTTGGCGCGTCCGATCGAGCGCGCGAAGCGCGGAATCGCCGAGGCGCCGAACAACACCAGCACCACCCCGCCGATAATGATCCACTCTGCTCCACCTGGTATCATTTCTGCTCGCCTCCCTCCGTCTTGGTTTGGTCCCCGTGCGGCGTTCCGGGCACTGCCTGCCGCTGCCCCGGACGTGCGCCATTGTCAGCGATGGAATTTCCGCCGCCCTCCGGCTTATCGCCGCCGGCCTGCTCGTCGTCCAGCTCGAACGGCTCCTGGAGCCGGCGCATGAGGTAGCGCGACGACCCCGTTACCCTGCCGTACCACTGCCCGAGCTTGCCCATCACCTTCGGCAGTTCCTCGGGCCGTACGAACACCAGCAGCGCGATACACAGCAGGGCGATCTCCCAGATGCCAAGGCCGAACACTACTCTGCCCCGAAGCCGAACAGCTTGGCCACCAGGATCGACAGAAAGAACATCCCCACCATCGGCACCGCCAAACTCACCTGCGACACCACGTCGGGCGGCGTAACCACGGCCGCCAGGGCGACGATCGCCACCACCGCGTAGCGGCTTGCGCGCAACAGGGCGCGACGCGTCACCACCCCGGTCATCATCAACACTACCAGCAGGATCGGGATCTGGAACACCACCAGGAACACCAACAGGAACTGGAACACAAAGAACACGTTGCGCCCGAAGTTCAGCAACAGCCCCACGCCGGGCGGCGTAAAGCCGGAACTGACGAGGAAGCGCACCGACAGCGGAATCACGCTGTAGTAGCTGTAGAAGAACCCGAGCAACAGGAGCACGAATGATGCCGCCAGCGCGCCGGAAATCGCGCGCCGCTCACGCAGCGTGAGACCGGGAAAGATGAACCGCACCACGTTGTAGAAGTGTACCGGCAGCGACAGCACCACGCCGGCGATCAGCGCCACCTTCACGCGCACCAGGAAGCCTTCGAAGATGGTGTTGATGAACAGGTAGGCTTCGCCGCCGCCTTCTGCCGCGGCAACGTCGGGCACGGCATCCAGCGGGCGCAACAGAACGGCCAGCACCGGCTCGTAGAATGAATAGCACACGATTGCCCCGCCAAGCGCCGCCAGCAGCGAGATGATCAACCGCCGGCGTAGCTCGGCGGCATGTTGCAGGAAGGGCATGGTGCCCCGGACCGGTGCCATCGCTAGCCCCTAAGGTACCGCAACCGGGGCGCCGGGACGAGCAAGGTGGCCGCCGCGGCATGGCCGCCGCGATAGGTCATTGGTCCGCGGCCGAAGCGGCCGCGCCGGCCGCGCTGCCCGCCGCGAGTCCGGCGGCGGCGTGCGCCGTACCGTTGGCCGCCCGCGGCGGCGCTCGCGGCGCCTCCCGGCGGCGGTTCCGGCGGCGGCCCGCGCCGTTGCTGATGGCGGTACCAGCCGGCCAGCGCCGCCACCACCCCCACCTGCACCGCGCTGTACGCCAGCAAACCGAGCAGCACGCCGTCAATAAAACCGTACGAGTGCAGCCCCACTCCGAGCAGGTTGATGCCGAACCACGCCATCATCACCACCACGATCAGCAGCGCGCTGCCGGCCGCCATGCCGAACGGACCGATCATCTTGCCCATCCGGGCGTGGAACAGGATCGCACACCACAGCACGATCAGTAGAGCGCCGTTCTCCTTCGGATCCCAACCCCAGAACCGGCCCCACGACTGGTCGGCCCAGACGCCGCCGAGCATGGTGCCGACGAACGAAAGGGTGAGGCCCAGCGCCAGCGTGCCGAACATGGTCCGGTAGGTATGCGCCAGCCGCTTGTCGTCCACCCTGCCGCGCCCGCCGCGGCGGCGCTGCAGAATCGACTGCACCATGTACACGTGCCCGATCAGGCCAGCCACGCAGCATGCCATGTAGCCGGTCGTGATCACCGTGACGTGGGTGGAGAGCCAGAAGTTGGTGTCCAGCACCGCCTGCAGCACCGGCATGGTGTCCGCGGCGGCGAACTTGCCGGACAAGAGCAGGAACACGAAGCCGCCGGCCAAGCCGCTGAACACGCCCAGATAACGCTTGCCCAGACGCTCCATCACCATCCCGCAAATCGCGGCTCCCCAGCCCACGAACACGAACGTCTCGAACAGGTTGGTGACCGGCGGCCGATCGGTGATCAGGATGCGCAACACCAGCCCGAACGTGTGGGGGATCCAGGCCGCGATCAGCAGGACGAGGCTGGCACGGTACAGCCAGGTACGCCAGCCGACGAACGAGAGCGCGAGCAGCAACAGCCCGGCTCCGTACGCCACACGCGCCGCCAGGTAGGGGTTGGTGCGGTTGTAGAGAATCTCCAATGACGGGTTCTTGACGCCTATATCGGCCTCCGTGCGCCGCTGCACGGAGTCGGTGAGCTGGCGCGTGGCCAGCGTGAAGCGCAACTCGCGGCCCTCCAGGTAGGCTACCTGCAGGTCGCGCAGCGCCAGCAGTTCCGTCTCCACCGCGCGCCGCTGCTCCTGCCCCAGCGCCGCCAGCTGCTGCCCGGCCAGCGCCTGCCACGGCGTGAGCCACTGTACGTCGCCGAACCCGCCAACCGGAATGATCGCCAGCGGCAGCCCGACGAAGCTGTTCTGCCACGCGGCCAAGCTCTGGCTGAGCCGCAGCAACAACCCGTCCGTACCGCTGAACGAGCCCGAACTGGCGTGCGCCAAACCCGCGGCCGTAGCAGCTTCGCGCAGCTCGACGCGCCGCAGGGCGATGTCCAGGTAACTGTAGGTACCGGTGCCGGGCAACCCGAGCAGTTCCGCGGCGCCCGCATCGTCAACCTGAAAATCGCGATGCGGATAGGTGAACGCAAACGAGGACAGCAGGTTGGCAAACAAGCCGACGTTGTTCCACAGCCGGATAATCTCGCGCTCGACGATGGTCCGGTTGTCCTCGCCGATCGCCGCCGCATCCTCCGCCAACCGCTCCAGCTCGTCGATCCCGGGCAGCAGGAACGACAGACTGTAGCGGTCACGCCCGCTCGACGGCAAACCCATGGCGTCGATCACCTCCGGGTTGTCCACCACGAAGATCTGGTCGTCGTGGGTCTCATTGGGGGTGAACAGCACCCGCGCCAGCCACTCGATGGCCGGACGCCGGTCGAAGCTGCGCCGTCCGGACAACCGCAGCAGGGTAAACCGCGCATAGCTGTCGAGCGGCATCGTGCGGCCGCCCTCCACCACCACCACCCTCTGCAGCGGACCGAGGTCGGCTATGCGCAACTCGCCGGGCGCGAACGTACGCACTTCGTCGAGACCGGCGCCGCCGGCTTCCTGAGCCGCGCCGGCCACCGCCACCGCCAGCAGCGCGGCAGCCACGGCCGCCAGGCGCAACGGCGCCGTCATGCGGCGCCACCGGCGGGCGGCGATGCGGACCGCGTCCGCCGCCGCAGCACCAGGGTCTGAATAAAGTGAACGGCCAGCCCGAGCCCGACCACCAGGGTGCCGACGTACGGCACCACGCGGCTGCGGTTGTGCACCACCGCCAGGGTGGAGGTCTCGCGCCCGGTTGCGTCGATCGCGTACGAGGCTTGGTAGAAGGTATAACCGGCGTGGCGCAGCGGGTGGTTCATCGAGATGCGGGCGCTGCGCGTGAACTGCGGCGTGCTCAAGGTCACGTCGCTCTCGAAGCTGCTCGGCGTGTCGGAGTTGGGATAGAACTCGGCGCGAAAATCGTCGAGCCTCACGACCAGCGGCATCACGTAATGCTTGCGCCGCAGCGATACCGCCAGCCGGCCGCCCTCGACCGGTACCGATGCCGGCGCCACGTCGGCGCCGTACAGCAGCACCTCGGCGCTGCCGGAGCGGTGCACTACGGTCAGCAGCACGCCGGGAAAGTTTTCCTGCGGGTCGGGCGACACCCGCGCCTCTTGCAGACTCTCGATGCCGGAACCGTTTACCCAGCGTGCCGGCGCACCGCCGGCGCGGCTGAACGCCTGCGCGTTTGCGAAGTAGCGTTGCGGGCGCAACTCTACGCCGTAGCGGGAGATACTGACCGCGTTGCCGGCCGCCAGCGCGCCCGCGTCCACGGCCGCCACGCGCCGGGCTTCGCCGGCGGGATCCCACATCGCCACCTCCCAGTCGAAGTAGTCGGTGGTCACGTTGCCGCCTTCGCCCTCCAGCAGGGACAGGAACGACTCCTGCGCAAAGTACTGGGTAAAGAACATGCCGAAGAACAGCGCGAACAGGCCGCCGTGGATAATCAGGATGCCGATCCGCCTCACCTTGTAGACGAACCGGTAAATGGTCGCCGCCGCCAGGTTCACGACCAGCACCCACAGCACGAGTTGGGCGCCCGGCAGCGGCACGAAGCCGGCCGCCAGGGTGAAGAACGACTCGAAGTACTTCTTCTGCGCCGAATAGATGCCGTTGTCTATCTGGTGCATGGTGCCCAGGAAGGTGAGTACGAACAGCAGCGCCAGACACACCACGGTCACGCGCAGGTCGATCAGCAGGCGCACCACCGGGTAGCGCTTGATGGCGGCGGCTAACATGCCCCGAACCTCGCAGTCCGTGGCCGGTGCGGCGCGCTCACGATGTGCCGCCGCCGACCACGCCCAGGCTCTCGACCAGGCTCATGAAGTCGGTCCGCGCGGCGGCGACCAGGGATTCATGGCCCGACATTTTCACGAACAGGGTCTGCTCGCCCACCGGGCCCACGGCCGCCAGAATGGAATCGCCGCCGGTCGATGCCAGGCGCGTAAAGTCATACATGGTTAGGGGCATGCCGTCACCGGTCGTGATTTGCTCGCCGCCCGCGAGAAACTGCGCCAGTTCGTCACCGGTAAGCTGCAGGCCGATCTGGTCGAGCCAGCGCACCACGTTCGCCTCCACCCCGCCGGCGATGCCGCCGAGCATCACCACCGTGGTCTCCACGCGGCGGTCGCCCTGTTCGTATCGGAACGCCGCCAGGCGGATGCCGTCACCCGGCAGCTCCTGCCATGCCGGCGGCGTCTGCCACACCAGGGGAGCCGGTGCGGCGGCAGCGGCGCCGCTGCCGTCGAAGGCCGCTTCCACCGGCGAGCGTTTGATTACTACCTCGTCGTACTCCCGCACGCGCGGCTCCCGGGCGCAGGCGGCCACGGCCACGGCGGCCACGGCCAGCAGCACGTACCGTGCCGGCACCGGGATGACGCGGCTGCGCGAACGGTGCCGCAATCCGACAGCCTCCTAAGCGCGGGCGTCGGCCAGGCGGGTCACCGAACGCACCTCCGGCAACGGCACCAGCACCTGCGCGAGCTCCTTCCACTGGCCATAGCGGGCGGCGGTATCCACGTACTGCTGCTTCGACACGCCATTCGCCCCATCGCGGTGGCGCGCGACGTCGAGCAACACGATCCCGTCGCCGCGCTGCTCGAAAAAGCGGCCGATGTACAGCTCCGCGCCGGTGGTGTCCACCACCACGGTGATTCCGTGCAGATCGCCCTTGTCGGCGTGCCGGGCGTTGTTCCCGTCAGGAAGTGGCCGTGGCGACCTCATCGCGGCGCTCGCAGCAGCGGCAGCAGTGTGCCGAGACTGATCGGGTCAGCCCGCGAGGTGCTCGTTGAACGCCTCCATCAGGTCGGCGGCGATCGTCTGCGGCGGCCGCCCCTCAATCTGATGGCGCGGATACATGAACACCAGGTCGCCGTCGCGGAACAGTGCAATCGACGGGCTGCTCGGCGGAATGTGGGCAAAGTGGCTGCGCGCCCGTGCGGTGGCATCCAGATCCTGGCCGGCAAACACGGTGGCCACGCGATCCGGGGTCACCTCGTGGCGCAGGGCCATCTTGATCCCGGGGCGCGCGCTGCCGGCGGCGCAACCGCACACGGAATTGATCACGAGCATGGCGGAACCGCTCTTGTCGGCCAGGAACCGGTCCACCGCATCGGCGGTCTCCAACTCTTCGATACCCACCGCGGTGAGTTCGTCGCGCATCGGTTGCACGAGCACAGGGTCGTAAGGCATGAGGCTAACATAGGCACCTCCAGGAAGCCCCGTCAAGCTTGCCGCGGCTGCCGCTCGCGCGCCGCGGGCGCCTCATCGACACGCCGTGAGTGGCACGGAAACGCGCGCGGATCAGCGGCGCGTGTCGCCCGACCGTGCACTCTGCGCCGCCTGGATGTCGGGCGGCCAGTGGCTCTTGATGAACGCGAGCACGGCCCAGATGTCGGCATCGTCCAGGACACCGTCGTACACCGGCATGGCACTCTTGAAGCCGGCGCCGGCCACCGAGGCGCTGCCGTACTTGGTGATGTCGAACAGCATCTGGTCGGGGTGATGCCAGGTGTGGCCGGTTACGTCGTGCGGCGGCGCCGGCAGCGTGCCGTCGGCATTTGGCTGCCGCCAATTCGGCTGCCCCTCCAGCCGCGCGCCATGACAGGCGGCGCAACTCTGCTGGTACACGATCCGGCCGCGCGCCACCAGGTCCGGGGCGCCGGCATCGGCCCACGCCGGCTCGCGGTTCTGGCGCAGAAAGATTCCCGCCGCGGCCAGCGCCACGGCCGCGGCCAGCGCGGTAACGGTGATCATGGTAAGGACGCGTTTGCTCATCGACTCAATTGCTCGGGACTGCCTTGCGGTACCCCACCCCCGTGGGGTATTATACGGACATCTCAACCGAGTGTCAGGAGGCAGCGTGACTGAACCGAATGGCAAGCGAGCACGCGTCGCGGAACGGCGCGGCCCGCATCCGGCCGATGCAATGGCGTTGCGCCGCCTGCGCAGCATTGAGGGGCAGATTGCGGGCATCCGCCGCATGGTCGCGGAGGAGCGCTACTGCCTCGACATCCTGACCCAGGTCTCGGCGGCCCGCGCGGCGCTCAATGCGCTCGGGCTGCACGTCCTGAAGCGCCACCTCGACCACTGTGTTGCCGATGCCGTGCGCGACGACCGTGAGCGGTTGCCGGACGTAGTCGATGAGCTGATGGCGGTGTTGGCCCGCAGCAGCATCTGAACATGGCGAATATCGACCCCGTCTGCGGTATGACGGTGGCGCCGGATGGCCCCCACCGCATGCAATACGGCGGCACCACCTACCTGTTCTGCTCGGCGGGTTGCCGGGCCCGGTTCAAGGACCAGCCGGAACAATTCCTGGCCGCCCCGGACGGCGGCCACGAGCATCACGATCGTCACGGCCACGGCGGTGGCCAGGATCACCATTGCGACCACGATCAAGACCGGCACCACCACCGGCACGAACACGCGCAACGGGGCGCGGCCGTCCCGTCCGGAGCGTCCGGAGCGTCCGCCGCGCTGGGCGCCGATCCGGTCCGGTATCGATGCCCAATGTGTCCGGAGGTCGACGAGCCCCGGCCGGGCGCATGCCCGTCCTGCGGCATGGCGTTGGAGCCGCACACGCTCAGCGCCGCTCCCGAAGACAACGCCGAATTGCGCGCCATGACCCGCCGCCTGGTGGTGAGCGCGCTGCTCACGGCGCCGCTGATTGCGCTGCCGTTCACGGCCTTGGCCACCCTGCCGGCGTTCGGCTGGCTGCAACTGGCAATCGCCAGCCCGGTGGTGCTGTGGGGCGCCGCCCCCTTCTTTCAACGCGCCTGGACCTCGGTGGTCAACCGCAGCCTCAACATGTTTACGCTGGTCGGCCTTGGGATCGCCGTCGCCTACCTGTACAGCGTGGCCGCGACCATTGCGCCCACCGTGTTCCGCACCGCGGCTACCGGGGTCGGCGCCGCCGTGGCCCTGTACTACTTCGAGAGCGCCGCCGCCATCACCACGCTGGTGCTGCTCGGCCAGGTGCTTGAGTTACGCGCCCGGCGGCGCACCGGCGCGGCCTTGCGCCTGTTGCTGGAATTGGCTCCGCCCACCGCTCAGCGCCTCGACGCGCACGGCGGCGAACAGGAGGTGCCGCTGGAGGCGGTTGCCGCCGGCGACCGGCTGCGCGTGCGCCCCGGCGAGAAGGTGCCGGTAGACGGAACCGTGACGTCGGGAACCAGCGCCGTCGACGAGTCGACCATCACCGGTGAATCAATGCCGACGGTCAAGCAGCCCGGCGCGGCGCTGATCGCCGGCACCGTGAACGGCTCCGGATCTCTGGAGATGCGCGCCGACAAGGTGGGCGCCGACACGCTGCTGGCGCGCATCGTACAGATGGTCGCGGACGCACAGCGCAGCCGCGCGCCGATTCAGCGCATCGCGGACTCGGTATCCGCCGTGTTCGTACCCGCCGTCATCGCCATCGCCGTGGTCACCTTCGCCGCCTGGAGCATATTCGGACCGCAGCCGAGCCTCACGCTGGCGCTGCTCAATGCCGTGGCGGTGCTCATCATCGCCTGCCCCTGCGCTCTCGGGCTGGCTACTCCCATGTCGATCATGGTGGCCACCGGCCGCGGCGCCACCCTTGGCGTGCTGTTCAGGGACGCCGCCGCCATGGAGGTGCTGAGCACCGTGGACACCCTGTTGGTGGACAAGACCGGCACCCTGACCGAGGGCCGCCCGCGCGTGCAGCAGGCGATTCCCGCTCCCGGCGTCACCGAGCACGACCTGATCGCCGCCGCGGCCGCGGTGGCACTGCCAAGCGAACACCCGCTCTCGGCCGCCGTCGCGGCGCTGGCGCGGCAGCGCGGCATTGCAGTGCCGGCCGCTACCGGATTCGCCTCCTTCGCGGGCCAGGGTGTCTCGGGCACCGCCGCGGGCCGCGACACGCTGCTCGGCAGGACCTCGCTCCTGGAACGACATGGGGTGGCGGTCGACGGCGCGATCGCCGAGCAGGCCGCCAGCCTGCGCGCCGCCGGCCACACCGTGATCTACGCGGCCGTGGATGGCCGTATGGCCGGAGCGTTCGCGATCGCCGATCCGGTCAAGACCACCACGCCGCAGGCGATCGCCCAGTTGCGCGCGGCCGGCATCAACCTGGTAATGGCTACCGGCGACAATCGGATCACCGCGCACGCCGTGGCGCGCGGGCTGGACATCAGGACCGTGGTCGCCGAAGCGCTGCCCGCACAGAAGGCGGCGGAAGTCCGGCGCCTGCAGGAGGCCGGTCACGTGGTGGCGATGGCCGGCGACGGCATCAATGACGCGCCGGCGCTGGCCCAGGCCCAGGTCGGCATCGCCATGGGCACCGGTACCGACGTGGCAATGGAGAGCGCCGACCTTACCCTGGTGCGCGGCGACCTGCGCGCCATCGCCCGCGCCAGATTGCTGAGCGCCGCCACCCGGCGCAACGTCCGCCAGAACCTGTTCCTGGCCTTCCTCTACAACAGCCTGGCAATTCCCGTGGCTGCCGGAGTGCTGTTCCCGGTGTTCGGAATACTGCTGAGCCCGATGGTGGCCGCCGCCGCCATGAGCCTGAGTTCGGTATCGGTCATCGGCAACGCGCTGCGGCTGCGCCGCGTACGGGTCTGAAAGGGGTCCCGCGCCGCCACGGTGTGGGCGGCACCGCCGCAGCTAACGCCGCGCCCGTGCGCCGATGACGATGGCGGCCGCGAGCAGCACCAGGTTCTTGATGATGTACTGCCCCTCAAGCGTGAGCACGAACGGTGGCTGCGCGAAGACGGCGGCCGGATTCAACACGATCGGCGACATCGCCCCGAGCATCTGGAGGTACATCAGCGCCACCGTGACACGCAGGAATCGGCCGGTCACGAAGCCGAGTCCGATCACGATCTCCCAGCAGCCAACGAACGGCACGAACAGCGGCGCCGGCAGGAACGGATAGGTCGACACGATCAGCCCCGCGGCCGGACTCGCCTCGGGAATCAACTTGAGCGCGCCGAACCACACAAACACCACGCCGACCGCTACCCGCAGCAACAGGACACCACGGCGGTCCATCCAGGCCGTCAGGTTCCGGTCGAGCGGCTGCAGCCGTGGGGGTACGCGGAATCGCGTGCTCATCGCAGTTACCTCCCGGCGGGATCACCACCGGCGGCATTCGCTGGCGACGGCACTCAGGTGCCGGCGGCCGCGGGTGCAGCCGCGACCGAAGTCACGCCGGCGCCCACCGCGGCCGCGGGCGCTGCCGCCGATGCCGGAGCAGCCGGGTGGAGACCGGCTGCCGGAACGGGGGCGGCTGCCGGAACGGTGCCGAAGCGGCGCTCGCGGCCGTGGAATTCGGAAATCGCCGCGCGCAACTCGCTGCGCCCGAAGTCGGGCCACATCACCTCGGTGAAGTACAGTTCGGCATAGGCCGACTCCCACAGCAGGAAATCGCTCAGCCGGCACTCGCCGCCGGTGCGGATGATCAGGTCCACATCCTGGACCGGCTGGCACTCGCATGGTTGGCCGGACACCAACTGGCCAAACGCCTGCCGGCGTTCCTCGCCCGAGGAGGAGAGTTCTCCGATCCGCTCGGCGGCGGCGAGGATCGCGTCGCGCGCCGAGTAGTCAATGGCCAGCCGCAGCAGCAGACGCTCACCGTCGCGCGTCGCCCGCTCCGCCGTGTCGATCGCGGCGCGCAAGCTGTCGCCGAGCCGGTCGCGGCGCCCGATCACCTGGATACGCACGCCGTTCGCAACGCACTCGTCGATCTCGCTGTGCAGATGGCGCTCGAACAGGCGCAGCAGCAAGCGCACCTCGCGCTCCGGCCGCTTCCAGTTGTTGGTGGAGAACGCGTAAAGCGTAAGTACGCGCACCCCGCAGTCGGGCGCGGCGCGCACGCAGGCGCGCACCGTCCGAGCGCCGGCGCGATGACCGGCGTAGCGGCCGTTGCCCTGGCGGGCCGCCCAGCGGCCGTTGCCGTCCATGATGATGCCTACGTGCAGACCATCCGGCGCCGTCATCGTCCATCCCCCTTCATCGCCGAAATCAGGCTCTCCATGTACCCCAGGTAGCCCTGCAACGCCCGGCGCCCGGCCGTGGTCAGCCGGTAGGTCGTGTGCGGCACGCGGCCGTCGAACGTCTTGGTGGTCCTTACGTAGCGGGCATCCTCCAGCTTGCGGGCGTGTACGCTCAGGTTGCCGTCGGTGGCGCTCAGCAACCGCTTCAGTTGACTGAAGCTGACCGTGTCCACCACCGCCAGCGTGCTCATGATCGCCAGCCTGGTGCGCTCGTGGATGAGCCGGTCCAGCCCGGGCTCGGACGGCATGGTGAGCCCCCGAATGGCCGCGCGCAACTGTCCGTCCAGCAGCGGAGCCGCCACCATGCGATCGGCCGCCACCATCCGGCCAGCCGCCACCGTGCGGTCAGCCGCCATGGCGAAACGCCAGGTACGCGCCGAAGCCGATATGCAGCGCGCCGAAGCCAATGGCCATGAACAGGTTCGCCAATCCGGCCGGCGCCAGCAACGTCACGCCGCCGAGCAACAGGAAACAGCCGCCCATCAGCGACACCGCGCGCACCGAAAAAGCGCCGCCAGTCAGGGCGGCGAGGCCGTACAGGACCAGCCACATCCCCGGCAGCAGGTGGGTTACTTCATGCGCCGCAAAGGCGAGGGTGATGACAATGCCGGCGGCGATCGGCGGCGAGAAGCTGAACAGGAACGCCTGTCCCGACGGCGATGCCACCGGCACGTTCACCGAGCGCGCCTTGCGGTACATGGTAAGGAGGCCAATACCCACGGCAAGCACCGCGTCGGCTATCCAGACTGCCAGCCACAGGCGCGCGGGCGCAATCGTTGCCAGACCCGCGGCCGCCACCGCGGTCGCGCCCATTATTACCAGTCCGATTCCGGGCACCGCGTGAAAGCGGTTGGCCCGCTCCATGGCGTGGCGGATGAATTGCAGATCCTCCGCGGCGCGGTGCTCTTCCGCCGCACGGTGCGGCGCCTGCATACTCAGCATGGGAGCCCAACATAGCCGCCGGAATGAAAATCGGTCAAGTACTTTGTGTTGCAGAGCCCGGACGGAACGCGGCCTCCTCCTTTAGACTGATGCGAGTCCCGCCGAGGAGAACAGCAGAATGGCATTCCGATGGAACACCACCAAACCGACCAACCGGTTGCGCACACCACTGCCCCGTGTTGGCATCCGGCCGGCAATCGACGGCCGCCGCAAGGGCGTGCGCGAGTCGCTTGAGCAAGTCACCATGGGGCAGGCGCAGCGCGTCGCCGCCCTGATCGGCGACAATCTCCGCCATGCCTGCGGGCTCCCGGTCGAGTGCGTGGTGGCGGACACCTGCATCGGTGGTGCCGCCGAAGCGGCCGCCTGTGCCGAGAAGTTTCGCCGCGCCGGCGTCGGCGTGTCACTCACCGTTACCCCGTGCTGGTGCTACGGCGCGGAAACGATGGACATGGACCCGTCGCTGCCCAAGGCGGTGTGGGGCTTCAACGGCACCGAGCGTCCCGGTGCGGTGTATCTGGCCGCCGTGTTGGCGGCGCACGCCCAGAAGGGGGTGCCGGCATTCGGCATCTACGGGCGCGATGTGCAGGACGCCGACGACACCACCATCCCCGGTGACGTGCGCGACAAGATACTCGCTTTCGTGCGCGCCGCCGTGGCAGCGGCGACCATGAAGGACGCCTCCTACCTGGCGATGGGCGGCGTCTCCATGGGGATCGGCGGATCAATCGTCGACCCCGGCTTCCTGGAGAGCTACCTCGGCATGCGCTACGAGATGGTCGACATGACCGAGTTCGTGCGCCGCATCGACGAGGAGATCTACGACCCCGCGGAGCTGGCGCTCGCCCGCGAGTGGGCGGCCGAATTCTGCCGCACCGGTCCCGACACCAACCCCGCGGAGCAGCAACTGTCCGCGGCGCGGCACGAACAGGACTGGGACTACTGTCTGAAGATGGCCCTGATCGGGCGCGACCTGATGGTCGGCAACCCGCGCCTCGCCGAACTGGGCTACGGCGAGGAGGCGCTCGGGCACAACGCGCTCGCGGCCGGATTCCAGGGCCAGCGGCAATGGACCGACCACCTTCCCAACGGCGACCTGCTGGAAACGCTGCTGAACACCTCGTTCGACTGGAACGGCATCCGCGAGCCCTACATGATGGCGACCGAGAACGACTATCTGAACGGCGTGACCATGCTGTTCGGCCACCTGCTGACCGGCGGCGCACAGGTGTTCGCCGACGTGCGCACCTATTGGAGTGCCGAGGCAATGCAGCGCGTAACCGGGGTCCGGCCGGAAGGGCTGGCCGCGCAAGGCGTACTGCACCTTATCAACTCCGGTTCCGCGGCGCTCGACGGCACCGGCCGCCAGCAGCACGACGGCAATCCGGTAATGAAGCCGTACTGGGAGATCGGCGGCGACGAGGCGGCGGCGTGTCTGGCCGCCACCCGGTTCTGTCCCGCGGTGCTGGAATACTTCCGCGGCGGCGGCTACTCCACCGAGTACGAGACGGTCGGCGGCATGCCGGTCACGATTTCGCGTATCAACCTGGTGGCCGGCCTTGGGCCGGCGCTGCAGATCGCGGAGGGACACACGGTATCACTGCCGCCGGAGATCGGCGCGCCAATCATCGAGCGAACCAATCCGACCTGGCCGACCACCTGGTTTACCCCGATCCTGACCGGCTCCGGGCCATTCACCGACACCTATACCGTGATGGACAACTGGGGCGCCAACCATTGCGTGATTACCTACGGCCACATCGGCCACGATCTCATCACTCTCGCTTCGATGCTGCGCATCCCGGTGTGCATGCACAACGTCGCCGAGGACCGGGTGTTCCGCCCCCGCGCCTGGAGCCTGTTCGGCCCCGCCTCCAACTACGGCACCGACTACCGCGCCTGCACCAACTTCGGGCCGCTATACCGATAGGATCTATTGTGGTTCGCTGTCCACCGGCGGGTTCGGCTGCGGCGTGGGGGCGAGCGCGTCGGTAACGCCCATCTGGCGCGCGCGCCGCTCCCAGCGCCGGCGCGCCAACTTCTGCATGTCGATCTCGACGTCCGACTCGTCGACGATCTCGCTGCCGAGCAGCGACTCCATCACGTCCTCCATGGTGACGACACCGGCCATGCCGCCGTACTGGTCCACCAGCACGGCGATATGCTGGCGCTCGTCGAGAAACCGGGTGAACACCTCGCGCAACGGTTGCGACTCCGGCACCATGCCGATGCTGCGCTTCAACTCCGCCAGCCGCCGTTGCGGGAACCCCTGCGCGGCACTGAGCAGCAGGTCGCTCTTGAGGACGTACCCGGTCACCGTCTCGATGCTGTCCGCGTAGGTGGGAATGCGCGAGAACGTCAACCCGTTGCGGTCGTCGAGCACCTCCTGCACCGTAGCCTGCTCCGGGAACGCCACCACCACGGTACGCGGCGTCATGATTTCCCGCACGCGCAATGAGCCGAACCGGATCACGTTCTGCAGCACCCGGGACTCGCTGTCCTGTACCACGCCCTCCTGCTTGCCGAGTTCCGCCAGGGCGCGCAGCTCGTCGGGGCTGACCCGGGCCGGACGGCGGCCGCGCTGCACCAGGCGGCGCAATCCCCCGCCCGCCCACACGAACGGATACATCGCGTAGATCAGGATCTGCGTGACCCGGGTCGCGGCCGGCGCCAGTCCGCGCCAGTAGGTCGCGCCGATCGTCTTGGGAATGATCTCGGAAACAAACAGCACCAGCAGCGTCAGCACCGCCGATACCACGCCGACCGCACCGCTGCCGAACAGGACCGCCGCCTGGGCTCCAACGCCGGTGGCCCCGGCGGTGTTGGCAATGGTATTGAGTGCCAGAATCGCCGCCAGCGGGCGCTGGGCGTCGCGCTTGTAAGCCGCCAGCAGACCACCGGTAACGGGCCGTTTCTTGTTGATGGCGACCACGTAACTGGGTGTCACGCTAAGAATTACTGCCTCCAGGATAGAGCACAGGAAGGAGAATCCCAGCGTTCCCGCCAGGAGCAGAATGAGTAACAGCATGGTACGCGGGCGCTAGCCGCCGAACACCTCGTCGCGCATGGCGCCCAGGTAGCGATCCGCGATCAGCCGCAGCGGCTTCACCGCCAGCAAGAAATTCTCGGACAGGGCGCTCAAGGTATCACCGAGTTCATGATAGCTCGCTTGCCGGTGGCCCGCGGCGAGGGAGTAGAACAGGGTGCCCTGCTCAATCCAGGTCGCGGCGGTGTAGCCCCAGACCCGATCGGACGAGAACACTCCGGAGGCGAACAGGCACAGGTCGGCGATGTGGCGATACAGGCCGAAGCGGTGCTCCTCGTCGATTGCCCTGCAGTAGCGGATCAGACTGCGCAGATCGAGGTCGTTGACGCGCATGGCGCGCGGCTTTCCTTGCGGGCGGCGAACCACCACCATGCGTTGCTCGCTCTTCACGAAGCCGGCGAGCACGGCAACCAGGTAGTCGCGGATCTGCTCCGGCTGCAGGAACGCACACACGTCGGCGCTGTCGAACACCGGCATGGTGAGATCGCCCTCCCGCTCCAGGGTGTAACCCCGGTCCTGCAGGTCGCGCAGCGCACGCAACAGCAGCACGGAGAAGAACAGGTAGCCGGAGACGTTGACGAACGCTTCCTCGGTATCGAGCACGGCGCGGAATACGCGCTCGTCGGCGAGCACTGCCTCGCGAATATCGCGATCCTCACGCACCGCACGGGCCAAAGTGGCCCGCTCGCGGGTATCGGTGGCCAGCGAATCCATGATGTAATCAAGGTCGCCCTCGGAAAACGTCGCCGTTTGCGGATGTGCCAACCTGTACCTGAACAGCCATTATCTGGCTGCTGTAGCGACCATGTTAAGCGCACTCCGAAGGAAACGCAACGGGGCGGCGATTGCGCGGAACGGGAGCGCCAGCGGCCGACCTCGCCGACCTCGCGGGCGCCGCTGACCGGCGCCGCCCGGACCCGTATACTCATCGCCGTGAGTCTGCAATCGGCCGCCGTATCCACCGACCCCCTCGATTCGTTCGACCGTGACGAGCGGCGTGCCGCTATACGCCGCTGCGCCGCTGCCATGCCTGCGCCGGTGCCGCCGGATGCCGGCGCGCCGGTCAACATGCACCTGCACACCTTCTTCTCGTTCAACATTGCCGGCTTGTCGCCGAGCCACGTCGCCCTGCAAGCACGCGAGTGGGGCCTGTACGCCGCCGCGACCACCGATTTCGACGTGCTCGACGCCGCGGACGAGTTTCTCGAGGCCGCTGCCGTCCTCGGGTTGCGCGCCGCCGCGCACATCGAGACGCGCACGTACGCGCCCGAATTCGCCGCCGCGGAGACCAACTCGCCCGGCGAGCCCGGCATCTGCTACGTGATGGGCGCCGCCTTCCCGCGCACGCCGCGGCCGGACATGCCTACCTTTGCGCTGGCGCAGGAGTTGCGCGCGCGCGCCGCGGCCCGCAACGCGGACGTCGTCGAGCGGATCAACGCGCTGCTGCCGCGGATCGCCCTGTCCTACGAACAGGACGTAGCCGCGCACACGCCGGGACGCAGCCCGACCGAGCGCCACATCGTGCGCGCCTACCTGGCACGCGCGGCGCAGGTGCTGCCCGACGCGCAGCACCGTGCCGCGTTCTGGGCCGACATTCTGGATCAACCCGCGGGAACCGTTGCCGGCCTGCCGCACGGCGCCCTGCAGGACCTGGTGCGCCGCCGCCTGATCAAGCACGGCGGCGTTGCCTACCAGCAGCCGGGGCCCGCCTCGTTCCCGGAGATCGGCGTGTTCTTCGACTGGGTGCGGGACAGCGACGCGATCCCGATGGCCGCCTGGCGCGACGGCACCAGCCGCGGCGAGTCGGATCCGGCGGCATGGCTCGACGCCCTGGAAGTACGCGGCGTGGCTTCCGTGAACGTGGTACCCGGCCTGGTAACGGACCCGCGTCGCCTGCAGCAGCTGATGGCCGAGGTAAGGCGCCGGCACCTGCCCGTGGGCGTCGGCACCGAGATGAACGCGGACGGGCTGGCCGACTACGATGACCTGGACAGCCCGCTCCTGGCACCGTACCGCGACGTGTTCGTAACCGGCGCCGAGGTGTTCGTCGGCCACACCATCCTGGCGCGTTACGCGGCATTTCCGTATTGCGGAGCCGGCGCCGCCGCGCTGTATCCCGACCGGGCGCGGCGCAACGAGTTCTTCGCCGCGGTAGGCCGCCTGCCGCCGCTCGGCCCCGACGCCGCCGCCGAACTGACCGCCGTCGGCCCGCGGGCCGCCCTCGCCCATCTGCGCGACGCGGCTCGGCACACGGAGCGGCACGGTGGCTGACACCTTCCTCGCCGTAGATCTAGGCGCCGAGAGCGGGCGCGTCATCGCCGGCAACCTGGAACGGTTTGAGGTGGTGCACCGTTTCGACAACACCCCGGTACGCCTCGGCGACAGCCTGCATTGGAACATCCTCGGGCTCTACGAGGAGATCAAGCAGGGCATCCGGGCCGGCCTCGCGCATGCGCCGGTGAGCGTCGGCATCGACACGTGGGGCGTCGATTACGGCCTGCTCGACGGTTCGGGAGCGCTGCTCGGGCTGCCCTACCACTACCGCGACGGGCGCACCGACCACGCCGCCGAGCTGGTGGACGGCCTGATCGAGCGGCGCGCCCTGTACGAGGAAACCGGCATCCAGACCATGCCGTTCAACACGCTGTACCAACTCTACGCGCAGCGGCGGCGGCAAAGCGAGCTGCTGGACGGCGCCCGGCGCTTCCTCACGCTGCCGGACCTGTTGCACTACTGGTTAAGCGGCGTGGCGGTCAACGAATCGACCAACGCGAGCACTACCGGGCTGCGCAATCCGCGCACAGCGGACTGGTCGGCGCGCGTCCTCGACCTCCTCGGGCTTCCGCGGTCGCTGTTCAGCGAGACCGTCATGCCCGGCACCGAGATCGGCGGCCTGCAGCCGGGCGTCGCGACCGAACTTGGCACCACCGCCACCGGCCTGAGGGTGGTGCTGCCGCCCTGTCACGACACGGCCGCGGCGGTGGTGGGAGCGCCCATGGCCGCACCGGAGGAGTCGGTCTACATCAGCTCCGGAACCTGGTCGCTGCTCGGCATCGAGTGCGCAGGACCAATCATCGGCGACCGGAGCTTCGCCCACAACTTCACCAACGAGGGCGGCGCCGACGGCGGCATCCGCTTCCTGCGCAACATCATGGGGCTGTGGATCGTGCAGGAGTGCCGGCGGCAATGGTCCGCGCAAGGCGACTCGTTCGACTACGCCGAGCTCGCCAGCATGGCGGAGGCGGCCGGTCCGGCGCAGTTTGCCATCGAACCCGATGACGAACGCTTCTACAAGCCGGGACTGACCGACGACGGGATGGCGGACCGCATCGCCGCCTGGTGCCGGGAGACGGACCAGCCGGTACCGCGGACCCCGGGCGCCGTGGTGCGCGGCGTGCTCGAGAGCCTGGCCCGTACCTACGCCGCCACGGTCCGGCAACTCACGGAAATCACCGGAACCCGCTACCGCCACATCCACGTGATCGGCGGCGGCAGCCAGAATCGCCTGCTGTGCCAGCTTACCGCCGATGCCAGCGGCTGCGAGGTGCACGCCGGTCCGGTCGAGGCCACGGCTCTCGGCAACCTCCTCCTGCAGGAGGTCGCCGCCGGCAAACTGAGTAACATCGAGGCGGGCCGCGCCCGGATCCGCTCCAACGTCCGGCTGCTCAGCTACCACCCCCGGTAGCCCGCGAGCTACTGTTCGCGCAGCGCCAGCGGATTGAACCGGGTGTCGCGATCGTAATAGTCGACCCCCTCGCTGCGCTTCAGAAAGCGCACCGCGGCGTAGGTCAGCGGCGTCGCCGCGGTTTCGTAGAGCACCTTGGCCGCCCACTGCGACACCATCGCAACCACCAGTTCGTTGGCTGCAAACACCCCCGCAAACGCCACCGCCACGAACAGCGCGGAGTCCACCGCCTGCCCCACCACGGTCGAACTGATGGTGCGCAGCCACAGGTGGCGGCCGGAGGTACGCACCTTCAGCTTGGCCAGCACGAACGCATTGAGGAACTCGCCGCCGACGTATGCCACGAACGACGCCGCAAGCAGGCGCACCGAGTAGCCGAGAATGGCATCGTAGGCGGCCTGCTGCTCCCAGAACGGCGCCGGCGGGATCAGCCCGCCAAGCACGATGGCCAACACTGCCACCAGGTTGCACAGGAACCCGATCCAGATGGTGCGCCGCGCCACCGCGTAGCCGTACACCTCGGTGAGCACGTCGGCGACGATGTAAGAGATCGGGAACAGCACGATCGCCGCCGTCACCACCAGCGGCCCAATGGCGACCAGCTTCACGGCCACGATGTTGGAGATGATCAGTACGGTAACGAACAGCCCGGTGACCAGCGGCAACCAGCGGCCAACCGGTTCGGCTCTCCTGCGTGTCCCTGCGGCACCGGTCATCGCTTCGCAATCTATGCAATGCGGGCCGTGCTGTCGACGGAGCAGCCAAAAAAATGCCTGGCAACGACCTACTCTCCCACCCCACTACAGGGCAGTACCATCGGCGCAGGAGGGCTTAACTTCCGTGTTCGGGATGGGAACGGGTGGGACCCCTCCGCTATGGTCACCAGACATACATTTTCAGATTCAGGGGAACGGCGCTGGCCAGCGGCCAGCAACCGTCGTTTGGCACAGCCAAACGACAAGAGTCTTTGGGCGGCGAACGCCGCCCCGGTTGGCACTCTCGGCCCCGCGCGGGGGCGAGAGTGCGGAGTAATATGGTCAAGCCTCACGGTAAATTAGTACTGGTCGGCTCAACGCATTACTGCGCTTCCACCTCCAGCCTATCAACCAGATAGTCTCTCTGGTACCTTCAGGACCCTTAATGGGCCAGGGTTGCCTAATCTTGAGGTGGGCTTCCCACTTAGATGCTTTCAGCGGTTATCCCTTCCGAACATGGCTACCCAGCGGTTACACCTGGCGGCATAACTGGTACACCAGCGGTTCGTCCACTTCGGTCCTCTCGTACTAGAAGCAGCTCCTCTCAAGCAACCAACGCCCATGGCAGATAGGGACCGAACTGTCTCACGACGTTCTGAACCCAGCTCACGTACCGCTTTAATTGGCGAACAGCCAAACCCTTGGGACCTGCTCCAGCCCCAGGATGCGATGAGCCGACATCGAGGTGCCAAACAGTGCCGTCGCTATGGACGCTTGGGCACTATTAGCCTGTTATCCCCGGAGTACCTTTTGTCCGTTTAGTGATGGCGCTTCCACTCGCAACCACCAGATCACTAAGACCTGCTTTCGCACCTGCTCGACTTGTAAGTCTCGCAGTCAAGCCACCTTTTGCCTTTGCACTCGTACGCTGATTTCCAACCAGCGCGAGGTGACCTTTGCGCGCCTCCGTTACTCTTTAGGAGGCGACCGCCCCAGTCAAACCGCCCACCTGACACTGTCCACTCGCCGGTTTCACGGCGAGCGTTAGAAACCTAACCTGTAAAGGGTGGTATTTCACCAGCGGCTCCCTCCAGCCTAACGACCAGAGTTCACAGCCTCCCACCTATCCTACACATCACAGGCCAAGTGCCTATGCCAGGCTACAGTAAAGGTTCACGGGGTCTTTCCGTCTAGCCATGGATAATCGGCATCTTCACCGATACTTCAATTTCACCGAGTCCCGCGTTGAGACAGCGCCCAGATCGTTACACCATTCGTGCAGGTCGGAACTTACCCGACAAGGAATTTCGCTACCTTAGGACCCTTATAGTTAGGGCCGCCGTTTACTGGGGCTTCGATTCGGAGCTTCGCACCGAAGTGCTAACACCTCCTCTTAACCTTCCAGCACCGGGCAGGTGTCAGTCCCTATACTTCTCTTTACAGATTCGCAGAGACCTGTGTTTTTGATAAACAGTCGCCTGGGCCGTTTCTCTGCAACCCCCGCAAAATAGCGGCAGGCCGAAGCCCACCATTCTCCCGCAGAGGCCACACTTCTCCCGAAGTTACGTGTGCATTTTGCCGAGTTCCTTAACGCGGGTTCTCTCGAGCGCCTTGGAATTCTCTTCCCACCTACCTGTGTCGGTTTACGGTACGGTCCCTCTCAGGCACCCCTTAGGGATTATTTCTTGGCGCCTTGACTAGACCCGCTTCGCGTCATCCCGAAGGAATCAACTCGCCTTGACAGCTCAGCTCAGCGCGGGGATTTGCCTCCGCACCTCGACACCTCGCTGCTTAGACCGGAACTACCGTTCTCCGGCCGGGCGTTGCCTCACGCGTCATCCCATCGGCAACTCCTGAAAGAGGTACTGGAATATGAACCAGTTTCCCATCGACTACGCCTTTCGGCCTCGCCTTAGGGGCCGACTAACCCTGGGCAGATTAACTTTACCCAGGAAACCTCAGGTTTTCGGCGGACGGGTTTTTCACCCGTCTTTTCGTTACTCATACCGGCATTCTCACTTCTGCTCCCTCCAGCAAGCCTCGCGACTCACCTTCATCAGCACACAGAACGCTCCCCTACCGATCCATGAGATGCGGCGGCACAAGGCCACCGGGCTCATGAATCCCGTGACTTCGGTGTCAGACTTAGCCCCGTTACATCGTCGGCGCATAACTACTTGACCAGTGAGCTGTTACGCACTCTTTCAAGGGATGGCTGCTTCTAAGCCAACCTCCTGGCTGTCTTTGCAATTACACTTCCTTTTCCACTTAGCCTGACTTGGGGACCTTAGTCGACGGTCTGGGCTGTTTCCCTCTCGACCACGGACCTTATCGCCCGTAGTCTGACTCCCACCCAACATATAACGGCATTCGGAGTTTGATTGGGTTTGGTACCCGGTGAAGGGCCCTAGTCCATTCAGTGCTCTACCTCCGTCACACTAAGGTGAGGCTAGCCCTAAAGCTATTTCGGGGAGTACCAGCTATCTCCGAGCTTGTTTAGCCTTTCACTCCTAGCCACAGCTCATCGGTGCCTTTTTTAACAGACTACCGTTCGGCCCTCCACGGTGTGTTACCAACGCTTCAGCCTGGCCATGGCTAGATCGCTCGGCTTCGGGTCTACTCCACGCAACTCATTCGCCCTATTCAGACTCGGTTTCCCTACGGCTCCGGTACTCAAGTACCTTAACCTTGCTGCGCAGCGTAACTCGCCGGTTCATTCTACAAAAGGCACGCCATCAGGAGACACAAGGTCTCCCTTTGACCGCTTGTAAGTTTGCGGTTTCAGGTTCTATTTCACTCCCCTCTCGGGGTACTTTTCACCTTTCCCTCACGGTACTTGTCCACTATCGGTAGCTATCTAGTGTTTAGCCTTGGAAGGTGGTCCTCCCAGGTTCCGGCAAGATTTCACGTGTCCCGCCGTACTCAGGTACCCTGTCACGGAGTCAATCGCATTTCGGATACGGGACTTTCACCCTCTTTGGTTGCCCTTCCCAGTAGCATTCTCCTATACGATTGATTGGTAACTCCGCGGTCGGTCCTACACCCGACCAAAACAAGGCCCTACAA
>MPNH01000025.1:0-22500 GCA_002238925.1 Spirochaetaceae bacterium bin103 | reverse complement strand
GCACCGGAACCCATCACAACTTTAGGTTCTCCCCTTCTCTTTGACGGCGTCCGACACGACCGCTGAACGGCAATCACCGCTCTACGGCAGAAACGTCAGGCACCGCACGTTGCCAAAGAACTGCGGTCCGCGGCACCGGTTCCCCGGCTGCGGGCCGCCTCGGAGCACCACTTGCACCGTCCGGCGCACTTGGCTCGCTCCAGGTCCGGGGGGCTTCCCCAGACCGGCGGGAGCTAAAGTAAGCCACCCGTACCGGGTGGGTCAACCGCTCGCGGCAACTTTTTTGCGGGGCGCCACGCGCAGCCCCGAGCACAGCCGCGTCGCGGCCACGAGGCGGCAGGCTGCGGTGGGCGTCCGGTATCGAATCGGCTATGCTTGCTTCGGGTGCAGAACCGCTCACCCCCAGCGACCATGGCCAGACGCCAGGCTTCTTCAACCCCCACAACCGTCCACGCCAGGCTGTTGCGCTTGGCCGCGAATGCACTCTCGCTATCCCGTCTGGCGATGGGGGGCGTTGCGTTTGTCATGCTGTCCGGAATGTCCGGCGGCGGCGCGGCACGGGCCGCGCATGTCTCCGCCCTGGCTGCGCTCGCCCTGGTACTGGCGGCCTCCCTCACCGACTACCTCGACGGCGCGGCCGCGCGGCGCGCCAAGCGGCTGACGGCGGATACCGCGGCCGGCGCGGCGGCGCCCGGCGACGGGTTCGGACGCTGGATCGATGCGTTCGCCGACTTCTTCCTGTTCCTATGCATATTGGGCGCACTCACCCGCTCCGGCTTGGCGCAGGCCTGGCTGTTCGCTCTGTTCGTGGCCCGCGAAGCGACCATGTACCTGATCATCAGGCCGGCATCCGTACGTCTCGGGCTTGATCACGGCGCCCGGCTGTCCGGCAAGATCAAGACCGTACTGCAGTACACCGGCGTAATTGGCCTGCTCGCGCTGCTCTCCCTGCCGGCGCAGCACGCATTGCCCGCAGACGTCGTGGAACGGGTGATTCTGGTTACGCTGACGGTGCTGGTCTCCGCTTCGCTGGTGTCGTTGTACTGGTATCTGCGCCCGTTGTGCGGCGCCTGGCCGGAGCCGCAGCGCGGCCTGCCGCAACAGCTTCTGGCGGTATTGCTCGCATTCGCGGTGCTCCAGGTGGTGTTGTATCGGACGCTGGCACCGAGTTCGGCGATCTGGGGTCCGTTCGCCATCGGAGTGGTGGTGTATCACGCCCTTATCGGCGGATTCCTGTTTTGGCGGCACGACGAGTTCACCCCGCTGGAGCCCCCTCCGCACCGCCGCACCGCGCGCTTGACGCTGCCCAATGCCTTGACCCTGCTTCGCCTCAGCTCGATACCGACTCTTGCCGTGTTGTGGGGCCACGGACCGCGCGACGGTGCGATGCCGGCGCTGGTTGCGGCCACCGCGGCGATCTTCCTTACCGACCTGCTGGACGGCGCCCTGGCTCGCCGCCGCGGGCAGGTAACCACGATGGGCGGCTACCTCGATTCCGGCAGCGATTACCTGGCGCTGCTCGCCCTGGCCGGGCTGTTGGCGGCGCGCGGCATCATGCCGGCGTGGCTGGCGGCGCTGTTGATCGTGCGGCTGGTACTCAACACCATCGCCGTGGCGGTAATCAAGATCCGCCGCCGCGGCTACACCCCGAGGCCCACCACCTGGGGCAAGATTTCGGTGGCCGCGGCGATGGTGCTGATCACTGCCGAGCTGCTGGTGCACGCAACCGCTGCCCCGCATCCACCAGCGCCCGGCATCGCCGGAATCATGCAGATTGCCGAACTGGCGGTGGCGGCGATTCTGGCCATTTCGCTCGCCGACAAGGCACGCTATTTCCTGCGTGCCCTGAACGGCTCACCGTAGCTCCGCTCGCCACACTCGCCGCCTCGCCGGCGCACGGTTGCCGGCGTACGCAGTCTGTGGTACACCCGAGGTCACTCATCATGGCCAAAAAGATCATTTCCGTCGCCGTGGCCGGATCGAATCCCACCAAGGAGATGAATCCGGCAGTACCTTATTCGCCCAAGGAAATCGCGCAGGCGGCCGTCGACAGCCACCGGGCCGGGGCAGCGATCGTCCATGTACACGTGCGCGAGCCGGAGACCGGCGTCCCATGTTCGCGTCTCGAGCTGTTTGCGGAGGTGGTCGACCGCATCCGCCAGGAGTGCGACATGCTGATCAACCTCACCACCAGCGGTCTGAACATTCCCGGCAAGAACATCATCGAAGAACGCCTGGAGCCGGTCACGCTGCAGCCGGAAATCTGTTCCCTGGACGTCGGCTCCATGAATTTCGGGCAGCGGGTATTCCTGAATCCTCCCGACTGGGGGCGCGCCGCTGCGCAGCGCATGCGCGAAGTGGGTGTGAAGCCGGAGATTGAGGTATTCGACGCCGGCCACGTGCGCCAGGCGCGTGTCCTGATCGATGAAGGACTGTTCGCGCCGCCGCCGTTCGTGCAGATCTGCATGGGCGCGGGATGGGGCATTGAGGCGAGCCCGGAGAACCTGCTGTTCATGAAGAACCTGCTGCCGCCGGACGTTCCCTGGTCGGTGCTCGGCGTCGGCCGCCACCAGTTGCCGATGATCACCATGGCGATTGTCCTCGGCGGCCACGTCCGGGTCGGCTTTGAGGACAACATCTACCTGCGCCGCGGCCAGTTGCTCAGCAGCAACGCGGAGATGGTCGACATCGCGGCCAGCCTGATCGGCAAGCTGCAGCACGAGGTCGCCACACCGGACGACGCACGCGAAATCCTTGCCATCTGAACCGCGCGCCAGCCTGGACGACGTGGTCAACAGCGTCGTCGAGTGGAACCTGCTCAACATGGGCGGCGAGCTGGTCACCATCCGCCTCGCCGACACCATCGGGCCGGGGCTGCGCCGGGTGCTCAGGCCGCATTGGAACTACGACCCGAACAGCGGCGACGGCGTGGCACCGATCCCGCACATGATGAGCCTCGCGTCACGTCCCGGACGGATCGCGCTCGGCACGCCGATGCAGCAGCACTATCGGATTCGGCTGGTAACCACGCGCACGGCCGGCGGCGAGCTGCGCCGCGCCCACTTGGTCATGCAATGCGAACTGGTCGCCCCCGGACGCCGGTCAGGGACCATGCTCGGCAACTCGGAGATCTGGATGGCGCTGACCCGGCCCTACGCGCCGGCCGGCCAACACCGCATTACCGAAGTGCCGGCGGGGCTCGGTTTCCTGGGCGAACATCCGCTGCGGGACGACGACCTCGGCCACCGCCCCATCGAGTCGTATCGCTGCACCGCGGGCGACGGCGAGGAACTCTTCCGCGATACCGTGCCACTCGTCTACCACATGGATCGCTCCGATTCCAACCTGCACATCAACATGCACGTGTATCCGCAGCAGGCGCTCGACTACCTGGCCCTCAGCTACCACCGCGCCGGCGGAAACGCCGGACGGCTCAGGTTCCGCGCCGCAAACGCCTACTTCCGGCGGCCCTTCCTGCCCGGTGACGTGGCCGAGGTGGAGGTCGACCTGGTAACCGGCGGCGACCGGTTCCGCAGCGCACTGCGCTTCTACCACGTCCCCGAACCGGGCCGCCGCAGCGAGCGCATCTCGATGGCCATGGAGGCTAGCGGGGTACTGGTCGGCGGCTGAGGACGCCGATCTCGTTCAGGAGCGTTCGTCTACCTGGCGCCGGAACAGCTCGACGCAAGCGGCGAACTCCAGCCCCTGCGTCTGCGTCCCATCACGCGTGCGCAGGGACAGGGTGTCCGACTCCTCCTCCCGCGCGCCGACCACGATCATGTACGGCACCTTCTGGCCCTGGGCAGTGCGGATCTTGGCGTTCATGCGGTTGTCGCTCAGGTCGGCGTCGGCGCGAAAGCCGTGCTCGCCGAGCCGGGCCGCGACCTTGCCCGCGTACGGGAAGGCCTTCGGATTGACCGGAATCACCACCGCCTGCACCGGCGCCAGCCACATCGGAAACGCCCCGCCGTAGTGTTCGATCAGCACACCGAGGAAGCGCTCGAAGGAGCCATGCAGCGCACGATGCACCATGAACGGACGCTGCTGGCTGCCATCGCGGTCCGCGAACCACATGTCGAACCGCTCCGGCAGGTTGAAGTCGAACTGAATGGTGGTCATCTGCCACAGCCGGCCGAGCGGGTCGCGCAGGTGCAGGTCGATCTTGGGGCCGTAGAACGCGCCGCCGCCCTCGTCCATCTCGTAGGGCAGTCCGTGCGCCTCGATGGCGCGCCGCAGCGACGCGGTGGCCCGCTCCCAACTGGCATCATCGCCTACCGATTTCTCCGGACGGGTGGCCAAGTATGCCACGAGGTCGGTAAAGCCGTACGTGTGCCACAGCGACAGTGAAAAGCGCAGCACCTCGTCGATCTCGTCCTCGACCTGGTCCGGGGTGCAGAACAGGTGGGCGTCATCCTGGGTCAGGCCGCGCACCCGCAACGCTCCGTGCAAGGTGCCCGAGCGCTCGAACCGGTACACCGTGCCGAGTTCCGCCCAGCGCAGCGGCAGGTCGCGGTAGGAGCGGATGGCGCTCTTGTAGATCATGATGTGGAACGGACAGTTCATCGGCTTCAGGTAGTACCGGCTGTTGTCCAGTTCCATGGGCGGAAACATGTTGCCCGCGTAAAAGTCCAGGTGCCCGGACGTCTGCCACAGCCACTCGCGGCCCACGTGCGGCGTGTTGACCAGTTCGTAACCGCCAGCGTAGTGCCGCTGCTTCCAGAACTCCTCAATGATCGAGCGGAGCCGCGCGCCCTTCGGGTGCCAAAAGATCAGCCCGGGCCCTACCTGCTCCTGAATCGAGAACAGGTCCAGTTCGCGCCCTACCCGGCGGTGGTCGCGCCGTTCGATCTCCGCCAGCCGCTCCAGGTGGGCCGCGAGCTCCTCCTCGCTATCCCACGCAGTGCCGTAGATGCGCTGCAGCATGGGGCGCCGTTCATCGCCGCGCCAGTACGCACCGGCGCTGCCGGTGAGCTTGAACGCCGCGGGGTTGAGCTGCCGGGTACTGCCCACGTGCGGGCCGCGGCACAGATCAGTGAATGTATCCTGGGTGAACAGAGAGATCTCGTCGTCCTGCGCCAAGTTGTCGATCAGCTCCAGCTTGTACGGCTGATCGGCAAACCGCTGCACGGCGTCCTCGCGGTCGATTACGCTGCGCACGAACCGGTGGTCGCCGGCCGCGATGCGCCGCATGCGCCGCTCCACATCCTCCAGATCGTCCGGCGTCAGCGGCCGTGGCAGATCGAAGTCGTAGTAGAACCCGTCGGCGATCGGTGGACCAATGGCCAGCTTGGCATCCGGAAACAGCTCCAGCACCGCCTCCGCCATGACGTGGGCGAACGAGTGGCGGACCCGATACAGGTGGTCGGCGCCGTCGTCTTCCGACTTGGTAATGCCTTCCGGCCCGGTCATGTCTTCCCGTTCGGTCAAATGCGCGACCAGGGACCGGCTAGCCGCGTCGCCGGCGGCGGGTCTGACGGCGCCGCTGCGTGCGCACCACCGATACGCTGCCGGGCGGCACCGCCGCCGCGGCGCCCGCAACCTGGCCCGCCGCGGGAGCTGGCACTGGCGCCGCCGGAGCCGCCTGCGCCAGTGCGCCGGCGGCCGGTGCCGCCGGCTGCGATGCCGGCCGGCTGCGCTTCGCCAGGATGCGCCGCCAGAGCAGCACCGTCGGTGCGGCCACGAACATCGAGGAGTAGGTTCCCACCACCACGCCGATCATCAGACTCAACGCGAACGTCTTGATCGAAGAGGTGGAAAAAATGTAGATCGCCAGCACTGCCACCAGCGTGGTAAGCGAGGTAATCAGCGTCCGGCTCAGCGACTGGGTGATACTGGTGTTGATCACCGTCGCGACGTCGGCGTCGCGCATCAGGGTGTCGTTCTCCCGGATGCGGTCGAAGATCACGATGGTGTCGTTGAGCGAGTAGCCGACGATGGTCAGCACCGCGGCGATGGTGGCGGTGCTGATTTCGAGCTGTAGCGTGCCGAGGACGCCGAGCATGATCGCGATGTCGTGGATCAGGGCCAGCAGGGCGCCAACCGCGAACGCGGCGCGGAACCGGAACAGGATATAGACGAATATCAGCGCAAAGGCGACCGTGATCAGCCACACCGCCTGCTCGCCGAGCAAGCGCGAAAAGCTGGGACCCACGAAATCGGTCTGCTGGATGGTGATGCGGTCGGCTCCGAACGCCGCCGCCAGCAATTCGAAAATGCGCTCCTCGGTAGCCTGCTGACCGGATGCACCATCTTCGTTCTCGACCAGGTCGGTGCGCACGATGTAACGCTGCTCGCCGGGCGAACCGGTGGCCTGCAGCGAAGAACGGATCGGCTCGAATGCCGCGCGCACCGCTTCGATCGTTGCATCTCCCGCCGCCGCGGGATCGAGGTAGCCGAGCACCAGGGTCTGACCCGCTTCGCGGAAGCCGGGCGCCTGCAACTGCGCCGCCGGAGTCGCCGCCGGCGCGGCAAGCTCGACCTGCAGGCCGGGAATGGCGCGCAGCTCGTCGGCGATCGCGCCGATCGTCGCGTACTCGTCGAAGTCGAGCACGCGCCGCCGCACGGTGCCTTCCTGCGTCCATTGCAGGGTCAGAAACCCGGGACGTCCGAGCAGCGGGTCGGGCGGGGTCAACTCCGGCTCCAAGCCGGCGCCGCCGTCGCTGATCGCCAGCGCTACCGGCGCGATCTGGAACTGCTGGGCTACGCCGCCGCTCAGGTCCACGCTCAGGTTGACGCCGCCGCGCAGCATCGTACCGACCGCGCCGGCCACGATCAGCACCACCGACAGCACCGCCATCTGCACGCGCAGGTTGGTAAACGGGATAACGCGCTTCATCAGACCGCCTCCCCCGCGGGACCAAGCCGCGCACGCCGCTTCCAGTCAATGCTGAGCCGCTCGACGCGCAGCGTCTCGGTGAAAAAGTCGAAGATCAGCCGCGACACTACCAAGGCGGTGAACATGGACGACACCACACCGACCGAGAGCGTCACGGCAAATCCCTGGATCGGCCCGCTGCCGAGCTGCGACAGCGCGATGGCGGCAATGAAGGTGGTGATGTTCGCGTCCATGACCGTCCAGAACGCCTTGCCGAACCCGGCGGTGACGGCCGCCGCGGCCGACTTGCCGAGACGGTACTCTTCCTTGATGCGCTCGAAGATGATCACATTGGCATCCACCGCCATGCCGACGGTGAGGATCACGCCGGCGATGCTCGGCAGCGTCAGGGTGAAGTTGAACACGCTCAGCACCGAGACCAGGAAGAACAGGTTGAGGACCAGCGCCAGGTCGGCGACCAGACCGGCCCCCTTGTAGTAGACGAGCATGAAGATCAGCACGGCCGCCATGCCGAGGGCGATGGAGTTGAGGCCGGTGCGAATGGCGTCCTCGCCCAGCGACGCGCCGATCGCCTGCTGGCTGAGAATCTCCAGCGGCACCGGCAGGGCGCCGGTCTCCAGCACCAGCGCCAGGTCATCGGCCTCGCTCTGCGTGAACCCGGATACCTGTACCTGGTTGCGGATCGGCTCGGAAATGGTGGCCGCCGCCTTGACGCGGTCATCGAGCACCACGGCCATCACGTTGCCGACGTTTTCGCTGGTCAGCTTGAAGAAGATGTCGCCGCCCTCGCCGGTGAGGTTGAAGATCACGGTCGGCTGCTGGGTAATGGGATCGCGGCTTACCTGGGCCTGTTGGATATAGGAACCCTCGAGTCCGATCTGCTCGTTGATTACCGTGTAGCCGAGCAACTGGTCGACGCCGTAAGAGTCCTTCTCGTAGCGCCCGCGCAGCACGGTGCCGGCGGTGAGCACGGTGTCGTCGCGCGGCTGCCCGTCGGGACCGAGGAAGCCGCCCGGGTTCTGCGCCTGGTAGAGCCGGAACCGCGCCAATCCTTCGGTATCCACGATGTGGAAGTTGAGCCGCCCCTTGCCGAGAATGAAGCTGCGCATCCGTTCCGGGTCGGGAGCGCCCGGCATCTCCACCACGATCTGGTTGTCGCCGCGCTGGCGTATCTGCGGCTCGGTAACGCCGAACTGGTCGATGCGGTTGTTGAGCACCTCCAGCGCCCGCCGCAGCGCGCGATCCTCCTCGACGGCGCTCAGGGTGGCGCCGGTCTGCTCGCTGAGGCTGTCCAGGTCGGGCTCGATCACCACGTACATACCGCCGCTCAGGTCGAGCCCGAGCTGAATGCTGCGCGAACGCAGATCCTTCAATGCCAGCAGCTCGGAACGGTGATGGTCTTCCATGGCCACGAAGGTCTCACCTTCGCTCGGAAACACCTTGACCACGGTTGCGACATCCCAGTTGCGCGGTACGTCGCGGCGTTCCACGCGCAGCCGCTCGCGCGCGGCCCGGATCAGGTAGCCGAGATCGTCCGGCACCGGGTCGCCGGGGTCGGTGCGCGCCAAGTCGATGAGCCGGCTGAGATCCGCGTCGGCGCGCTGCCGCGCCAGCACCCGGATCTGCTCGCGGGAGGCGTTGGCCTCGCGGCGCTGATCGCCGGTCAGCACGAGGTACCAGCGCACGGAAGGGGCCAGGAACCACACCGCTACCGCGACGAACGCGAGAATGAGGATCAGTCTGAGACGCTTGGTCATGGGCCGTACACGAAGCGCGCCGGGCGGGCGCGTCTACGACTGCTCCTTGTCCTGCGAGGCAGGCCGAGACTCACCCTGACGCTGATCGAGAATACTGGTAATGGACGGCTTCGCGAACTCGATCTTGGTGGCGTCGTCCACCTTTACGGTAACCGCATCCTCCTTGACCGCGGTCACCACACCGCGTATGCCGCCGGAGGTTTGCACCCGGTCACCCTTCTTGAGCTGCGCGAGCATTGCCTTGGTTTCTTTCTGGCGCCGGTTCTGCGGGCGGATCACCAGGAAGTAGAAGATCATGATGATCAGGCCGAAGGTCACCAGCATCGTGGCGAGCTGGCCGCCGGCGGCCCCTCCGCCGCCGGCAAACTGCAGAAGAGCGAGCATGTTAGTCGCGGTTTCGTTCATCGGATATGTCCTTTGCCAATCCCTTTTTGCGCGCGGTCGGCCGGCGCGTGTATCGGCAGCGGAGGGGCCGAACCTACTACGCCGGCGGCGCTCCGGTCAAACCGAAGCCACACTCCCGCCCCCGGGCCCCGGCCCCCCGACCGCCCGGCCGCCCCGGCGGCGCGGCCCGGGGGCCGCGCGGCCGAATCGGCGGCATCGTCAAGCCACGACCACCCGCTTGATATTGTCCGGCACGCCATACACGCCAAACAATTTACGCAGATCCTCCACCGAACAGGGCTGGCCGCCAATCCGCTCCATCGCCATGCGTACCAGTTCCAACTCGTCCGCCTTGCCGGAATACTCGGCCGAGCAGAACGCGGGCTTGAAGAGCCCCTGTTCCAGGAGCTGCGCCGTGTCGAGCTTTCCGAAGCGGCGGCGTTGCTGTCCGTGCACCACAGCCTTGTCTCCATCGTAGCCTATGACAAACAGAAAGTCTGCGCGATTCACCAGTGTGGCGTCCCTCAAGCCCGGCCCGTGCCCCGCGCCGTAGCCGGACAAGCAAAAAGGGGCGCTGCCCTTCGGTGAAGACAAGGCGCGCCCCTTTCCCGGTTCGGTGTATCCACCCTGCTAATAGGGAGGCATTCCTCCCATCTCACCGCCGCCGCCGCCGGGGGCCGCCGGCTTTTCCTTTTCGGGAAGGTCGGTGATGGTGGCCTCGGTGGTCAGCAGCAGTCCGGCGATCGAAGAAGCGTTCTGCAGCGCCGATCGGGTCACCTTGGCGGGATCGATGATCCCGGCGCCCATCAGGTCCGTCCACACCATCTTGGCAGCGTCGAAGCCGGTGCCGCGAGCTTCGTTCTTGGCACGCTCCACGACGATCGAGCCGTCCAGCCCGGCGTTGGTCGCGATCTGCCGGATCGGCTCTTCCAGCGCGCGCCGCACGATCCGGTAGCCGACCTTCTCCGCCTCGGTGAGGCCGCCGGCGTCGTTGTCGTCAAGCGCCTTGACCGCCTGCACCAGGGTCACGCCGCCACCCGGGATGATGCCCTCTTCGATCGCGGCGCGGGTCGCGGACAGAGCGTCCTCGACGCGGTGCTTCTTCTCCTTGAGCTCCACCTCGGTGGCCGCACCGACGTTGATTACCGCCACGCCCCCGGCCAGCTTGGCCAGCCGCTCCTGCAGCTTCTCGCGGTCGTAGTCGGAAGTAGTCTCGTCGATCTGCACCTTGATCTGGGCGATGCGGTCCTTGATGTCATTTTCCTTGCCCGCGCCCTCGATGACGGTGGTGTTTTCCTTGTCGATGTTGACGCGCTTGGCCGACCCGAGCTGGGTCACGTCGGTGTTCTCCAGCTTCAGGCCCAGCTCTTCGGAGATCACCTGGCCGCCGGTCAGGATCGAGATGTCCTCCAGCATGGCCTTGCGGCGGTCGCCGAAACCGGGCGCCTTGACGGCGCACACGTTCAGGGTGCCGCGCAGGTTGTTGACCACCAGGGTGGCCAGCGCCTCGCCCTCGACATCCTCGGCGATCAGCAGCAGCGGCTTGCCCGCCTGCGCGATCTTCTCCAGCACCGGCAGCAGATCCTTCATGTTGGAGATCTTCTTGTCGTGGATCAGCACCAGCGGGTTGTCGAACACGGCGACCTGGGTGTCGCGGTTGGTCACGAAGTAGGGGGACAGGAAGCCACGGTCGAACTGCATGCCTTCGACCACTTCCAGGTTGGTGTCCATCGACTTCGACTCTTCGACGGTAATCACGCCGTCCTTGCCGACCTTCTCCATGGCGTCGGCAATCAACTCGCCGATATCGCCGTCGTTGTTGGCCGAGATCGCGGCGACCTGGGCGATTTCGCCCTTCTCCTTGATCTCCTTTGCCGTGTCCTGGATGTCCGCGACGGCGATCTCCACGGCGCGGCTCATGCCACGCTTGATCTCCATCGGGTTGATGTCGGCGGCAACCGAGCGCAGCCCTTCGCGCACCATCGAGTAGGCCAGAACGGTGGCGGTGGTGGTGCCGTCGCCCGCCACGTCGTTGGTCTTGGTGGCAACTTCCTTCAGAAGCTGCGCGCCCATGTTCTCGAACGGCTCTTCCAGCTCGATTTCCTTCGCGATGGTCACGCCGTCGTTGGTGACGGTCGGGGCCCCAAACTTCTTGTCGAGCACGACATTACGACCTTTCGGACCGAGTGTTACCTTGACAGCGGTCGAGAGCTTCTCGACGCCTCTCAGTAGCGCCTTGCGCGCCGACTCGTCGAATTGCAACTGCTTCGCCATTACATTGCTCCTGACGATGAGAAATTGATGATGTAAGAATCGACGGAAACATACTAACAGCCCGGCCGCGAAGCAACATTTTGTGCCGCCCGGCTGCCTGGCGCTAGCGCGCCGATCGAGCGGTCGGGAGACGCAAGCTGCCGGCGTGGCAGGTGTGGCGCCGACCGTCGGCATCCGCCACCGTCAGCCCGCCGGCGGCGGCAACGCCGATCACCCTGGCCACCCGCGGCACGCCGCGGCCGGCGCCCTCGAGTTGCACCCATTCGCCGCGCAGCAACAGTTTCCGATCCACCGCCGGCGCCCAGTCCGGCTCGGCCAGCAACCGGTGCAGCGCCGCCAGGATCTCCTGCAGCAGCAGCCAGCGCCGGACGCTCCGCCCACGCTGTACGAGTATCGACGAAGCCGGCAGTTCGCCCGGCGCACCCGGCGGCAGACCGTGGCGCTGGTTGCAGGTGACCCCGACCCCGACGCTGTACCAGCCGCCGGTCCGTTCGCACAGGCATCCGGCGATCTTGCCGCCGCCCGCCACCACGTCGTTCGGCCATTTCACGCGGCATGCCAGGCCGCTCACCGCCTCTACCGCCCGCGCCACCGCCAAGCCGGTCACCAGCGGCAGGCGTTGCGGCTGCGCGCCGACGGCATCTACGGACAGCAACAGGCTGAACAGCAGATTGCGGCGCGGCTCGCTGACCCAGCGCCGTCCAGCGGTGCGGCCGCGGCCGTGAGTCTGGTAGTCGGCGGTGATCAGCGCACCGTTGCGCGGCGCGCTGCGTAACAGGCGGCGCGCATCCTCGACGGTGGAGCGGGTCTGCGGCAGGTGGTACTGCGGCGCCTCCGGCCACGGCGAAGCGAGCGGCGGCCGGCGGAGCGGCCAGTTGGGGGGCCCCGGCGCTCGGTCCAGAGCGTGCGGAGGGTGCGCCACGGGCGCTACATCGAAACGAACAGTTCCTGCGGTCCGCGCAGCAGTTCCAGGAAGTAGGAGGCGAACTCCGCCGCCGGTACGCCGTCGACCACGCGATGATCGAACGCCAGCGACACCGGCAGCACCCAGGCCGCGCGCACTTCGCCGTCCACCACCATCGGCGCCTGGTGGATACGCCCCGCGCCAATGATCGCCACCTGCGGTGGATAGATCATCGCCGAGGCGAACAAGCCGCCGAATGGGCCGAAGTTGGTCAGGCTGAAAGTGCCGCCGCGCAGGCTCTTGATGCTGATCTGCCGGCCCTTGGCGCGCTCCACCATGTCCTTCATCTCGGTGTCGATCTGACGGATGGTCTTGTTCTCGACGTTGTGAATGACCGGCAGCATCAACCCCGCTTCGGTATTCACCGCCACCCCGATGTTGATGTCCTTGAACACCGTCAGCTCCTCCGACACGGGGTTGAAGTGCGCGTTGAGCACCGGGTAACGGCGCAACGCGGTGGCGAGCGCCTTCATGAAGAACGGCTGAAAGCTTACCCGCAAGTCGCGCCCCCGGTTGACCTTGGCGCGTAGCTCCACCAGGTCGTCCACCACTCCCATATCGAAGATGGTGGCGGTAGGGATCTTGCGGCTGCTCTCCATGGTGTGGGCGATCGTCTTGCGCAGGATGGTCAACTCGACGGTCTGGCCCAGCGGCAGGTGCGAGGGCGTGACGAGCGGATCGTCGATGAGCGGAAACGCGAAGTCGGAGCGTCCCGGGTGCGCCAGGTCCGGTGCCAAGGGCGCGGCTGCGCCCGTACTGGCCGCGGCGGACTCCACGTCCTCGCGCTGAATCCTTGCGCCGGCCGAGCTTGGCGTGATCCGCGCCAGGTCGACGCCCAGGTCACGCGCCAGCCGCCGCGCGGCCGGCGTCACCAGCGGTTCGGCGCCGCCGCGCGCGTGGTCCCGGTTCCCGCCGCCCTCCGGCGCCGGGGCGCCTTCGTACGGCCTGCCGGCGCCGTCGTCGCCCGCGCCGACGGGAGCGCCTGTGCCGCCGGCCAACGGCGCCGGTTCGGCGGACGCGGCGGTGCCTTCCGGCGCGTCGAGTTCGTCGCTCGCCGGCAGCGAACTCGGTGCGGCGTCGAGGGTTCCCACCAGCGCCTGGAATTCGTGCCCGCCGTTGGCCCGGGCGGTGCCGGCGGCGATCGCATCGCCGTCTTCGTCGTCGGCGCCGTCGGCCAGATCAATGAACGCCAGGGTCTCCCCCACGCCGATCCGCTCGCCGACCGCGGAGCCGAACCTGACCACGACACCGCTGCGCGGCGAAGCGATCTCGGCCACCACCTTGTCGGTCTCGACAATCGCCAGGATGTCGCCGGCAACCACCTCGGCGCCGGGCTCGACCTTGAACTCGAGAATCTTGCCCTCGGTAAGACCCTCACCGATATCGGGAAACCTGAATTCGTAACTCATCGATCGTTCCTCAATGCATGCTGCTACGGCCGCGGCGCAACGAACCCTCTAAAATTCGACCGTCTCGCGCACCGCGTCAACGATGTGTTCGGCGGTGAGAAAGTAGAACTGCTCGGCAGCCGGCAGGGGGATGACGGCATCGCTGCCGGTGACCCGCCGCGGCGGTGCGTCCAGGTGCATAAACAGTTCCTCCGTGACCAGCGCGATCAGTTCGGCGGCCACGCCGAACGAGCGCGGTCCCTCGTGCACCACCACCAGGCGGCCGGTCTTGCGCACCGAGTCGAGCACCGCATCGCAATCGTACGGATAGATGGTGCGCAGATCGATCAGTTCGACAGCGACGCCCTGGCGGCGAAACCAGGCGGTTGCGGTGCGCGCTTCCCGCATCATCGCCCCATACGCTATCAGGGTGACCGCGTCGCCCTCCTGCTCCACGCGCGCGCGTCCGATTGGCAGGACGTAGGGCGTATCCGGGATGGTCTGCTGCGGCGAGTGGTAGGATCGCTTGGGCTCCATGTAGATTACCGGATCCGGGTCGCGGATCGCGGCGAGGAGCAGTCCCCTGGCGTCGTGCGGCGTGGACGGAATCACCACCTTGAGGCCGGGCACGTGTCCGAACGTGGCCTCCATGCTCTCGACGTGATGCTCAAGCGCCTTCAGGTTGCCGCCGTACGGCATGCGCACCACCAGCGGCAGGGTGAGCGCCGCCCGGCTGCGGTTGCGGGTGCGCGCCGCGTGGCACACGATCTGGTTGAACGCCGGCCACACGAAACCGCTGAACTGAATCTCCACCACCGGCTTGAGGCCGGCCATCGCCATCCCGACGGCGGTACCGACCAGGCCGCTCTCCGCAATCGGGGAGTCGAAGCAGCGGCGCTTGCCGAAGCGGCTCTGCAGACCGGCGGTAGCCTGGAACACGCCGCCGTTGACGCCGATGTCCTCGCCGTACACGACCACTGCATCGTCCTCTTCCAGGGCATCCGCCAGCGCCGTGTTGACGGCGCCGAGCAGCGTCGCGGATTTCATGTTCCGGTCCGTTCCAGCCGGCGCCGCCGCTCGGCCAACTGGCGCTGCATCAGGGGCGGCAGGTCCGCGTACACGTAGCGGAAGGTGTCCTCGAGAGAAGGCTTCTCGAACGGCTCCACGGCGTCGAACTCGCGGCGCGCCTGCTCGCGCGCTTCGGCGATCACCGCGGCGACCTCGTCGTCGTTCATCAACCCGCGCGCGCGCAGCAGCTTCTGCAGGCGCACGATCGGATCGCGTCCCTTCCACTCGGCCACCTCGTCGTCGGTGCGGTAGCGCTTCGGGTCGTCGGAGGTGGTGTGCGGCCCCATCCGGTAGGTAACGCCTTCGATCAGGGTGGGGCCACCGCCGGCGCGCGCCTTGGCCGCGGCCGCGGCCGTAACGGCGTACACGGCGGTCACGTCATTGCCGTCCACCTGCACGCCTTCGAAGCCATACGCCACCGCCTTCTGCGCCAGCGTGCCGCTGGCCGTCTGCACATCGCGGTGCACGGAGATCGCGTACTGGTTGTTCTGCACGAAGAAAATGGTACCCGCCTGCCACAACCCGGCGAAATTCAGCGCTTCGTGGAAGTCGCCCTCGGAGGTGCCGCCGTCGCCGACGAAGCCAATGGCGATGCGGTCGCTGCCCTGGTAGCGCTCGGCGAACGCCAGGCCGACCGCGTGCGGAAGCTGCGACCCGATCGGCAACACGATCGGCGTGACGTGGTACAGCTCGCGCTCGAAGGCGCTGCCATGCTCGTTGCCGAGCCAGTACAGAAAGAATTGCTTCAGCGGCACCCCGCGCGTCAGCAGGCCGCCGAGCTCGCGGTAGGTGGGCACGATCCAGTCGTCTTCGCGCAGCGCCATCACCGCGCCGACGCTGTTCGCCTCCTGGCCGGTGGCCGGCGGATAAGTACCGAGCCTCCCCTGGCGGTTGAGGCTGAACGCCCACTCGTCCGCGGCGCGCGCCTGTACCATGTGGCGGTAGGCGGTGCGCAACTGCGCGTCGGTCATTGCATGCGAGCACCAGGCCGGATCGGGGGTGTAGGTCCCGTCCGGGGCCAGCATCTGTACCATCTCGCTCACGGCTGCTCCTGAGGGTGTGAGTGGCCGGCCCGGGGAACGTCGTTGGCGGGCAGGATGGGACGCGGGCGGCTGAGGACGAAGCCGGTCTGAACGATCCGGATCAGCTCCACGGCCGACTCGACCACCCGTTTCAGACTGCTGTTGATGCGTTCCTCCTCACCGGCATCGATAGCGTCATCGCCATCGAGTGACTCGGTAATTGCCAAGTTGAGTTCCGCCACCGCGCCGATGAGCAGCGACATCTGGCGTGACAGGTGCTTGTAGGAGAACGCCGCCTTGGTATCCGTGACGCGGGAAATCGACTCCATGTGGCCCAGAATGTTGCGCAGCGAATGCACCATGCGGGGGTTGGGGTTGGTTTCCAACTCGAGGCGCCAATTCTCAAGCCGCGTCATCGCCTTGGCCAGCAAGTCCTGCAGGTCGGCGTTGGACGGCAACCGACGCTCCTGTGGGTATTGCACCTTTACAGAGGGTATTTCATTTCGTACCATAACGGCAACAGTGGCGCCGTACCCAAGAGGTAAGGGAGAGGTCTGCAAAACCTTTATGCACCGGTTCGATTCCGGTCGGCGCCTTGCTCATCCCGGCGCCCCCAGTTCCCCTGGCGCGGCCAACGCAAAGTAGGCCCGCAGCAACCGGCTCACCCCCTCGTCGTCATTGCCGAACAGCGTTACCGCGCGTGCGCATTCGCTCACCGCGCGCGGCGCGTGGCGCATGGCGACCGGGAACCGCACTGCCTGCAGCAGGGGTATGTCGTTCACCCAGTCGCCAATGAACATGGTCGCATCGAGCGGAAAGTGCAGGCGGCGCGCCATGGCGCGCGCGCCGCGCAGCTTCGTGCAGCCGGCGCTGCGTATGAACAGGCTGTGGCAGCCGTGGAACGGAGCTTCGGTGAGGTAGACGCTGAGCCCCGCCCCCGGCGCTTCGCGCGCCAAGCGCAGCACGCGGCGCCGGACAGTAGCCAGCCGGGCGCGCTCACGGCCAGTGAACACCAGGTGGGTGACGCGGTGCAGCGGGTCGGCGCCGACCTTGCCGACCTGGTCCGACCAGTCGACGTACTGGACCTCGTCCACCGCCCCGCGTACCTGCGTGGCGCCGTCGGCCAGGAGGTAACACGGCCCGCCGCAGTCGTGCAGCAGGCGCGCCGCGAGGCGGTCTTCGATGGTGGCGTCGTCCACCCACTGCTGCACGCCGCCGGCCACGTGCACGGCGCCGTCGAGGCACACCATCGGCAGGCGCAGCGGCGCCAGGCAGCGCGCGGTAATCCCCGGCGCCTTGCCGGTCACCGCAAAGATGCTCAGGCCGCGCTCCAGCAGCGCGCGCAGGGTAACCCTGGTGTCGTCCGTAACCCGCTTATTGCTGGTCAACAGCGTGCCGTCCATGTCCAGGGCCAGGGCGGTGATCTCGCAGCTCGCCATGCGGCGCCGATGGTGTCATGCCACGTCCCGCCGTGTCGAGCCGGGTCAGTACACGCCGAGAATGGTCAGCCCGCTCCAGCGCGCGGTGTAGGACGCCAGGTCGCCGACCACCTCTTCATGGTGCATCTGCAGCGTGCCCAGATCAGGACGGTGCACGGTTCTGCCGCGCGGAGCCAGCTTGCCGGTCGCCACCACTCCCTTGGACAGGGTCAGGTGGCGATTGTCCAGGTTGCCGAAGTAGTACGCCGCCACATCCCGCTCGGGGATGTCCGGCACCAGGTCGGCTCCCGACCCGAGAGCTGGATCTACCGGTACCCATCCGAACCGGTGCAGGTAAAGTTCGGTCCAGTAGTGGGCGCGCAGGCGATCCGGCGCTTGCACCAGGTAACCCGCCACCGGACGCGCCGGGACCTCTGCCGCGCGCAACAGGGCGGTGTACAGCATGGCGAAGTCGTAGGCGTCGCCGGTGCCGGCGGTCAGCGCGGCCAGCGGCTCGGCGGCGCGCTGGCCTGCGAACGTGACCCGGCGCAGCAACCCGTCGTATAACTGGCGGGCACGGCGCCACGGGTTGCGCTGGCCACGGGTCAGGCGTTCGGCCAGGGCAGTAATCCGCTCGTCGTCCGCGGCAATGAGCGGTTCCGGTTCGGTGAACGCACGGTACGCGCGCGAGTGCCGGTCATACGGCTCCACCTGATCCTCCGCGATCGCCGTCTCCACGGCGTAGCGTTCGAAGATGAACTGCTGCATCACGGGGTACACGCCGCCCGGGACCAGGTTGCGCAAATGAAACACCGCCGCGCCGGCGACATCCTCGTACAGCGGGTCGGGCTCGCGGGTGACCAGCCGCACGTTGCGCTGCGCCGGCGCCTGCCACACCTTCGGCATCCACAGATACAGTTCATTGGGCCCGGTGGCTCGGATATTGGCGATCGACAGGCTCATGCTCACCGAATAGGTGCGTCGGCCGGTGTAGCGCTTGCTGCCCACGGCGGAGTCGATTTCGAAGAACACCTGGTTGCTGAACCCCTGTTCGGTCCGCACCAGGAGGTTTCCGGTCGCGGCGCCATCCGGGACCCGCACCCGGATCTCGGAATCGGACCAGCCCTCGTAGTCCATGTCGTGCGCATCGGCTGCGACGAACTCCGCGGTACCCGCTCCCGCCGCCAGCGGATCGGCCGACAGCCAGGTGAACAGCACCGCCGAAGAGCCGCGCTGGGGGCCGAAGTTGCGGCCGGTGATTACCACCGGTTCACCGACCGCGCCGCGCTGCCGGTCGACATTGACCACCACCGGCTGGCCCGGATCGGTGAGCGCCGAACCCACGCGCGGCAGATTGTCGCGATTGGCAAACAGAACGCCATTGCTGCGCCGGCCCCCGGCTACCACGTACACGAATCCGGATCGCACCTCCTGGGGCACGCGCATGCTGATCCGTTCGCCGCTCCACTCCAGATACGCATCGCTGGTCGGCGCGACGCCCGCGATCAGCACCTGCCCGCCGTCCCGCTCCTCCCCGAAGCCGCGCCCGGTCACGATCAGGACATCGCCGCCGTGCCCGATGCGCGGGTCGGCGGCCTCGATTACCGGTGGGCGGCTGTAGGAACCGAGCAGCAGCACGGCCAGCAGAACGGCGAACGCCGCCGCCGGAACCAGGGCCCGCCCGCGCGGTGACAGCGATCTGAACATCTCGAGACCGGGTAGCTCAGCGCTGTCCGCGGATCGCGGCGCGGCCGCTAGGGTCCAGTGGTGGCCACCTTGGAGCGCTCCGGCTCGTAGCGGACAATCTCCACCTCCAGCTTCAGGGTGACTTCGTCGGCCACCCCCTCGGCGACCCCGAGCGGGAAGAACAGCAGCTTCTCGCCAAGCGACAGGGGCACGCTGCGGTAGGTCGCCACGTAGCGGGTTGGAGCCTCGGGGCCGTCGTCCAGCCACACCTGGCCCTGCGCCACCAGCTCGAGCTCGCCATCCTCGCCAAGGTAGGGGGTGAACACGGCGCGAATACGCAGATTGCTGCCGTTGACCTCGACGTTTACCGCCCGGCCCGGGATGGTGAGTTCCGACTGCTGCGTATTCCAGTTGGTGAACGGCTCGGTCTGGGTGAGCGAAAGGCCTACCTTGATTTCGAGCTGGTCATCGCGCACCGAGCGCAACGCGCTCTCGATCATGCTCTGGGGAGGCGCCTGGGCGCCGGCGAGCCCTGCCGCGGAAACGATCAGCAGGGCCGTTACCGGGCTGCGAAACCGTCGAGCTGTCCGCGTGAGGCCCACCGTCATGGCCGGTCTGCCGTGGTCAGGGAAGTGCCGCCGGGCGTGCGGACACCGTGGTCAACTCGGCTTCGCGCAGAATGGTCGGCATGCCGCGCTGGATGAACTGCGGTTCGTCCGGCAACTGGATGACGATCGCTCCCTGCTCGAGCCATTGCACCGGCTGCGCGGACGCCGCGATCACGCCGACCGCGGCGGCGCCGACGGCAGCGGCGCCGAACGCCGGCAGTTCCAGGCGCGCGTCATTGACCCGCGACCACATCGCCACGCTGGTAAGGAACAGCGTAACGCCCGCCATCAACGCGACTGCCACCGGGGCCGGCACGCGTACGCCGCGGGTCCAGAACGACGCCTGCCCGCGCAGGGCCCCGCGCATCGTATCGAGGCGCCGCCAGATCCGGTCGCCGGCGGCGCTGACGTCAGGCTCGCGGCTCTCCAACAAGGCATGGCTCACCGTCTGGTAGGCGCGCAACTGCTCGCGGCAGGAGCGGCACTCGGCAACGTGAAGCTCCACGCGGCGCGCGCCGGCGGGACCGATCTCGTTGTCGACGTAGGGAGACAGCAGAGCTCTTTCAGGACACATGGGGTACCCCGTCGGAAAGCAGCCGCGCGAGCTGCCTGCGCGCCCGGTGCAGGCGCACCTTCACGTTGCCCTCGCTGATGCCGAGCACCGAGGCGATGTCGCGGTAGTTCATACCGGCGTATTCCCGTAGCACGATCGCGCTGCGCATGTTGTGTGGCAATTCGTTCAGTGCCTCTTGTACTGCATCTCTTGCGGCGGCCTGCATTAGCGGAGTATCGGCGGGCACTGCGAGCCTGGGGCCTTCCTGCTCGAGCCGTCCCACGGCCCGCCGTTCGCGGGCACGGCGCTTCTCGTGGTTCAGCGACAGGTTGCGTACCACCCGCAGCAACCAATACTTCGTTTCATCAATGCTCGGCAGGGGCGCATCACGATTCAAGAGGCGCAGAAACGCCTCATGAGCAAGATCTTCCGCGAGGCCGCGTTCACCGGCAATCCGGAACGCCACCCGAAATATCAACGGAAACAGTTCGCGGTAGATCCCGCCGAAATCGCTGTCTCGCCACCACCGTTCAGATTTTGACCGCACTGTAGAAAACAACCCACAAGCCCGGAGGTTACACCTCTGCCGCTACCGATCTCGCTCCGGCAGCGCGGCGGCGCGTTGCCAAACGGTGCCGGTAGCCGCGTCGCGCAACTCGATACCCTGTGCGGCGAGTTGCGTACGAATCGCGTCGGCGCGCGCGAAGTCGCGGCGGCGGCGCGCCTCGTCCCTCTCGCGTACCAAAGCGTCCACATCGGGATCGGACCGCGTGTCGTCCGCCAACGCCGACGCGGCCGATTGCAACAGCTTCAAGCCCAGCACTCTATCGATCGCCGCGACGGCCCGCAAGGTGCACTCGGGATCGTCGGAATCGCTCTTGACCAGCTGCCAGAGCCGGGCCAGCACGCGCGGCATCGCCAGGTCGTGTGCCGCGTGGGCCAACGCCTCGTTCGCGGCCGGGTGGGCATGGCCGCCGTCCGCCACCGCGCCCGGGGCGTCGATGCCGGCCGCCCGCGCCAGTGCCGCCACCCGGCTCACCAGGCCGGCGCGGGCGGCGCGTGCCGCGTCCAGCGCGCGCATGGTGAAGTTCTGATGTGCCCGGTAGTGCGCGCCCAGGACGAAGTAGCGGTAGTCAAGCGCATCGTAGCCGTCTTCCTGGAGCTGGCCGATGGTGACCCAGTTACCCTTCGACTTGGACATCTTGGCGCCGTTGACCAGCAGGAATTCGCCGTGGCACCAGTAGTTCACCCAGCGTTGCGGATCATTGGCCTCGATCCCGAGGGCGGCCTCCGCCTGCGCGATTTCGTTGGTGTGGTGCACTGGAATCAGGTCGATGCCGCCGCAGTGGATGTCGAATTGCTCGGCCAGGTAGCGCATTGCCATGGCACTGCACTCAATGTGCCATCCCGGGTAGCCCCGTCCCCACGGCGAGTCCCAGATCATCGCCTGATCTTCGAACTTGGAACGGGTAAACCACAGGCCGAAGTCTTCCGGATTGCGCTTGCTGCGGTCGACGCTGATGCGGGCGCCGGCCTGCAGCTGCTGGCGATCAAGCAGCGCCAGCTCGCCGTAGCGGGAGAACCGGGCGACGTCGAAGAACACGTTGCCGCCGGCGACATAGGTGAACCCGTGCGCTTCGAGACGCCGAATCAGCGCGATCATGTCGTCAATGTGGTCGGTTGCCTTGGCCACCACGTCGGGCCGCAGGATGTTCAGCGCGTCCGCGTCGGCAAAGAACCGGTCGGTGTAGAACTGCGCGATGTCCCACACCGTCCGCCCTTCGCGGCGCGCGCCGGCGAGCATCTTGTCCTCGCCTTCGTCGGCATCGCTGGCGAGGTGTCCGACATCGGTGATGTTCATCACGTGGCGCACCTGGTAGCCGAGGGCGTCGAGGGTGCGGCGCAGCACGTCGACGAGGATGAAGGTGCGAAAATTACCGATGGTCGCGTAATCGTAAACGGTGGGCCCGCAGGCGTACAGTTGGACCACGCCCTCGGTGCGCGGCACGAACTGCTGCACGGCGCGGCCGAGCGTGTTGAAGATCTCGAATCTTCCCGGTGGCTTGGCGGAATCGGTCATCGGCTTGTCAGGTGGAACGTACACCGACCCGCCGGCCCGGTTCAAATCGAACCGAGACCAGACCGGCCGCGGTGCACACTCAGGACTCGACCGACATGGTCACGGTGAGCCGCGGACCGTCCGGCATCGGTTCGCCAAGCCCGGCGGCGGCGATCCGCAGCCGGCCCCGCGACAGCCGCACCTCGACCGCCAACTGGGTCGTGATCTCCTCGTTTGCTACCCGCCACCCGGCCTCCACGGCGACCGCAGATGCCTCGGCGGCGGCACGCACCTGCAGCGTGTCGCCGCCGCGCGCTCCGCGCCACCTGACCGACACCGAACCCGGGCGCGCGCGCACCTGCAGGGCGAGCGTGGGTAGGGCACCCGCCGCGCCGGCCGTGACGGCGCCTTCGCCGCTCACCGTCAGCGCGCCGAGCGGAACGGCGGGAGTTACCGCCAACTCCACCGAGGGCGGCTCGGCGGC
>MPNH01000024.1 GCA_002238925.1 Spirochaetaceae bacterium bin103 | reverse complement strand
ACCACGTTCTGGGCGGCGCGCACGTTCATCCGGTACACCGCCTCGGTGGTCAACCCGGCAACGTGTGGCGTGAAGATGGCGTTGTCCAGCGTGAACAGGGGGTTGTCCGGGGCCGCCGGTTCCTGGTCGAACGCGTCGATGCCGGCACCGCCGATGCCGCGGTCGCGCAGCGCCAGGTACAGTGCCGCCTCGTCGATAATCCCGCCGCGCGCGGTGTTGACCACGAACGCGGTGGGCTTCATCGCCGCCAGCTCGGGCGCTCCCACCATGCCCGCTGTCTCCGGGGTCTTGGGGCAGTTCACGGTCAGGATGTCGATCTGCGGCAGCGCCGCGCGCCAGTCGGCGGCCGCGTCGGCGCCGGTGGCCGCGATGTCGGCGTCGGCCACGAACGGGTCGTGCACCAGCACCTCCATCTCCATCGCCCGCAGCCGGCTGACCAGCAGGCGTCCGATGCGCCCGAGGCCGAGCACCAGCACGCGGCGGCCGGCAAGGTCCACGGGGCGTACCAGGCGCGCGTCGTTCCAGGCTCCCGCGCGCAGGCGCGCGTCCTGCACGTGGCTCTGCTTGGCGAGCGCCAGCATCAGGTGCAGGGCGTGCTCGGCCACCGACACCGAGTTGGCGGTGCCCACCACGGTCAGCGGAATACCCGCGCGGGTGAGCGCCGCCACGTCCACGTTGTCGTAGCCGACGCCGCGGCGCGCCACCACCTTCAGCGTGCCGCGCGCGGTCTCGATGACGCGCTCGGTCATCGGCGCCAGCCCCAGCACCAGCCCGTGCACGCCGGGCAGGTGGCGCAGCAGTGCGCTCTCGGTCTGTTCCTCGACCACCCGGACGTCGATGTCGTCGCGCGGGCCGAACACCTCATCCATTCCCTCGGCCATGGCCTGGTTGACGAGCACGATTTGCATGCGCCGCACGCTATCCGCATTGCGGGCTGGTGAGCAAGCGCGAGGGCGGGCGGTGCAACGGGGGGAGTGAGAGCGGGTTAGCGACCGGTTCCACGTAGATGGCGTAGAGGCGCGGATCCTCCGGGCGTATACCCGCGTAGTTGAGGGGGATGAGGATGGGTCCGCAGGTTCCGTCCACCAGGACAAACAGAAGACCCGGCGGGGCGCGCCGGGTCTCACAAACGAGAAATCGGACGGTCTACGCGGCTACTGGGCGTAGAACCACGCCCCGGGGACGTGCGCCTGCCAGGCGTAGGTCTTGCCAACCACGTTCCTGAGGTTGTTGTTATAGGGGTTGAACGTCAGGTCCGGGTTCTGGTTCATGCCGCCGATTGTCCACAGGTGGTTCAGATTGATGTCGTACACCTCCTGCAGCATCCCCTCGCGCACGCCAGCATCCGGTTCCGGCTGGAACTCATTGACGATTTCCCACAACCGCTCGACGTCGGCCTGAAGTTCCGCGGGAGGCGCCTCGCCCTCCTCGCCGCCGGAAATCACCCAGGCCGCCCAAGCGTTGCTGACCGCCCAGTAGCCGCCGGCGTAGGGGACCAACTCGTCGTCATCGATGATGGGTGCGGTAGCGCTACCGCCGTACGACTTGCCGACGATGATCTCGTACCTGCCCTCGTCCCGCTCCGGGTTCTGGCCGCCCGGCACCATCGGCTTCACTGTAACGTCGAGCCCGAGATCCTTCCAGGTCTGGGCGTACATCTCGGTCATCTCCACCGCGCCGATGCGCCAGCTCTCCACCAGCGCCACCAGCTTGATCGGCTGGCCGTCGGGCCGCAGCCGGGCAGACCGGTCGCCATTCCACTGCAGACCCAGGCCGTCCAGCAGCCGGTTCGCTTCATCCGGGTCGTACTCGGTATATACCATGTACGTGTCCGACCATCCCTCATCCTTGTAGGTGGGGCCGACCTGCGCCGGAATCGCCGAGCCGCGAAACACGACCTCGTTGATCTCTTCGCGGTCGATACCTACCGAAAGTGCTACCCGGAAGTCTTTCTGGTTGAACAGCTCGCGGTAGAAGGGATCGGCATGGGTCAGGTTGAGATTGATCGACCCGATGTTTATCACCGCGCCGCGGGAGGTGCGCACCGTGAAGTTGCCCTGCTCCTCGTATTCCTTGAGCAGCGCGTAGGTCTCCGCGGACCAAAGGTCGAGCAGCTCGCCGGTGATGTAGTCGATTTCCCCGGCGATCACCTTGAGCTTCATCGCTTCCCGCTCCACCAGCACGCTCTCGATCTCGTCGATGTAGGGGAGTTGATTTCCCGCCAAGTCGATCTTCCAGTAGTAGGGATTGCGTACCATCCGGTTTACCGGCGCCATGCCGTCGGTGAGCACCAGCCAACTGCGAATACTCGGCATGTCGGGGTTCTCGTTTATCACCCACGTCTTCTTGGAGCTCCAAAGGGTCACCCAGTCCTCGTAGCCCTCTTCCTTGATGCGACTGTCGAGGTCGGCCTTCGCGGCGTAGTCGGGATGGAACTGGCTCAGGTAGTGTTCCGGCAGTGCGACGACCTGCCAAGTCTGGGCAAGGATCATCGGCCAGTAGCCGAACGGCGACGGGAATGTCCACTTGACCGTGTAGTCGTCGATCTTGGTGGGCACTCCCATTTCGCCCCCGATTTTGAGTTGACCCAGACCGCTCGGCCGCAATTCCGGGTTGCTGGCATCCGCTTCGTACATGAAGATGTAGTCGTCGGCGTTATACGGCTCGCCGTCGCTCCATTTCATGCCCTCGCGCATGTGGAATGTAAACTCGGTAGCATCGGCGGACACGTCCACGCCGCGCAGGATGTTCGGTCCAGTTTCGGTCAGCTCCGGGTTCCACGACAGCGCGAACTCTTCCATGAACTTGCCGACCGTCAGCACCAGGCCGGTCACGGTGCCTTCGTGCGCTGTCCTCAGGGTCCCGCCGTAGGATCCGATCTCGGTGCGCACCACCACCAGGGGCTGGGAGGGAACGCGCTCGTCCACCGGCGGCAACGTGCCCGCGGCAACCATCTCGGCAAGCATCGGGGCCTCATGGAATTCCGTGAGGATAGTGCCGGTCACGAGTGCCATTGCCTCAAGATCGGCGAACTGCGAGTGCTCCGGATAGAGCCCGGTCGGGGCTTCCTCCATCGCGGCGCTCGCACCACTCTCGCTGGCAGGACTGGCCACCGCCAGGACGCCCACTGCCAGGAGCGTCGTAACCATTGCGACAACACGTTTCATATTACACCTCCTCGTGTGCGGCGAACCGCGGACGTTGCTGCCAGCCTGCGTGAGTATTCTCTAGAACACGGTCCGAAAACGAAACTTATCCAACCTATTCCGGCCGTATCCCCCTGTCAAGTGCGCGGGCACCCCACCCACGGCCCCCGCGTAGCCACGCGCACTCCGCGCTGCCCACGCCGCGGAAGGCGGCCCGGGTTACAGGTTTCCGTACGGGTCGGCCGCGTCGCGCAGGCCGTCACCCAGGAAGTTGAAGCCCAGAATGCTCACCACCACGAAGATCGCCGGCGTCAATATCCAGGGAGCCTTGGCCAGGGTCTCGATGCTCTGCGCCTCCTGCAGCAGCACGCCCCAGCTCATCGCCGGCGCCTGCATCCCCAGCCCGATGAAGCTCAACGCGGTCTCGGCCAGGATCATTCCCGGCACCGCCAGCGTCACCGACGCGATAATGTGGCTGATAAACGACGGCAGCAGGTGGCCAAATATGACCGCGCCGTCCCTGGCTCCGGCAATCCGCGCGGCAACCACGAAGTCCTCGCTACGTAACGCCAGGAACTTGCCGCGGACTACCCGCGCCATGCCGGTCCAGCCGACCAGCGAAAGAATCACCACGATCGCGAAGTAGGTGGCGGTGATCGACCAGTGATACGGCAGCGCGGCCCGCAGGCCCATCCACAGCGGAATCGTCGGAATCGACTGGAGCGCCTCGATGAGCCGCTGAATGAGGAGATCGAGCCGGCCTCCGTAGTAGCCCGATATCCCTCCGAGAATGATCCCGATGAGCAGGCTCAGCGTGACGCCGAGCAGCCCGATCGTGAGCGAGACGCGGCTGCTGAACACGATGCGCGAAAACAGGTCGCGCCCGCCCCGGTCCCGGCCAAGCGGCGAAAACACCCCTTCGTCGGTGCCGAACAGGTGCAGATTGCCGGGGATGAGTCCCCACAGCATGTAGGGATCGCCGTGCACGAAGAGCCGAATCGGATACCGCACCGAGCGATCTTCATGGTAGATGATCTGCCAGTTCTCGTTGACCGATTTCTCCAGCCGGTACACGAACGGCCGCAGATGCAGCTTGCCGCTGTCGTCAATCAAGCGCGGGCGCAGGATCGGAGCCAGCACCAGATCCTTGTCGAATTCGTTTGGATCGTACGGCGCTACGAACTCGGCGCACAACGCGGCCAGGTAGAAGATCCCCAGCAGTATCATCGAGGCCATCGCCAACCGGTGTCTGGCGAGTTTCCAGCGAAACAGTTGCCACTGAGAAGCAACGTAAAACCGCTCCTCGGAGGGCCGTATTGAAGTGCCCTTCATAGCGCGGACTCCCTGATGCGGGGGTCGCTCCAGGCCAGCAGCAGGTCCGAGATGATGGTGCCAATCACCGTCAGCGTGCTCAGAATGAACACGATGCTCCCGGCCAGGTACATGTCCTGGGTAAGCAGCGACTGCAGGAATATGGGGGCAAGAGTCGGCAGCCCCAGCACCAGGGCGGTCAGCAGTTCGCCGTTCACCAGCCCCGGTAGCGTCCAGCCGATCGTGCTCAGGATGGGGTTGACCGCGATCCGCACCGGGTACCGGAACAGCAACCTGCGCTCGGCCAGGCCCTTGGCGCGGGCCACGATTACGTACTGCTTCTTCAACTCGTCCAACAGGTTTGCCCGCATTACCCTGATCAGGCCTGCGGTTCCGGCGGTGCTGATAACGACCACCGGTATGATCAGGTGCTTCAACAGGTCGATGAATTTGGCGAAGCTCCACTCTGCGGAGAGGTACTCCTGCGAGAACAGTCCCACGACCGCCTTGCCGGATACCAGAAAGAACAACCATAGGAACAGCAGTGCGAACAGGAAGTTTGGAATGGCGAGGCCCACGAAGCCGACGAACGTGGCCAAGTAGTCGCTCAGCGAGTACTGGTGGGTGGCCGCGAGCACGCCGATCGGGATCGCGATCAAGTAAACGAACACCAACGAAACCGAGGAGAGGAGCAATGTCCAGGGAAGCCGCTCGACGACCAGTTTCCCGATCGGCTTGGTCCACATGAACGACACCCCGAGGTTGCCCTGCACCAAGTTGCGGAGCCACTTGAGATACTGCACGAACACCGGCTGATCGATGCCGTAGCGCTTGCGCATTGCGGCGACTTCTTCTTCGTCGAGAAAGCTGCCCGATTCCCTGGCCTGGGCCACGGTGACGGTAACGAAATCGCCCGGAGGAAGCTGGATGATGAGGAAGGCAACGATGGAGATGATCAGGAGCGTAGGAATCGCCAGCAGGATCCGCCGGCCAAGGAACAACAGCATCAGTGCGACCGGCCGGCAGCGGCGTTCCGTGACCGTTCGCCACCACGGGATGGCGCACTGCGCAGAGCCGGCGGACGGCAATTTCGGGTTGGACGACCGGTGCGTGACGACCTCATATCCCATTGCGTGACGCGCGAACCGATGACGGCCATCTGCTCTTGTACCCTACAGACGCGGCCCCTTTCAAGCTCGTTCGGAACTCCGCTAGACCTCCGCTGGCCGCGTGAAGCAGAGAGATCGTCACCGGATGGCCCGCTGATGCGCTGAGAACGACTCCGCGGCTCGCTGATGGTCGCGATACCTTCGCCGTCGGTCCGGCCTACGCGGCGGGTTCTACGTAGATGGCGTAGAGGCGCGGATCCTCGGGGCGGATGCCCGTGTAGTTGAGCCGGATACGGATGGGTCCGCCGGTTCCGTCCACCAGGCGGCGGTTGCGCCAGGCGACCGGCTGCCTGAGGCCCGACTCCAGCGGCAGGCAGTCGCCGGCCGCGTACCCTGCGACGGGGCGGAAGCGCTCACTCAGGATCTCCACGGTGACCTGTGCGTACTCTGACAGGCCGTCGATGTTCAGGAGCACCTGCGCGGGCCGGCTGCCCAGGTCGATGGGCGCGGAGATCAGGTGGCAGCCGCCGGGAACCTGCAACTGGCGCCGGTCGAACGGCTGCAGGTAGCCGAGGCGGTCGCGCTGCCAGGTGGCTACGCGCACGCCGTCGCTCAACTGCTCCGGCCACGGCGCGTACCAGTACAGGGTCTCGCCGCCGATGTTCTCGAATCCCTGCCCCTGGGCCAGGGATGCGTGCTTGAAGTTCCACGGCTGCGGCAGGTGGTTCATGCCGTCCTCGGCGGCCGCCACCATCGGGAAGTCCGGAATCGGCTCGCTGTAGTGCAGGCCGTCGTTGCTCACCACCAGGCCCAGGTCCATCTCCACGTGGCGGCGGTCGTTGTTGGCGGGGCCGTGCCACTGGCCGTACAGGCCGACAATCACATTGCCGCGGTTCCACAGCGCCGCCCCCAGGTGCACCTGCTCGCCACCCGCGAACGTCTCCCGGTAGGGGCGCGGCGGAATGTCGTCGCGCCGCAGCCCCAGGCACGACGCCTCGATCCAGTGCTCGAAGTCGTACGACAGGTAGGTCACCAACTGGCGCGGCGCTCCGAAGTGGCTGCCGCCGTGCGCGCTCAGCAGGTAGCAGCCGTTGAACTTCGTGCCGCCGGCGGGCTCGCACTGCGGTGTGCCCGGCCCGACGTCGAATTCGCGCCAGCGCAGCCCGTCGGACGAGAACAGCACCCCGAACAGCCGCGGGCGGTCCTTGGTCTCGATCACCGCCTTGAAGCGCCGCTCCGGGTCGGGGTCGTCGGGGTCGTGGTACACCACGCAGGCCACGATCGAGTGCGCGCCGCCAAGCATGTCCACCAGGTTGTTGTGCCGCGAGCCCTGGTACTCCACCAGCCCCAGGTCCGGCTTCTCCCAGGTATACCCGTCGCGGCTCCTCGCCAGGCACACCCGCTGGTGCCAGTGGTCGTCGTCGCCCTGCCCGAGGTACCACATCCACAGTTCGCCGCCCACGCGCAGCACCGTGCCGTAGTAGATGACCCGCTTGCTGTCCGGCGCGCCGGGCTCCCCGAGCGGCACCACGATGCGCGTGCGGTCCACCGGCGTCTTGAACCCCACCAAGTGCAGCCGCACCCCGTTGCGAAACGGCAGGCCATGGTCGTCGAACGCAAACAGCACGATCCGCTCGGTATCGACGTGCCCCGGATTGCTCTTGATGATCACGACAGGTCTCGGCTGCGGGTCTCGCGCTCGGCGCGGATGAACTCGACAACGTCGATTGCGGAAGAAGCTGCACCATGATGCACGAGGAATCCCTTCTTTTTTCTCAGCGTCGGTTCGCTTCCGATCCTGCGCAGCTTCAAGCCGTCGTCGAGGGCCTCGATTTCCAGTTCCGTTCCGGCCACCAGGTCGAGCCGATCACGGAATTGCCTCGGAACCACGATACGTCCGGCACGGTCGATGGTGACTCTCATGGCATCACGGTACCAATCGAGGTATCCGCCGTGTCAAGATCGGTTGCCTATGACCCTCGATAGTGCTGCCGCAGCGCGCTGGGTAGCCCGCCGCCATGAACAACGCCGGCAATGTCTTCGTCGCCTGCTGCTGTCGGCGCAACGCGAAGTAGGCGCGCGTGCGTTGTAGTGTGAAGGCCATGCAGATTCGAATGCGCCGCCTCGCGGCGGTCACCGTTACGCCGCGCACCACCTGGGTGTTCGCGGAACTGGGCGGCGGAAACGGCGCCGTCACGACCGTGGAGATTACCCTCGGAGACCGCTCCGCGCAGGTCGCCAAGCTGCTGGCCGAGTTGGTGGCGGCGCTGCGGGGGTGGGAGCCGGCCGCTGAGGAACTGGTAGCGGAGCGGCTGGGTCTGACGCGACAGCGGGTCGGACGCGACGTCGTGCTGGCGACCGCGGTCAGTGCGCTGCGTACCGCCGTGGCACAGCTCGACGCCGAACGGGCGGGGGTAAGCCTGCACCGCTTCCTCGGCGCTGAGGTAGCCACGAGCGTGGAGTTGTACGCCAACATCAACCGCGCCCTGCACGGCACCGGCCGCGCGCCGGCGGACTTCGCGCGCGCCGCGGAGCGGGCCGCCCGCGCCGGCTTCCGCTCGTTCAAGTGCGCGCCCTTCGACGAGGTCTCCTCCACGTTGCCGCCGGACCGCATCCTGAGCGCAGCCGCGGCCGGGCTGGCACGGGTGCGGGCGGTGCGCGCCGCCATCGGCCCCGCCTCCCGCCTGCTGGTGGACTGTCACAGCCGCTTCACGGCCGCCACGGCTCCGGCAATCGCCGCCGAACTGGCGCGGGCCGGGGTCGGCTGGTTCGAGGAACCGCTGCAGCCGCGCACGGCGGCCGCCGACCTGGCGGCAATCGCCCGCCAGGCGCCAATGCCCGTGGCTGGCGGCGAGTCCGGCTACGGCAGCGCCTTCTTCGATCGCCTGCTCGAAACTGGCGCCGTGTCCATCATCATGCCGGACATCAAGCACTGCGGCGGAGTGGGGGAGGCGGTGCGCGCCGGGCGCGCGGCCCTGCGCCAGGGCGGCGCATTCTCGTTGCACAGCCCCTCCGGCCCGGTCTCGCTGCTGGCGAGCGCCCACGTCACCGCCGCCGTACCGGGCGCCCTCCCCCTGGAGCACGCCGTCGGCGAGGCCGAGTGGCGTTCTGAGCTGATCAGCCCGGCTGAACGCATAGAGAACGGCCACCTCCATATGCCGCCCGGAGCGGGTTTGGGCGCAACCCTCGACTGGCCCGCAATCGTTCGCCACGGCCGCGTCTGGACACCGTAGAGCGCTCCCGTTCAGCCGCGACGACGGCGACTGCCGTGCGGTCGCGGTGCGAGTTGAACCTCCCGCATGGTTTCGCCGTCGTCGAAGGTGACGGTCAAGCTGCCCCCGAGGGCGCGGGCGTACGCTTGCAGCGTCGACAGACGCACGTTCTCGCGCCGTTCCAGCTTGGACACGTCCGACTGCGTGATTTGCAGGCGCCGTGCGACCTGCGCCTGGGTCAGACCGAGGCCGCGTCGGAGCGCTGCGAGGGTGACCGGCCGTGCGGCGATCGGATCGCGCTCGCGTGCTCGACAGCGGTCGATCCATGCACGCCACAACGGCGAAGTGCCGTATTGGGGATAGGCGTCGATGAGGCGTGTCACCGCGTTGGCGAGGTCGCCCCACGGGTTGCGACGGATGGCTCTGGCCAGCGGCTGCCAATCCTGCAGGTCGCCTCGTTCCAGGGTATCGGCGATCGCAACCAGAGGCAGCTGTTCAGCGGGCAGGTCCGGAGGCACGTCAAGGTGGCGGTGAATCATGGAGCGTCCTCGGGCGGGTCCGCGACTCGATCGAGTACTCCCACCGCGATTCTGCGGCACCAGTCCGCAACCGTCTGCCAGTTCTGCCAACGCCGGTCCAACTTGCGATATGAGGTCAGATCGACACTCGACAGATCGTCCGGGTTCGGTTCGGCGAGTTGCCTGGCGACCTGGGTGGCAATCCGCCGTCCACCGGGACCGATCTGATCGGCGTAGTAGTCGTCCATCGCGATTACCTGCGAAACTGCGTTGCCTTCGCCGAGGCGGGCGCCGAGCGCGGCAGTATCCAGGTAGTCTCGCGTCGCGTTGCGGATCAGACACAGCCAGGCCTTGATGCGGAAGATCTCTGCCAGCGTAGGCACCTGCACGGCAAGGCGTCCCACTCGCACCCGCTCCACCTCCAACGGGCGCCGTCGGATCAAATTCCTCACCCCCGTCTCCACCCCATCAAGGCGGCCCAGGATCAACACCGGCCGCCGTATCCGGGCGGTGATCCAGCCTTGGGTAGCTTCGAGATCGGCCAGGATCTCGTCGAAGCGCCTCTTCAGATCGGCCACCACGTGATCGTCATCGAGTGACATCCGGTGGCCGGCGTGGTGGGCTGCCGCGGTGCCGCCGACCAAGACCGCGTCGGGCACCAACTCCTGCAGGCGAGCCGCGGCTTCCAATACTTCCTGCATCCCGGCCCGGTACATCGATAGTGAGCTTAATCACTATACGCGGTGAGCGGCAACACGAGTCGGAATGCGTACGGAAGCGTCGGTCAGGGGCCGAGCATGAGAGCTCGGCACACGCGGGTGAGGCGTTCGAGTTCGTCGAGCGGCATCGATTCCTGGTTGGTGTGGATGTCGAGGTAGCCGACCGAGATGACCGCCGTGGTCAAGCCCTTGGCGTTGAATTCGTTGGCATCGCTGGTGCCGCCGGAGGTCGCGAGGCGCGGGGTCAGCCCGGCTGCGCGGATCGCCGCCTGGGCCCGCCGCACTACCGCGTCGCCGGGAGTGAAGCGATAGCCGGTGGTGGAGTTGACCGATTCCACCTCGATGCCGCCGTCGAACGCCTCGGCTCCCAGCCGGCAGCACTCCAGCAGGTGCGCTCGATGGGCTCCGAACGCGCCTTCATCGAGGCTGCGTACCTGCAGCTTCAGTTCGGCGCACGCCGGGATGATGTTGGATTCCTCGCCGCCAGTGAGCACGCCGGCGTTGGCGGTGGTCTGCGCGTCGACGCGGCCGAGCCGCATGCGGTCGATGGCGCGCGCCGCCATCTGCACGGCGCTGCGCCCCGACTCCGGTTCGGTGCCGGCGTGCGCGGCCCGCCCGCGGAAGGTGACGAGCAGTGTCTCCGACCACGGACTGGCCAGGATCACGCCGCCGACCGGTCCGTCCACGTCCGCAATGAACGCCAGCCGCGAGCGCACCGGGGCAACGTCGAACGCCTTCGAGCCGATGTGGCCGACATCCTCGCCCACGGTGAACAGCAGTTCCACCGGCGGGTGGGCCACGCCCTCGGCGGCGATCGCCTCGACCGCTTCCACGATGGCGGCCACCGCGGCCTTGTCGTCGGCGCCGAGCACGCTCGACCCGTCGGTGTGCACGGCGCCGTCGCGAATCACCGGCTCCATGCCGGGCGTGGGCCGCACCGTGTCGGTGTGCGCGCACAGCAGCACCGGCTCCCGATTTGCCTTGGCGCCGGTCCCCGGCCAGTAGCCGAGCACGTTGCGGTGCGGGTCCGCCCACAGGCTGATCCCGGCGCGCAGCAGCTTGGGGCGCAGCGCGTCCACCACCGGATCCTCGTTGGGATGGTAGCTGTCGATGCGCAGAATTGCCAGGAACGTGTCGAGCAGTCTCGCGGTGTCGATCATGGTTAGCGCACCTTAACAGAAGGTTTACCGGGCATTCACGGCGCCGCGGCGCCGGCGGGGTAGGTTGTAGACAAGGGGGCGATGAGATGACTGACACCCTGCCTCGGGCCGAGAATCCGACCCGGCACCTGACCCTGCAATACCTGCTGCTGGCGTTCTCCCAGTTGCACATCCGCCACGAAGCGCTGCGCTGCCTGGACGACCTGCTCACCTTTCTCGCCGCCGCCCCTCGCGAGCCGATGCCGGACGGCCGCACCCGCGGCGAACTGGCCGCCGAGTACCTGGACGGACTCGGCCGCGACGGCCGCTGCCGCGACTGCGAACTCCAGTGGCTGCACGACGACCCGGAGTTCAAGGACACCCTGGAGCACCACCGGGCCCTGTTACGGGGGCGGTAGATCGAGGAAAGGGTTCTCGATGGTGACGCATGAGCGTGGGATATAGTGGCATACCATGGATGACCTGCTTTGGTTGGATGCGACGGCCCAGGCGGAATTGGTGCGCAGCGGAGAGGTTGCGGCGGGGCGGGGGGGTGGCGGCGGGCGAACTGGCCGAGGCCGCCATAGCGCGCATAGAGCGGCTCGATCCGCGGATCAACGCGGTAATCCTGCGCCGTTTCGAACGGGTGCGCGAGGAGGCCCGGGGCGGGCTGCCGGACGGGCCGTTCCGGGGCGTGCCGTTCCTGGTCAAGGATTCGCTGTGCCAGATCGCGGGCGAGCCGCACCACGCCGCCATGCGCGCGCTAAAGGACGCCGGCTACCGCTCAAGCCACGACAGCTATCTCGGGGCACGCTACAAGCGCGCCGGCTTCGCCATCCTCGGCAAGAGCAACCTGTCCGAGCTGGCGCTGAGCCCGATCACCGACTCGGTCGCGTACGGGCCGACCCGCAACCCCTGGGACCTGCGGTGCACTGCCGGCGGCTCCAGCGGCGGCGCGGCGGCGGCGGTGGCGGCCGGCTTCGTGCCGGTGGCGCACGGCGGCGACTCCGGCGGCTCGATTCGGATTCCGGCCAGCGCTTGCGGGGTGGTCGGCCTGAAGCCGTCGCGCGGGCGTATCACGCTCGGTCCCGACTTCGGCGAGCGCTTCGGCCAGAAGAGCTGCGAGCACGTCCTGACCCGCTCGGTGCGCGACTCGGCGGCGGTGCTGGACGCGTGCGCCGGTGCCGCGCCCGGCGATCCGAGTATCGCGCCGCCGCCGGTGCGCCCGTGGCGCGACGAAGTAGGCGCCGACCCCGGCCGCCTGCGCATCGGTTTCCGCACGCTACGTGCGGACGAACGCGGGTGGGACGCGCCCTGCGCCGCCGCGGTCGCGTCCACGGCCGCCCTGTTGGCGGATCTCGGCCACGAGGTGGAGGACGACCGCCCGGCCTGTCTCGACGTCCTGGAGGATCGCTCGATGATCGAGACGATGCACGTGATCAAGTACGTGCACGTGGCCAGCGAACTCGCCCGCCTCGGCGCGCTGATAGGACGCGAACTCGGGGCCGGAGACGTGGAACCGAATACCTGGAGCGCGGCGGATGCGGCCCGCCACGTGAGCGGCGTGCAACTGATGCAGGCGATGGCCGAGCAGCACCGCTACGCTCGCCGGCTGGCCGGATGGTGGGAGGGCGACTTCGACATTCTCGTGACGCCGACGCTGGCCACCCTGCCGTTCCGTTTCAAGGAGAGCGGGGTAGAGCCGGGGCGCCTGCGCAAGCTGGACCTGTCCGGAGCCGGCGGCGAAGACAAGCCGCTGGGCCTGGCCACCTTCACCGGCCACTACAACCTGTCCGGCCAGCCCGCCATCTCCCTGCCGCTGCACTGGAGCGGCGACGGCGTCCCGGTCGGCGTACAGTTCATCGCCGCCTACGGTCGCGAGGACCTGCTGTTCAGGCTGGCCGGCCAGCTCGAAACTGCGCGCCCGTGGGCCCACCGCCGCCCCCCCGCCGTCACGCCCGTCACGCCCGTGTGACGGCGCGGCCGCCTCGTCCTGTCTGCGCTACACTGGCGCCGTCCCGTCATATGAGGAGAGAAACATGGAACGACCCAGGATCATCGTGGTACACGGTCCCGGCCGGCGCTTTGGCCCGCGGATAGAACAGTTCTGGACCACGCGGGCGGCGGAGGTGCTGGATTCGTTCGCCGAGCGCGTGGAGGTCCACCTGCAAGCGGAGCAGACGCCGGACCAGCGCGCCGCGCAGGTGGACGCGGCGCTCGCCGATGCCGACGGCATGGTGCTGCGCGGCTGGGGACCGCAGGGCATCGGCTACCTGTCCGCCGAGCGCATCGCGCGGGCGCCGCGGCTGCGCTACATCGGTTCCACCTGCCATTACGCGCAGGCCACGTTCATCGACGTGGAGGCGGCGATTGCGCGCGGCATCGCCATCAGCGAGACGGCGCCGGTCATGTCGCCGTTCGTGGCGGAGTACGAACTGGCGCTGGTGCTGGGCACGCTGCGCAACCTGCCGCAGGAGCATGCCACGGTGGGCGCCAACGGCTGGGTACGCTGGGGCGACCACCCCGAGCTGGCCGAAGTGCCGGAACGGCTGCAGGGCCGGCGGGTCGGGCTGGCCGGATTCGGCGAGATCCACCGCCACCTGGCGCGCATGCTGGGCCCCTTCGACACCGACCTGGAGGCGTTCGATCCCTACATACCGGCCGAACGGATTGCGGCGGCGGGCGGCCGCAAGGTTACCGACCTGGTAGCCATGGCCGCGCGCAGCGAGGTGTTCTGCGTTGCCATTCCGCCCACCCCGGAGACCATCGGCATCATCAGCCGGGACGTGATCATGGCACTGCCGCGCAACGCGGTGTTCGTGCTGGTGTCGCGCATGGCGGTGGTGGAGCAGCCGGCGCTGCTCGAACGGCTGACCGCGGGCGAACTGCGCGCCGGCATCGACGTGTACAGCCCGGAGCCGCCGCCGGCGGACGACCCGATGCGCACCCTGCCCAACGTAGTGCACACGCCGCACCGCGCCGGCGGCACCTATGGCGCGCACCTCGGGGTGTTCCTCGGCCAGTGCCACGAAGCGCGCCGCCTGTTTGCGGGCGAACCGCTGCGCTACCCGCTGCGGCCGGAAATGGTTGCCATCTTCGCCAAGGCAGGCAGCGCCCGCTGACCCTACCCGGCGTGCGCGCGGGAGGCGCGGCGCATGGAGGCGCGGCGCTTCAGGCGCAACCCGGCTCGTCCGCGCCCCAGCGCTCGTATACCGGGTTCGGCTGTCCGGCCAGCTTGCTGCGCGTCCGGTACCACAACGCCGACCAGGTCTCGTAGTCGCGCACTTCGGTCTCCGGCCGGGAGCGGCTTCTGGCCAGGAAGCCGGGCTGCACGTCGCGCCCGCTCGGTTTGCCGGACGGGTTGTAGCGCAGGTCGAAGCTCCAGCGGATGGTGTCGGTGTGGTTGGGCAGCGGGGCGTGTTCCATCAGGCGGTGCATGAACAGCACGCCGCCCTGCTGCAGCGGCACCGGAACCGCCTCGTCGCTGCGAATGAGCCGGTCCGGAATGTTTACGCCGGGATTGCAGTGCTGCTGGAGGCCGTCGCGGTGGCTGTTGGGAATGACCTGCAAGCAGCCGTTTGCCACCGTGGCGTCCAGGAGCGGAATCCACAGGGTCACCACCTCGGTTTCGTCGGCCTCCGGCATCATGAAGGCGTTGTCCTGATGCCAACTGAGCAGTGGCCGCGGGTTTGCCGACAGGTGTGCGGGCTGCCTCAGCCGCACGTGCTGGATCGGGTTGGCGAAGATCTCGCCGCCGATCAGCGACTCGACGGCGTCGAGCAGCTTGGCGTTGCGCAGCAGGCCGAAGATCGCCGGCCCGACCGAGACCGGGGTATCGTCCGCCACGTTCCTCTTGGGCAGGGCGATATCGAAGTGCTGCGCGTACGACTTCCCGCTCTCGTACTGGATCTGCGTAAGACGCCTGGCAAATGGCAAGCCGGCGTGCAGCGAGGAGATCTCGTCCCGTTCGTACAGATCCTTCGCCAGGCGGTCCAGGATTGCCGAGTACTCTTCGATTACCGGGTCCAGATCATGCCGAGGATCAAGTACACCCTCGAGTGCCAGGTAACCCTGTTCTTCGAACTGCGCAACCTGCGCTTCGCTCAGTGTGCCCACCGTGGTGCCCTCCGTCGTGGCCGGATACTCCATCCAAGTCATTAAACAGGACCGGTTCCCGTCCGTCCACCGCGTCTCGGGCGAGAGTCGCGCGCCGCGGCGGCGGGGGCTGCGGCGTGCGCCGCCGGCAGGCTAAACTGCGCCGGTCCCGCCATAAGGAGGTAACCGATGGCGCGTCCCCGAATTGTCGTGGTGTTTGGCCCCGGAGCGTCCCGCGACCCAAGAGACATGCACTGGAGCAGCGCCGCGGCCGAGGTGCTCGACTCGTTCGCCGAGCGTGTGGACGTCGACCTGAACAAGGATCAGACGGCGGAGGAGCGTGCGGCGCAGGTGGACGCCGCGCTCGCCGACGCCGACGGCCTGGTACTGGTCGGTTGGGGCGACCAGGGCATGGGCTACCTGTCCGCCGAGCGCCTGGCGCGGGCGCCGCGGCTGCGTTATATCGGCTCCACCTGCCACTACACGCAGGCTGCCTTCATCGACGTGCAGGCGGCGGTGGAGCGGGGTATCGCCATGACCGAGACGGCGCCGTGCATGTCGCCATGGGTGGCGGAGTACGAGTTCGCGCTCGGGCTGGCCGCGCTGCGCAACATCCCGCAGGAGCACCGGATCGTCGGCGACAACGGCTGGGTGCACTGGAAGCAGATGCCCGAGCGGCCGGAAACCCCCGACCGCCTGCAGGGGCGGCGCGTGGGCCTGGCCGGGTTTGGCGAGATCCACCGCCACCTGGCGCGCATGCTGGCGCCGTTCGACACCGACTGGGAAGCGTTCGATCCGTACGTCCCGGAGGAGCGGATCGCGGCCGCCGGCGGCCGCAAGGCCGAAGACCTGGCCGCCATGGCCGCGCGCAGCGAGGTATTCTTCATCGCCATCCCGCCCACCCCGGAGACGATCGGCATCATCAATCGCGACGTGATCTGTGCCCTGCCCAACGAGGCGGTGTTCGTGCTGGTGTCGCGCATGGCGGTGGTGGAGCAGCCGCCGCTGCTGGAGCGGTTGCAGGCGGGCGAGCTGCGCGCCGCCCTGGACGTGTTCAGCCCCGAGCCGCCCCCGCCCGACGACCCGTTGCGCACGCTGCCCAACGTAATTCACACGCCGCACCGCGCCGGCACCACTTACGGCGCCCACCGCGGCGTGTTCACCGGCCAGTGCGAGGATGCCCGCCGCCACTTCGCCGGCGAACCGCTGCGCTACCCCCTGCGCCCGGAACTGGTCGCCATCTTCGCCAAAGCCTCCGGTCAGCGGTAGGAGATGACCTCCAGACCGGACACGCGGGAGAACTGCGCCGCATTGGCGGTCACGAGCGGCAGCACGTAGCGCACGCTGGTCGCCGCGATCCAGAGGTCGTTGGTGCCAATCAACTGGCCCGCGAGTCGCAGTGCCCGCGCAATGCGTCCGTAGGCGAGGGCGGTCAGTTCGTCGATCGGCAGCAGGAGATGTTGGTCGCGAACAGCTCGCAGCAGCGGGTGCTCCGGGTCGTCGAAGCCCTCCGCGAATTCGCCGAGCGCGGTCGGCGACAGGTATAGCTCCCGGTCGGGCGCCGTCGTCAGGAATCGATGCGCCGGGCCGGCCACGTCACCATGACCGCGCTCCCGTTGTGCGGCACTGCGCTCACGCTGCAGGTCGATGAGGAACGTCGTGTCGAGTGCTACTTGTTCTGCCACCGATCCTCCGGCACCGGGTCTGCGAGCTGTGCCGCCTCCAGGCGGTCAAGTTCGTAGTCGTGCAACACCGGCGCGCCGTCCAGCGCAACGAGCATGGCCGCCGCCGTGCGCGGCGCGGGTGGCCAGATAGCCCGCTTGATAACCTTCGAGAACGAGTCGTCAGGGGACCGGCGCGCGCTCCGCAACCGCTCATATGCCTCCAGATCGATGGAAATCGTCTTCGTTGCCATACTGTGTATGTGTACACGTGTGTGTATGATTGGTCAACAGAACCACCGGGCGGGCGGGCACCACCGGCTGACCGCCGCTGACCGCTAGATGAGGCAACGCGGCCTCTTGACCCCTCTTGACCCGATGCTGGTAGACGTGGTTCGCTGGGCGTGCGCACGGCGGGGGTGCGTCCAGTCCGCGGAAAGGGAACAACTCCCACCTCTCGGTTCCGAGTCAAACCATTACCTTCTTTCGGCCTGACGGCGGACACAGGCAGCATGGGAGGAGGTTTCATGTCCGTTCACTCACTACCGCCGCGGCCAAGTCTGGCCAGCGTCAAAAAGCAGGCCAAGCAGCTTCTGCGCCTGCACCGCGACGACCCCGCCAGCGTTCGCGCGCGCATCCAGGGGCATCATCCCCGCCCGGCCAAGTTCGCGGTGCTCGCCGATGCCCAGCTTGTGGTCGCCCGCGAGTACGGGTTTGCGAGTTGGCGCCGGTTGTCGGAACACATTGAGGGGCTTGTCGCCACGTCCCGGAACGACGAGGTGGCGCAGTTCCTGGATTTTGCGTGCCTGACCTACGGCAATGATTCCGTGGAGCGCATCGACCGGGCCAAGGCGATGCTGGCGGCGCGGCCTGCGCTTGCGGAGGCCGACGCGCTTGCCGCTGCGGCTACCGCCAACACCGGCGCCCTGCGGCGGTTGCTGGAGGAGGATCCGGGCCGCGCTTCGGCTCCGGGCGGGCCGCGCAACTGGCCGCCGCTGCTCTACCTGTGCTACTCGCGGGTCACCGAGCAGCTTCCCGACGCCGACTCCGTGGCGTGCGCCCGGTTGCTGCTCGACAGCGGGGCGGACCCGAACGCGCACCACATGTGGGACGGCACCTACCGGTTCACCGCCCTCACCGGGGCGATGGGCGAAGGAGAGGGCGGCATCGTCAGCCAGCCGCCGCACGCGCATGCCTGGGATCTGGCCACGCTGCTGCTCGACGCCGGCGCCGATCCGAACGACGCCCAGGGCCTTTACAACACCATCTTCCGGCCCGACAACCGCTGGCTTCGGCTCCTGATCGAGCGCGGCCTCACCGCGGAGCACCGGATCAACTGGAAGACCGACAACCGGGTCGGGACGCTCGATTTCATCCTCGGGTACGCGGTCACCAAGGGATTCACCGAGCGGGTCGAACTACTGCTCAGCCATGGCGCTGATCCCAGCGGTATCAACTACTACGACGGGCGCACTCACCACGAGAACGCGCTCCTGAACGGCTTCGGCGAGATCGCACGGATGCTGGTGCGCGCCGGCGCCGAGCCGGGCGAACTGAACCCGGAGCACCGCTTCCGCGCCGCCTGCATGAGCGGCGACGAGGCCGCCGCCCGCGCCGCGCTCGAAGGTGCGCCCGGCAGCCTGAACGACTCCGGTACGCTGCAGGCAGCCGCGTCCCTCGGCAACGTTGCTGCCGTGCGCTGCCTGCTCAGCCTCGGCGCCGATCCGAACGCCGCCGCGGAGGATGGCACCACCGCCCTGCACCAGGCGGCCTGGAACGACCAGCGCGCCGCCGCCGAAGTTCTCGTTGCGCACGGCGCCCGCCCGCTGCGCGATGCCAACTTCGAGTCGACGCCGGCCGGGTGGGCCAACCACGCCGGCAACGCCGCAATGCGCGACTACCTGCTCGAGCACTGCCCGGACGGGTTTGACCTGATCTCCTTTGGCAGGATCGAGGCGCTGCGGCGGTACCTGAAGGAGCATCCCGAATTCGCTACCGGCCCTTCGCCGGACGGCGGCTCGCCGCTCCACCACCTGCGCGACGACACCGACCACCTGGAGCAGGTGATCGCCGCGCTTCTCGAGGCGGGCGCGGACCTCACGGCCCGTGACTCCCGCGGGCAGACACCCCAAGAGAGCGCCGTTGGCCGCGGCGACGCCGCCGTCGCGGCCCTGCTGTCGGCTGACCGGTAATCCTGGGACGTCCGGGTCATGGTGCCGGCGCGTTCATTCCCGCAGCCATGCGGCAATGTCGCGCCGGCCGTGCAGCACGCGCCACACGTCGATGTGGCCGCCCTGGGCGCGGTAGAACACCACGTAAGGGTAGCGCCGGAGGGGCCAGGAGCGCAGTCCCGGCACGTCCAATTCCGATGCATACCGGGATGACCCTGACGCGGGATATTGCGCAATGTGCCGGTAGGCTTCTTCAAGCTCGTCGATGAAAGCGAGCGCCGCTTGCGCTTCGTCCACGTCGCGAATGGCACTCGCTCGGGGAACGACCGGCTTGGCTGTCAAGCGCGCGATCGTGACCGAACGCGGTCTCTCAGATCATCGAAGTAGCCCGCGTCCACCGGTCCCGCCGCCGCCGACTCGGCACCTTCCAGCAGTAACCGGCGCAGATGCTGGCGATCCTGATCGTGACGGATCAGTGCGCGGACGTACTCGCTGCAGGTTCCGAATCCGCGCCCGGCAACCTGTTCGTCCACGAACGACTTGAGCGTTGCCGGCAGCGAGATATTCATGGTGGTGTTCACGTCGACCAGGTTAAGCGCGATGACAAAAATTGGCAAGCAAGGCGGACGCAGCGAGCACTACCATCCGGAAGCCAACCGTGTTAGAACTGCGCCGGATGGCGGAATGGGATCACAGCAGGGTTACTTGCCGCGGTGCTGCTTCTTGCCGTCAGCGCCGGCGTGAGCGCTCAGTCGGAATCGGCAGCGGCGTCCGCGATCGACGTGGATGCGACGCATGCCGGCGGTACGCTCATCCAGCTTGCCGATCCGCTCGACGAGCCCGAGTACTATTGCATCGACGTGCCCGGGTTCGGCGCCCGGCTGAATCTCGGCGCCGCCCTCATGGCGCACACCTGCAAGACGGGCGCCGCCGACGAGATGTTCACCGTCAATCAGCCCGCCGCCGGCAACCTTTCGATGCCGGCCTACGGCTTGTGCATGCAGGCGGACGGCACCGAAACCGCTGCGCAACTGCATCTTGAGGAGTGCGCCGACACCGAGTTGCAGCGGTTCAAATACGACTCGGAGGGTGCGCTCGCCGTGTCCGGCACCGACCTGTGCATCGCGGTCTCCGCGGATGCAGGCCAGCCCACCGGCGGGCCGAGCCACCTGCGCCGCGATCTGTTCCTGCAGCCGTGCGCCGGCGTCGAGCCGGCCCTGTCGCGATGGCTGTTCCCGGGTCCGTCCCCCGAGTGACGCCGAGCCCCTGCCCGGAGCAGGTCAGGAGCGCAGAAACTCCTCTACCAAGGGGGCCAGGGCCCGCGGTGCATCGAGGTCCACCAGGTGGCCGGCCCCGGCGACCACCTCCAGCCGCGCGTGCGGTAGGGCTGTCTGAAAGCGCTGCCGGTAAGAGGGGGGCAGCACCCGATCCTCCTGCCCGAACACCAGTAGCGCAGGCTGCGTGACGCGGGGCAGGCGGCGCGCCAGCCGCGTGTCCCCCACCGGCCACAACAGGCGCGCCGCCGCCTCCTGGGCGCGCGCCTGCTGCACCGTCCACTCCACGCGGTCGCCGCCGTCCGGCAGCGCAACGTGCGCGTCGAAGCGCGCCGGGTCGCTGCACAGCAGTTTGCCGAGCCCACCCGCCGGTTGCGCGAAGATGTCGGTGCTCGGGTCGGCAGCGTCGAACAGACCCAGCGGCGACACCAGCACCAACCGCCGCACGGCGCCGGACCACACCGCCGCCACATCGGCGGCCAGGGCGGCGCCTACCGATACCGCCACCAGGTCGCTACCCGCCCCGCCCCCCGCCCCCCCCCCCCCCCCGGGGGGGCCGGGGCCGCCCCCTCCCGATCCCGCCCCCAGGTCGCTCCCCGCCCCGCCGCATGCCTGCAGCAGGTCGTGGGTTGCCAGCAGCCAGTCGAGCTGGTCGTCCAGTTCGGGCAGCGCCGCTGATCCCGGGAATCCCGGCACACTCGGCGCCACGACCCGCCGACCCTGCGCCAGGGCGTCGAGAAATGCGCTCCAGCGCGGCAACCCCCCGATGCCGGGCAGGAAGGTCAGCGGCGGCCCCGATCCTTGCTCCCACACGCGGCAGGCCACCCCCGCGACCGTGACCGAGCGATCCCTGGGCGCGGCGCAACCGTCCTGTGGCGACATGGCTGCGCTCCGCTCCGAGGCGTCTGGTATTCGCGCCGAGTCGGCTGGTCCATGCGGCGCGGCCCACGGTTTCTGTGGTGCGGCGTCTGGTTCTCGCGGCGCGACTGACGGCTCCTGCGGCGGGGCGGCCGGTCGGAGCGGCTCGGGCGGCGCCGTCCGTGCGCCGGTATCGCCCGACTGCCTCGGCGCCGGGCACGCTGACAAGCTCACGCTTCCCTCGTAGCGGCGGCCGGCCACCAGTGGTCCTGCCACTGGTCGGTGAACAGGTCGCGGATCTGCGGCAGCACGCCGCTGGCGAACAGCTCGGTGTTGGTGTGCGTCAGGTCGCGGCCCATGTTGCCGAAGTGCAACAGCAGCATGAGCTGGCCGATGTTCAGGTCCACGGCGATCTCGCGCAGCCGCTCGGCTACCTCGTCCGCGGTGCCGACGATCAGGTAGCCGCGATCCAGGATCTGCTCGTAGCTCGGCGCGGTGGTGAACTGGGCCACCGGGTTGCCGGAGTTGGCCTGCCGGGCGCGGAACCGCACCGACGATTCGGTGGCATAGCCGGGCGGCACCGCGAAGCGCGGGTTGGTGTGCAGGCAGTTGGCGTAGAAATACTCGGCCGGCTCGCGGTACATCTCCAGTGCCTCGCGCTTCGTCTCCGCCACGCCGACCAGTTGCAGGTAGCCGGCCTGGAACGGGTTGGGCTCCAGGCCCTGGCGCTCCAACTCCGCCCAGTATCCCTTCAGCACGCCGCGCGCGGTCTGGTAGCCGAAGTAGGACAGCGCCGCGTACACGTAGCCGCGCTCGCCGCACATGCGCCAGGTCTCCGGCGCGCCGCCGCCCGGCACCCAGATCGGCGGACGCGGCTGCTGCACCGGGCGCGGCCAGCAGTTCACGTAGCGCTGCTGGTAGAAGCGCCCGGCGAACGGAAACGGGTCGCGCTCCTGCCAAGCGCGCACGATCAGGTCGCACGCCTCCAGGTAGCGGTCGCGCACCATGCTCGGGTTCTGGCCGTAGGCGTAGCAGGTGTCCATCGGCGTGCCGAGCGGCAGCCCGGCGATCAGCCGCCCGCCCGATATGCAGTCCAGCATCGCCATCTCCTCCGCCACCCGGGTGGGCGGGTCGTACAGCGCCGCCGCGTTGCCCATCACGCAGATGGCGCCCTGCCTCGTACCGCGCGCCAGAACCGCCGCCATCAGGTTGGGCGACGGCATCATGCCGTAGCCGTTGGCGTGGTGCTCGTTCACGCACACCCCGTCGAAGCCCAGCCGCGCCGCATCCTCCAGTTCGTCCAGGTAGTCGTTGTACATCGCCCCGCCGCGCTGCGGGTCGAACAGCCGCGAGTCGATGTCCACCCAGATCGACGGATGCCGCTCGCGAAAGTCGTCCGGCAACTCGGCGTACGGCATCAGGTGAAAGAACAGCACGTTCATCGGGCCCTCGCTCCTCGCGATTCGCGTGTGTAGGGGACGGTCATGGCGGCGGATTCAGTATACCGGACGACGGCTCATTGGCCATCGCCCAGGCGTCAGGCAATCCACTACAATCGCAAGAAGGTCTACGTACGCCATGTGCTTACGCACGCCGAATATGACCGAGCAGCTTGGAAGGAGCAATCGGATGATCGCAGAGTTGGAACGACTGTCCGCAGCCTGGATACAGATGAGCGAAGTCTTGTCCGTGCCCCACACTGAAACCGAGTACCTGCGGATCAGTGCCTTTCTCGACCTCGTGGTGGATGAAGTAGGCGAGGATGATTCGCATCCGCTGGCTGCATTGATGGAGACGTTGGGCGCGCTGGTCGATGCCTACGAGCGGGAACACGTCGCGGAGCCCGCGGGCAATCCGGTTCAAGTCCTGCGGATGCTGATGGACGAACACGGGTTGAGCCAAGCCGACTTGCCGGAGGTCGGCAGTCAGGGAGTGGTGTCCGAGGTTCTTCGCGGCAGGCGGCAGATCAACGTCCGGCAGGCGCGAGCGCTCAGCGAGAGGTTCGGGGTTTCCTCGGCGGTGTTCGTGTAGGGCCGAATGCCTTTGCGATGAAGGGCCAGACCCGCTCCTTGTAGTAGCGGTGGCCGCCGTTGCCGACGTACAGCTCGCAGCGGCCCCGGACACCGGCGGCGCGGTAGATTCTGACGAGTTGCTCAAAGGCGGCCCGGGTATGGGCGACCGGGAAGATGGGGTCGTCACGGCCGGCGACGGCCAGGAAGGGGCGCGGAGCGGTGAGGCCGGCGATGTCGTGCATCTCGCCGAGGCGCAGGATGCCGGGCACGTAGTTGCAGTCGCAGTGGATGATCGAGCCGATGCTGCCGGCGAAGGTGTTGAAGTAGCAGCCCGGCACCGCCACCGAGATGCGCGTGTCGCACGCGGCCGCGAACAGCGACACGGTGCCGCCGCCGGAGTTGCCGGTAATGGCGATGCGAGCCGGGTCCACGCCCTGGTGCTCTATCGCCCAGTCGATCAGCCGTGACATGTCCCAGACGCGGTCGCCGATCGGCGTGCGCCCGAGCAGCAGGTCGTGCATCAACTGCAGCCGGCAGGAGGACACGGCGCCCTTCTCCTTGTCCGCCGGCGCACGGGTGTCGCCGAACGCGCGCGTGGTGGGCGCGATCACCAGGTAGCCCTGCTGCACCGCCTGCACGGCGATGTCGCGCTCGCCCTCGCTGATCTGCGCCTCCTCCTCCGGACTGTCGAATAGCCCCACGTACACGTGCGGATGGCCGTGGCCGTGCGGGGTGAGCACCAGCGGCGGGTCCGGCGGCGCGTCCTTGGGCCGCAGCAGGTAACACGGCAGCGGCACCGTCGGCTCGGTGCGGATGCGCCACGACTCCCGCGTGTAGGAGCCCATGTCGGTGCTGTCCAGCATCTCCGCATCGGGCACGTGGCCGGCGAGATCCCGCTCCAGGTTCACCATCCCGAGGACTTCGCGCAGCCGGGCACGGAACGGCTGCTGCCACGCCCGCACGTCGTCAGCCGCAGTTCCGCGGAATGCAAACTCCGCCGGGCAGGACTCCTGCAGGCGTCCGAAGTGGCCGTGAAAATCAAACTCGCCCATCGGTCGCAACTCCTGTTGTCTATTGCGCGTAGGGGTCGGCGGCGTCGCGGAGGCCGTCGCCGACGAAGTTGAAGGCCAGTACGGTAACCACGATAGCCAACCCCGGCAGGAACAGCCAGGGAGCCAGCGCCACGGCGCGGATGTTTTGCACGCCGGTCAGCAGCACGCCCCAGCTTATCACCGGTTCGCGCAGCCCCAGGCCGAGGAAGCTGAGGCTGGTCTCGGCCAGGATCATCTCCGGCACGCGCAGGGTGAGCACGGCGATCAGGTGGCTGCTGAAACTCGGCACCATGTGCCGGATGATGATGCGCATCTCGCTGGCGCCCAGGTACTTGGCGGCCTGCGTGAAGTCCTCCTCGCGCAGCGCCAGGAACTTGCCGCGCACGGTGCGCGCCAGCCCGGTCCAGCCCAGCACCGACAGGATGATGGTAATGCCGAAGTACACTTCCACCGTGCCCCAGTCGCGCGGCAGCGCGGCCGACAGGGTGAGCCACAGCGGGATGCGCGGAATCGCCTGCAGCAACTCGATGGCGCGCTGAATCACCATGTCGAGGGTGCCGCCGAAGTAGCCGGAGATGCCGCCGAGCAGGATGCCGAGCACCAGGCTCACGATCACCCCCACGAACCCGATCGACAGCGACAGCCGTGCGCCATACACGGTGCGCGAGAACAGGTCGCGGCCCTGGTCGTCGCCGCCCCACAGCAGGATCTGCGCCTCCGGGTCGTCGATGCCGAACAGGTGCCGGTCCCAGCGCCACAGCCCCCAGAAGCGGTAGTCGTCGCCGCGCACGAAGAAGCGGATCGGGTGCATGGCATCGGTGTCGACCACCTGCACGATGCGCAGGCTCTTGGCGTCGCGCGAGGTGGTGTAGTCGTAAACGAACGGGCGCAGGTGGAAACGCCCGTCGGCGTCGAAGAAGCGCACCCGCATCGGCGGCGCCGTGATGTACTTGATGTTGTAGGTGTCGGTGGCATAGGGGGCGACGAACTCCACAACGATGGCGACCAGGTAGAGGACCACCAGCACCACCAGGCTGACCACCGCGGCCTTGTGCTGCAGGAACCGCCAGCGCATCAGCTGCCACTGCGATGCGGTCTCCGCACTGTGCGTGGGATCGTGGCCGCTCCCGCTCCCGCTGACTTGGCCGATATCCGGGGATGCCATGCGCGTCCGCTCCTCCGCCTACACCGTCTGCCGGATGCGCGGATCGAGCACCGCCAGCAGGATATCGGACAGCAGCGTGCCGATCAGCGACAGGATGGTGAGCAACATCAGGAAGCTGCCGGCCAGGAACATGTCCTGGGTCAGCAGCGCGCCGAGCATCAGCGGCCCGGTGGTGGGCAGGCTCAGCACCACCGACACGATGGCGGCGCCCGAGATCAGCTCCGGCAGCACGCCGCCGATGCTGCTTACGAACGGGTTGATGGCGATGCGCACCGGGTACTTGGCGATCAGCTTCAATTCGGTGAGGCCCTTGGCGCGGGCGGCGGTGACGTACGGCTTGGACAACTCGTCGAGCAGGTTGGCGCGCAGCACGCGGATCAGGTCAGCGGTGCCGGCCGTGCCGAGCACCACCAGCGGCACCCACAGGTGGCCGATCAGGTCGCCCACCTTGGCCAGGCTCCACGGCGCACGCTGGTATTCGGCCGAGAACAGGCCGCCCATGTTGAGGTCGAAGTAGACGTAGCCCATCCACATCAGCACCAGCGCCAGCAGGAAGTTGGGCGTGGCCTTGCCGAGAAAGCCGAAGAAGGTGAACAGGTAGTCGGCGATCGAGTACTGGTTGGTGGCCGAGTAGATGCCGATCGGGAACGCCACCACCCAGGTGAACAGCAGGCTGCCGAGCGAGATCACCACCGTCCACATCAGCCGCTCCCAGATCAGCGACGACACCGGCTGCTCCCAGTGGAATGAACGCCCGAAGTCGCCACGCAGGATGATGTTGGTAATCCAGCGGAAATACTGCTCCACCATCGGCCGGTCCAGCCCGTAGCGCAGCTTCAGCGCCTCGATCGCCGCCTCGTCCACCTCCTCGCCGCGCTCCGCCATCGCCATGATCTCGCTGGTCAGGTAGTCGCCCGGCGGGAGCTGGATCAGGATGAACGTGATCACGCTGATCGCCGCCATCATCGGTATGAACAGCAGCAGCCTGCGAATGACGTACGCGCCCACTACTGCATGCCTCCAATCACGACGCGCCTCCCATCAGTCGACTCCCACCAGGTTCAGTTCCGCGGCGCGGTGGCAGCGAACGATGTGATCATCGGCCTCCTCCGTCAGCTCCGGCGCCCGCTGCGAGCACTCGGCGGCGGCGTAGTTGCAGCGCGGATGAAAGTAGCAGCCGTCGGGCGGCGCGGCCGGATTGGCCACCTCGCCGGACAGCACGATTTCCTCGTGCTGGTGGCGCGGATCCGGGCGCGGCACCGCCGACAGCAGCGCCTCGGTATACGGATGGCGCGGCCCCTGAAACAGCGTCCGCGTGTCGGCCACCTCCACGACCCGGCCCACGTACATCACCGCGACCCGGTCGCAGATGTGCTGCACCACGTTGAGCTGGTGGGCCACGAACAGGTAGGTCAGGTCGAACTGGTCCTGCAGATCCTGCAGCAGGTTCAGGATCTGCGCCTGGATCGATACGTCGAGCGCCGACACCGGCTCGTCGCACACCACGAACTGCGGGTTCAGCGCCAGTGCGCGGGCAATGCCGATGCGCTGCCGCTGGCCGCCCGAGAAGGCGTGCGGGTAGCGGCTCATGTACTCGCGGCGCAGGCCTACCACCTCCAGCGTCGCCGCCACCCGGTCGGCCCGCTCCTGGCCCTTGACGCCGGCAATGGTCAGCCCCTCGCCGACGATGTCGAGCAGCGTCATGCGCGGGTTCAGCGAGTGGAACGGGTCCTGCATGATCATCTGCGCGTGGCGGCGGAACACCTTGAGATCGTTGCGGTCGAGGCCGAACACGTCCACCCAGCCCAGGTCCTGGTCGTTGAACCACACCTCGCCGGCGGTCAGGTCGTGGCCGCGCAGCAGGCAGCGCCCGGTGGTGGACTTGCCGCAGCCGCTCTCGCCCACCAGCCCCAGCGTCTCACCCTTGCCGATGGTGAAGTCGACGCCGTCGACCGCCTTCACCTGCCCCTGTGTGCGCGCGAACAGCCCCTTCCGGATCGGGAAGTGCTTGCGCAGGCCGCTGACCTTCAGCAGCAGGTTGTCGCTGACCGGAGCGCCGTTCATCGCTGCGCGGCCACCGGTTCGCCCAGCGGCGCGTGCAGGTGGCACGACACGCCGCGATCCGCCGCTTCCGGCAAGGTACGGTACACCGGCACCTCCACCTCGCAGCGCCCGGCAATCGACTCCGGGCAGCGCGGGTGGAACGGACAGCCGCCCGGCAGGCGGAACGGGTCGGGCACGATGCCCTCGATAGAGGCCAGCCGCTGCTGCACGCTGCCGCCGAAGCGCGGCACGGAGGACAGCAGGGCGCGCAGGTAGGGGTGCCTGGCGTCGTGGAACAGGGCGTCCACGTCGGAGTGCTCCACCACCTTGCCCAGGTACATCACCGCGGCGTGGTCGGCCATCTTGGCGATCACCCCCAGGTCGTGGGTAATGAACATGATCGCCATGCCCAGGTCGGCCTGCAGCCGCTTCAGCAGGCGCAGGATCTGCGCCTCGGTGGTCACGTCCAGGGCGGTGGTGGGCTCGTCGGCGATCAGCAGGCTCGGGCGCCCGACCAGCGCCATGGCGATCACGGCGCGCTGCCGCATGCCGCCGCTCAGTTCGTGTGGGTAGGAATCGAAGGTGCGTTCCGGCTCCGAGAAGCCGACCCGGCTGAGCATGTCGAGCACCGCCTCCCGCGCCTCGTCCTGGCCGCCCTCGCGGTGCAGCAGCGCCATCTCGATAACCTGGTTGCCGACCGTGTGCACCGGGCTCAGCGACGCCATCGGTTCCTGGAATATCATGCCGATCTCGCCGCCGCGCACCTCGCGGATGCGCTGCCCCTTGGCCGGCAGGGTGGCCAGGTCGACCGGCGCGCCGCCCGCCTTGCCATGCAGCAGAATCTGCCCGCCGACCACCTCGCCCGGATGGGGGACGATGCGCAGGATCGACTGCGCGGTCACGCTCTTGCCGCAGCCGCTTTCGCCCACCACGCCGAGCGTCTGCCCCCGGTAGATGGTCAGGTCCACGCCGTCGACCGAGCGCACCACCCCTTGGCGCAGCTTGAACTGCGTCCGCAGGTTCCTGACTTCGAGCAGCACCTCGGCTGCCGGCGGGTTCATGCTGGCTGCGGGCGAGGGGAGGGTGCGCACGCCGCGCCCGGCCCCTCCCTCGCCGTCATGCCGGAACTACTGGTCAATCCACAGCATCTCGATGATCCACCATCCCGTGTCGGAGTCGGGATCGCGGACGTTCATGACGCTGTCGTCGATGGCGCTTACCACCACCGCGTGGCTGATGCTCGGCGGCGAGCCGGTAACCACGTTGTACCAGATGTTCTCGTCGTTGATGCGCACCATCTGCTTGCCGAGCTCGACATACTCTTCGGTGCCCATGGCGGTGGCGCGCCACTCGTCCAGAACCCCGAACAGCTCCTGGATCTGTTCCGGCGGCTCTTCGCCCAACTCGCCGCCGCTCTCCCACCAGTCGTGCCAGGCGATGCCGCCGAGCGCGCAGCAGGTGCGCCAGTGCCACGGCGGCACCAGGCGGATCGGGTAGATGGCGTGGCTGACCGACTCCGGCGGTCCACCGGCGCCCCAGGTACCGATGTCGAGGTCGTTGGCCAGCAGGTGCTGGGCGTACAGTGCCTGGTCCACCTGCTTGAACTTCACTTCCACGCCCACCTTGGACCAGTAGCGGACGATGAACTCCCACTCGGCGGGGCGGTGCCCCTCCTGGCCGATCTCGGTTTGCAGGATCAACGGCGCGCCGTCGGGACGCAGCCGGTGGGTGCGTTCGGCGTTCCACTCCAGGCCCATCTCGTCGAGCAGCTCGTTGGCCAGGTCGAGGTCGTACTCCAGGTACTTGCGCCCGAACGACTCGTCGTAGAAGCTCCAGTCGGCCGGCGGCGCCGCCTGCCGCGGTTCGGTCAGGCCCAGGTTGAATACCTCGCCAAACTCCACCCGGTTGATGGCGTGCGACATGGCGCGGCGGAAGCGCAGGTCGTTGAAGATCTCGCGCAGCACCGGGTCCTTGCTCGTATAGTTGTAGGCCCAGCTCACGCTGCCGCCCCAAAGCAGCCCGGGGTACATGCGCACCGTGTAGCCGGCCTTGTCGGCGTTCTCCACCAGCAGCGGAAAGCTGGCCAGGTCGGTCCACGCGCCGCCCATGTTGTACTCGCCGGAGATTGCCTTCGCCTCCAGGATCTCGCGGCTGCCGAGCAGGATCACCTCGTAGTAGTCGACGTAGGGAAGTTGCTGGCCGATGCTGTCCACCTTCCAGTAGTAGGGGTTGCGCGGCGACAGGCGGTTGCCTTGCGAGTCCGACTCGGCCGGCGCGAACGGTCCCAGCATCGGACGCTCACCGGCGTACACCGTGCCCCAGCCATCGTCCTGCCGGGCCAGGAACGCCTCGAACCACTCACCGAATCCCTCCGCCTTGGCTTCCGCGGCCGCTTCCTCGTTGTGATCGACGTGCCAACGCTCCATGTAGTGCTTCGGGCTCCACGGCGTCAGCCGATCCATCTGGTCGGCGATCGCCAGGTAGGGCTCGGCGTACTCGAAGCTGAAGGTGTAGTCGTCGATGATGTTGACCTTCATGACGTTGCCGCCGGGTGCGAAGTAGTTGGGAATCTTGGCGGTCAGCGACTCGTTGAGCATCACGTCGTTCCACCAGAACTCGACGTCCTCGGTGGTGACCAGTTCGCCGTCGGACCAGCGCACGCCTTCGCGCAGGTGCACGGTCATGGTGGTGTAGTCGTCCGACACCTCCCACGACTCGGCCACGTCGGGAGTGAAGTTGCGGAAGGCGATGTCGAAGAACGCCAGCCCTTCACTGCGGAATCCGCCGCCGTCGCCCCACTCGGCGCCGAACGAATCGCCATTCGGGTCGAGCCCGGTCACGGTCAGCGTGCCGCCGTAGCGTCCGACGGTCTCGCCCGCCTTCTCCAGCGGCTCCAGCACCAGCGGCCGCACCGGCAACCGCTCGTCGACCGGCGGCAGTTCTCCGTCGGCCACCATCTGCGCCAGCATCGGCGACTCCCGGTACTGCCCGGTCGCCATCTCGGCGGCCCTGGCGCCGTCATCCGAGGCGGCCCCTTCCGTCTCCCCGCCCCGGCACCCGCTCGTCGACCGGCGGCAGTTCTCCGTCGGCCACCATCTGCGCCAGCATCGGCGACTCCCGGTACTGCCCGGTCGCCATCTCGGCGGCCATGGCGCCGTCATCCGAGGCGGCCTCTTCCGTCTCGCCGCCCGCGAACGCCGCCGCCGGCAGCGCCAGCGCCACAATCAAGCCCAGCAAGGCTTTCCTTGTCATATCCCGCTCCTTTCGTTGCGTGTTGATGGCACAAATCGTCCCACGCGAGGCCGCCTTCCGTCAATTGGCAGAGCCTCGGCCAGCTTCAGTCGTCGAGCACGATCCAGTCCGACACCGGGTCCATGCGCCCGGTTTCCGAGTTTCCCCGATAGATGCGCCCCACCGGGATCGAGTTATTCCTGAACGTTACCGGCACGCCGATCAGGCCGCCGGTGTCCCAGTCCTCGATTGCGTCCAGGGTGGCCTTCAGGTTGTCGCCGGTCAGCTCCAGGCCGGCGGCGAGGGTGCGCCCAATCACCTCGGTAATGATCATGCCGGAGAACCATGCCTGCAGCGCATAGGTCGGCACGTATTCCGCCCCGGTGACCTGCGCAATCAGCCGCATGGTCGCGGATTCCTCCTGTTCCCAGTAGTAGCGGTAGGGGAATACGCCCATGTAGCGGTCGGCGAGCGGCCCGAGCTGCCGGATGATCAGCGGTTCCATGGCCCAGAACGTGCCCATGAACATGGCATCGACGCCGGTCTGCGCCGCCTGCACCATCACTTCCGGCCAGACGGTGGCGACGTAGCCCTGGAAGATGACGTAGTCGGGCTGCGCCCGGCGCAGCTTGAGCACCTCGGGGGCAACGTCGATGCCGGCCGGCTCGGTCTCGATCTCGGCGACGATCTCGATGCCGAGTTCGGCGGCCCGCTTCCGTGCGTACGGGATCGGGTCGTGGCCCGCCTCCAGGTTGGAGTAGAACAGTGCCACGCGCGGCGCCGCGCCGTCGCTGCCGCCCTGCTCGGCGATGTACTCCAGCAGGATGCCGACCATCTCGGCGTAGGTGGGGCCGGCCAGGAACTGGTAGGGGAATTTTTCCGGGTCGGCAAGCGCGGTGGCCAGCGAGGCGCCGCCCATCAGCACCTTGTAGCGCTCGTTGACCTCCGGCGCGGACAGCAGCGAAAAATCGGTGGAGTCGCCGTAATAGACCACGACATCTTCTTCCTCGGCCATGATCCGCTTGAATATGGCCAGGGACCGGTCCGGCTGCGAGCCCGAGTCATGGCTTGCCAGCCGCACCGGCCGGCCGTTGATGCCGCCGCCGGCGTTCAGGTAGCCGAGGTAGGCGTCCATGCCGAGACTGGCGAGTTCACCCGCCTGGGCGTAGATGCCGGTCAGCGGTATCGATGCGCCCCACACGATCTCTCCCTCGTCGGCAGCCAACGGCAGCGCCGCTCCAATCAGTGCGGCGGCCAACATCGCCGCCGCCAGGTTGCGGCCCATGCCCCGCACGAGCCCTCTGCGTCTACTCTTCATCCGCTTGCTCCTTCGCCGCGTTGTCGTCCGATAATACCCTAAAGGAGGCAGCGGTGGGCGTGGTCCGAGTAGTGCTGACCGATCTCGACGGCGTGGTTCGCCGCTGGCCGGCCACCCAGTTTCCACGAATCGCTCCTCACCGATGCCATTACCGGGATCGTGACCGACGCCGCGTGGCGCAAGCGGATAGCGGCCCGGCTCGCGGCGCACAACTGACCGCGCGCCATGGCCGCGGAAACGTGGTTGAGACGGCGGGTGCCGGTTGGATGAGTCGCTACGACTTAGCGTGCGGGATGAGGTGGGAGGCGAATTGGTCCTGGAGGCGGCGGATGCGGTCGACGTTGGCGGTGCTGGTCGACAGTGCCAGTTCGGATACGCCGATCTGCTCGTACGCGGTGATTGTGTCGAGCAACTGCTCGGCGGATCCCACCATCGGCGCCGACCGGTCGACCGCGGGCTCGTCCAGCAGGTCGAACTCGCAACGGGCGACGATCCGGGGCGGGTCGCTGCCGCGGCCGTGCGTGGTCCACAACCGCCGCAGCTCGCGCACGCGGTCCCGCAGGTAAGCGACCGGGCCGTTCATCGGGTGCCAGCCGTCGCCGAGGCGGGCGCACCGCACCATCGCGGCGCGGCTGCCGCCGCCGACCAGGATCGGCACGCCGCCCGGCTGCAGCGGCTTGGGTGAGAACCTTACGCCGTCGAACCGGAAGAAGCGGCCCGCGAACGACGGTTCCGGCGCAGTCCACAGCTCGCGCATCACGGCGATCGATTCGTTGGCGTAGGCGCCCCGGGTCGCGTAGTCGCTGCCAGCGCGCGGTTCTCCGCCGGCAGCGTGCCCACGCCGACGCCCAGGGTCACGCGGCCGCCGGAGAGCACGTCGAGCGTGGCGACGGCCTTGGCGAGCACCAGCGGGTTGAGATAGGGGAGCACCAGCACGGAGGTGCCGAGCCGCAGCCGCTCGGTGCGGGCGGCGATCCAGGTCAGCGTGGTGAGGGCGTCGTAGTAGGGGCGGTCGCCGAGGCGCTCGCCGACGTATCCGACGTTCAGCACGTGGTGATTGACCCACACCGAGTCGTAGCCGAGCGACTCCGCGCGCACGCCCAGGTCGATCAGGTCCGCGGCGCGCGTCACACCCCAGTTGTTGGGGAGGATCCAGCCGAACTTCACACCGTTGCTCCGGTCCGGCGCCATAGTCGCGATGCAGCCTCAGGCGGCGCCGCGACTACGACGCGCGGATTCAGTACCCCAGGCTCTTCTTGAGGTTCTGGTCGATCCAGATGCGGGCGTTGATATGGGCGGTGCCCCAGGCGCTTTCCTCGGTCTCGCCATACCAGTTCTTGACCCACGGCCACATCACGCGGAGCTGATTCGGTGTTCCGAGCGGAATTCCCGGCACCACTTCGTCGATGGCGCGCACGCTGATGTCACGCAGAATATCCATCCGGGCGTCGCCGTCCGGAGTTTGCTTGGCAGCCAGGAAGTCCTCGTGAAAGTAGTGTCCGAAGCGGCCGCCGATGGTGATCAGCGGGTCGATGTTGTACTCGCCGTGCAACCACATGTCGAAGTTGGGAGCAATGTCCTCGCCGCGCCGCATGAACTCGCTCAGCGCCGCTGATTCCATCGGCCGCATGTCGACCGTTACGCCGATCTTGCTCCACTGGTCGGCGATCTGGCTCAGCATGTCCACGCGCGTGGTGTCCGCCGCATTCACCGGGGCGATCACGGTGAAGCCGTTCGGATAGCCCGCTTCCGCGATAAGCTGTCTCGCCTTCTCGGGGTTGTACTCGAACAACTCCTGCGCCGATTCCGGCAGTTGATCCATCGGTATGAAGGCGGCGGCGTTCTTGTCGCTGACCGGCCAACTGTGGATGTCCGCCTCGAAGAACGTGGCCCTGGCGATCGCTTCCCGGTCGGTGCCGATCGCCAGCGCCCGCCGCAGCGCGACGCTGTCCGCGACTTCCGTACCGGGCCGCCCGCGCGTCTTCTCCTCCATGGCGAACGACAGCGTGTGCGCCCAACTGCCCTTCACCGACTCCACGATCAGGTGCTCCTCGGTGCTCAGCGTGTCCCGGTAGTGGATCGGCACCGGCGCCAGGTAGCCGCCCATGTAGTCGATCTTGCCGGTGCGCAGGGAGGCGATGCGGGTCGACTCGTCCGGAATGATCGGCAGCACGATCTCGTCGACGAACGGCAGTTCGTACTCGACGCCGTCGATGGTGGTGGTGTCGTAGAAGATCGGGTTCTTCTCGTATACCAGTGCCGATCCCTGCACGTACTGCTTCACCATGAACGGCCCGGTGCCGACCAGGTTGGCCCAGTCGTGGGCGCCCGCCTCGACCACTTCCGGGGCGTACAGGTCATTGGCCCAGCCCGAACCAAGGCGCCCGCGCCAGACGGCGTTGAAGTACTTGAATTCGACCACGAAGGTGTACTTGTCCTCCGCGTACATGCCGACCAGCCAGTCCGGGAATTCGTTGGTCTCCAGCCATCCCATGGCTGGCGCGGTCCAGAAACGCATCAGGCTGAACACGATGTCCTCGGCGACCAGCTCGCGCGATTCCATGACGTGTTCCTTGCCGACCGCCGCCCACTGCACGCCGGGGCGAATACGGAAGATGAGCTTGTTGGGAGTGATCTCCCAATCTTCTATCACGCCGCCGCGGGTAAACTCCTCGGGAACACTCAGCGGCGCGGTAAACGCGTGCACGTTTTGCCCTCGCGGCCCGAACTTGTCGATGTCGGCTGTAAGCAGGTAATCGAGCACGAAGCTGGTATACTTGGTGGTTGGCCATTTGCCTTCGACGACGTCCGCGGTGGGCGGATCGAGGTCGGCGTATCCGAGCGTCAAGGTGCCGCCATACTGCGGACCGGAAGCGCCCGCCGCGGCTCCGCCGGTGTCCTCTTCGCCAGCGGCAAAAGCGGGCAGCGCCATCGTCGCAAGTGCCAATGCAAGCACTACGATTCTATACATTAGTGAAACTCCTTCATGGTTTGTCTGACAGAATCTGCCGGTTTTGTCAAGCTGATTCAACGCGCTCTCGGGCGCGGCGCCTGGAGCCTTGCGCGCGATAGCTGCCCGCGCCGCCGCGCAGGCGCGGATCGAGCAGGTCGCGGACCGCGTCGCCGAACATGTTCACGCCGTACACCACGATGCTCAACGCCAGCCCCGGCCAGATTACCATCCACGGCGCGTTGAACATGAACCGGCGCCCGCTGCCGCTCAACATACCTCCCCAGCTCGGCGCCGGCGGCGGGATGCCGAAGCCGAGGAAGCTGAGCGATGCTTCGCCCAGAATGACACCCGGTACGGCGAGCGAAAAGCTGATGATGATGGGGGCCAGAATGTTGGGCAGGATGTGCCGAAACAACACTCTCGAAGTGGAGCCGCCGATCGCCACCGAGGCCTCCAGGTAGGAATTCTCCTTGATGTTGATTACCACGCTGCGCGAGAAGCGTGAGCCGCCGATGCCTCCCGACACCCCCATCACGATGATCAGGCCGAGCAGTCCGGGTCCGACGATCGCCATCACGACCATCAGGATGGGCAGGTACGGCAGGCACATCCATCCGTCCACGAAGCGCTGCACCACCAGGTCGAACTTGCCGCCCCAGTAGCCGCACAACAGGCCGATTGCCGTCGAGATCAGGGTACTGACCGTGGTAGCCGCGAGCCCGACCACCATCGAAATCCGCGCACCGTAGATGACGCGGCTGAGCACGTCCCGGCCCAGGTTGTCGGTGCCCAGCCAGAATTGCCGCGACGGCGGCTGCAGGAAATCGCCGACCTCCGTCTCGTTGAACCCGTAGGGCGCCAACACGTCCGCGAAAATGCCGGTAAGGAGCAACAGCAGCGTGATCACCGCACCGACCGTCCCGAGCGGCTTTTCGGTCAGCAGCCGCCTGAAGAACTGCCCAGCCCCGCTGCCGCCGCGCGCGCCGTCCGCGCTGTCGACCGCGCCTTCCCGCACCTGTTCGACTCCGCTATCGGCCACGTTCCACCCCGCCCGGTGCGCTCACGGCCTGACCTTCGGGTTGAGGATTCCGTAGGTAAGGTCGACCGCCAGGTTGATCAGCACCATGCCGAGGCCGAACACCAGCATGATGCCGCTGATCACCGTGTAGTCGCGCGTCAGGGTGGCGTCTATCAGGAGGCGTCCCATGCCGGGAAGGCTGAAGATCTGCTCTATGATCACGGCCCCTCCGATCATCACCGGCAACGTGTAGCCGATCAGTGTAATCACCGGTATGAACGCGTTCTTGAGCGCGTGCCGCATTACCACCGCACGTTCCCGGAGCCCCTTTGCCCATGCCGTGCGCACGTAGTCCTGGCGCAGCACCTCCAGCATCATGGTGCGCGTCATGCGCATCGTGCCGCCGGTCATTGCAAGACCCAGAACGACCGAGGGTACGAAAAACATCTCCAGGTTTTCGAACAGGTCTTCGGTCATCTTGGTATACATGATGGGCGGTGAATAGCCCCACCACAGGGACGGAAACACAACGATCATGGTGCCCAGCCAAAAGCTCGGCACCGCCATGCACAAGATGGCGAAGCTGCGCACCAGGTAGTCGCTGATCGTGTCCTGGCGGAGCGCCGAATATACGCCGATTGGAATTGACACAAGGTTCGCAATGATGAACGCGATCAAGCCGAGTTCGAGGGTAACCGGCCACCGGATTGCGATATCCCGAAGCACCGGCGTGTGGCGCCGGAACGAGGTGCCAAAATCGCCTTGCAGGAGTCCGCTCACTCTGCTGTCTGCTTGCGGGTACACGCCAATCCAGCGTCCATACTGAGCGAAGATCGACACGTCGAGTCCGTACTTCTTCATGAGCTCGCCGCGGGCCTGCTCCAGCGATGCCTGCGATACGCCGATCTCCTGCATCTGCGAGATCTCGGCGTCCACGATGTCGCCGGGCATGAACCGGATCACGGCGAATATCACGAAACTGACGATGAACAGGGTCGGAAACGTCAGGAGAAGCCGTCTGATGATGTAGGCGCGCATGCTGGTTCAGTCCGTTCCCGGATGGCGGGACTGTAGCACAGTACGGGCGCGGGATGAAGATCACCCGGCCGCGGTTGCCGCAGGTTGCCGCGGTCAGCCCTTGATGGCGCCGCCGATCGCCTCGCTGGTAATGAACCGCTGCAGGAACAGAAACGCGACGATGACCGGGATGCTCACCAGGAAGGTGCCGGCGAACAGCAGCTCCCACTGGATGATGCGCTCGGTCGCGAACGAGTACAGGCGCAGCGCCAGCGGCACCCTGAACACGTCGCTGATGGTCAGCAGCGGGATCAGCAGGTCGTTGTAGATCGCCACGCCGCGCAGGATCAGCAGGGTGATGGTGACCGTGCCGAGCAGCGGCAGGTACACCGACGCGAAGGTGCGCAGCAGGCCGCAGCCGTCGATTCTGGCCGCGTCTTCGAAGTCGCGCGGGATGGTCCTGATGTAGCCGGTGTACAGGAACACCGCGAACGGTATGGCGGTGGCGGTGTACACCAGCGACGTCCCCAGGTAGGTGTTCAGCAGGCCCAGGTCCCGGAGCAGCGACACCAGCGGGATCATCGCCAGGCCGAACGGCAGGGTGATCATCAGCACGAACCCGACGTAGATCGCGCCCAGCAGCCTGCCCCGGACCACCGCGATGGCAAAGGAAGCGAGCGACGACAGGAACACCAGCAGCGCACACGAGGTGGTAACGAAGATGAAACTGTTCAGAAACGAGCGGGCGTACTTGATGTGGTTGAACGCCCGCACCACGTTCTCGGTCGTGAACTGTGCCGGTGTGATGGTGAGCGGATTCTGGTAGACGTACTTCTCCTCCTTGAAGGCGTTGTTGAGGAAGTACCAGACCGGCATGAAGGTCAGCAGGCAGAAGAACACCAGAATGACGTTCGACACCAGCCTCGATCGGCGTCGATGTCCCGGCGCCGCCATCAGCCGTACACCTCCTCCCGTTTTCGGAACAGCTTCAGCAGGATGAGCGCGGCGAGTACCGAGATGATGCCCAGGATCACCGCCATCGCCAGCCCGTAGTCGATGCGCAACTGAGCGAAGGCGTACATGTAGACGCGCAGCGCGAGCGTTTCCGACAGGTAGCCGGGACCGCCCTCGGTGAGCACGAACGGCAGGTCGAACAGCCCCAGGATGCCGATTGCGGACAGGGTGACGCTGATGGTGATCGCCTGCGCCAGCATCGGGATGGTGATGAACAGGAACTGCTTCAACGGGCCGGCGCCGTCGACGTCGGCGGACTCGTACAGTTCGCGCGGAATCGCATTCAGCCCCGCCAGGTAGATGAGGATGAAGTAGCCGAGCGCGGACCACACGATGGTCAGGCTCATCGCCGGCAGCACGGTGCCCCGCTGCCCGAGCCAGTCCTGGGTATACCACTCCAGGCCGAGCATGATCATCGCCTCGTTGATCAGTCCGCCGTCATACGAGTAGATCACCTTCCACACGAACCCGACCACGGTCAGCGACAGCATCTGCGGCAGGTACATGATCGCCTTGTAGACGTTTCGGAGCCGCACCACGTTGTGGATGTGCACGGCGATCAGCACCGCCAGGACGTTGAGCACCGGCACGTACAGCACCACCAGGTAGAAGGTGTTGAAGAACACCCGCTTGATGGAACGCTCGCCGAGCACCACGGCGAAGTTCTTGAGGCCGACCCACTCCGCCTGCGGAAACAGGCCGTCCCAGTTGGTGAAGCTGTAGCGCAGGGTCAGGGCGATCGGGTAGACGAAGAACACGACCGCCACGGCCAACGCCGGCACCACGAACAGGAGGCCGACGATGAAGCGCTGCTGATGGTACTTGATCTGCATACGGTAAGCGCAGGGTGAAGCGGCTCACCCTGCGCTCCGCGAGTCTACTGCATCACGGCGTCGCGGGCCGCGTTGTGCAGCTCCTGCGCCGCCTCCTGCGGAGTCAGGTCGCCGAGCAACACCTCGTCGAGCAGCTTGTTGACCAGGGGCAGGGTCTCGGACGGCAGGTACTGGAACCACAGCCGCGTCTGCGGGTAGCCCTTCACCTCGTCGAGCACGCGGATCACGCGCGGATCGAGCTTCACCTCGCCCATCACCTCGACGACGCTCGGAATGTTGCCCATGCCGTTCTGGTAGAACGCATAGCCTTCCCCGAACATCCAGTCGAGCAGCGCGAGGGCGGCGTCCAGGTTCTCGGACGCGGCATTGATGCCGGCGCCGGTCTCCGGCACCAGCACGCCCATGGTCGCTTCGCCGACGTCCTTGACGGCCGGGAAGAAGATGCCGGCGTCGACGTCGCCGTCGAGCAGTTGGCTGGCCTGCCAACTGCCGGCGAAGTAGGTCGCCGCCCGTCCCTGCAGGAACAGGCTGGAGGCTTGCGCGTTGTTGGTGCTCAGGAATGCCTTGTGGGCCAGGCCGTTGTCGGTCAGGTACTTCACCTTGGTGAAGATGTCGGCCACGCCGGCCTGCGTGAAGTCGAACTCGCCGCGCTCGATCTTGGCGACGAAGTCGGGTTCGCCCGGCACTACCTTCTGGGCGAAGATGTAGCTGAACCAGGTGTTGCCGAAGCCGTCCTTGTCGATGATGGTGCCGGCGATGCGGTTGCTCTTGAGCTTTTCGAGCGCCGCGATGAACTCGTCCCAGGTGGTGGGGATCGCCGCGATGCCGGCCTCGGCGATCAGGTCGCGGTTGTAGTACATCCAGGTGGTGGCGGTGCCCACCGGAATGCCGTACACCTGCCCGGCAGGCGTGGTGAACGGTTCACGCAGCCCCGGCAGGGTGTTGGCCGCGGCCGCGGTGTCGGCGAGGTCAGCCGCGAAGCCGTCCGCCATGAATTTGTGGCCGAACGCGTTGCTGTTGATCGCGAACAGGTCGGGCAGGGTGCCGGCGGCGGCACGGGCGCGCAGAAAGTCCTCCATCGAGGCGCCCGGCACCACGAAGCTCTCGATCTTGACGTTCGGGTGCTGCTCTTCGTACAGCCGGTACCAGCCGTCGTGCACCTCCGAGGCGCCCAACGACACGGTCACCGTGACGCGCTGCGCCGCGAGCTGTTGCGCCCAGATCAGGCCGCCCGCCAAGGCGACGGCGGCAACCAGTATTGCTCTTCTTCGCATGAGTAATCCTCCTCAGGCAACTGCGTAAGGTGCCCCACTCTAAGGGCGCGCCAGAGCGCCGTCAATCACGAGCAGGTCGAGGAGGTCGAGGACTACCCGGACGGCGCTCTCGTCCAGTCCGGCCGATGCGCCACGTTCGGCGCGCCGCCGTCCCGTCAAATCGTGGGTGGTGCCAGCGGCGGCGCGCCGTGGCCGATCAGCCAGCTTACGAACTTGGCGCGCATGCTCGGCGAGAAGGCGTGTCCCACCTCCGGGTCGACGAAGTGCTCCGCCTGACCGCCGCGGGCGTTGATCAGCCGCACCGTCTCCGCGTTGGTGGCGGCCGGACAGTCGGTGTCCTGGCCGCCGTCGACGAACAGCACCGGCCGGCCGGCGAACCGCTCCGGATGGGACTGGGTTGCGTACTCGGCGCACCACGAATCCCACCGGGTGCCGCGCTGCGCCTGCCGGCACCACTCGTCGGCCTGGAAGAAGCTGGAACGGCCCACCACCGACACCATCGCCGCCAGCGAGCGGTTCTCGGCGAACACCATCTGGGCGATCAGTCCGCCCATCGACAGGCCGCTGACCTGAGGCCGGTCGGCGCGGCTGTACGGCAGCGCCAGCACCGCCTCGAACAGCCCCGGCGCCTCGCGGCGGGTGCGGTCCATCGCTTCGCACACGAACGCCCAGCCGTTGAGCTGGGCCCGGAACCAGGCATCAGTGCGCCGCTCGCCGTGTTCATGACAGTCGGGGGCAACCACCACGAAACCGGCGGAGGCCAACTGCACCAGCGACTGATCCGGCGTCTCGACGCTGCCCTTGTTGCCGGTCCAGCCGTGATAGTGAATCACCACCGGCGCCTCGGCTACGCGCGTCTCGCGCAGCGCCAGGCATGGAATGCCGGCAATCTCCCGTCTCGCAATCTCGATCATCGGTGTCTCCTCCTTACTCCACCGCACCCACGGACGACTCTCAGGGACGCCAGGCGTCGCGAGCACCGTGCCTGACGTGAAGCACGTGGACAGTTGGTCCCCGGACCGTGAAGAACACCTTCCAGGGCGTACCACGCCCTACCAGCGCTTGGCGAATCTCATCGTCGAAGGCAGCGCTTTCCGCAGCCACGGGGTGGGCTTCCGGCAGCGTGTCGAGGCCCTGGATCTGGTCTCGAATCGCCGTGAGCCACCGCTTTGCGTAGGCAGGGTTCCTCGCCGACAACCACTCGTGCGCCTCCCGAATGTTGGCGGCAGCGAACGGGGTGATGATAACGCTGAAGCGCTTCACCACTACTCGGCGGTGTGGGTGGCAAACTCCTCGAAAAAGGCCGACGCAGGAACACCGTTTCCGTCGCGGATCTGACCGAGCCCCTTGCGGATGCCGGCCACCGCGGCGGCATAGTCGAGTTGATCCTGAACCTCCTGCCAAGCCTGGGCATGAATCACCACCAGTTCGGGTCTGCCGTTCACGGTCAAAACGGAGGGTCGCCCCGATTCCTTCAGGTGAGAAACGAAGCGCGCCGTATCGCGCTTGAACTCGGTGAGCGGTCGAATATCCTTTGTGATGTCCACTATACGCCTCCCCGAGCATCGTTTTCGATGCTTATTGCATGCGAATATAACGCTGTTGCCATGTGCCGTCAATCAACTGATGCGGGGCTTCGGTCTGCCGCCGATGTTCCGAGCTGGGGTGCCATGCTCCGCCGCGACGGGCGCCAATTCCATGCGGCAGGGTCCGAGGCTGGCGCTCTGGCCTGGCCTGTGCCTGACCATCATGGCCGTAGGGAATGCGCGGGTGTCGGATCGCCCGGCTCGAACGCGCTGCGCCGGTCGCGCGGCCCGATCGAGGGTCGCGGCCATGCTCCCAAAACCGCTTCGAGCTGCGCGGCGAGCGCCAACGCGATGTGCTCGTGCCACGGCCGGGCAACGATCTGAATGCCGATTGGCAGGCCCTCCGGAGAGGTGCCGGCGCGCACCACCACCACCGGCCAGCCGGTCAGGTTGACGGCCATCGTATAGGCGAACGCCGAACCATGCTCTTCCGAGCCGCCGTGGGGCAGGGCAGGGTACGCACATACCGGGCACACGATCGCGTCGTATTGCTCGATAAAGGCCAACATATCGGTTCGGTACGTGGCCAACTCCTCGTCGAGGTCTGCGAGCGCGTGCCTGGTGGCCGGCCCGCGATTGTCCGGGTCAGGGGCGGACGTTCCGGCATCGGGGGGAGTCCCGGCGCGTTGCAGCAGCTTTGCGCGCCAGCCCGGTGCGTAGGTGGACCAGAGACGACTGAACACCTCCATGGTGCGCGGGACCGCCGCTGGTCTCGACTCGTCTACCAGTGCAACCAGTGCCGGTGCTCCGCTGCCACCGCTCAGCGCATTTGCGACTCGCTCGACTGCCGCCGCCGTTTCTGCGGTCGGCGTGACGATGCCATTATCGACGAAGAACGCAACGCGCAATCCTGAACAGTCGACCTCCCCGGGGTTCCCCAGCGGGAGCGGAACCACGGCTGGATCGCGCCAGTCCACGCCGCTGATGACCGGCAGCGTAAGCGCCAGATCCTCAACCGCGCGCGCCATCGGCCCCAGCGTGGTGAGCGAATCCAACGAGCCGAGCCCGTAGGGCACGATGTGGCCGGTGCGGGGAACGCGGCCGGAGGTCGGCCGCAGCCCGGTGATCCCGCAGCAGTGCGCCGGTACGCGGATGCTGCCGCCGGTATCGCTGCCGATGTCCAGTGGCGATCCACCCGCGGCGATGATGGCCGCCGCGCCGCCGCTGCTGCCGCCGCTCGTACGCGCGACGTCAAAGGGGTTGTTGGTGCGCCCGTAAACCTCGTTGTCGGTTTCGAAGCCCCGCGCCAGCGTCAGCTCAGGGGTGTTGGTCTTGCCCAGAATGATGGCGCCGGCATCGCGCAGTCGCCGGATCACGGTCGCATCGTGGTCGGGGACGAACTCTCGCCGCCCCGTGGTGCCGCCGGTGGAGACGATGCCGGCGGTATCCAGCGAGTCCTTGATGGTAATGGGGACGCCGTGCAGCGGCCCCCGCGCCGCGCCTCGTGCAAGCTGCGCATCGGCCGTTTCCGCTTCCGTCCGGGCGCGTTGAGCCGCGAGCTGCACCACCGCGTTCAACTCGCCGTTGACCTGCTCGATGCGCGACAGCAGCGCCGCGACCACCTCGACGGCCGATACTCGGCGCTCGCGTATCATGCCTGCCAACGACGATGCAGACGCCCATATCAACTCATTCATGGGTCACCTCGCCGCCGCCCAAGTTCGCTCATGTGGCCGGGACATCGGCGTGCTCACTGCGGTAGCCTGGAGTTGACTCTATCTATCCCAGGCGCCAGAGACAATGGTGTGCACCGGCGCGCTCCCCGGCGCATGGTCAGCGCAGGGGTCTGGTCGGCTCAGGGCGCGGGTGTTGACCACGATGTCCAGATCGCCGTCGCGGTCGAGATCGCCGAGCGCCGGCTTGACCTGACCGTGCAGCGGCTGGTCGATGCGTGGATGTCGATTCCCAGCCTGCTGATCCTGCTGACGGTGCTGCAGATCATCCTGGTGCTGGGAGTGCTGGGCGGCATCGGCGGCTCGCGGGTGGTCCGCGGCGCGGTGATGATCAGCGAGGCATCGTTGAGCTTCCTGGGGTGGAGTGGTCTTGGTTCCGCAACGCGAGGCGTGGTCCGTTAATCTCTGACTCGAATTCTTGACTCTTCCACGATGAAGAGCCGACCACTGATCTCGTCGGGTAATACCCCGAGTAGCTTCCTGCCAACGCATCGTGCCCTGCCTCTCGGAACAGCTCCGCTAGCTCCGCGGGCAGGTTCTCGTCCATCTTGAAGCGCACGCCGCCGGCCCTATCGTGACAACGACAGTATGCGCTCCTTGGCCAAGTCCGCCGCGTAGCCTACGGCGGCTTGGACCGACTGCCGGCTGATCGACGGATAGCTCCAGTTATATGGTCGCGCCAGTCCATGCGATCCTCCACAACCGCCGTTGACCGGGGACTACCGCCCCCTTGCCGGACAGATCGAACAGCTTGCTCACGGGATCACGTTACGCGGCACCGGTGTCCGGATCAAGTGTCGAGGCGGGGCGATTGGCGCGGGTGGTCAGACCAGGGCCAGGGAGCCGGGGCCGGATGTCCGGCGAGTTGACCGGGCCGGGGGCGATGGCGGCGTCGATCTCGCCGGCGAGCAGCATCCTCACGAGGTTGTTATTGGGTGACGACAGCACGTTGCCGGGCGCGACGTACTCCTGCACGTGTTCGTCTCCCGTCAGGACCCAGGTGACCGCGTCCAGGTCGACGCCGTATTCGGCCGTCAGGATGCCGCGCGTCCAGACGCCGGGGGTAAGCGTGTAGCACGAAACTGGGTGCGTCGCCTGGTCCGACGAAGCCCCCGGCGGGCGATGCATGGGCATCGGTTTTCATAACGGCTATAGCTGGCTGGGCACCGAGAAGGTGTACAACCCCGATGACGTTTTGACCGGCTCGGCGGGCTCGTCCCGGTACCACTACCGATCGTTCCCGACCACGCCTGGGCGGTCAATTGAAGGCCGCACGGCGTCGCAGAACACCATCTCCCAGCCGTGGAACACCACGATGAGGCCGATGAAGCGCACCTCCGGGAACTGCCGCGGCAGCCGCTCGTCGGCCAGGTACCGCTCGAGTTGCGCGGTCGCCATCTCGACCGCCGCCGCGGTGGCGGCCTCGATCGCCGACTCGGTGCGCTTCAGGTACTTGAGCTCGATCAGATAGGCGTGGCGCAGGTGCGGATATTGGGCCAACTGCGGCTCCAGCGCGATGTCCGCGTACCCCTTTCCCAGCTCCGCTTCCGAGCGGAACACGTAGTAGTCGGTCACGCTCAGGTAGGCGGCCAGGAAGCCCTGCACCACCTTCTCGCCGCTGATGTAGTCGCGGATCCCGGTCTGTCGCATGATCGCCTCGCCCAGGAAGTCGAACACCGGCCGCCACTCGCCCCGGTTGGCCATTGCCATCAGCAACTGCTCGACGCGGAACAGGTTGACCGAGAACACGTCGACGTCGCGGAAGGCGTCGCGCAGGTAGCCGTACATCAATCGCTTCACGGTCTGGTTCGGGATCGCCAGCCGCGGCACGCCGTCGACCACGTCGCGGATGCTCAGCAGCCCGAAGTAGTGCAGCAGGGAGAGGAAGTTCTCCGGATCGGTGAGGCGCTCCAGCGGGAAGCTCGGCTGGATGCGGGTGTCCACCTGCTGCTCGCCGACAATGTCGCGCAGCAGGTCGAAATTGCCGTTCAGTTGCCGGCCAACGACCAGCAGGTGGCGCAGCTTGCCGTAGTCGATGCGTACGTTGGTGTCGATCAGGTACGTCGGTACGCGCCGGTTGGGAATCGAGTGCTTCAGGTAGTAGAGCACCATGTCGGTGTTGTACAGATCGGTCTCGGCTTCCTCGGCGAAGCGGTAGCCGTTGTACCACTCGCCCATGATGCCCATGGCGGTCTCCACGTCCTGGTTGAATACGTCCAGGTCGCGGTAGGTCTCGACCAGGCGGCGCACCTCCGCCTCGGTGAAGCCGACCATCTCGTTGAAGTCCGGCTCCAGGCTGATGTTGCTGCCGATGTTGAAGCCGCTGGTGATGTCGTCCATGGTGACCGGCGACACGCCGGTGATGAACAGGCGCTCCAGACCGCCGCCGCTACGGTCCGCGCCGCCTTTCAGGGTAGCGAAGAAGTTGCGATAGAAGCCGCCGCCATGGGTGAAGGAGTGGTACGCTTCGGCGCCGTGGTACGCGAGCACGGTGTTGGCGAAATTGTCGTACTCGTCGATAAGCACGTACAGCCGAATGTCATGGTCTCCGGCGTACATGAACAGCTCGGACAGCTTGCTGGCGATGGAGGGCGGCTCCAGGATGTCGCGCACCGCCGCTGCGGGAAACAGGTCGGGATGGCGCCGCAGCCTGCCCCGGAGCTCTATCATGCAGTAGGTTTCGAACTCCCGTTCCAGGGTTTCGAGCTTGTCGTTGACCATCGAGAAGTTGAAGCGCAGGGTGACGTAGCGGCTTTGTTCCCCGGTCGGGTGCTGGCCGATGTCGGTGCCGGCGAAGGTGGCGTCGAAGCCGTCGGCCCAGAAGCGGTCGTAGTAGTTCTCCAGCAGGGAGATCCACAGCGACTTGCCGAACCGGCGTGGACGGATCAGGAAGGCGTAGCGCTCCTGCTCCAGGCGGCGCACGAAGCGGGTCTTGTCGACGTACAGCCACCGGTTCAGGCGAATACGCCGGAAGTCGGCCTCGCCGTAGGGAATGCGCGGGTGTGCAGGTGGCGTGCTCACTGCGGTGGCCTGGACGCTGACTCTATCTGTTCCAAGTCGCCAGAGCAATGAAGTGCATCGCACCAACCGCATCACGGGACTACGGGGTCGACGTATAGCCTCGCCTACTGGTGACCTTGGTGACGGTCAGCAGCGTGTAGGCCGCCAGACCGTGCTCACGCCGACCACGTCCTCGGACCGGTCCGGCACGCGGATGGTGAGCCGCTACGGGCGCTCGCCGACCGACAAACCGAGGTGGACCGTCAGGAAGTGTCCAGGCGCGGCGGACGCCGCAGTGGTCAGACCAGGGCCAGGGTCTCCGGCACGAACAGGTCCTCCGGGGCGATCACCTGCGGTATCACTTTCTGGTCCACGTTGAAGCGGATGAAGGTTTCCAGAGTCTTGCGTGAACTCTCGAAGCCGTAGGGCAGGGGGTCGCCGCCGACCGTCCGCGCCATCTCCCGCAGCGACCGATCTCCGGCGTCGCTGGCGGTGCCGGAGCGCAGGCGGGGCAGGAATTGCGACCTGGCCTCGTTGAACAGGTGGAACAGCTCGGTTGCGAGACCGGGGTGCGACGCCAGCGCGGCGTCCTTCACCACCAGCAGGTGGCTAATCGGATAGATCCCGGTCTTGCGGTGCCAGGCGTCGTCGGCGTGCCGGGCCTCCGCGAACAGGGGCTGGATGTCCGGCGAGTCGACCGGGCCGGGCGCGATGGCGGCGTCGATCTCGCCGGCAAGCAGCATCGACACGAGGTCGTTGTTGGGTGACGACACCACGTTGGCGGGCGCGACGTACTCCTGCACATGCTCGTCTCCCGACAGGACCCAAGTGACCGCGTCCAGGTCGACGCCGTATTCGGCGGCCAGGATGCCGCGTGTCCAGACTCCGGGGGTGAGCGTGTAGCTGCGCACGCCCACCTTGCGGCCTTCGAGGTCCCTCGGCTCCCGGATACCGCTGCGCCGGTGGCACAGCAACTCGCCGTGATAGAAGGCACGGGTCAGAAAGATGGGGATTCCGGTAAAGCGCCTGCCGTGGGCGCGGGCACAGAGACAGGTCGCCAGCGCCATCTCCGCGACATCGAACTCGAGGCCGCGCACCATGCGGCGGAAGATCATCGGCACGGGGGAGATCTCGACGTGCTCCAGGCCGAACATCGGGGAGGCTATGGTCCCATCCTTCAAGGCCGTGGTGTGGCCATAGTTTCCTATCGCGGTACGCAGCACCGGACTAGGCTTCTGTTCCATGCGCCAAACTCCAATCTGCATGGTAGCGCGACTCGGTCGCACCTTCCAGCCGCCAGAATCGACAGATTCCGCGTGCTTGACGGGTGCCGGGAGCGTGGTAGTATGGCGGCTTGGTAAGCGGATGAAGCGCGATCACACAGCCCACCGCAGCCGCCCGTCAGCCGCGAACGCTATCGCTCCGTCCTGCTCCGCGAGAAACCAAGCGCTCGGTAAGTCCTGACCGTTCACCGAGCCGTACCCACCAATCCTGCGCCATCAGCGCCGCTGACGACGTAGCCGCTCCCGTAGGCAGTCCCACCATTCGCACCACGTCCGCCCGCGGCGGCGGTTTGCGGTACCGTCGGCCGCACGCCGTGGGGCCGCCATCTGAAACATCCGAAACGGCCGGAGTTCCGGCCACAGAACAAACAACACGGGCAACCGGGATGCATCTCGAGCCCAACGAGGAGGAGTACGTTATGACTCCTAAACTCATTGTGCTGTCACTGGCGCTTGCGCTGGTGGCTACCGTTACATTTGCCAGCGCCGCCGAGGAGGAGCCGGCGGCGGCGATGGAGAAGGAGATGGTGACCGACCCCACCACCGGCGAGATGGTCACCGCGCCGCAGTATGGCGGGACCTTGACCGCGGCCACGCCCAGCGACCCTGCCGGCTCTGACGCCTATTTCGGACATCCTACGATGAAGGCGATCGAGCAGGTGTGCGAGATGCTGGCCGGGATCGACTGGGCAGTAGATCGGGACGTCCATGGCTTGAACCGCATATACCTCCCTGACATTGCCTTGCAAGGCAGGCTGGCCGAAAGCTGGGAGATGTCCCCGGACGGTCTCACCCTTACCTTCCACATTCGCCAGGGCGTTCACTGGCATGACAAGGCGCCGATGAACGGTCGCGAGCTCACTGCCGAGGATGTCGAATACAACTGGCGCCGCTATACCGGTCTGGGCAGCGGCTTCACCGAATTCAGCCCCAACATTGCCCAGTGGTCGGGACTCGATGACTTGGGGATAGCATCGATAACCGCCACCGACAGATATACCGTCGTCTTTACCCTGAAGCAGCCCAACCTGCAGGTTCCTCGTGAAATCCTCTGGCCGTACCCGACGTGCATAATGCCGCCCGAGGTAATCGAGCAACACGGCGACGTTACCGACTGGAGGAACCTGGTCGGCACCGGGCCCTTCGAGCTGAACGACTGGGTGGAGGGCAGCTCGCTGACCTTCAAGAAGAATCCCAACTACTGGGGATTTGACGAGAAGTACCCGCAGAACCGCTTGCCCTATGTTGACCGGTTGCAGGTGATGATCATGCCCGACGAGACAACCCGCTTGGCGGCGCTGCGGACCGGCAAGGTCGATTACCTGGGTTATCTGTTCTATGCGCACGTAAAGAGTGTCAACACGATAGAGCAGCTCCAGCAGAGCAACCCCGATCTGCAGGTGTTTCCTTTCTACCGAGAGGCCACCGGTATCGCTCTGTCCGCCCAAAACCCGCCCTTCAACGACGTCAGGGTGCGCCACGCCATACAGATGGCAATTGACGTTGAGACGATAGCCAATACCTACTTCAAGGGTTGGTCATTGGGGCCGCCTAGCGGATTCCTGGGAGATGGGCTTGTCGGGCTTGTTCCCGCATTCGAAGACTGGCCGGAAGAGATCAAGCAATACTACACCTACGATCCGGCGGGGGCGGAAGCGTTGCTCGATGAGGCCGGCTATCCGCGCGGCGCCGACGGCATCCGACTCAAGGCTGGCCTGGATTTCAGAGACGTGTATGACCTTGGCCACTACGAGTTGGCGGTAGCACAGCTTGGCGAGATCGGCGTCGAGGTGGAGCTGAAGCCTATGGATACGGGCGCTTGGGCCGGCCGTCTACGGGAACATACCTATGATGGCATGACCTCGGAAGCCGTAGGGTTCGAACACAGCATCGGCATGCTGGGACAGAACACGTCGTCTTCGACGTGGAACCCCGCCGGTGTGCAAGACCCGGCCTATGACGCCCTGGCTGATGCCGTCCTGTCCGCTCCTACCCAGGAGGAGCTGGTGACGCGGGTTGGCGAGGCTTTCATGTACCTCACAGAGAACCATTGGCATGTATGGCTCGGGAGAGCGCCACTGTTTTCCGTGGTTCAGCCGTGGGTGATAGGCTACAACGGTGAAGTAGCGCAGGAGAGTGGGGTCATCCTTGGCCGCGTCTGGATTGACCAGGATCTGAAGAAAGAGATGGGTTTCTAGGAGCGGGCGCCAGGAATACGCAAACGACTACGCAACCAGGGGGCCGGGTAGCCGCTTTCCGCGCGTGCGTCCCGGCCCCCGCAAATGGACCAGCAATGACGAGTGGCACGTGAGAGCGTATATCATCAGGCGGTTGTTGCTGACCATCCCCACCCTGGTCCTATTGACCGTCCTGGTGTTTCTCTCCGTGCGCTTTCTCCCCGGCGACGTAATAGACACCATGGTGTCCGAGTCGTCGGTTTACGGGGACGCCATGGACCGTGCGGCGTTCGAGCGTATGCTGGGGTTGGACGTGCCTGTCTACGTGCAGTATGGACGCTGGATCGGCGTGCTCCCCACCCCGGACTGGCGTACCGGCGAGTCCCGTTTCAGAGGTCTGCTGCAGGGCAGCCTCGGCCGCTCGCTGGTGGGCGGCCGGTTGCCGGTAGAGCGGAAGCTCGTCGGTAGATTGCCGGTAACCATCGAGCTCGGCGTGATGGCGATCATCATCGGGCTGGTGATAGCGCTGCCGGTGGGCATCTACGCGGCGATTCGTCAGGATACGGCCGCCGACTACGCCGGTCGTTCGTTTGCCATCATTGGCCTGGCGACGCCCAACTTCTGGCTGGCAACCATGGTCATGATCTACCCGGTAGTGTGGTGGGGCTGGTCACCGCCGATGCAGTGGATACGGTTCACGGAAGACCCGCTGGAGAATCTGGCGGTGTTCATCATCCCCAGCTTGATCCTGGGGACCGGCATGGCGGCAGCCACGATGCGGATGACGCGCACCATGATGCTGGAGGTGCTCAGGCAGGACTACATCCGGACCGCATGGTCGAAGGGACTCAAGGAAAGGGCGGTTGTCATGCGCCACGCCGTCAAGAATTCGCTGATCCCGGTAGTCACGCTGATCGGGCTGCAGATGCCGATCGTGGTGGGCGGCGCCGTCATCATGGAGAACATCTTCAACCTGCCGGGGTTGGGCCGGGTCATGGTGCTTGCCCTCAGTGAGCGAGACTACCCGGTGGTGTCCGGAATAAACCTGTTGTTCGCCACCGTGGTCGTGGCGATCAACCTGATGATCGACCTGGTCTATCCATACCTGGACCCCAGGGTCCGCTATGCCTAGAGGAAGTAACGCATCCGCTGCGTTCTTCACCAGGCTGTGGCGGGAAAAGCCACTGGGCAGCGCCTGCGGGATCATCAGCGAGGCGTCGTTGAGCTTTCTCGGCTTCGGTCTGCCGCCGAGTGTGCCGAGCTGGGGCGCCATGCTCAGCCGGGAAGGGCGCCAGTTCATGGAGATTGCCCCCTGGCTGGCGTTCTGGCCCGGTGTTGCCCTGACGGTTACCGTGTACTGTCTGAACATGTTCGGCGATGCGTTGCGCGACCTGCTCGACCCGCGGCTCAGGGGTGGGGGCGGACACATCGGTGCCACCGGCGCGTAGGTAGCTGGCGGCGATTCTCGCAACCTTCGCCGGTCCGGGGTATGGTAGGCATGCCGGCTCGCACAGCGGTCTGACAATATGCACGACGACGCAGCACTCCGAAAGCGCGCCGAGCGCGTGATCCCCGGCGGCATGTACGGCCACATGTCGGTGTATCGGAAGATGCCGGCGGGCTATCCGCAGTACTTTCACCGGGCCGACGGCTGCCGCCTCTGGGACGTGGACGGCAACGAGTACATCGACTTCATGTGCGCCTTCGGCCCGATGATCGCCGGCTACGGCAACGCCCGGATCGCCGCCGCCGCCGAAGCGCAACGCGACCTGCTGGACATCGCCAACGGCCCGCCGCCGGTGCTGGTCGACCTGGCCGAGCGCTTCGTGCGCCAGGTGAGCCACGCGGACTGGGCGATCTTCGCCAAGAACGGCAACGACGCCACCACCGTGTGCAACATGGTGGCGCGCGCGAGGAGCGAAAAGCGCAACATCCTGGTCGCGGCCGGCGCCTACCACGGCGCGCAGCCGTGGGCGAACCGGATGTCGCGCGGTACGCCGGAACAGGACCACGCGCTGTTTCCCACCTACACCTACAACGACGCGGGCAGCCTGACCGCGGCCGCCGCGGCGGTCTCCGGAGACCTCGCCGGCATCGTCGTGTCGGCGTTCAGGCACGACGCCGGCTACCACCAGGAGCTGCCCGACCCGGCCTTCGCCCGCACGGCGCGCGCGATCTGCGATGCCGAGGGGGCGGCGCTCATCCTGGACGACGTGCGCGCCGGACTGCGCCTGTCCCTGGATGCAAGCTGGTCGCTGCTGGGAGTGCAGCCTGACCTGTCGGCGTGGGGCAAGGCGATCGCCAACGGCGAGCCTCTGTCGGCCATCCTCGGCAGCGAGCCGTACCGCGACGCGGCCGCGGCCATCTTCGTGACCGGCTCGTTCTGGTACCAGGGCGCGCCGCTGGCGGCGGCCGTCGAGACGCTCGACCTGCTCTCCGAGGTGGATGCCCCGGCCCTGCTGGAGCGCCTGGGTGTGCTATTCCGCGACGGCCTCGCCGAGCAGGCCATCCGCTACGGCCATGCGATCCGCCAGAGCGGCCCCCCGCAGATGCCGACCGTGATGTTCGAGGACGACCCGAACGCTGACAAGGGCAAGGCGTTCTGCGTCCACGCCCTGCACCACGGCGTGTACCTGCACCCGTGGCACAACATGTTCTTGTCGACCGCGCACACCGAAGCCGACATCGAGCAGGCGCTGGCGGCAACCGCGAAAGCGTTCCAGGCTCTCGGCTAGCCGCGATGAAGCGATCGTGGCGCGAGCATGCGGGCACCACCTTCGACCTGCACAAGCGGGGAGCCGCGGCGTCCCGCGGCATGGTCGCATCCAACCATCCGCTCGCTTCATCCGCGGGCGTCGAGATGCTGGCGCTCGGCGGCAATGCCTTCGACGCGGCGGTGGCCACGGCGTTCGCGCTGAGCGTGGTCGAGCCGATGATGGTGGGCCCGTTCGGTGCCGGCTTCGTCAACATCCACCACGGCGCCACCGGCGAATGCACCGTCATCGACAACTACTCCACCGCGCCGCGCGGCGCCACGCCCGGCATGTTCGAGCCGGTGTCCGACCACTGGCCGGACTACATGGAAACGGTGGGCGGCAAGAACAAGATCGGGCATCTCGCCGTCGGGGTGCCCGGCAACCTCAAGGCGTGGTGCGAGATCTCGGGCCGGTACGGCCGGCTGGGGCTGGGCACGCTCGTGCAGCCGGCCATTCGCTACGCGCGGCGGGGATTCCCCGCCAGCCGGTACCTCGTTGACTGCATACGGGACAGCCGCGACGACATCGCCCGTTTCGCCGCCACCGCGGCCGTGTTCCTGCCGGCGGGTGCGCCGCCGTCACCCGGCGGCCTCGTCGTCATGGAGGAGCTTGCCGCCAGCCTGGAGCTGATCGCCGCGCGGGGAGCGGAAGCGCTTTACGGCGGTCCCCTTGGCGAGGCGGCCGCCGCCGAAATGGCGGCCCGCGGCGGACTCATCACGCAGCACGACCTGCGCGAGTACGAGATTCATGACCGGGCGCCCGTGCGCGGCACCTACCGCGGCTACGAGATCGTGTCGACTCCCCCCACCAGCAGCGGCGGGACGCACATCGTGCAGATGCTCAACCTGCTCGAGGGCTTCGACATCGCCGCCCTGGGCTTCGGCACCGCCGCCTACGTCCACTTGCTCTCCGAGGTGCTGAAGATCGCCTACGCCGACCGCTTCGAGTTCCTGGCCGATCCTGCCTTCGTGCGCATGCCGATCGCGGGCCTCACCGCCAAGGAGTACGCGCGCGTACGCCGCGGCGAGATCGACCGGGCCGGTCCATCGGCCCACCGCGCCGGCGACCCGGCGGCGTTCGGCGGCGAGTCGGGCAACACCACCCATCTCACCGTGGCCGATGACCAGGGCAACGTGGTCGCCATGACGCAGACCCTCAACGAGCTGTTCGGCGCCAAGGTCACCGTCCCCGGCACCGGCCTGCTGCTCAACAACACCATGGCGCTATTCGACCCGCACCCCGGCAAGGCCAACTCCGCCGCGCCCGGCAAGCGCATGCTCAGCAGCATGTCGCCGACCGTCGTCCTGAAGGATGGCAAGCCGTTCATGGCACTCGGCACGCCCGGCGGCATGCGCATCTTCCCGTCCGTGCTGCAGGCCATCGTCAACGTCATCGACTTCGGCATGACGCTGCAGGAGGCAGTCGAGGCGCCCCGCGTCTGGACTCAGGGCCAGGCACTGGAGGTCGAACAGGGCATCGCCGAGGACACGCGCCGCCAGCTTCGCGGCATGGGGCACGAGGTGGAGGTCGTCTCCCGAGTGGCCGGCGGCATGAACGGGGTGCAATTTGAGGACCGCCGGGGACTGATTCACGGAGCGGCCTGCTGGCGGGCCGACGGCACCCCCGCCGGCATCAGCGGCGGTCCGGCCAAATTCGGCCTCGTCGGCGCAACCTACGCACTGTGAGCCTGCTCGGCGAGCGGCTCGCTTCTGGGCGCCGGCCGGCGGCCGCTACGCGATCGGTGCTGGTATACTTGCCGCGATGGGTGTTCGGCGGATCGTCGCCCTGGCGGGAAGCGCGCGCCGGGGTTCGCTCAACAAGCAGCTCGCACGGGTGGCGGCGGCGCGTGTCTCGGCGCTCGGCGGTGAGGGGGTGTTCCTGGACCTCGCCGACTACCGCATGCCGCTGTACGACGGCGACTATGAGACCGCCAACGGCGTGCCCGATCCGGCGCACGCGCTCGGCGAGCAGGTGGCGGCGGCAGATGGGCTGATGATCGCCTCGCCCGAGTACAACGGCGCCTATCCCGCCCTGCTGAAGAACACCATCGACTGGCTCACCCGCATCGACCGCCGCATTTGGGCTCGCCCGACAGCTCTGCTGAGTGCATCGCCCGGTCCGGGTGGCGGCCGCCGCGGGCTGGTGGTGCTGCGCCTGGCGCTTGGCCACCTGCGCGTTCCGCTGCTCGACCGGCAATTCAGCCTGCCCTCCGCCGGCGAGGCGCTGGCCGGCGACGAGTTGCGCGACGCCGGCGCCACGGCGGAACTGGACCAACTCGTGTCCGAGTTGCTGGCCGCCGCCGAGGCGCGCTCATAACCGGGCGGCTCGCGTGTGCTTCAAACGGGCCTGGGGTATGGTGACGCGGTGGAAGCGGAACAACTGAACACCGACCTGGCCCGGCACGTCGAGCAGACGCCGCTGGTGGATACCCACGAGCACCTGCGGCGCGAAGCGGAGTGGCTGGACGACGGCCCTGACATACTGCAGGATCTGTTCGACAACTACGTGCGCGCCGACCTGCACACCGCGGGCGCGTCCGCGGAGGCGATGCGGCGACTGATGGACGCCTCCGACCCGGACATCGCGGCCCGTTTCCGGGGTATTGAGGCGGCGTGGCGGGCGACGCAGTTCACCGGCTACGGCGAGGCGGTGCGCCTGATAGCCGGCAAGGTCTACGGCCTCGACGAACTCAGCGCAGATGGGCTGGCAGCGGCCGCGGGCCGCACTGCCGAGCTGCGCCGCCCGGGCGAGCGCTACCGGTTACTGCACGACGTCGCCAACCTCGACCAGGTGCAGACCGACGACATGCGCTGGCCGTGCCCGCCGGACGACTCCGGGCCGGAGTTCTTTCTGTACGACCTGTCGTTATTCACCCTGTGCAGGGGCGACGTCGACGTGCCCGCCGTCGCCGCCGAGACCGGCATCGAGGTGAACGGCCTGGCCTCGTTGCGGCGCGCCATGGAGGCGATCTTTGCCCGCCACGCGCCGTGTGCGATCGCGGTCAAGACGCAGCACGCCTATGCGCGGACGCTGGCCTGGCGCGAGCGCAGCGATGCCGATGCGGAGGCGGCTCTGCAGAAGGTGCTGCGGCCGGACGCCGCGAGCGCCGACCAGGAAGCCCACCTGTGCGTCGGCGACTGGTGCTGGGCGCGCGGCGTCGAGCTGGCGATCGAGCACAATCTGCCGTTCAAGATCCACACCGGCTACTACGCCGGCAACGACCGCATGCCGACCGCCTACATTCCCGCCGGCAACATGTGCGCGCTGTTCGCCCGCTACCCCGAAGCTCGCTTTGTGCTGATGCACATCGCCTACCCGTACAGCGACGAGCTGGCCGCCCTGGCCAAGCACTACCGCAATATCTGGGTCGACCTGTGCTGGGCGTGGAGCATCGACCCGTACAGCAGCGCCGACTTCCTGCGCCGCTTCATCCACGCCGTGCCGATCAACAAGCTGTTCGCGTTCGGGGGCGACACCTCGTGGCCGACCGCGGCCCTGGCCTATGCGCGGCAGGCGCGGCGCGGCATCCGGCGGGCGCTGGCCGCGGAAGTAGCCGCCGGCGACCTGACCGAGCGGCAGGCAATGGATATCGCCACCCGCATCATGCGCGCCAACCAGTACGCCTGCTTCGACGTGCCCGGCACCCGCGCCAACATCCGCCTTCAAGCCAACGCGGGCTGAGCCGGGGTATGATGGGCGGCGCAGGGGGCACCGTGGCATCGACACTGAGCATTACCCGGGTAGCGGTTACCCATTTCGAATATGAGCTGGCGGATCTGGCCATGGATCCGCGCTACGGCTGGGATACGCTGTACACGCCCGGCGCGACCTGGCGCACCGGCGGCAGCATCCTGACCATCGAGACCGACGCCGGCATCACCGGCGAGGTGCCGGGCGGCGTGGACGGCCGGACGGCGCAGTACCTGGTCGGGCGCGATCCGCTGCAGCGGGAGATCATCTGGCACGACCTGAAGCGGTCGCGGCGTTCGCCGGACGGTACGCCGCCGGGGGCGGTGGACATCGCCCTGTGGGACATAGCCGGCAAGCTCTACGGCGTACCCGTGTACCAGCTCCTGGGCGGTTGGCGCACCAAGCTGCCGTGCTACGCGAGCAGTTTCCACGGCGACGAGAACGGCGGGCTCACCACGCCGCAGGACTACGCCGAGTTCGCCTTGCTGAGTAAGGAGCGCTACGGCTACCCGGCGTTCAAGATCCACGGCTGGGTGAACCGCTCCATCCACCGCGAGGTGGCGGCGGTGCTCGCGATCCGCGAGGCGGTGGGCGACGAGTTCGACCTGATGCTCGATCCGGCGGGCGGCTTCGGCACCTTCAACGACGTGCTGCGCGTGGGGCGGGCGTGCGACGAAGCGCACTACCTGTGGTACGAGGACGCGTTCCGCGGCGGCGGACTGTCGGCGTTCGCGCATGCCAAGCTGCGCGAGCTGATCAAGACACCGCTGTTGATGGGCGAGCACGTGCGCGGCCTGGAGGCGAAGATGGACACCATCCACGCCGGCGCCGCCGACTACGTGCGCGCCAACGCCCAGGCCGACGGCGGCATTACCGGGGTGATGAAGATCGCGGCGATCGCCGAGGCGAGCGGGCTCGACGTGGAAATCCACGGCGGCGGATTGGCGCACCGCCACTGCATGGCCTCGATCCGCAACACCAACTACTTCGAGATGGGCGTCGGTATCCACAAGGTGCGCGAGACCAAGGCGCCGATCTACCCGGACCGCCAGTGGATGGACGAACTCGACTCGGTCGACGCCGACGGTTGCATCGACGTGCCGGAGGAGCCCGGCTTGGGCGTGCCGCTGGACTGGGATTTCATCAACGCCCACAAGACCGGCGAGACGGTGTACCCGTAGCCGCCCCCGTGCGCGGCGATTACCAGGGGTTGGCGGCGTCCATCTCCCACTTGACGATGTTGGAGGCGGTCAGCGCGCCGCCGCGGGTAAAAATGCGGAACTTGCGGCTGTCGTCGCGTTGCGGATAGACGCGCTGCACCAGCACCAAGTCGCGGTTCACGAAGATCTCGATCACCGAGCGGTCCACGAAAATGTCCAGGTCGAGTGTGCCGGCGGGCGGCGGCGGGTAGGGCACGACCTGCCGGGTGACGCCTTGTGGATACTGAAGCGACGTGTCGGTGCTGGATCCGGAGAAGTCGATCACGAACTCGCCGGCGCCGGCTCGGTAGGTGACGGTCGTCTCTTCCTCGCCGTTGGGCGAACACAGCAGCTTGATGCCGAACTCGGCGGCGCTCGCCGCGGCCAGGGTCATGCGGGCCTCCATGCAGTCGGATGAGAGCGCATCGACGGTCACCTCCTCGCCGTCCGCCAGGCTCAGGCCGCTGGCTCGTACCTCGTCGTAGCGCAGCACCGCCAGCTCCTCCGCCGGCGCGATCTTGAGGCCGTTGTCCGGGCCGGGGTACAGGTGCCACGGCAGCGTCACCACCCCGGTCCAGCCGGTTTCCTGCCAGTCGCGGGCGTCGGCGATCCAGCCCATGAAGATGCGCCGCCCGCGGTCGTCGGCGAGCGTCTCCGGGCCGGCGAGCATCGATCCGAGCCAACTGAGCTGGCCGTTGCGCTCCGGGACGAAGCGCTCGTCCTGGTAGCGCCCGAGGTAGTACTGGCACTTGCCGTATGGCCGGTGGGTGTGCATCAGCAGCATGTGGCGGTCGCCGAACGGGAAGAAGTCGCTGCACGCGCAGTCTTCCTCCTCCGCGGTCCAGCGCCGGTCGGAGCGGTAGAACGGGCCGACGTACTCCCAGTTCGCCAGGTCGCGCGACTTGAACAGGCTGGTGCAGTCGCCCTCGTAGCCGGGGCGGAAGTTCTTGTTGCCGACCAGGGCGTAGTGGGTGTCGCCCTCCTTCCAGCCGCTCGGATCGAAGATCACGCACTCCGGGAACGCGGACGACAGCTTGCGCTCGCCGCGTTCGCCCGGGTCGAGCGGGATCACCGGGTTCTGCGGCAGCGGCTTCCATCTGTCCAGGGTGTCGTCGACGGCCTGGTAGATGCAGATGCCGCGGCGCGGCATGTTGGCGATGATGGTCGGCACCTCCATGCCCTCCATCGCGTCGCCGCTGTTGAAGTAGTCCCCCCTGGTGCCGGCCAGTGGCTCGCGCAGCGAAGCGGGGTGGTAGCGCCAGTGCACGAGGTCGCGGCTGGACACGTGCTGCCAGCTCGAGAAGTCGCGCTCGCCGGGCGCGTTGCGAATCTTCTGCAGGTAGCCGATGTGGTAGCGTCCCTTCCAGTACAGCATGCCGTTGAGGTCGTTCCACCTGCCCTCCGGCGGCACGAAGTGGTAGCGCGGCCGGTGGCGGTCGGCAACCAGCTTCTCGCGCAGTTCGTAGGTGGCCATCAACAGGTCGTCGTAGCTCACGAGGCGGTGCTCCGGGGGCCTATGCCGCGGGGTCTGGCCGTTCGCCGGCGGCGTCGAGGCGGCGTTTGGCCTCGGCGTAGGTGTCGGCGGGGAGCGGACCGCGCTGCACCGCGGCGACGTTCTCCTGCAGGTGCGCCGGGCGCGTGGTGCCCACGATGATGGTGTGGGCGTGCGGGTGGGACAGTGTGTAGCGCAGCAAGAACGCCGAGCGGCTCTCGCCAGGTGCGCACAATTCATCCAGACCGGCGCGTTCGAAAGCAGCCCAGCGGTCCTTGACCCCGTACCCGCTGGCCGGCTCGCCCTGCGCCACGCCGCCGCGGATAATGATGCCGACGCCGGCCTCGGCGGCACGCGTAATCCACTCTTCGTGCTGCCGCTCCAGGGCCGAGTAGGGGATCTGCATGGTGTCGAATACCCCCCACTCCAGGTAGGTGGGCAGGTGCGGCATGGTGGTCGACACGCCGATGAAACGCGCTTGGCCGCCGCGCTTCATCTCCTGCAGCGCATCCACGAGGCCGCCGGCCTCGCACTCCGCCACGGTCGGGTTGTGCATCTGTATCACGTCGACGCTGTCGCGGTGCAGGCGGGCGAGGCTGCCCTCCAGGCCGCGAAACAGGTTATCGCGCGTCCAAAGGTGGTCGGAGTTGTTGTCGTTGGGCCTGGTGTCGGTGCAGCCGCACTTGGTGGCCAGGGTGAAGTCGCCGTAGCGGCCGGCCAGGAAGTCGCCGATGCGGCGCTCCGAGTCGACGTAGTCGTAGGCGGTGTCGATGAAGTTGATGCCGGCGTCCAGCACCGCGTGGTGCAGCGGTTCCGCGGTCTGGTCGTTCCAGTACGGCTTGTCAGGATGGTGCAGCGCCGCCCCGAACCCGAGGCGCGTCACTTGAATGCCGGTGTTGCCCAGCGTGGTAGTCGGTAGAGACGTCATGATAGCCGATGATACGCCACCTACGCTCCCCGCTGCGAGCGGCGAACGCTCCGCGGGCCCCAGCGCGCCATACGGTGCCCGCGGTTCCGGCAAACCACGGCCTACCACCTGCGCGCCGGCGGTGCTATCCTCATGAACCGTAATGGCAAAGCAAACCAATCGCGCCTGGACGCTGGCGGCCCGCCCGCGCGGCGTCCCCAAGCTGTCCGACTTCGCACTCGTCGAGAGCCCGGTTCCAGAGCCGGGGCCGGGCGAGGTGCTGATCGCCACCCACTACCACTCGCTCGATCCGTACATGCGCGGGCGCATGAACCCCCCGACTCCGGCCGCCTACGCCGCTCCGGTCCCCGAGGGCGGTGTGCTGGAGGCGGACGCGGTCGGCGAGGTGATCGCCTCCAACTCCGACCTGTTCGCGGTCGGCGACTACGCGATGGGCAAGATTGGCTGGCAGGAGTACGGCGTGATGGATGCCCGCGACGTGCGCAAGATCGATCCCGCGGTGGCCCCGATCTCCACTTCGGTGGGCATTCTCGGCATGCCGGGGCTCACCGCCTACCACGGCTTGTTCGAGGTGGGCAAGCCGGTGGCCGGCGACACGGTGGTGGTGACCGCGGCCTCCGGGGCGGTCGGCGCCGTGGTGGGACAACTCGCGAAGCACAACGGCTGCCGGGTGATCGGCGTCGCCGGCTCGCGCGAGAAGTGCGGCTACGTGGTGGACGAACTCGGCTTCGACGCCGCCATCGACTACAAGGCCGAGGACGTACCGGCGCGCCTGCGCGAACTGTGTCCGCACGGCATCAACGTGTACTGGGACAACGTCGGCGGCCCGGTCACGGATGCGGCGATCGACCAGATCGCCATCTTCGGGCGTGCTGTGATCTGCGGCCAGATTGCGTTCTACAACGCCACCTCGCCGCCGCAGGGGCCGCGCAACATTCCGCGCATGCTGCTGACCCGGCGGGCGCGCATGGAGGGCTTCCTGGTGTTCCAGTTCACCGGCAAGCACGAGGAGGCGCTGCGCCGCCTCGCCGGCTGGGTGCAGGACGGCACCCTGAAGTACCGCGAGGACGTGGTCGAGGGTATCGAGAACTCACCCGAAGCCTTCATCGGCCTGCTCGCCGGCGCCAACTTCGGCAAGCTTGTGGTCAAGGTCCACTAACGGCCAGTTGGCCTGTCAGATGGCGTTGTCGAACAGGATGACGCCGCGCCATACCGGCCGACTTAGCCGTCATTATCGTCGACGACGACTATCTTCTCCCCATGGATTTGAGAAGGCTCGTAGCCGGTACCCGGCTGCACTTTGGCTTTCACCTCCATCGCTGGCCCCGGCTCGTCGAAGCTGTCGTCTCCGGTAGTATACGCATCGTAGACGACTTGCCTCTCGCCCACGGCGATGGAAGGATAGTCGAACCGGTTAACAAGGGTGCGCGGGATACCTCTGGTACTGTACTCTGTCACTATCAACTGTACCTTCACCTCCAGAACCGTACACCGCGGACGGGTCACCTGGACGTAGAATTCCGCCGACTCGCCCTCGATGATGGGGCTTGACACCGTGTGAATGGTAACTATCGGGAGTGTCTCCTCTGCCAGGGTCGCCTTGGATTGGGCCGGCGACCATGGGCCCGGGCCGGCTGCATTCTTCGCAGCCACCCGGACTTGGTACGTGGTGTCCGCGGCCAGACTGCGGATTACTGTGCTCGTTCCCGTCCCGCTGTGGGGCCAGTCCGTCCAGGTGCTCCCGGCGCCTGCGGACCGGTACTGCACCTCGTAGCCGTTAACAACGGCACCGCTTGGCTTGGACCAGTTGACTTCCAGGGAGCAATGGTTCGGGGAGTTGAGCATGGGCCGGGCTGGTGCGGCCGGAGCTTGCGGTCGTGAAGTCGGATCAGGATCGGGGTCCTCCGTGCTGTCATTCGGATCGTCATCGGTCTCGCCGTTCGTTTCGCCGTCGGTCTCGCCGTCGGTCTCGTTGTCCGCTTCGCCGTTCGGAGCCGGATCCAGTTCTGGCTCGGAATCACCGGGAATTTCTGCTTGGTCACCCGTGCGCGACCCCGGGTTGGGACTTCCGCCGCATGCACTCACGAGGAGGGTACAGGAGAGCACGAGGACCGTGAGTAATCGCGCGGCATTGAACATTGGCGCAGGGGCCACCAGTTGGTTATACGAGAACAGGAGTGTTATTGATCGCATCTTTCCGTCCCTGGTGCCGACAGGTCGTCTTTCATGCCTGAGGACCATCAACTGACAACCTGTTCGTTATCCCTCTTACCCTAAATCAGGACACGTTGTGCGTCAATAAACCAGCGCGCCACGGCCGGTGGGAGTGTTCCCACGAAGCACCAAGCGCTCCCTCCTTGAACTGATTGTGCGCCTGCTCAGTGTGGCAGGCACGGTTCGCCTAGTTAGTCGAACAATAGAACGCCGCGCTTGTGGCCGCCTCTTAGCAAGTCGGCGTACGCCGCGTTGACATGAGCGAGGGGCGTGTTGCTCAGTCGAACAATAAGACGCCGCGCTTGTGGCCACCTCTTAGCAAGTCGGCGTAGGCGTCGTTGATCTGGTCGAGGCGGTAGTGGCGGGGGGTCAGCTCGTCGACGACCCACCGGTCGGGGCGGTGGGGGCGGGAGATCAGCTCGTCGAGCAGCAGCTTGCCGGCGCGGTACAGTGCCAGCAGGCGCGGGAACTCCCGGTGCGCGTCGGTGGAGCCGAAGAAGGAGCCGTAGATGCGCTTCTCGTTCACGTGCAGGTCGAGGCCCGCGTAGCGGGTAACCGACCCCGCGGGGGCCACGCCCACCACCACCAGGGCGCCGCCCGGGCGGGCGGCCTTGTAGGCGGCTTCCTGCACGGCCGGCGCGCCGACCGCTTCGAATGCGAAGTCCACGCCGCGCCCGCCGGTGAGCGCCTGCACCTGCTTGTGGGCATTGTCGCCGGCCACCACGCCGTCGGTGGCGCCAAATTGGCGCGCGATTTCCAGCTTGGCCGGGTCGCTGTCCACGGCGATGATCGGGTTGGCGGCGCTCAGCCGTGCGCCCTGCACCACGTTCAGCCCGACGCCGCCGCAACCGTACACTGCGACACTCTCGCCGGGGCGGATCTGTACGGTGTTCAGCGCCGCCCCAACGCCGGTGGTCACCGCGCAGCCCACCAGGGCCGCAACGTCGAACGAGATGTCGTCCGGTATCACCACGCACGACTGCTCGGGCGCCACCGCCTGCTCGGCAAAGGTGGATACCACGCTGAACTGGGTGACGCGCTCGCCGTTCAGGCTCAGCCGGGTACTGCCGTCGTGCATGGTGCCGTTGTGCCAGTACCACATGGTTTCGCACAGCCCGTTCTGGCCGCGCAAACAGTAGAAGCAGCTGTTGCAGGAGGGCGCCCAGTTGAGGATGACGTGCTCGCCAGGCTTGACGCGGGTCACCTCGCTGCCCACTTCCTCCACGATGCCGGCGCCCTCGTGTCCGAGCACCACCGGCTTGGGGCGGTCGAGCTTGCCGGCCACGAAGTGCCAGTCGCTGTGGCACATGCCGGCCGCGGCCAGCCGCACGCGCACTTCGTCGGGCCGCGGCGGCTGCAGGTCGACATCCTCGATTACGAACGGTCCGCCCACTTCATGCAATACGGCAGCTTTCATCTCTCTACTCCCTTGTCCGCGCAACGGTACCAGAGGGTGCGGGTCAACGCCAGCCGTCGCGAGAGAAGCGCTCCACGGCGGCGTCGTCGAGCACGATCCCGAGACCCGGCTCCTGCGGCAGCACCAGCGCGCCGTCGCGCGCCTGCAGGCGGGTGCGGAATACCTCCATCAGGTTCAGGACCTCGGTGTCGGTGAAGTATTCCACCCAGGTGGCGTTCGCCGTGGCGGCCACCAGGTGCACGTGCAGGTCGGCCAGCCAGTGCGGGGCCACGGTGATGCCCTGGCCGGCCGCCAGGGCGGCGATGCGCCGGAACTCGGTAACGCCGCCGCACACCGCGGCGTCGGGCTGCACGATGGCGGCGGCGCCCAGATCCAGGATCTGCTGGAAGTCCCAGCGTGTCTGGTGAATCTCGCCGGTGGCGACCGGCGGCTCCACCGCCGCGGCCACCGCCGCATGGGCGGCCAGCTCGTCGGGCGGGTTCGGCTCTTCGATCCAGCCCAGGTCGAATTGCTCCCAGCGGCGGACGGCGCGGATGGCGCTCGCCGCGTCGGGCCAGGCGTTGTTGGCGTCGGCAAACAGCTCCACCTCGTCGCCGACCGCCTGCCGCACCGCGGCGATGCGCGCCGCGTCCGCCCGAGCGTCGACGCGGCCCACCTTGATCTTGACCGCGCCGAAGCCGGCATCGACGTACCGCGCGCACTCGGCAGCCAAGTCCTGCTCGCTCTTGCCGGGCAGGAAGTAGCCGCCGCTGGCGTAGGCCGGCACCGTGTCGCCGCGCGCCGCGCCCAGGTAGCGGTACAGCGGCAGATCCGCCGCCTTCGCATTGGCGTCCCACAGCGCGATGTCGATGGCGCTCATGGCGCGCAGCGCCGCCCCGCGCCGTCCCATCAGCAGGGCATCCGCGTACATGTCGTTCCAGATGCCCTCGGTGTGGTGCGCATCGCGTCCGACCACGTGGCGGGCGAGCAGGTCACGCACCGTGCTCGTTACCACCCAGCCGGCCGCGTTGCCGCAGTAGCAGAACCCCAGTCCCTCCACGCCGCCCTCGGTGGCAACCTTGACCAGCGTGTAGTGGCGCTCGGTCATGGTGCGGGCGGCGATCGAAGTGGGGTTGCGCAGTGGTATGACCAGCGTGGCCGCGGTGAGTGCGGTAACCTGCATCGGTCCGATCCGCTACTTCTTCACGTACTGGTGCCCGCCCATGATCGCGCGCACTTCCGCCAGCCCGTCGGCCTGCAGCAACTTGCCGACCCGGACATCCTCCTTGGCCAGCAGTGTCTTGGCGTTGGTGACCACCTCCTCAAGGCGGTTGGCCGGGAACTTTACCGCGCCGTTCTCGTCCATGTGCACGATGTCGCCGGGCGCCACGTCCATGCCGCACAGGCTGACCGGCACCTGCACACCCTGGATCGACTGCGGGCCGTGGCCGGCGCAGATGCCGCGCGTCAGGTACTGAAACTTCATCGGGCGAATCTCGTGGATGTCGCGCGACGGACCGTTGGTTACCGCGCCGATGGCGCCGCAGGCGCGCAGCGCCGAGGTCATGTTGCCGCCCGACAGCCCCACCTTGTCTGCCAACTCGTCGGGGAAGCGCTGCTCGAAGCAGAAGATGGAGGGCCCGCCCTGCCGGTCCGCCGCCTCCAGCACGTCCATCAGCGACAGCCCGGAGTAGCCGGGATCGGTGACACTGTAGGTGCAGGTAACCGCGTAGCCGGCAATCGGGCCCAACTCCGGGTACCAGCACATCAGCCGGTTGTCGGTGTACCAGTTCGCTTCCCAGGGATGGTACAGCTCCAGGCACAGCTCGTCGCCGGGGTAGGTGGCCACCACGTTGGTGATCGTGGGGGTATCGATCTGCCTGAGTTCGTCGAGCAGGTCTTTCTCTGACATCGTGTTCTCCTTGGTTGTCTGGCGCGATTCGTTCGCGCTTGCCGGGTTGAGCCTATCACAACATGCTCGCGCGCGGACTACCAGCAGGGGAGCGCGTGGGGGCGCGTTGTCGCCCGGCGTACGGATCGGTAGAGTTGGGGGCCAAGGGATGGGAGACGCTCCGCGCCAGCCGGTGGTCGAGCAGGAAGTCCGCTTCGAACCCGACGAGCCGCCGCCGCGACCGCTGGCCGCGGGACTGGCGGTCCAATACGGCGCGCTGTCGCTGGCGAGCATGGTGGTGACGGTGCTGATTGTGGTGCGCAGCGCTGGTCTCGACGACGACTACCTGTCGTGGGCGGTGTTCGCCGCCCTGTGCGTGAGCGGTCTCACCACCATGTTGCAGACCACGCGCCGCCGGCGGCTGGGCTCCGGCCACCTGCTCCTGATGGGCCCGTCCGCGGCGTATATCGCCGTATCCATTACCGCCCTGAATGAAGGCGGCCCCGCGCTGCTGGCGACCATGGTCATGCTGTCGTGTCTGCCGCTGTTCAGGATCGCGCGCCAATTGACCAACCTGCGGCGGCTGATCACCCCGACTGTCTCGAGCACCATCATCATGCTGATTCCGGTGACCCTGGCGCCGGTCATTTTTGATCTGTTTGCACAAACGACACCGGGTATCCCACCGGCGGCCGCCCCGCTGGAGGCGGGCGTCACGCTGGCCGTGATGATGATCCTCACCCTGCGCATGCGCGGGATAGCGCGGGTATGGGCGCCGGTGGCCGGGGTAGTGTGCGGCTGCGTGGTCGGCCTGGCGTTCGGCACCTACGACGTGCAGCGGGTCCTGGATGCCGACTGGATCGGGCTGCCGCGTTTCTCGGCGTGGCCGGGGCTCGACTTCCCTGCGCTCGCCCGCAATATCCTGCTGTTGCCCTCATTCACGTTCCTCGCCCTGGTCGGCGCTATCGAGACGGTGGGCGACGCGATTGCCATTCAGCGGGTGTCGTGGCGCCGTCCGCGGGTTCCGGACTACAAGCTGGTGCAAGGTGCGGTGGCTACCGATGGCGTCGGCAACCTGCTTTCCGGGCTGCTCGGCACGCTGCCCAACACCACCTACGCCACCAGCGTGGCCATCGCCGAGATTACCGGCGTGGCGGCGCGGCGCGTCGGGGTGTACGTCGGCCTGCTGTTCCTGGTGGTGGCCTTCTTTCCGAAGGTGGTGTCGTTGCTGCTCGCCATTCCCAACGCGGTGGCCGGCGCATTTACCCTGGCGCTGGCGGCGATCCTGTTCACGCTCGGCATCAGGCTGGTGGTCGGGTCGGGGCTTGACTACCGCAAGAGCGCGATCGTCGGAATCTCGTTCTGGGTGGGCGTGGGATTCCAGAACGGATGGATATTTTCGGAACTGCTGGTCGGCCGGCTGGAACTGATGCTTGGCAACGGCATGACTGCCGGCGGCATTGTGGCGATCATCCTGTCGCTGATCCTGGAGCCGCCCGGCTATCGCAAGCGCCTCTCCCTGGATCTGGACACCGCAGCGATCGGCGCGGTCGATCAATTCGTGGTGAGGCTGGCGGACACGCGCGGCTGGGGCGAGACGGCCAAGGCCCCGTTGCGGGCGGCGTGCGAAGAGGTGATCCTGTCGCTGAAGGGCGAGGACGATCCGTTCGCCGACGATCCCGAATTCCGGCTGCAACGGCGCAACCGGATGCGTGTGTCGGCACGCGTGGGCCGCGAGCTGGCGGAACTGGAATTTGTCGCCGCCTCGTCGTTCGGCAACCTGGAAGATGAAATCGCTGCGCTCGGCGAGCCTGACTCGTCTTCCGTGGACGCCGAAACGTCACTCCGCCTGCTGCGCCACTACGCCTCGACCGTGCGCCACCAGAAGTTCCGCAAGGCCGACATCGTTACCATCACCGTGAAGCGGCGCGACTGAAGCCAGCCGCGCGGTCGCTCTTACAGTGCCGCCTTGAGTTTCTCGGTGGCCGCCTCCAGCCGCTTGACGAAACGGGCAATGCCCGGCGCCAGCTCCTGGAGCTCGTCCGTGTCGGTGTTGAAGTTGCCGCGGAATCTCTTGAACCGGGCGATCATCGACTCGACGACATCGCGCGGCAGCGACAGGCTGGCGCCGGAGTTGCCGTCGAGCACCGCCTGCAGCCGCGCGATGCCGGATTCGGTGCGCTCGGCGAACGCGCCGATGCCCGGCGCATTCTGCTTCAGAAGATCGAGGTCGGAGTTGAAAATGCCACGCAATCTCTTGAGTACCTCCAGCATCGTCTCTACACTCTCGCGCTCAACGGAGACGTGGCCATCTGAATCACTCATGGGTGCTGCTCCTGTTCGGCATAGTGCCGGCAAGTTTTTATGAGTTCAGGAATAGCAGTAATCGAAACGCCCTGTCAAGACCGGCAGATCCCGCGGCGGCGGCTTGTGGTCGACCACCCCTTGGCTCGCTGATGGCCGTATTCTGGCTTACCGGCATGCCCTGCTCCGGCAAGACAACGGTCGGGCACGCCCTGGTGGAGCGCCTGGGCGCCATGGGCCGGGTGGCATGCCTGGTCGACGGCGACGTGGTGCGCCGGGGTGCACTGAGCCGGGGGCTGGGCTTTTCCACCGCCGATCGGCTGGAGAACGTGCGTCGGGTTGCCGGTCTGGCCGCGCGGCTCGCGCAGAGCGTCGACGTGGTGGTGGCGATGGTTTCGCCGACCGAGGAGATTCGGGCGCCGGCGCGCGTGCTGCCGGGGCTGGTCATGGTGGGATTGCAGTGCTCGCCGGAGGTCGCCCGGCAGCGCGACTACAAGGGCGTCTACCGGCGCGCGTGGGATGCGTCCGGCTACGAGCCGCCCGATCCCGCCGACTGCCTCATCGACACCAGCCGCGCCAGCGTCGCCGATTGCGTCGAGCGGATCCTGCGCGCCGCCCGGCTGCTGCAGGCTGCGCCGTAGCCGCGTGCGCTGGTCCGCGTCGGCGCGGGTTGTCGTCGCGCTTGGTATGGCGGTGGCGCTCGGCTCCTGTGCCGAGCCGGTTGCGATGCGCCCGTTCCCTTCGGAGCCAGCGGAGCCGCCAGTACTGATAGTGGCGGTCCATCGGTCGGCCCTGCTTGGCGAGTACGCCAATCCCCCGCTGTGGAAGTGGACGGTCGATACTTCGGACCAGATTGATGCCGTGCAGGTGTCGGTCAACGGCGGCCCGTATCGAAGTCTGCATGCGGCGGCGCGGTCGTTCCGGCCGCCGCGGCCCCTGGCGCCGGGTGTGCACCGGCTGACGGTGCGGGTGACCACGTCGGGCGCGTTCGCCGGGACGGTGGAAGGGGAGGCCGCGGGGCGGGTGGCGGCCCTGCCGGCACCGGTTCCGGTCCCGG
>MPNH01000023.1 GCA_002238925.1 Spirochaetaceae bacterium bin103 | reverse complement strand
TTGTGCGATCGTGGGGTCGTCGCCGTCCGCCGGCGCCGGAACCTGCTCCAGTGCCGCCTCCACGGCGCGCATCAGCACCGCTCCTACCTCCGGCGGCAGGCGCCCGCGCAGCATCACCATGCCGTCTTCGTCCACCTGCATGCTCAACATCCGGCTCTGCAGCAGCATCTGCTCGGCATTGGGTTGCGCATCGCGATCCGCCTGCCGCCACGCCCGCACCAGCCGCTCCACCTGTGAGGCGGTGGCGCGCAGGGCCAACGCCAACAGCGGCGCTTCAGTGGCCGGCGTCGCGACCCGGGTCAGGGCGCGCACCTTCGAGTAGGACAACTGGCCGCGCGCCATGGCCGCGGCGATGTGGTTCAGGTCGGCCAGCGCGGCGGCCACGCGCAGCTTCTCGCGCGCGGCGCCGAGATCGAGGCCGGTGCGCCAGTTCAGCCAGTGGGCGCAGGAGCGCCAACCCTCCCAACCGTACCCGCGGTCGAACTCGCGCAAGTGGCACAGCAGTTCGTAGGTGGCGGCATCAATGCGCGCGGCCAGCTCGGCGATCTGGTCGCCGAGGCGAGCCAACTCGGGCCCCTGCCCCGGATCCCCTCGCATTGCTGCACTGTCTCCAGGCTTGCGGTCTGCCGCCGCCGCCCGAGCGGCGGAGAGTGCGTCCTCGTCCGGCTGCTGGATCATCACCGTCGGTTCAGGCCGGTCCATCGTCGTCGCGTGGCGTGCAAGTGTGATCGTGTCGGATTTCATGATGAGCCATCGTACACCCGGTTTTCACACGCCCCTTGACGGCTCCTGGAGGCCCCGGAACCCGATTCCGGTGGGTTTCCGTCAAAATTCGTGCCGGCCAGCCGTGGGGGCCCGTTACGCGCGTGCTGAGCGGAATTTTGTCAGGGCCGAGGCTGCTGCCGAAAAGTGCGCCGCAAAGTGTGTCAACCCCTGACGGGAAGAAATCGGAAGAAATTCGAGTTTTCTGTGACACACGAATCGCGGCATCAAGGTGCAGCAATGTTCCTGCGGTCATTCGGCACGGACGTTCCCAAACCAGGCGATGTTGGTAGGATGGCCGGGTAGCGAATGGATGGGATTGGTAGTGCGCTGACCGCACAGGTCCGCGCGCGGATGGATGCGGATGAACAGCTTGACGTGGAGGCGGGATTGCTCGTGCTCGCGGCGCTCGAAGGCGGCGAGGCGCTGGATCGAGCCCTGGTCGAGGATGCGGGCGGCCGCGAGCCACGGTCAGCAGCGGAGCCGGATCCGGTCCACGCGCAGGTTAGGCGGGCGTACCTCCACACGATTTCGGTGCGGGGATTTCGCGGCATCGGGGCCGAGTGCGATTTGTCGATACCCACGGGCCCCGGGCTCACCCTGGTCGTCGGGCGCAACGGCAGCGGCAAGTCGAGCTTCGCGGAGGCCCTGGAGCTGCTGCTGACCGGCGAGAACCGCCGCTGGGAGGACCGATCGGCGGTCTGGAAGGCCGGGTGGCGCAATCTGCACTGGGAGGGGCCGGCGGCGATTGCGGCGACATTGGCGGTGGAAGGCAGGCGGCAACCGCTTGTCGTGCGAAGGGAGTGGCCGCCGGGTTCGGACCTGTCCGCCGGTGCCGACAGCGCCGGTGGCGTTCAGGGAGACAGCGTCCGCGCCGCGCTCGGCTGGGACGAGGCTGTCGCGGCGTACCGCCCGTTTCTGCCCTACAACGAACTGGGCTCGATCCCCGACCGCGGCCCGGCCGAACTGTACGACACGATGTCGGCGGCGCTGGGGCTCGATGCCCTCGTGGCCGCCCGCGGGCGGTTGCGCGAGCGGCGAAGCGAGCGCCAAAAGCAGGTGCGCACCGCCGAGTCCGGGCGTCGCGAGTGGTATGCACAGGTAGAAGCGCTCGACGATGAACGGGCGCGGACCTGCGCGCAGGCGATCAGCAAGCCGAAGGTCGCGTCGTGGGATCTCGATGCCGTGGAATTGGTTCTGGAGGGTGCAATCGAACCGGAAGGCGAGGGGGAGATCGCCCGGTTGCGCGGCCTCGCGACCGTTGCGGTGCCGGGCGCCGGCGAAGTGCAGGCCGCGGCGGCCCGATTGCGTACCGCGGCCGCGGACGCACGCGCTGCCGAGCAGACCGATGCCGGCCGCGCCCTGCAGATCGCGGACCTGCTGCACCGCTCGCTCGCCCTGCACGCGGCACACGGCGACCGTCCGTGCCCGGTGTGCGGCTCCGGCGAGCTGACTTCCGCATGGCGGTCGCGGACCGCGGCCGACGCGTAGGCCCGTCCGACGGCCGCGGACGGAGGCCGAAGTGCAGCGCCTGCGTACCGAGGCGGAAGCGGCACAGCGCGCCGGCCAGGCGCTTGCCGCCGCGCGGCGCAGGCCCTGTTGTCCGCGCCGCCGACCATTGTGCGCGGAACCGCCCCTCCCACGGTCGACGTGGACGCACTGCTGCGCGCCTGGGAACGCTGGGCCGATACACCGTCCGACGCACCGGACGAACGGTTGATCGATCACCTGGAGGCGGAGCACCGAAATCTTGCCGCCGCTGCCCATGTACTCCGTGAGCAAGCCGCCGCCGCCCTGGAGCGCCTGGAGGAAGCCTGGCGCCCGCTGGTCGCCACGCTGCGCGGGTGGCTGCCGGCGGCGCGCCAAGCCGAGCGCGCGGCCGCGGCGGTCCCGGCCCTGTCGAGCGCGGAGAAGTGGCTCGACGCGGAGACGGACCGGATCAGGGCCGAGCGGTTTCGTCCCATCGCGGAACGGGCCGCGGAGGTGTGGGCGTCGCTCAGGCAGAACAGCAGCGTATCGCTCGACCGCCTGGAGCTCGAAGGTGCGGCCACCCGCCGTCATCTCGTTCTGGACGTCAGCGTCGACGGGACCGATGGCCAGGCACTCGGCGTGATGAGCCAGGGCGAGATCCACTCGCTTGCGCTCAGCCTGTTTCTGCCGCGGGTGCTGCTGCCGGAATCTCCGTTCGGCTTCGTCGTGATCGACGATCCGGTGCAGGCGATGGACCCGGGCAAGGTCGACGGCCTCGCTCGCGTGCTCGCCACCGTGGCGCAGGAGCGGCAGGTCGTCGTCTTCACGCACGACGAGCGCCTGCCGGAATCGGTGCGCCGGCTGCAGATTCCGGCGCACGTCATCGAAGTGGTACGGCGACTGCGCTCCGAGGTGGCGTGCCGCGCCATCGGTGACCCGGTGACCCAGTACCTGAGCGATGCCCGCGCGCTGCTGCGCACGGACGACCTGCCGGCGGGCGCCGCGGCACGGGCGGTGCCGCTGTTCTGCCGCCTGGCCATGGAGGCGGCGTGCGCGGACGCCTTCCGCCGCCGCCGGATTGGGCGCGGTGAGCCGCATGCCGGCACCGACGCAGCGCTGAACGACGCGCGCACCCTGATGCACAAGCTGGCGCTTGCCCTGTTCGACGACGCCGGCCGTGCCGGCGAAGTGCTGGCCCGAATCAACCGCACCGACCGAGACTGGGCCGACACCGTCACTTGGGCGAACCGCGGAGCGCACGGGCCCGGCGCCGCGGCCACCGGCCTGCCGCCGATGGTCAGCGCTACCGATCGCCTGGCGCAGTGGCTGTGCAGGCGCCCGTGACCGCCATGACGCCGGCTCAAATCCTCGCCGCCGCGGACACGCTGGCCGGACCCGGGCACAGCGGCCGCCCGCACGGCTGGCCGCGGGTGGTGGCGGTACTCGCCCGGCACGCGATCGAGGAAGCGCTGCGCCAATACTGGGCCCTGCGCGAGCCGGGCATGGAGGGCTGCACCTGGCACGCGCAACTGCTGTGCCTCACCGCCTACCTGAGCAACCGTGAACTCGCGCGTGAGGCCGCCGCCGCGTGGACCGACCTGAGCCGCGCCTGCCACCACCACCCGTACGAACTCGCCCCGACCGCCAACGAGCTGCGCGCCCTCCTGGACATAGCCCACCGCTTCGCCGCCGAAGTCGCCCGTCAGGCCGCCCCCCACCGATCGCGGTCCGGCTAACGCTCCTTCACCCAGGGCTGCGGCGTGGTGTATCCCAGGTCGGCATAGGGATCCGCCCCGCGCACCGGCACCACGCCGCGGTAGTTCCGCTCACCGCCCCAGGTCAGCCACGTCGACGCGCTGCAGTAGTGGAAGGTGAGGGCCGGGCGGTAGCGGTCGCTGTGGTTCTTGCGCGAGCTGTGCAGCAGGTAGCCGCTGAAGAACAGGACGCTGCCGGCGGTCATCTCGATCGGGATCGCTCCGGTCTCGTCGAAGCCGCGCGCGACCGGATTGCTGTCGACGTCCGGCAGGTCGTGGGCGTAGCGTTCGTAGATCACCCCCGACTTGTGGCTGTCCGGCAGGATCCACAGGCAGCCGTTCGCCACCGTCGCGTCGGTCAGCGCGATCCACACGCCGGTCAGCGAACGGTCGCGGGTCGGGATCGGGTGCTCGTCCTGGTGCCACGGGCTGCCGCTGCCGCCGGGAGGCTTTACCACGAACATGCTCTGCATGCACTTGTAGGCGCCGTCCCAGAACGGCACGGAGGCGCCAACGACATGGTCCAGGACCTCGCAGATGCCGGAGTGGGTCATGGCGTCGCGCACCACCGCGCTGTAGACATGCGGCTGCCCGAGGTACATATGGCGGCCGAGAAGCCGTTCGTCATCCTCCGGCCAGTCGACCGGCTCGATCTCGTGCCGCCGGGCCACCCCCTCGGTAGGCGAACGCGAGTAGTCCCCCCGATTGATCCTGCGCAACTCACGCGTAATCTCGGCGCGGGCGGCGTCGTCCACCAGGCCGGTAACCAGGACGTACCCGCTCTCGACGTAGGATCGCCGCAATTCGTCGCCCGACCTCTGCACCGGATCGAACTTCGCGATCGTCATCGACTCGCCGCCTCCCGCAACTCCACCGGCACGGGCAAGGGAGCCACGAACGCGCCGGCCCCGTCAACGCCGGCATGGCACGAGTTGGCAGCGCACGCCCACGCCCGCCAAGCCGCCTTCTGCCGGTACCACGCACACACTTCTACCATCCGAGCCGATTGCGTACACTGAACCATGTGGAGGCGGTGTCAGCGTCGAGATCGCTGGCAATACCGCGCCCGTGGAAGTGTTTGAATGAAGACTGAGACTGCGAGTCAGCACATCGAGGTCACTCCGGGAGTGTGTGGCGGGAAGCCCCGCATTACCGGGCATCGGATCACCGTTGCCAACATCGTCATCTGGCATGAGCGGCTTGGCAAGAGTGCCGATGAGATTGCCACCGAGTATGACCTGACCCTTTCCGACGTGTATGCGGCCTTGGCTTTCTATTTCGATAATCGTGAGGCAATCGACGAGTCCATCGCGATGAGTAAGGCGCTCGTTGCCAACCTGCGGAAGAAGAACGTTTCCCAACTCGCCAAGAGAATTCAGGAACCAACCAGCCATGGCGAGGATCCGGTTCTACACTGATGAGCAGGTTGCCAGAGCAGTGGTCACGGGCCTTCGTCGGCGCGGCGTGGATGTCCTTGTGGTGGGCGAGATCATTCGCGGCCTGATGGTGATCCACGAGGTGCTGGAAGCCGACGAGATGGCAGGTCGCGTGGAGTATCTTTGAGCCAGGAGCAGCCCATGGCCGACGTGGATCGATGGATTTGCGCCGCGTGTCGCGTCCCTATGATGTAGCGTGAGGATGAGCAACGGCGCCCTGAACTGGACCGCGAGATGGGATACGGCCCGCTGGACATTCGAAGCCCGAGGGAGGTCGGACTATGACGACCACGCGAGAGAAGACAGGTTTCGACTGCGTAAAGACCACGCGCGAGATTCGTGATCGCCTCAGTGTCGAGTTGGTCGGGATGTCCGCTGAAGACCGGGGCCAGTGGCTCGATAGCCGGGATTTCTCGGACCCGCTCCTGCGCCGCCTCGCCAACCGGCTGCGGCCACGGGAAGGTCGAGGCGGCGAGTCCGCTCCGGCGCGCTCGACCGGCAGCCCCGTGCCCGACGCGATTCCGTCCGTATCCCGCCAAGAAGCAAGTGATGACGAACACCGTCTACATTCCTAAGCCAATGCGTACCCAGCAGGCGATCCGCGCCGAAGGGCGGCTGCCCGAGATCCTGGCAGACGGGTTCGTAAGCCCATGATCACACGCGTCGAGGCGCTCAATTTCCGCTGTCTGCGGTACGTGCACCGTCCGATGAACTCGTTCCACGTATTGGTCGGCCCGAACGCATCCGGCAAGACGACGTTCCTGGACGTCATCGGGATCCTGGGTGACATCGTGTCAGGCGGGCTGGATCCCGCCCTGTCCGAGCGCACACCCAACCCGCAGGATCTGCTGTTCGGACGCCGCGGCAGCCGACTCGAACTCGCGGTGGAGGCGACCGTGCCCGACGCCCTTTGCCAACCCGGTGCGCAGCAGTGGAACACGGTTCGCTATCAGGTAGCGCTCGGCTACGATGACACCGACCGCCAGTTCGAGTTCAAGGCTGAGACGCTGCTGTTGAAGAAGGCCACCGAATCCGGGCCGAGTCAGCGCGAATTGTTCCCGACGCCACCGGCGCCGCCCGAGTCGCTGTTGGACAGTATCAAGCAGCGCGACAACAAGGTGTTGGTCAACAAGGCGGCGGGTGGCAACGACAACTTCTACAACGAGTCCAGCCCCGCAAACCGAAGCTGGGCGCCGTCGTTCAAACTCGGGACGCAGCGGTCGGCGCTGGGCAACCTTCCGGCCGACCAAAGCTCGTTTCCGACGGCGACGTGGTTTCGGGAGTACCTTGGCGCCGGCATTCAGCGGTTCACCCTCAACAGTGCCGCGATCCGAAAGCCGAGTCCGCCGACGCGGGCCGCCGGATTCCTGCCCGACGGGTCCAACGTCTCCTGGGTCGCCAGGCGCCTCCGACAAAACGACCCCGCGCGCCACGCCGCGTGGATCGCGCATCTGCGCACGGCGCTGCCCGACCTGGAAGACATCGAGGCGGTGGAGCGGCCCGAAGACCGCCATTGTTATATGGTGTACCGGTATGCTGGCGGCTTGTCCGTGCCGTCCTGGCTGGTCTCCGATGGCACGCTGAGGTTGACCGGTCTCACCCTGCCGGCCTATCTGCCCGATCTGGAAGGTGTCTTCCTGGTTGAGGAGCCGGAAAACGGCATCCACCCGAAGGCGGTGGCCACGGTGTTCGATTCGCTGTCCTCGGTGTATGGCGCTCAGGTGTTGATGGCGACCCACTCACCGGTCGTGCTCAACGCGGCGAATACGGAAGACGTGCTGTGCTTCGCGCGCGACGATACGGGTGCGACCGACATCGTCTCCGGTACCGAACATCCTCACCTGCAGGCTTGGCGCGGCGACGCAGACCTCGGCACCCTGCTTGCGGCCGGGGTACTGGGATGACCCGCCGGGACCTCGTGGTCCTCGCCGCCGACAAGGACATGGAACACGCGTTGCGCGGGCTGCTGTCGCGCTACAAGTCGCTGCCCATCCGGCAGGTCGCGTTCGACATCTTCGTACACCCGCAGCATGATGCCGCTTGCGCAACGCGTGGCGTTCCGTTCCTGTCCCAGACCCTGTCGCGTCTGAACCGGGCGCACCCCAAGAAGCACGACGTGTTCGTGCTCGACTTCCTAAACGACGCCGACACCGTCCGCGAAGCGTTCGCGGACTTCTACCGGGCGACCATCCTGGCCGACGAGACCGATCCCAACAAACTGCACGACCTGCAGGCCGACCTGGACGCTGCCCAGGTCTACTCCGAGGAGCAGGTAGAGGAGCTGGCGCGGCGCTATCTCGGCGGTGCCGAGCGCGACCAGCTCGATCCAATCCTCGATGACTGCGTGGCGGTGTACCTGCGCGACCTGGACGAGGACGGCCAGGTGGAGTTCAAGGGCAATGCCAAGGCCTTCATTCGCACCTACGGCTTCCTCTCCGCGGTGCTGCCGTACAGCAACGCCGGCTGGGAGCAGCGCTCGATCTTCCTCAACCTCCTGGTGCCGAAGCTGCCGGCGCCCGAGGAGCCGGACCTTGCCAAGGGGATCCTGGATGCCATCGACCTGGACAGCTACCGGGTGGAGAAACAGGCGATGCAGAAGATCCTGCTGCCGGACGAGGACGCCGAGATCGGCCCGGTACCCACATCCATCGGCGGCTCCCGCCCGGAACCGGAGCTGGATCAACTCTCCAACATCCTGCGCACCTTCAACGACCTCTTCGGCGATGTCCAGTGGGAGGACGGCGACCGCGTGCGGCAACTCATCACCGAGACCATCCCATCCCGCGTCGCCGCCGACACCGCGTTCCGCAACGCCCGCCAGAACTCCGACCGCCAGAACGCCCGCATCGAGCACGACAAGGCGCTGATGCGCGTAATGACCGCCGTAATGCGCGACGACACCGAGCTGTTCAAGCAGTTCATGGACAACGCCAGCTTCAAGCGCTGGCTCACCGACACCGTCTTCTTCCTCGCCTACGAGCCGGCCATCACGTTGCAATCTGGTAAGTGACATCCAGAGGGCGCTCGGCGAGGTCTCTGATTTCCGTGATCGGGCGCCGGTTGACGTCTACTCTTTGGTATGCATCGTCGATATTCCTGTTGACAAAACGCACACGATGAGTGATGGTTGATCGCGAACGTCGGCTTAGATCGTCTAGAACCGTCAATTTACGGAGCAACGGAGAGTTTGAGGTGAGCGTGTTATCTCCACGGACGAGCAAGGCCAGTGCCAGTGCGAGAGCAACTGCGTTTGCGATCGTGACGACTCAGGAAACAGATGGTTAGAGCCACCGCCGGACGAGACGACTCCGCTTGGTTCAATGTCTTTATTGCGACTCGTTCCACGGTGGCGTACTGCCTCCACTATCAACACATGTCGTCGATCCGTGTTCCCGCAGACGACGAGAAAACAGCGTGAGTGCGATAGCATGTCTGTCGGACGGCCAAATCGAGGGAATTGCGCAACTGCTTGGAGACTGTGGTACAGGAAGTGAAATCGACCGGACTCTCGACAGCTGCGGAATATTGGACAATTCTGGTGAGTCTACCAAATGGAAACGGCTCTACTACGTATTTCTCGACTTGCAGAAAGAGGATGAGTGTGCGAATCGAGTGCTCGATTTCATTCGTGCTTTTTTGAGTCCAGTTCGTTTCGTAGGACGCAAAGATGAGTTTGTTGAGTATCTCTCAAGTTTGAATGAATATCTGTCGTTCTCCGGGATAGAATTCGGTGCTGACGGAAATTATAGGCGACAACAGGTTGCACGTACGCTTGATGAGGCGGAACAGCGTGTGCAGAGGATACGTTCCAAGTTCAAGGATCGACTTCTGCATCCAGAGGTTCTGAAATACTGTCGGACCGAGCTGATGCAGGATAACTATTTCCATGCAGTATTCGAGGCGACCAAGGGTTTGGCGCAGCGAATTCGCGATATATCGGGATATCAAGCAGATGGTGCTGTTCTCGTGGATCGCGTATTCGCTATAGATCGTCCATTGCTGGCAATTAATTCGCTACGCACTGAGACGGAGAAGTCGCAGCATAAGGGACTCGCAGCTCTACTAAAGGGCTGTTTTGGAGCGATTCGAAATCCACTGGCACACGAGCCAAGAATCCTGTGGTCCGGAGAGGACGATGCAGCAGACTACTTATCGCTAATTTCCTTGCTCCATCGGAAACTCGATGATTGCGTCCCCACGCGACTCGGAGACTCGGAGTGACAGCGGGGTTCGAGAACAGGGCGAATTTGCTTGCCGCGAATCGCGGTATACCCTCAGTGACCTGAAGCAAGAAGGGACGGGGAGTTCAAGGCAATGCCAAGGCATTTTTCCACATCCGTGGGCACACATCTTCAAGCGCTGGCTCATTGGACATCGTTTGTGGGAGTCGCCGTAGGCATCGCATAGCGACCGATCAACGGATAGGATACAGATTAATCAGGCACACGGAGGACGAATGAGACCAACCGAGATCATTTTCGAAGTAACCGAGGCGGCCGAGGGTGGATACGACGCCAGAGCGCTCGGGTACAGCATCTTCACGCAGGGGGAGGACTGGAACGACCTGAAAGCTATGGTGAGAGATGCCGTGCTCTGCCACTTCGAGGAACCCGACGTGCCGCGAGTGATCAGGCTGCATCTCGTCCGGGAGGAAGCGATCGCGGTATGAAGCTGCCCCGCGACCTCTCTGGGAGTGAGGTTGCCAAGCGCCTGGACAGCCACTACGGCTACCGTGTGATTCGAACCAGAGGTAGCCACATGACCTTGGAATTGACGGTTGGCGGGACACCCACCATGTGACGGTGCCTCGGCACCACGACATCCGCGTGGGAACGCTGAACGCAATCATCGGCGACGTGGCGGAGTTCCTCGGCCTGCCCAGACAAAAGGTGCGCGGCACGCTGTTCGGTTGAGTAAACATATGCCGCGCAGCCAGTGCGTCTGGTCCTGCGAGCGACACTCGAACACGTCCACCACATCGCGGCGGGGCCGGGAGGGCCGGTGACAGGTAGCTGGCAATCACTCCGTGACGAAGGGAGACGGCCGCTGCATCAGGAGGCGGAGACCGGGTAGGTCTCGCGCCGGACGCTCGTTGATCGCATCCCACGCTCCGGCAGCTTCGGGAGACAGCACGAAGTCGGTCCGATCCGCGAGCACTTGGCGGGCTGCTGCGGCGCGGTCGATCAGCGCACGGTCCTCCGGGGTAGCCCTGACTTCGATACGCTCATTGCGACGGCGGTTCTGGTCAGCCTGCATTGTTCGGCCAATGTACGGCATGGGACGGCTCGCCGGCATCTGTCGCTGAATGTTCTGCTGCTTCGGATCGCGCCGACTCGCTGCACCGGGCTGTGATAGGATTGCACCATGCGAGATCGCTCGGACAACCTCGGTTTCGGCCCGCGGTCCTGAGCAGCGACGGAATCGTGGCTACGGCAAGCGGGCCGGAACAAATAGCCGAACTGTTGCCTCTCAATGGTAGGTGTAGCGCAGAGGAGTATCTCTGGTTGAGCGCGCGAACCAACCACCTCGTCGAACTCGCCGAGGGATCCATCGAAATTCTGCCCGTCCCGACCGACAGGCATCAAGCGATGGTCGAGTTCCTGTTTCTGCTGCTGTACGACTACGCTTCACGAACCGATGGCAAGGCACGATTCGCGCCCCTCCGGCTTCGGATCGCCGAAGGGCGCTTTCGGGAGCCGGACATCCTCTATCTCCGCGCCGCGGACGACGGGCGGCGTGGCGAACGGTTCTGGACCGGTGCCGACCTGGTGATGGAAGTGGTAAGCCCGGACGACCCCGCGCGCGACCATGCGACGAAGCGCAACGAGTACGCGGAGGCGGGGATCGCGGAATACTGGATCGTGGATCCGCAGGACGAGACGATAACCGTGTTGCGGCTTGCCGGACAGGTCTACGTCGAGCACGGCCGGTTCGTCCGCGGACAGATGGCGAACTCCGCATTGCTCGCCGGTCTCTCAGCCGACGTGACCAGCGCGCTCGATGCGGAATGAACCGTCGCGCCGTAATCCTCCTGGTGCCGTTCGCTGCGGCGGTCAGGTCGCGATGGTGCGTACTCCGTACGTGGGGATGTTCCGGTCGCGGGTGACCAGGATAAGGCACTCGGCCTGGGACTGCGCGACCAGGAAACGGTCGAAAGGGTCGCGGTGGTGCATCGGGAGCGCGGCTGCCTGTTCGGCGTGGTGGTAGGTCAGCGGCAGGTGGGTGAAACCCTTGCTGTCAACCATGGCAGCCAGATTGTCGGGTGCGGTCAACGTGCCCTTCGCCTTCTTGACGGCGATTTCCCAGCCGGACACGGTGCTGACGAAGACGTCGTTGCGCGGATCGGCGATGGCCGCTGCATTGTCAGGTCTGGTCCGGATAGATCTTCGATCCTTCGATTTCCGCGATCAGCTCTTCGTCCTCGTCGTCGAAGTCCGGCGCCATCCGGATCTGGCCCTCAAGCCCTCCCGGCACTCGCTCGCGCATGCGTTCGCGGTAGGGCAGCAGGTTCAGCCAGGGCTTGCCAGCCTTGCAGATTACGATCTCCTCGCCCTGCCACGCCAGCTCGGCCAGCCGCGAGAGTTGCGACTTCACCTCATGCATGTTTACCCGCATCTGCGCGTCCCAATAGCTAAGTTGAGCAGAGTCTATTGCGGCGCTTGCGACGATGTCCACTCGGCTGCGGCGGCGCGCCCATCGGTGTGCCGTCGGCCGGCGGCACCGCGGCAAGTATATCGGCTGCCGAGCCTGCCGGTTTGCCCGTTGACCTGATGGCGCGAGCGGGGCACAGTTGCAACTGTCGAGCAAGGACATGGCCGTGACCAGCAACCCCGCACCGGTGGCACACAGCTCCCAGGACGCATTGCACGCCCTGTTGTGCGAGGTACTGCCGCCCCAGGGCGCCTGGAGTGACGATGCCTACCTGTGGCTCACCGACCACAGCAACCGCCTGATCGAGCTTACCGATGGCCTCGTAGAGGAATTGCCCGTGCCCACCTTCACCCATCAAGCCGTGCTCGCGTTCCTCTACGACCTGTTCCGTGACTATCTCAAGGCCCGCGGCGGAGTGGTGATGTTTGCCGCGTTGCGCGTGCGAATCCGTCCAGGCAAGTTCCGCGAGCCGGACCTGATGCTGTTGCGCGACCGTGCGGACCCTCGCTGCCAGGACCGCTACTGGCTTGGCGCTGACTTGGTGGCCGAGGTGGTCAGCCCGGACAATCCTGATCGCGACTTGGTGGAAAAGCGCATGGACTACGCGGAGGCGGGCATCCCGGAGTACTGGATCGCCGACCCGCGTGATGAGACGATTCGGGTCCTCACGCTGCAGGACACCGGGTATACCGAGCACGGCGTGTACCGCCGCGGTCAGACGGCGGCGTCGCCGCTGCTGGCAGGCTTCGCCGCCGAAGTGAGCGCCGTGTTCGACGCCCCGACCGTCGGCGCGTGAGATTCACTGTCAGCCCGGCCGACTTCTCGCGCGCCGATCCCGACGCAACCGACCCCAACAAGCTGCACGACCTGCATGACCACATGGGCGCTGCGCTTTCTCTCCGCGGTGTTTCTTACTTCCAGTAACGCTGGCTGGGAGCAGCGCTCGATCTTTCTCGACCTCTTGGTGCCGAAGCTGCCGGCGCCCGAGGAGTCGGACCTTGCCAAGGGATCCCAGACGCCGTCGACCTGGACAGTTACCGGGTCGAAAAGACAGGCGATGCAGAAGATCCCGCTGCCGGATGGGGCCGCCGAGATAGGCCCGGTGCCGACGTCGGCCAGTGGCTCAGCTCCCGCCCGGAGGCGTAAAAGGATCGGCTACCCAACATCCTGCGCACGTTCAACGAGCACTTCGGCGACATACAGTGGGACGACGGTGACCGCGTACGGCAACTCATTATCGAGACCATCCCCGCCGGTGTCGCCGCCGACACCGCGTTCCGCAACGCGCGCCAGAACTCGGCCTCCAGAACGCCCGCATCGAGCACAACAAGGCGCTCATGCGCGTGATGACCGCCTTGATGCGCGACGACACCGAGCTGTTCAACCAGTTCATGGACAACGCCAGCTTCAAGCGGGGGCTCACCGACACCGTCTTCTCCCCGCTTACGAGCCGACTACTACGTGAAACCACGGTTCTCGTCCTCTGGATCGCATGCTGTCTAATCCGCTCGGAACTCGCTCGTCCGTAACACGACAGCTAGCAACACTTGCATCCCTCCCAACAATCAACAATAATGGTAATAGTCAATCAAGTCTATCATGGAAGAGCACGAGGTTTTGGAGTCGTTTGAGACCCAGCGTTGGTTGCAGCAACGACAACGGACGGGGAATTGGATTGATGTTGCCGAGACAGATGAGATTCCGTCCGACATCGTCGGTTGGAAGAGGAGCATCCTGCATATGTTTCAGATAGCGTTTGCTCCCGAAATAAGGCGACGTCTATCAATAAAGGAACTCGGTGACGATTTCTTTCTTTCATCTGCTCAGTTGATCCAACCTCCGGACGGTGAAGACGAGGTTCGTCTGAATGAGGAAATTCGTGGGCTCGCGCTTGTTCGAGCTGAACGTACCGTCCACAAGGGAGACCCAGTGTTGCTTCCTGATCTAAAGGGCTTTGTCAGCTTTGGTCTGTCTGATGATGAGCTCGACGCGGCACACTTTACCATGCTTTGGAACGGATCGGGATGGATATTGAGTTTCGACTTCAGATCTGGTAGGGCGAAGTGCGGTGACATGCTGGTGGCAGCAAGGCAGTTCTTGGAGACTTCGAAGCAAGCGGCATCGAAGGAATATGAGAGACCAAGTGTGGACAATCTCTTTAGTGCATGTGAACTTGTATCGAAAGCCCATCTAGTCCTTCATCGGAATCCCGCAACCTCATTGAAGAAGCATCGGGCTGTGAAGAACGAGATAAACCGTTGGCGACGTTATGGGAACGTAAATGAACAATTTGTGCGGCTGTTCAACCGGATTTCAGAGGAGCGTTCACCAGCTAGGTACGATCCAGCCGCTCGGGTTCAGTTGCCGTCTCAATCGGACTTCCAGGTCGTAGCACGTGAGATCGACGAACTCATGGAGTCGGTAGCCCCACGGGTTGATCGATAGTCCAGATCCTGCAGTGTAGCCTATTGCTAGTAGTACCGGCAGAACAGACGCTCGCACTATGTAAGGAACAACTTGTAAGGGTTTCATATTCGGGAGTTAAGTATGGAGATGTTTCGCGTACGATGTTCGGTTCTTGCACTGTTGCGCATGTTGCGCATTTCGGAGTCACTGGCGATCCACTACGACGCTTGTACGTCGCGGGCGTGCGAACTCACGGTATCCAAAGCACACATGCCGAGCAAGCCTTGAGGTGGTCCAAGCTTGCCAGAAGTTCCACAGGGTTCGGGAGTTGGTTTCGCACCCGGAAAGTCGCAGGTAGCCGGCAGGCACTCCCTGATGAACGGCGACGGCCACTGGATCAGTTCGCGGAGTGTGGGTAGATTTCGCGCCGGCCGCTCGTTGATCGCCTCCCACGCCTCGGCAGCTTCGGGAGACAGGACGAACTCGGTTCGATCCGCGAGCACCTGGCGGGCGGCGGTCGTGACGCTGCTCAGGACGAACGCGGTCACGTTGGTACCGGCGGCGGCCACGGCCCGGTCGATCAGCGCGCGGTCCTCCGGAAGGGGCGCGGCACATGCTGCAGCTACGCGCGTCAATCATGCGTTCGCGCTACGCGCAGGACCATGAGCGTTCATTACCCAGCCCTCCCCAACCTGTCGAACTACTGGCTGTCGCATGACCGTGCCACACAACGGGGTCGCACCCCCGGGCACCCCGGTCGGTCAGGGATTTCTTGACAACCACCAACCGGTGCCGCACAGTGTTCCGATTACGGCGGTCCGTAAGCGTGCGTCCGCCGGCGAATCAGGGGGACTGGTATGAAGAAGAGCGTTGCCGTGCTGGCCTTGGCGGTACTTGCCGCGGGTGCGTTTGCGGCGGGTACGGAAGAGGGGGCTGCCGACGTGCAGAAGGTGGTCTGGTGGACGTCGAGTCTGCAGACGGAGTATCGGCCGGCGGTCCAGGAGCTGTTCCTTGACCCGTTGCAGGAGGCGCACCCGGAGGTCGAGCTGGAGCTGGTGTACATGGAGGACTACTACCGCACCACCCAGACCGCGATTCAGGCGGGCGCCGGGCCGGACATCATTCAGCTTGGCGGGCCGGGTTACGCGCTGGAGTACTGGAGCGCCGGCCAGCTGTCCGACATGAGCGACCTTGCCGCCCACTACGGGTGGGAGAGCAGACTGCTGGGATGGGCCTACGAGTCCGGCACCAGCTCGGACGGCTCGTTGATCACCCTGCCGATGCACTACGAGACGCTGCTGCTGTTCTACAACGAGACTTTGTTCGAGAAGTACGACCTGCAACCGCCGGCCAGCCGCGCTGACGTGGAACGGGTCTGCAACGTCGCCGACGAGGAGGATCTAATCTGTTTCTCCCACTACGTTGCGCGCAACCGCTGGCAATTCCCGGCCATGTGGGGCGGCTACGCCGGCCATGACCGGTTCTACGAGGCCAGCATCCAGGAACTGCGCTGGGACCACCCGCTGCTGGTGGAGGCGATGGAGTACTGGAACTCGCAGGTGCAGGCCGGCTGGTGGGGCGGCGACCTGGAGACTTACTACAGCATGGGCTACGCGGACGCCAACAGCGCGCTGATGGAAGGGGACGCGCTGATGATGATCAACGGCACCTGGGTCACCGAGTCGCTCATCTCGATGGAAGCCGAGTCCGGCAACCGCTGGAACTTCGCGCAGACACCGCCCCTGCGTGACGGCGTGGAGCCGGTCTACGAGCTCAGCATCGGCGAGAGCATCGCATTGAGCGCGTCGGCGGAGCATCGCGATGCCGCCGGCACCGTGCTGAACTTCCTGTTCGAAGACGCCACGCGAGCGGCCAAGATTGCCGAATCGACCCGCTTTTCGAGCTGGTTTCCGCCGCTGCACTACAAGGAAGCGGATTTCGGTTCCGACATCGACCCGCGCATTACGAGGTGGATCTCCGAGTTCAGCCTGGAGACCGGGCGCGGCAAGACCGGGTACCCGGTCTGGGGTTACTGGCCGCCGCAGTCCAAGACCTGGGCCGAGCAGGAGATCGTCAAGGTACACAATGGCGACATGACGGCGGCCGATTTCATGGCTGCGTTCCAGGAGGTGTACGCGGCTGACTACGCCGAGGCCGGCATGCCGATTCCCCCGGCGCCGAACACCCGCAGTCCGTGACCGACGCGCGATGCGCGACGGTGTGAGGTAGGAGAACGGCGATGGGCGATGCTGTCGTCGTAGGGACCGCCCCGGGACTGGCCGGGCCCCGGGGCCGCAGGAGTTCATTGGTCGGGTGGACGTTTCTCCTCCCGGTCATCGTGCTGAACCTCGTCGTCATCATCGGGCCTGCCGTTGCCAGCATCTACTACTCGCTGACCGAGTGGTCGGGCCTGGGGGCGACCGAGTTCGTCGGTCTCGGCAACTACGGCCAGTTGCTCCAGGACGCGAATTTCCACAAGGCGTTCGTCAACAACGTCCAATGGACGGTGATGAACCTGACGCTGCCGGTGGGGTTTGGGCTTGTCGGCGCGGCCCTGCTGGCGCGGGCGCGTCGCTTCTCGATGGTCTATCGGGTGGTGTTCTTCATTCCCTACGTGATCGCCAGCGTGGTCAACGTCAACATCTGGCGGCAAATCTACCACCCGCTGAAGGGCGTCGGGCCCTACCTGGCCCAGTTGACCGGGCTTGAGTGGCTCAACATCAAGCCGCTCGGCGACCCCGACCTGGTGCTGTATGCCGTCTACTTCACCAACTTCTGGCACTGGTGGGGCTTCCTGCTGGTCCTGTACCTGGCGGCCATGCAGGCGATCGACGGGGACCTGTACGATGCCGCGGCGGTCGAGGGCGCCAGCGGCAGCCAACAGTTCCGCTTCGTCACCATCCCCGGCATCCTGCCGACCCTGATGTACTCGCTGCTGCAGACCATCATCTGGTCGTTCCTGTCGTTCGACTACGTGTTCCTGATGACCGAGGGCGGACCCGGCAACGCCTCGCTCCTGCTCGCAGTGTACGCGTACCAGAACGCGTTCGCCGACTTCCGAGTGGGCTACGCCGCCTCGATCGGCATGTCGCTGAGCTTCGTGGCCGCCCTGGTGACGCTGCTGTTCGTCATGCTGCGGCGCCGGGGATGGGAGGTATGAGTTCCGCCGCGGTTGCTGGCAGGGGCCGCCGGCGGGTACCGTCGCTGGCGCCGACCTACGTCGTGCTCACCCTGCTGGCCATCTTCTCGCTCTACCCGATCGTCATGCTGTCGTTCAATTCGGTCAAGACCAACCGCGAAATCGGCGCCAATCCTCTGGCGCCGCCGATGGGCGAGATCCAGTTGCTCAATTTCAGCAAGGCCTGGGTGAACGGACGCTACGCCGTTACCATGCGCAACAGCGCCGTCATCTCGACCGGTACCGCGGCCATGGTGCTGGTAGTGGCCGGTCTGGCGGGGTGCTGCGCCGCGCGGCGGCGACGTGCTGCTGGTGGTGTTCCTTGTGTCCTCGGCCATGCCGTTGCTGCTGTTCCTGTTTCCGCTGTTCTTCATGTGGAAGCACCTGGGGCTGATCAACAACCTGGTTGGCGTCATGATCATTCATGCCGCGCGCTTCGCCACCTTCTCCACCTTTCTGCTGCGCTCCTACATGGTGACCATCCCGCGCGATTTCGAGGACGCGGCTCTGATCGACGGCGCCAACCGCCTGCAGGTATTCACCCGCATCATCGTGCCGATCACGAAGCCCGGATTCCTGACCGTGGCACTGATCGTGATGCTGTGGGGATGGAACGAGTTCCTGGTCTCGGTCACGTTCATTCACGATCCGAACCTGAAGCCGGTTGCCACCAGCCTGTACGCGTTCGCCAGCCGTTTCGACCGTGACTGGGCACTGACCAACGCCGCGTCGGTGCTTATGCTGGCCCCGGCGGTGATCCTGTTCCTGATCTTTCAGCGCCAGTTCATCCGGGGAATGACGCAAGGCGCGGTAAAGGGTTAAAGAGCGACCACGAATGATTATGAAGATAAACGGCACACAACTCTACGATCGTATATTGGCTGCCCTGTATGGCGGCGTGATCGGCGATGCGATGGGTGCGCCGACCGAAAACAAGACCTACGCCGATATCGATGCCGAGCTGGGTTGGGTGGCTGACTTCGACACTGGCGGTACCGACGACACCATCCTGCGCGACATCCTGGTGCGCGCGTTGGTCGACACCGGCGGCTATGCAACGCTGGACGACTGGGCTGCGCGTTGGCTGGCCGACTACGACGAAATCTTCGGTGCCAAGCAGAACCGTTTCTTCATCTCGGTGCTGCATACCGCTTTCAAGTTACGCGAATACGACGACCCGCGCGTGGCTGCGCTCGGCAACGTGCCTTGCTCAAGCGCGGCCATGGGGATCGTCCCGGTTGGTATGGTCAACGCGTCAAATCCGCGGCAGGCCGCCCACCAAGCGTACAACTTGGCCAGCCTCATCGACGCGCACAACGCGGGTGTGAGTCAGGACGGGGCGGCGGCAATGGCCGCCGCCATGGCCGCCGCGCTCGCCCCCGACGCGTCGGTGCAGTCTGTGCTGGAGGCGTCGTCGGCGTACCTGTACCCGCGCGGCGCGGCGCCGATGGCCCGCGCGATCGAACGCTCCGCATCCGTCGCAGCGAAAGAGGGGAGCTACGCGCACTACCGGGCCTACGTATACGATCACGCTGGTGAGTTCTTCGCCGCCCGCAAGAAGAATGCCCTGGAGACCGTGCCCATCACGCTGGGTCTGCTGTTGCTGGCGGAGGGCGACTTCGGCGCCGTAATCCCGATGGCCGCGAACTTTGGTCGCGATACCGACACAATGGCCGCCATGGCCGGCGCACTGGCCGGTGCTCTCGGAGGCATGTCAGCCGCTCCATCGGCGTGGATCGACAAGGCTCGACGCTTGGCGGACGCGGACCAGGAAGCACTCGCCGAACAGCTGACCAGACTCGCAATCGACAAGCGGAAGACCGAAGCGCGGCTCGGCGAGGACCTGGACAAGACGCTGTCGGCGAACTTCTGACAGGATCTGACGCGCCACCTTCGCCGCCGAAGTAGCTGCACCATGATGGACGCGGCGCATCCTGCACCTGATGCGCTCCGTGGAGCAGTTCGAGCGCAAGGGCATCGGCGCCATCTTCCAGCTGACGCGCGCGTTCCAGGACGCCATGGGGGTGTCGGTGGAGATGCATCTCGGCAACCTGCCGCCGACGCTCGGGCACCGCATCGACTCGGCGCTGTTCCGGCTGGTGCAGGAGGGTCTGACCAACGCGTTCCGCCACGGCAACGCGTCGCGCGTGCGCATCACCCTGTGGCAGGCGCCGGCCGAGATCCGCGTCAACGTGTGGGGCAACGGCAGCGGCCTCGCGGCGGATGGCGCGGCGGTTCAGGACGGCATCGGCATGTCCGGCATGCGTGAACGGTTCGCCGAGCTCGGCGGCACGATCCGGGCCGGCAACGTGGCCGACGGGTTTCAGCTCAGCGGGGCTATTCCCTACGCCATGGGAGAGATCATGGAATCGGACGGAGCAGCCGGAGCAGACTGACCAGACGGAGCGGACGGTGGAGCGGATCAAGGTTCTGATAGCGGATGACCAGCGGCTGTTCGCCCACGGCATCGAGATAATCCTGCGCAGCCACGCCCGCGACGAGATCGCGGTGGCCGGCATCGCCGAGAACGGCCGCCAGGCGGTGCGCATGGCGGAGCGCCTGCAGCCGGACGTAATCCTGATGGACGTGCGCATGCCGGTAATGGACGGCACCGAGGCGACGCGCCGGATTCACGCCGCGCATCCGAACATCAAGATACTGGTGCTCACCACCTTCGATGACGACGACTACGTGTTCAGCGCGCTCGACGCCGGCGCCATCGGCTACGTGCTCAAGAACGTCAAGCCGGAGCAGCTGGTAACCGCGATCCGCGCCGTCCACGCGGGCGACTACTTCGTGTCCCCCGCGGTCGGCTACAAGCTCGTGCAGCGCGCGCAGGAAGGCGTGCAGAACGAGCGGCGCGACGCGTCGCGGGATCAACGTCCGGGAGGTGGTGGCGTATGCCGCCGCGCGCGGCATTACCGTGGTGCCGGAAAACGAGATGCCAGGGCACTCGGCGGCGATTCTGCGGGCGATGCCGGAGCTGCGTTGCGACCCGGAGGACGGCAGCGCCAACGTGTATTGCGCGGGCAACGAGCGTACGTTTGCCGTAATCGAGCAGATCCTGGCCGAAACGTTCGACCTGTTTCCGTCGGAGATCGTGCACATCGGCGGCGACGAAGCCGACAAGCGGGCGTGGGCACACTGTCCGCAGTGCCGGGAGCGGATGCGTAGGGAGGGGCTCGCGAATCTCGACGAGTTGCAAAGCTACTTCATCGGCCGCGTGGCCGCGATCTTCGCCCGCCACGGCCGCCGGCTGCTTGGCTGGGACGAAATCATGGACGGCGGGCTGGCGGCATCCGCCGCGGTGATGTACTGGCGCAGCGAGGAGGGCGACGCGGCGTTGGGTGCACGGCTCCGGGGCGCGGCGGAACGGGGCCACCAGGTCGTGATGACGCCGCAAAGCTGCTGCTACTTCGACTACCACCAGGATGCCAACTGGTTCCATGAGCCGTCCGGCTGGATCGGTACCGTCACGCTGCGCAGCGCCGGTTCGCTGGAGCCGATTCCCGACGGGCTGGCCGAGGAACATCACGCCAACATTCTCGGTGCGCAGGGCAACCTGTGGTGCGACCGGATCGCGAGCTTCCCCGCGGCCGCCTACCAGCTGTTCCCGCGCGCGCTCGCGCTGGCCGAGGCTGCCTGGTCGCTGCCGGCCAAGCGCAACTACCGGTCGCTGGCGGCGCGCATCGTGACCCACCTGCCGCGGCTGGCGGCGCTGCAGCTCGACGGGCGCTATCCGGACGGCATCGAATTCCGCCACCAGGAGGGTGTCCTGACGCTGGAGCCCGAGCTGCCGGACGCGCGCATTCACCTTACCCTGAACGGTCCCGCGCCGACGGACAACGACACGATCTACACGGCGCCGTTCCGGGTAATCGGCCCGACGCTGGTGCGCGCGGCAATCGTCAAGGACGACGGCACGCTCGGGAGGTCCAAGTCGTACCTGGCGTGCGACCTGATCGACTGCCGGCGCCTGTCCATGGTGCGTGCGACCGCGGCTCAGCAGCACCACCCGGCCACCGGCGCACTGCAAGCCACCAACCGGGAATTCTGGCTTACCGCTTCCCCGCCGCCCCCGTTTCCCCACGAGTTCGTGTGCGACCTGGGCGCGGAGGAGGAGATCGCCGGCTTCATCTACGAGCCGCGCGCCGACGGCGTCCTCGACGGCAACATCCTGGAGTACGAACTGCTTGTCTCCGGCGGCGATGGCCCGGCCACCGCGGCACGCGGCTCCTTCAGCGGCCGCCGCGAAGTGCAGTACGCGATCTTCGAGCATGCGGCCAGCGGACGCATCGTGACGCTGCGCATCCTGGACGCCGTCGGCGGCGTCTCCGCCATCTCCCGCTTCAAGCCGTTCCGCCGCTGAAACTGAGCGTCGGCTCGTTCAACAGCCCGTCACCAGCCCATGCGGGTGCACAGGTTGGCGATGTGGGCGCGGTGGTGGTGGCCGTGCCAGGCGTAGCTCTGGATGAACCGGCCGACGGTCAGCCGGCCGTCTTCCGGGTGGTGCAGCGTGCGCTGCCGGGCCGGCTCGTCGAGCGCGCGCAGGGTGGCGGTCCAGCGTTGGTGCAGAGCCTCCAGGAGCTGCAAAGATGCCTCCGGCGGGCCGGAACAGTCCGGCAACTCTGCCCACGTTGCCTCGTCGTACGGCTTGATGGTGGGTACATCCTCGGTGAGCGCCAGCTTGGTGCGGATGTAGGCGTTCAGGTGGCTGTCGGGCACGTGGTGCACCACTTGGCGTACCGTCCAGCCGTCCGGACGGTACGGGGTGTCGAGCTGGTCGTCGGAAAGGCCCTGCACTACGGTGCGCAGTTCACCCGGCAGGGCCGCGATGCGGTCGATCCAGCGTTCGTACTTCTCCGGCGTCGGGTGCGGGTCTTCTTCGAACCGCCCGATCGGGTACCTGAGCCGCTCCAGGGCGGCATCCTCTGTTGACACGCGCCCACCATAACGCCAACCGGCGCGTGCCGGCATCCCCCGGCGGGCTCAAGGCTACTCCTCCAGGGCGGCTCGAATGCGGGCAAGAACGTCCTGATTGAACGCCAGCGACACGTGGTTGGCGCCCTCGCCGGCGATGACGGTGGCACCGCTCTCCTCCAGGAACCGGATCTCGGCCTCGCTCAGCCGCCCGACCACGGTGTCTGCCGTGGCGTACGCGTAGATCGCCCTGCTCAGGTCGGTGCCGGCGAGCCGCTCGGTGTAGCGGTCGTGGAAGGTGGCGCCCGCGATCAGCAGCTCGATCCACTCTTCGTCGGTCGTGGGGCGCCGGGCGGTCGGCGCCGGCTCGGTTGCGTTCGGGAAGTAGTACAGCATGCCCTTGCGGAGCGCGCCGCCGACGAACTCCCGCGGCATGTCCAGACGCCCCGCCAGCAGCACGTAGCGGTCGGCGCCGTCCGGGCCGTGCAGCGCGAGGTAGCGCGCCACCAGCCACGATCCGTACGAGTACCCCACCACGACGACGCGCTTGTCCCGCGCCCCAAAGTGGTCGATCACGCGCCGCAGCAGTTCGACGCTGACGTCGACCTCGGCCTGCAGGTCGTCCAGCGACAGGCGCGGGTGGCGGGCGGCGAGGCGGGGATTGAGGGTCAGCGTCTGGTGCGCCTGCACCAGGTGAATTTCCTCACGGTCGGGGAGCTGCAGGAACAGAAGCAGGACATCGTTGCTGATGTCGTGCGAGGGGCCGCCCTGTGCGAAGATCCACACCGTGTTGGCGTCCGGGCTGGCCGCCGCAGGGTGAACCTCGAACAACTTGTCGACGTCGGCCGGCAGGACGGTCGGCCGGTACTCGCCGCTGCAACCGGCCAGGAACACCGCGGCCAGCAACAGCACGATCATGGTCCGGCGCACAAGCAACATCACCACGAAGTTACACCGGAACCGGCGCATGCTGCCCATGGCGGTCGCAGGCCCGTATCATGGCGGCCACCGTGGTAGCCAGGAAATGGCGAATGCTGGCGCTTGGCTGGCTGGCGTATTGCGCGTTCGGCATGGCGGTCGGCTCGCTGGCGCCCCTGGTGTCGCCGATCATGCACGACCTGGGCCTGTCGAGCGCCCGCATGGGCCTGGTGCTCGGCGTCTGGCAACTGGTGTACGTGTTTACTGCCGTTCCGCTGGGCGTGGCGGTCGACCGGCTGGGGGTGCGCCGCGCCGTGGCCCTGGCGCTGGTGGTGATTACCCTGTCGCTGCTGCTGCGCGCCGCGGCGACCTCGTTCTGGACGCTGTTCGCCTCGGTGGCGCTGTTCGGGGTTGGCGGGCCGGTGGTGTCGATCGGTGTGCCCAAGATCGTGGCCGAGTGGTTCCCGCCGCGGCAGCGGGGGCACGCCGCCGGTCTGTACACCACCGCCCCCACCATCGGCGGCGTCGTCGTGCTGGCAACCGCGGCCGGCGTCCTGCTGCGGCTGGTCGGTTCGTGGCGGCTGGTGATGCTCGTGTTCGCCGCGGCTGGTGTCGGCGCGCTGCTGCTGTGGACGCTCTGCTACCGCGATCCACCCGCGCCCGGCGGCAGCGGGCTGCGCAAGGCGCCGGCGGCGCGGGTTCGCGGCCGGTGGTTGTTGCTGTTGCGCGAGCGCAACATGCGCCTGTTGCTGGTGCTGGCAGTCGGCACGTTCGTGGTAAACCACGGCCTCAACGCGTGGCAGCCGACCTACCTGGAGGAAGCAGGCTTCCACCTCGCCGCCGCCGGCAGGTGGACCGCGGTCGGCACCCTGTGCGGCCTGCTGACCGCCCTCGTGGTTCCCGGCTTGTCGCGGCCCGGCGCCCGGCGCATGGCCCTGGTGGTACTGCTGCTGGCGGCCGCGCTCGGCCTGACCGGCATGACGGTGCTGAGCGGTGCGCCGCTGCTCGCCGCGGCGTGGGTCACCGCCATGGCGCGCGCGCCGGTCCTGCCGCTGATGATGCTGCTGCTGATGGAGCAGCCGGGCATCGGCGCCCGCCACTTCGGGCTGGGAGCCGGCTTGTTGTTTGCCGCGGCGGAGGTCGGCGGCTTCGGCGGGCCGGCGCTGCTTGGCGTGGTGCGCGACGCGGCCGGCGGCCTGGCGCCGAGCATGCTCGGTATGGCGGCGGTGTCGCTGCTGATGATCGCCGCGGTCGTCCGGGTGCGGGACGCTGCACCGGCGGCGGCGGACTCGCCACCCGCACGGGGCTGAACGCGGGAGCAGATTCAGCGGTGGGCCGGTTCGGTATCCTGTACCACCCGCGCCGGTCGCGGCTCCCGCTGCCGGGGAATGCCATGTCCCCTGTCGGCCGCCAGCTTGCGCACGACTGCCAGAAAGGTGCGGCTGACCGGCAATTCGTCGCCTCCGGTGACTCGCACCACGGTACGGTTGTCGTGTCGCGCGATCTCGGTAACGTGCCGGCTCGCGACCCAGAACGATCGGTGTACTTGCAACCCGAGGTCGCCAAGCTCCTCCACGGCATCCGCAAAGCGCATCAGCACGGCGGCCGATCCGGCCGTGGTAGTCACGTGTATGTAGTGGCCGTTGACTTTGAGGTAGACCACGTCGCGGCCCACTGTGCCGGGCAGGCGGTCCAGAAATCGCGCCGGTTGTGTCGATTCGCTGGTAGGCGATGGCGCCGCCTCGTATGGGCGGTCGATCACCGGCCTGAGCCTGGCGCGCAGGACGGCGATGTAGAGGAGCAGGGCGTAATGACCGACGGACGCGACCGCGGCGCGCACGTAGAACAGCTGCCAACTCGGCGGCGGCGGCCCGTCCGGCATCACAAACGAGTAGAGCGTATACCCGACGGTCGCAATGTTGGCGGCATGGTACAGGCCGGCTGCAACAAACGCCAGTACAACAAAACCGATACGACTATGGCGCAGGCAGTGGAGCAGCGCGATCGCCGCGCTGTGGCCGAACGGCCAGGTGAGGGCGGCGATCGATCCGAAATACGCAGCCCTTGGCGCCGGGTCGGGAAGCACATCGAAGCCGGGACCGGCCACCGTGAAGAACAGTACCCAGGCACACGAGACTCCGAGCGAGAGCAGTATCATGCGGAGCCCGCACAGCTCGCGATACGCAAATTGCAACTGCGATGATGGACGAGACAGGTTCACGCCGATTCTCCGACCGGCTCGCATGGAGTGTGCAGGGCCCTATTCAAGGTTGCAGCATATCATGACTCGCCGAATGGCGCATGCGGCCCTCGGGGCCCGCGAATGCATGTGGCCGTTCAGCGGGGGCGCGGCGGGTATTCGCCGATCGGGTGCAGGGCGTTCAGGTCGATGTCCAGGAGGACCGGTCCGTCCGCGTCCGCCGCGGATCGGAACGCGGTGCGGAACTCCTCGACGCCGGCCACCGCGTGGGCCTCGACCCCCATGCTGCGCGCCAGGGCCGGGAAGTCGGGCGTAGCCAGGTCGACGCCGAACCTGCGCCCCGCGAAGCGCGCGTCCTCGATGCGGCGCAGCACGCCGTAGCCGCGGTCGTTGAACAGGCAGATGGTCACCGGCAGGCGGTACTGGGCCGCCACGGCCAGCTCGCCGACGTGCAGCATGAAGCCGCCGTCGCCGGCGATCAGCACCGTGCGGCTGCCGGTGGCCACGGCAGCGCCAATGGCAAGCGGCAACCCCGGCCCGATAGCGCCGGCGGTCGGGTGCAGGGAAGTGCGCGGTTCCAGGATCGGCAACATCTGGTTGGCCCACAGGTAGGCGGGCACCGTGCTGTCGCGCACCAGGCGGGTGTCGCGCGGCGTGGCGGCACGCAGCTCCTCCATGATCGCGAAGTGGTCCGGGCCGACCAGGTCGCCCAGCCGCGCCTGCACGGTGGCGCGCGCCGCCGCGGCGCGCGCCGCCCACGCCTGCCGTGCAGCGGCCACGGCGGGGTCGGTGCGGCCGCCGCGGTCGGCCAGAGCGGCGGTAACGGCGGCCAGGCCGCCGGCGGCGTCCGCCACTACCGCCAGCTCCGCGGGGCTGACGCGGTGTATCACGCCGGCGTCGGCGTCGAGGTGGATCAGCTTGCCGCCCAGGGCCGCGTAGTTGCGTGCTTCGGAACCCACCTGCAGGCGTGTGCCCACCGCCAGCACCACGTCCGCCTCCTCGCGCAGGGCGCGAATCTCCGGGTGGTAGACCAGGTTCCCGAGGCACAGCGGGTGGCCGTCAGGCAGCGCGCCGCGCCCGTTGGCGCTTACCAGCACCGGCGCGCCGAGTTGCTCGGCGAGCGCGCGCAACTGCGCGGACGCGCCGGCCGGGCGTTGCGCCCCGCCGCTACGCACCACGCCGCCGCCGGCGATAATGAGTGGACGCACCGCCGCGGCCAGCAGCTCGGCCGCGGCCTCCACCGCCGCCTGCTCCGGCTGCACCGGTTCCGGCACCGGCACCGCCGCGCGCTCCGCGGGAGTGACCTCGCGGTCGGCGTACTGCAGGTCGATCGGCACCTCGAGGCTGCCCGGCTGCGGGCGGCCGGTCTGGATGTCGTCGATTACGCGCATCAGGGCGGGGGCGAGCTGCTGGCGCAGGCGCACCGTCTCGACCCGCCGGCACACCGTAGCGAGCATCGCCGCCTGGTTGTCCGCCTCGTGCACGAAGCCGCGCGCCTTGCCGAGGTTGGGCGTGTCGGCCTGGCCGGTAATCATCAGCACCGGCGACGATGCGAACCCGGCCTCGTACAAGCCGGGCACGCAGTTGGCGGCGCCGGGGCCGGTGCTGGCCACCGCTACGCCAAGCCGGCCGCTGGCACGCGCGTAGCCGTCCGCGGCGTGCACGGCGGCCTGCTCGTGGCGCATCGCCACCGCGGTGATCCTGCCGCCGCGTTCGATTGCGTCGTAGATTGGCAGGTTGTGGACACTCACCACCCCGAACACGCGGTCGACCCCGGCCCGTACCAGGACCTCGTGAATTACTTCGCCACCAGTCATCGGCTCATCGTACCCCGAATCGCCGCCGATTCTCACCATAGGGGGCTGCCGCTTGCGGTGGTCCGTTCCAACGCGGTCGAAGCGATCAACCTTGACATCGCATTGGCTGCGCCGGTAGCGTTTCGATGCACGGAGGAAGCGGTGGCGCCACGTACCAACTGGAAGGGATTCGTTCAACTCAGCCTGGTCTCGGTTCCGGTCAAGGCGTATACCGCCAACGAGTCCGGCGCCCAGATCAGGCTCAATCAGCTGCACAGCGACTGCAACAGCCGCATTGCGTACAAGAAGGTGTGCCCGGAGCACGGCGAGGTGAGCAACGATCAGATCATCCGCGGCTACGAGCACGCCAAGGGCAAGTACGTGGTGATTGACGACGACGAACTCGACAAGCTGCGCACCAAGAGCGACCGTTGCGTCAACATCGAGGGCTTTGTGGCGCCCGATGAACTCGATCCGATCTACCACGCCGGGCGCACCTACTACCTGTTGCCCGACGGCCCGGTGGGCCAGAAACCGTACCGCCTGCTGGTCCGCGGCATGGAGGAGAACGGCGTCAACGCGGTCGCCCAGGTGGTAATCTCCCAGCGTGAGCAACTCGTGCTGCTGCGTCCGCTCGAAGGCATCCTGGCCATGACCGTCCTCAATCACCAGGCCAAGGTGAAGTCCTCCGGCATCTTTCGCGAAGAGATTGCCGACGCCGAGTGCAGTGCCGAGGAGCTGCAACTGGCCAGCACGCTGATCAACGCCTCGCGCCTCGAGGAGTTCGACTACGGCAAGTACACCGACCGCTACGTCGAGAAGCTGTCCGAACTGATCCGCCTCAAGGTGGAGGGTGCGGAGGTGGTGCAGACGCCCGACACCGAGGCGCCGCAGATCATCAACCTCATGGAAGCGCTGAAGGAGAGCGTCGCCGCGGCCCAGGGAGCCGCCGCCGACGCGGGCGGCAAGAAACAGGCGCCGAGCGCCACGGCGCGGCGCCAGGATGAGTCGGAGGCCGCGGCCGAAGACAAGCGCAAGGCCGGTTGAGTGCCGGGGCCGGGACCATAGCCGCCACCAGCCTGCCGGCCCGCTTCGCGCCGATGCTGGCCACTGCGGGGCCGCCGTTCGACTCCGACCGCCACCTGTTCGAGGTGAAGTGGGACGGTATTCGCGCCGTCACGATGGTGGACCGCGGCCGCGTGCGCATGCTGAGCCGGCGCGGCATCGACCTCACCGGCAACTACCCGGAGCTCGCCGTACTGGAGCGGTTGCCGCCGGGTACGATGGTAGATGGCGAGATCGTCGTGCTCAACGAGGGACGGCCCGACTTCGAGTTCGTGCTGCGCCGCGACCGGCGCGGACCGGGTGCGGCGGACGGCGACGCCCGGCCCGCGGCCTACCTGGCGTTCGATCTCACCTACCTGGGCTACGAGCCGACCATGGAGCTGCCGCTGACCGAGCGCCGGGCGCGGCTGGCCGAGTTGGTGGAGGCGTGCGGAACGGGTCACGTTGCCTTCTCGGAGGGCATCGTCGGCGCCGGCATGCGGTTCTACCGGGAGGTGTGCGAGCGCGCCATGGAGGGCGTCATGGCGAAGCGGCTGGATAGCCGCTACCTGCCGGGGCGGCGTTCCGACGCATGGGTGAAGATCAAGCGCCGTATCAGTTACCATTGCCTGGTGCTGGGGTTCATCGACAAGGAGGGGCGCGACTTTCAGAGCCTGGCGGTGGCCACCGAGCGGGCGCCGGGGGCGGGGCTGCACTACGCGGGGCGCGTGGGCACCGGGTTCGACGCGGCCGAACGGGGCGAGTTGAACGATCTGCTGCGCCGTCATCGCTGCGCCGAGCCATTGTTGCCGATGCCCGCGGATCGTTCGGCGCGCGATCAACTAGACCAGGTGAGCTGGGTGGAGCCGGTGCTGTTCTGCGTCGTGTCGTGCGTGGAGATGACGGCCGGCGGCATGCTGCGCGCGCCGGTGTTCGAGCGGCTGGTACGGGAGGGAGAGGATTGAGCGAGACGATGGAGGTGGCGTTCGCCGGCCGGCTGGCGTCGATGACGCAGCGCGAGGCAGCCGACCGCATCGCAGCGGGCGGCGGCCGCGTGGTGCGCGAGCCGAGCGAACGCACCAGCTACCCGGGCGCCGGCCCCCGCGCCGGGGGGGGGGGGCGGGGGGGGGCGGGAGCCGAGCGAACGCACCAGCTACCTGGTCGTCGGCCACGGCGCCTGGCCGCTCGGCAGCGACGGCCTGCCCGACCGGAGCGTGTTGCGCACCCGCCGCCTGAGGGAGGAGTACCCGGACCTGCAGATCGTCTCCGAGACGACGTTCCTGGAGATGCTTGGCCTGACGGAAAAGGTGGAGGACCTGCAGCGTCTGTTCACCACGGCCCAGTTGAGCCGCATCCTGGGCGTCCCGGTGCCGCAAATCCGTTCCTGGATGCGCCGCAAGCTGATCCGTCCGGCCAAGGTGGCGCGGCGGCTGGCCTGGTTCGACTTCCGCGAGGTGGCCATGGCTCGCGCTCTGCACACGTTGACCAGCGCCGGGGTGAGCACGGCGCGCATCGGGCGCAGCATTCGCGATCTTGCCCAATGGCTGCCCGACTCGGAGCGCATGCTCACCCAGCTCGAGACCCTGTCGCCCGATCACAAGCTGAGCATCCGGCTCGCCGACGGTACCCTGGTGGAGCCGACCGGCCAGCAGCTGTTCGACTTCCACGGCGGCGTTGCCGATGCGCAACCGAGCGAGCCCGGCGGCGGCCGCGGCCAGGAGGGCGAAACCGGAAACGTGTTCTCCATCGCGCCGGGCATGGCCGCGGGCGCGCCCGCCGTGGAAGGCGACGCGGCGCCGCCGATCGACTTTCCGCTGCCGGTCGGCAAGCCCGTGCCCGATCACCCCGGCACCGGGGAGCGGCGCGCCGGACCGCGCGAAACCGGGAACGTGTTGGACCTGCATGCACGAGCCACCGGCGGTCGCGGCCGGCGCGGCGGGCGATTTGGCGGAGCGAACGCGGAGCGCCTGTTCCAGCGCGGCGTCGCGGCCGAGGACGCCGGCCAGTGGAAGCTGGCGCAGCAGCTCTACGAGGGCGCCCTGGCCACCGGCGGGCCAGACCCCGAGACCTGCTTCAATCTCGGCAACGTGCTGTACGAACTCGATCAGAAGCGCGCGGCCGCCGAGCGTTACCGCGAAGCGGTTTCCCTGGACGACGAGTACGTGGAATCGCTCAACAACCTCGGCAACGCCCTGGCCGAGACCGGTTGGCTGAACGACGCCGTGCATGCCTACCGGCGCGCGCTGCAGCTGGAACCCTCGTACGCGGACGCGCACAGCAACCTGGCGGAGACGCTGGTCTACCTTGGGCGCTACCAGGAGGCGCGCCTGCACTGGGCGGCTTACCTGGATCTCGATCCGCACAGCTCCTGGGCCACCGCGATTCGCGAGCTGCTGGACAACCTGCCGTCGGAACACGACTGACCGGCCCCGCCGCTGCAACTACACCCGCATGCGCAGCACGGGGCGGCCGAACGACACCCCCAGGTACTCGCCGGTGCGCCCTGCCTTGGTGCCGGGCGTCATGAAGTGGATGGCGAACGCGCGCCGCTCACGCTCGGTTTCGTTGGGACCGGTGTAATGGAAGGTCTGGCAGTGGTGCAGCATGGCGCCGCCGGCCGGCAACTCAATCGCCACCGCCCTTGAGCTGTCCACCCGGTCGGCGTTGTCGAGCAGCGCGTCGGTGGCGGTGGAGCGATCGTGTTGCATCGCGCCGAGGTGAGAGCCCGGTATCACCTGCATGGCGCCGTTGGCCACCGTAACGTCGTCCAGCGTAAGCCAGCAGCTCACCAGGTTGGCCGGCGTACACTGCCAGTAGGCGTTGTCCTGGTGCCAGAACACCGGGCCGCCGTGGTGGGCCGGCTTGTACAGCGCCTGGTCGTGAAACAGCTGCAGGTTGGGGCCGAGCAGATCCTCCACGCAATCGAGAATCTCGCCGTGGAACAGCAGGCGGCGGAAATGCAGGTTGCGTTCGCACATCTGCATGATCTGCAGCATCTGCTCGGGCGCCTCGTTCTTCTTCCGCAGATCGTCGGTGTCGCTGATCGACAGGTTGCGGAATTGCGCATCACCGCCGCGGGCGAGGGCGAACTCGCGGTCGTACTCGCGGCGCAGCAGGTCAACCAGGCCGTCATCGAGCAGCCGGCCGAGCTTCAGGTATCCGTCGTGCCGGAAGCGGTCCACCTGCTCGGCGCTGAGCCGGCGGAACCCGTTGGTGTCGCCCATGTCGTGGTTGCCTCCCGGCCCCGAGTGTACCGCGACGACGGGATCCGAGTCAGGAGCCCGGGGTGGCGAGATAGATCTGCAGCTTGTCGATGGCCGGCGCGAAGTCCTGCCGATCGGTGAGGGTGGCGCGGAACAGGTCGCCGCGCCGAGCCAGTAGTTTCGGCACGTTGGCGATGGTGAAGCGGTCCGGATGCAGGCCGCCGTCCAGTTCGTCCCACTCCAGCGGCATCGATACCCGCGCCCCCGGCACCGGCCGCGCCACGTATGGCGGCACCACCGTGGCGCTCCTCCGGTTCTGCAGGAAGTCGACGTATACCTTGCCGCCGCGCCCGCTCGGCAGGCGCTCCACGCTGGCGATGTCCGGCAGCTCGCGCGCCACCACGCGGGCCACCGCTTCCATGAACAGGCGCACTTGGTCGTAGCTGTAGCCGGCGACCAGCGCGACGTAGATGTGCAGTCCGGAAGCGCCGGAGGTCTTGATGGCGGGCCGCAGGCCGATGCCGCGCAGCACCTTTCCGGCGGTGCGCGCCACCCGCACCGCGTTGCCGAAGCTGGTCTCCTTGGCGTCCAGGTCCAGCACCGCGAAGTCGGGGATGTCCAGGCTGCCGCGCCGCGACAGCCACGGATGCAGCTCGATGCTGCCCAGGTTGACCAGGTGGAGCAGGGTGCGCCGGTCGTTGCAGATGAACTGCCGGGTGTGGCGGGCGTCCACCTCCACCAGTTCCACCCAGTCCGGGGTTCCGGCCGGCGCCTGGCGCTGGAAGAACGACTTGCCGCCGATGCCGTCCGGGAACCGGTTCATGTGCACGGGCCGGTCGCGCAGGTAGGGCAGCAGGTAGTCGGCGACCTGCTCGTAGAACACCAGCAGGTCGCCCTTGGTGTACCCCTCCCGGGGCCAGTACACCTTGTCCAGGTTGCTGAACTGGACGTCCGCCTGCTTGCGCTGCCGGCTGGCGGCGGCCGACAGGGCGGCGTGCACTTCCACCTCGCGCGCGCCCGCCGACGCCAGCAGCGGCACGCGCCGCCAGTCGGGCCCGGCGCCGGGCCGATAGCCGCTGGCGGCGCGCTTGGCAATGAGGCCGTGGAAGCCGGCGTCCGCGGCCACCGCGGCGAGACTCTCGCCGTTGGCGGTCACGTGGTCGGCGTACAGCAGCGCCGGCCGCGGCGGCAGCAGCGAGCGCAGAAACTGCTTGCGCTCGACCAGCGGCAGAGCGCGCAGATCCCAGTCGTCGTAGTGCAGCAGGTCGAACGCGTAGTACGCCACCGATCCGGCCGGGGCGCCCGGCGCGGGAGTTGCCTCGTCAATCCGCGCCAGTTCGGCATCCGCCGATCCGGCGCCGTTCGCGGTGCCGCCGCCCGCCGAACCATTCGCCGCCTTCGCGTATTCCAGCGCGTCCCGGGCAGGGCGGCCGTGGCGGTCCAATGCAACGAGCACGCCGTCGAGCAGCGCCTGCGACGCGCGCACGGCCAGGAAATCACGCTCCACCGTCGCGCGGATCGAGCGCCGGATGGCGGCGGGGTCGCCAGTCGGGCGCATGAATGCCACCTCGCCGTCGGTGACCGAGGCGAGCGTGCGCAGGCCGTCGAATTCGAGTTCGAACAGCCAGTCCGGGTCGGAGAACTGCGCGTGGTCGCCGTCCGGCTTCATGGCGCGCGGCCGCTCCGGAAGCGGCGCCGCGCGGGCGTGTCCGGGATCCACCTCCGGCGGTGCCGGCTCGCCCTCGCCGCGGGCGTAGCGGTCGCGTGCCTTGAACAGCAGCCATTCGTCCTTGCCGGTCTCGCCCGCGCGCGTGCGCACCAGGTGCCACTCGCCGCGCAAACGGCGCCCGCGCAGCACCACCTTCACTTCGCCGGCGGTGATGGCGTCGGACAGGCCGTCCGCCTTCAGGACTTCGTAGGAGCCGGTGTCCCAGATCAGCATGGTGCCGGCGCCGTACTCGCCCTTCGGAATGACGCCCTCGAAGGTGCGGTAGCGCAGCGGGTGGTCCTCGGTGTGCACCGCCAGGTGCTTGACCGCGGGGTCGTAGGAGAAGCCGCGCGGCACCGCCCAGCATACCAGCACACGGTCGGTGGCCATGCGCAGGTCGTAGTGCAGGCGGCGCGCCTCGTGGCGGTGAATGACGAACGTGCCGTCCGCGGCCAGGATGCCTTCCTCGCCGCCGGGGGCGGGCGCCGGCGGCGGCTCAGGGGTGCGGCGAAAATCGCGTTTCGCGTCGTAGTCGGCGGTGGATCGCGGCGAACCAGCCATGGGTATGGCGAGCACCGTAGCTGCGCCCGCCGGCACTGGCAAGGCGGGGCGGCGCGTTGCATCGGCCGGCCCGGCCATGCGACCTTGCACCAGATTGCCCGCCGAGAACGAGCTGCTTCCACAGCCCTACCTGGAGTGCATCCGGCTGTACAACGCCGGCCGCCACTGGCACGCCCACGAGGCATTGGAGGACCTGTGGCGCGCTACCGCCGACCCCGAGCGGCGCCTGTTCTTCCAGGGGATAATCCAGTTGGCGGCTGCGTTCGTGCACGCCGAGCGGGGCAACATGCGGGGCGTGCAGCGCCTGCTGGCCAAGTCGCGGGCCAAGCTGGCGGCCGTTTCCTCGCCCTACCTGGCACTCGACGTCGCGGAACTGCTGGAGGCGATGGCGGCTGCGGCCGGCGAGGCGCAGACGGCGGCGGCGGCCCCGCGGCGCGCCTTCGATTGGCGCTGCAAGCCGCGCCTGCAACTGATGCCCGCGCGCCGCGCCCCGGCAGAGCAATGATCCCCGGCGCGGGAGTTGGCCGCGATTGCGCGCCGGAAACCCGGCAATCGCCGGCATGATGATGGAGGAGTAATGGCACAGCGACAGACCACGCAGCGCACGGCTGCCGGCTCCGGTTTCGGCACCACCGCCGCCGACCTGCCCACGGTGGCCGACCTGCATGCCGCCGCCGAACGAATCGGCCCGTACGTACACCGCACGCCGGTGTTCACCAACTCCTACCTGGACGCAGAGAGCGGCGCGCGGTTGTTCTTCAAGGCCGAAAACCTGCAGAAGGTGGGCGCGTTCAAGATGCGCGGCGCCGCCAACTTCGTGCTCCAGCTCAGTGCCGCCGAGGCGCGGCGCGGGGTGGTGACCCACTCCTCCGGCAACCACGGCCAGGCGGTGGCGGCGGCGGCGCGCGCCCGCGGCGTGCCCGCCACCGTGGTGATGCCGCGCAGTTCGTCGGCCGTCAAACGGGCGGCGGTGGCCGGTTACGGGGCGCACGTTGTGCTGTGCGAAGACGGCGATGCGGCGCGCGCCGCGGCGGCCGGGCGCATAGAGGCCGAGCAGGGCGCCACCCTCATCCACCCGTACGGGCACCCGCGCATCGTCGCCGGCCAGGGTACGCTGGCACTGGAGCTGTTCGAGCAGGTGGCGGCGCTGGACACGGTGGTGGCGCCGGTGGGCGGCGGCGGCTGCCTGAGCGGCATCAGCGTGGCGGCGCGCGCCCGGCATCCGGAGCTGGCCGTGTATGGCGCCGAACCGGCCGCGGCCGACGACGCCGCGCGCTCCCTGGCCGCCGGGCACATTATCCCCGTCGAACAGCCGGACACGGTGGCCGACGGCCTGCGCACTTCGCTCGTCCAGCTCACCTTCGCCTTGCTGCGCGGCAACGGCGTGGCAATCCTCACCGTCGAGGAGGCCGACATTATCGCCGCCATGCGGCTCATCTGGACGCGCATGAAACTGGTGGTCGAGCCGTCCGCCGCGGTTACCCTCGCCGCCGTGCTCGCCCACCCCGAGCCGTTCCGCGGCCGGCGCGTCGGACTGGTTCTGACCGGCGGCAACGTCGACCTCGACCACCTGCCCTGGTTGCAAGGGTGACAGCCGTCCGCACGATGCCGAGCAGCAGCGGCACAGCGGAAAGCAGCGGAACGCCTGGTTGACCGTTGCGTCAGACGGCGCAAGGCGTTAGCTTACAGGGCGCCGTGAGTACTACGACACACCAGGTTCCCGAGCGGCCCTCGGCGGCTGCTTCCCAATCGCGAGAGGCGGTGCAGAGCGTCGCCGATTTTCTTGCCGATCTTGGCCCGCGGGTCAGCGGCGAGTTGCGCACCGACATCTACAGCCGCATGCTGTACAGCACCGACGCCAGCATTTACCAGGTGATGCCGCATGCCGTCCTGATTCCGCGCAATGCGGACGACGTGCAGGCCGCCGTCACCCTGGCCCACGAGCGCCGCATCCCGATCGTGCCGCGCACCGCCGGCTCCAGCCTGGCCGGGCAGGCGATCGGCGAAGCGCTGATCATCGACTTCTCGCGCCATCTCGACGCCGTCCTCGAGCTGAACAAAGAGGAGAGCTGGGTGCGCGTGCAGCCCGGCATCGTGCTCGACGAGCTCAACCTGTACCTGAAGCCGCACGGCCTGCAGTTCGGCCCCGACCCGGCGAGCAGCAACCGCGCCGCGATGGGCGGCATCGTGGCCAACAACTCCACCGGCTCCCACTCGATCCTGTACGGCATGACCGCCGATCACGTGCTGGAGCTGGACACGTTTCTGAGCGACGGCACCGCCGCCCATCTGGGACCGGTCGAGAACGACGCGCTGGCGCAGTTCCGGAAGCGCCCCGGCCTGGAAGGGCGCCTGTACCGCGGCATCGCCGACCTGGCGCGCGACAACCTGGACGCCATCCTGGCCGGCACCCCCAAGCACTGGCGGCGCTGCGGCGGCTACAACCTGGACCGCTTCGTCGACGGCGCGTCGTTCCGCTACCCGCGCGATCCGCGCTTCAACCTGGCCAAGATGATCTCCGGCTCGGAGGGCACCCTGGCGGTGATGACCGAGTTGAAGCTCGGCGTGGTAGACCTGCCGACCCGCACCGGGCTGGCCGTGGTGCACTTCGACAGCCTGTACGAGGCGCTGTCGTCGGTGCCGGCGATGCTGGAGACGCGCCCGAGCGCCATCGAGCTGCTCGACAACCTGGGCCTTACCCTGTGCCGGGGCGTGCCGCAGTACGCACGCCTGCTGTCCACCTTCGTGGAGGGCAATCCCGACTGTGTGCTGATCACCGAGTTTCGCGGCGAGAGCGAGGCCGAGCTGCGTGAATCGGTGGACAACCTGCAGCGCCACCTGGCGCGCCAGGGGGTGAACACGCGCACGGTGGCGGCGATCGACCCGCAGTTGCAGACCAACGTGTGGACGGTACGCAAGGTGGGCCTGGGCCTGATGATGAGCATCAAGGGCGACTACAAGCCGATCCCGTTCATCGAGGATGCCGCGGTGCCGCCGCAGTATCTGGCCGACTACGTGACCGAGATCCAGCGCTTCTGCAAGGAGGTCGGCACCGAGCGGGTGGCGATGTACGCGCATGCCAGCGCCGGCTGCCTGCACATCAGGCCGCTGATCAACGCCAAGCTCGCCGCCGACGTGGAGCGGCTGCCGAAGATCGCCTCGTTCGCGGCGGAGCTGCTCGGCAGCTACGGCGGTTCGCTGTCCAGCGAGCACGGCGACGGGCGCGTGCGAAGCTGGCTCAACGAGCAGTTCTTCGGGCGCGAGTTGTACGACCTGTACCGCCAGGTGAAGGGCATTTTCGACCCGGCCGGCATCCTCAACCCGGGACAGGTGGTGGATGCGCCGCCGATGACCCGCGATCTGCGCTACGGGGCCGAGTACAAGGTGCTGCAGCAACCCGAGCACCTCGACTTCAGCAGCGACCAGGGCTTCGACCGCGCGGTCGAGATGTGCAATGGCGCCGGCATCTGCCGCAAGAAGACCGAAGGCACCATGTGCCCCTCGTTCATGGTCACCCGCGAGGAGGAGCACAGCACGCGCGGGCGCGCCAACCTGTTGCGCGCCGCCATGAGCGGCCGCCTGCCGGCCGAGGAGCTGACCGGCGAGCGCATCTACGAGGCCATGGACCTGTGCATCGAGTGCAAGGCGTGCAAGGCGGAATGTCCGTCTTCGGTGGACATGGCCAAGGTGAAATTCGAGTACCTGGCGCGCTACTACGAGGCCAACCCGGTGCCGCCCCGGGTGCGCTTCTTCGCCGACATCGCCAGCGCCAGCCGGGCCAGCAGCGGCTGGCGCGCGCCGATCGTGAACGCGTTGCTCGATGCCGCGCCGGTGCGCCGGCTGCTGGAAAAGGTGCTCGGGATCAGCAGCAAGCGCACGCTGCCGCACTTCGCCGCGCGGCCGTTCACGCGCTGGTTCGCCGAACGCGCCGCCACCCGTGCTGCAGGCGGACCGGAAGCGCCCGCGCCGCCACCGGCCGCGCCGTCCGGCCAACTCAACGGCGGTGTGCACCGGGCGGCCGCGAAGTCGACGGCCAACGGCAGCCCCGCCGGCGGAGCAACCGCACCGCCGCGCAGCGTGGTGCTGTTCAACGACACCTTCAACACCTACAACGAACCGGAGGTGGCGATTGCCGCCGTCGAAGTGCTGGAGGCCGCCGGTTACCGCGTGGTGCTGCCCGGCCACTGGTGCTGCGGGCGCCCGATGGTGTCCAAGGGTTTGGTGGAGCAGGCGCGCGCCGCCGCCCGCGCCACCGTGGACAAGCTGCACCCGCTGGTCGCGCAGGGCATGCCGGTGGTGGGGCTGGAGCCAAGCTGTATCCTCACCCTGAAGGACGAATACCTGTCGTTGCTGCCGGGCGATGCCAAGGCGCAGGCGGTGGCGGAGGCGGTGACGACCTTCGAGGAGTTCGTCGCCGCCGAGGCGGAGGCGGGCCGCTTCGCGTTGCAATTTCGTCCCGAGGCAGGACGCGTGCTGCTGCACGGCCACTGCCACCAGAAAGCGCTGGTCGGCACCGGCCCCAGTCACCGCGTGCTGGAACTGGCCGGTTACACCGTGGAAGAGGTGGACTCGGGCTGCTGCGGCATGGCCGGTTCGTTTGGCTATGAGGCGGAGCACCTCGACGTGTCGCTGGCAATGGCCGAGCGCCGCCTGCTGCCGGCCGTGCGCGCTGCCGCCGCCGACACCGTGATCGCGGCCGCCGGCACCAGTTGCCGGCACCAGATCGCGCACGGCTGCACCCGCGCCGCCCTGCACCCGGCCCAGGTTCTGCGCAACGCCCTGCAGCCCGACCGCTGACGCGGACAGGCGCACCGCCGCCCGGCCCGGCCGCGGCCGCGCGACGACGCGCCGCTACGCCTGCGGTGGCGGATCCCCGTCGCCCTTGGTCGCGCCGTCGGGGGCGTCCGCCGGGTACAGCGACAGCGGCATGATCGGCCGCGGTGCTACTGGGCTACCGTACTATGGCGCCCGGTCGTTGGCGGTCAGGAAGGCGTCGGTAGCGTCTTCGACCGACTCCTGGATGGCCTGCAGGATGGAGGTTCGGTCGCCGAGTCCGAGCCGTCCGAAGCGGCGGGCGATCAGCAGGCGCTGGCCGCCGAGCGGGGAGTGGAGAGCGAAGTAGGCCTCGACCGCGTACACGAAGGAGCCGTCCTCCCGGTCGAGGCATGACACCGACAGATCGAGATAGAGCTGGTCGGACAGCGCGCGCGAGGTGCTGAGTTGGCGCGGCCCGATGTTCCGGCTGGCGAGGACGGCATCAATGATGCCCGCGGCATGCGCGTCACCAATCGGACACTCGCTGTGCGTTTCGTGGAAGTAGTACAACTGCCCCGGGTCACGCGTGGCGTGCTCGATGGCATCCTGCACCCAATCCATCGATTCCGCGGCCAGGGGTGCGCCGGCGGCCAGCAGGAATGCTGTGCTGCAGACGGCGGCGATCAATACTCGGCTGATTCGCGACATGCCTGCCATGGTGGCCGCGCCCGCCGCCGCGGTCAAGTTGGCAGCCGGTAGGCGCTGCCGAAGCCGCGCACCAGGTGGCTCGCCAGCCAGCGCCCGCTGCCGTCGCGCGGCGATCCGCGCAGGCGCATCGGCGCGTTCAGCCGGCGCGCGTCCGGGTGGCGCAGGTTCATCTGCTCGACGATGACGCCGCGGCGCACGTGGTTGTGCAGGTAGCTGATGGTACCGTTGCGGTCCACCGCCACTACCAGCCCCATGTGGGTCAGGTCGTCGTCCCAGCGGCGGTTGCCGTTGCGGTCCCAGGTGTTGTCGAAAAACACGATGTCGCCGGGCTCCGGCCGGGCGTTGGCGGCGGCCGGACGGTAGAGCCGGTGGTCGCGCATCATCTCGTACAGGCGTGCGACGCCGTTGCCGCGGTAGCGGTGAAAGCGGGCGCCCAGGTTGATGCCGGCGCCGGCATACACGGCCAGCACCGCGCCGGTGCAGTCGTCGCGGTACTCGGTGCCGCCCACGTACAGCCGGTCCATCCCGATCAGGTCGTGCGCCGACCGCACCAGGCGCTGCTGGCGTTCGCCGAGTCCGTGTCCGGCCAGGCCCGGCGGCGCGTACCGCGCCTGCCCCGTCGTGCAGCCGCTCAGCACCACTGCCACCAGCGCCACTGCCACCAGCGTCGGCGAGGCTTGGGCAGAGGTCTTCATCGTCGTCCATGCGGCGGAGTGACCGTTCAGGCTCACCCTTCCATTATCGGCGTGCTCCGAGAGTATCGGCGTGGCGCATGCGGCGGGGCGCTGCGGGGCCTTGGCGGCTGGACGCGGGGCCGCGCTCGCGCATACTTTGTGGACCGGAGGTACCGCCGCCGACCATGGCAGATCCCCTTGCAGCGCGCGCCGAACTGCGCGTCGACCGCGACCGCTACACCTACTACCGCCTCGCCGCGCTGGCAGCGCACGGCGCGGGAGACCTGAACCGGCTGCCCTATTCGCTGCGCATCCTGCTGGAGTCGCTGCTGCGCGGCTGTGCCGACGGCGCCGTTTCGCGCGAGCAGGTGCTGGAACTGGCCGCCTGGCAGCCGCGGGCGGCACAGCGTCCGAGCCTGCCGTACCGCCCGGCGCGGGTGATCATGCAGGACCTCACCGGCGTGCCCGCGGTGGTCGATCTGGGCGCCATGCGCGCCGCCATGGCGCGGCTCGGCGGCGCTCCGGACCGGGTCAACCCGCGGGCGCCGATGGACTTGGTCATAGACCACTCGGTGCAGGTGGACCACTTCGGCAGTGCCGACGCGCTGTCGCGCAACGCGCAGATCGAGTTCAGCCGCAACCGCGAGCGGTTCGAGTTCCTGCACTGGGGGCAGAGCGCGTTCGACAACTTCCGGGTGGTACCGCCGGCCACCGGCATCGTGCACCAGGTCAACCTGGAGTACCTGGCCAGCGTGGTAATGGTCGATCCGCACGATGCGGCCAATTCCACCGCCGCGCCGCTGGTCTACCCGGACACCCTGGTTGGCACCGACTCGCACACCACCATGATCAACGGCCTGGGGGTGCTCGGCTGGGGCGTCGGGGGCATCGAGGCGGAGGCCGCGCTGCTCGGGCAACCCTACGACATGCTGACACCGGAGGTGGTCGGAGTGCGGCTGACCGGCAGCCGCCAGCCGGGCACCACCGCCACCGACGTCACGCTGGCGGTGGTAGAAATGCTGCGCGGGCACGGTGTGGTAGGCAAGTTCGTGGAGTTTGCCGGCCCCGGCCTGGCGTCGATGAGCCTGCCCGACCGCGCCACCATCGCCAACATGGCCCCCGAGTATGGCGCCACCATCGGCTTCTTCCCGGTCGACGACGAAACCGTGCGCTACCTGCACCTGTCCGGACGCCCGTCGGTGTCGTGCAACCTGGTGGAGACCTACTGCAGGGCGCAGGGGCTGTTCCGGGACGCCGCTGCCCCCGAGCCGGAGTTTACGGAGCTGCTGGAACTGGATATCGCGTCGGTGGAGCCTGCCCTCGCCGGCCCCAAGCGGCCGCAGGACCGGGTCGTGCTGCCCGCGGTGAAGCGCCAGTTTCGCGCCAGCCTCGGCGCCGGCAAGGGGGAGCGCGGCTTCGCCCTGTCCGGCGCCGAACAAGCGCGCACCGCCGCCGTCCGGGACAACGGCTCGAGCGCCACCATCGGCCATGGGGCGGTGGTGGTGGCGGCGATCACCTCCTGTACCAATACCTCCAACCCGTCGGTGATGCTCGGCGCCGGCATCCTGGCGAAGAAGGCGCGCGACCGTGGCTTGGTCGTGCCGCCCTGGGTCAAGACCAGCCTGGCCCCCGGCTCCACCGTGGTCACCGACTACCTGAGCCGCGCCGGCGTGCTCGAACCGCTCGCCGACCTGGGCTTCGACCTGGTCGGCTACGGCTGCACCACCTGCATCGGCAACTCCGGGCCGCTGCCGGAGCCGGTGGCGGCGGCGATCACCGACGGCGACCTGGTGGTGGCCTCGGTGCTGTCCGGCAACCGCAACTTCGAGGGCCGCATTCACGCCCAGGTCAAGGCCAACTTCCTGGCCTCGCCGCCGCTGGTGGTCGCCTACGCCCTGGCCGGCACCGTGGACCGCGACCTGACCACGGAGCCGGTCGGCAGCGGCCGCGGCGGCGAGCCGGTCTACCTGCGCGACATCTGGCCGACCGAGGCGGAGGTCGACGCCGCCATCGCTGACGCCGTGCAGCCGGAGATGTTCCGCGAACGCTACGGCAACGTGCTCGGCGGCAACGACACCTGGAACGCGATCGGGGCCGGCGGCGGCGCCGCCACCGAGCTGTACGCCTGGGACGCGGACTCCACCTACGTGCGCGAACCGCCGTTCTTCGCCGCGCTCACGCGTGCGGTGCCGGCCGTCGCGCCGATCAAGGGCGCCCGTGCGCTGGCCGTGCTCGGCGACTCGATCACCACCGACCACATCTCCCCGGCCGGCGCCATCTCGCCCGACAGCCCGGCGGCGCGCTACCTGCGCGAGCACGGCGTGGGGCGGGTCGACTTCAACACCTACGGCGCCCGCCGCGGCAACCACGAGGTGATGATGCGCGGCACCTTCGCCAACATCCGGCTCAAGAATGCCCTCGCCGGCGGCAAGGAGGGCGGCTATACCGTGCACGTCCCGTCGGGCGAGCCGATGACCATCTACGATGCCTCGGTGCGCTACCGCGAGGAGGGAGTGCCGCTGATCGTATTGGGCGGCAGCGAGTACGGCTCCGGCTCGAGCCGCGACTGGGCCGCCAAGGGGCCGCTGCTGCTCGGCGTGCGGGCGGTAATCGTGGAGTCGTTCGAGCGCATCCACCGCTCCAACCTGGTCGGCATGGGCGTGCTGCCGCTGGAGTTCCTCGACGGTGCATCCGCCGGCAGCCTGGGGCTGACCGGACGCGAGCTGTTCTCGATCGAGGGGCTCGACGACGGCCTGCGCCCGCGCGCGACCCTGCACGTCCGTGCCACCGGCGGCGGCGGCGCCGAGGTGGCGCGCTTCCCGGTGCAGGTGCGCATTGACACCGACACCGAAGTGGATTACTACCGCCACGGCGGCATCCTGCACATGGTGCTGCGCCACATGCTCGCTCAACAGGAGGAACCAACATCGTGACTTTCGTTCGTTTTGCCCGTGAAGATGCCCGTGAAGACGAAATCGTTGCCTACGGCCTGCTCGCCGGGGACGAGATCCAGCCGCTCGACGGTTCGCCGTTCGGCTCCTGGTCGGAGGCGGGCACTCCCGTCGCGCTCGGCGCCGTGCGCCTGCTCGCCCCGGTCGACCCGGGCAAGGGGCTGGCGCTGGCCGGCAACTTCCGCGATCACCTCGGCGGCACCCCGGAGCCGACCCAGCCGGAGCCGTTCTGGAAGACCCCGAACGCGTTCATCGGCCCCGGCGACACCATCCTGCTGCCCCCGAACCTGGCGCGGGTGGACGCCGAGGGCGAGGCAGTGGCCGTTATCGGCCAGTGGTGCAGCCGCGTAAGTGAGCGCGAGGCGCTCAGCTACGTGCTCGGCTACACCTGCGGCAACGACGTCAGCGGGCGGCCCTGGCAGGGCGGCGACAACCAGTGGTGGCGCGCTAAGAGTGCCGACACCTTCGGACCCATCGGCCCCGCCATCGCCACTGGCCTTGACCCCGCCGACCTGTCGGTGGTTACCCGCATCAACGGCAACGAGGTGCAGCGCTGCGGGCTTGCCGACATGATCCACAACTTCGCCGTCACCATCTCGTTCATCAGCCAGGCCGTCACCCTGCAGCCCGGCGACGTGATCTTCTCCGGCACCTCCGGTACCCCCGCCCAGCTCAACGACGGCGACACCTGCGAGGTGGAGATCCCCGGCGTCGGCACCCTGAGCAACCCGGTGAAACTGCGCTGAGCGGTCAGGAGAGGTGGGGCGGGGCGATCTGGCGGAGCGCTTCGTAGACCACCACCGCCACGGCGTTGGCCAAGTTGAGGGAGCGCAGACCGGTGCGCATCGGGATGCGCGCGGTGGCGGCGGCGTGGCGGGCGCGCAGTTCGGCGGGCAGGCCGGCGGTCTCGTTGCCGAACAGCAGGTACGCTCCCGGCCGGTAGCGGAACTCGGTATACGGCTTCGCGCCATGGGTTGAGAGCAGCACCAGTTGCCCGGCCGGCGCGGCGGCGGCGGTCAGCACCGGTTTCAGGCCGGCATGCCGGTGTACGGCCACCTCCGGCCAGTAGTCAAGGCCGGCGCGGCGCACCGCGCTCTCCGACACCGAGAAGCCGAGCGGCTCCACCAGGTGCAGTGCGGCCCCCACCGCGGCGCAGGTGCGCGCGATGTTGCCGGTGTTCTGCGGAATCTGCGGCTGGTAGAGCACGACGTGCAGGATGGCGCCGTGTTGCGCACCGCCGGGCGTATCCGCGGGCGGCGCCGGCCGGTCAGTCGGCGAGGACACCGGCGTACAGCGAACTGGACAGGTAGCGCTCCCCGGAGTCGGGCAGCACCACCACGATGGTACGCCCGGCGAATTCCGGCTCGTGGCCCAGCCGCACCGCCGCCGCGGTCGCCGCGCCGCATGAGATGCCGGCTAGAATGCCCTCTTCCAGCGCCAGCCGGCGGGCGAACTCCATCGCCTCGTCGTCGCTTACCGTCTCCACCCGGTCGAGCATAGCCAGGTCCAGGATGTCCGGCACGAAGCCGGCGCCGATGCCCTGGATCTTGTGCACGCGCGGTTCCAGGTCGCGCTTGGCGAGCGTCTGGCTGATCACCTGGCTGTCGTCCGGCTCCACCGCGACCGCCACGACCGGCTTGCCGCACTGCTGCTTGAGGTAGCGCGATACCCCGGTAATGGTACCGCCGGTGCCCACGCCGGCCACCAAACAATCGATTTCGCCGCCGGTGTCGTTCCAGATCTCCGGGCCGGTGGTGCGCTCGTGAATCGCCGGGTTGGCCGGGTTCTTGAACTGCTGCAGCAGCAGGTAGCGCTCCGGGTCGGTGGCCACCATCTGCTCGGCCCGCAGCACCGCGCCCTCCATGCCGTCGTAGGCGTCGGTCAGGATCAGGCGGGCGCCGAATGCGCGCAGGATGCGGCGCCGCTCCTCGCTCATGTTGTCGGGCATGGTGAGGGTCAGCGGGTAGCCGCGCGCGGCGGCCACGAACGCCAGCGCTATGCCGGTGTTGCCACTGGTGGGTTCCACCAGCTCCACGCCGGGGCGCAGCACGCCGCGTTCCTCGGCGTCCCATACCATCGCCGCGCCGATGCGGCACTTCACCGAGTAGGCCGGGTTGCGGCCCTCGATCTTGGCCAGGATGCGCGCCTTGGCGCCGTCGGTGATGCGATTGAGCTGCACCAGGGGGGTGCCGCCGATTGCCATGCTGTTGTCGCGGTGAATGTTCGTCATGCCTGCCTGTGATGTTCGGTTGAATGTGTGCCGGGGAGTACGATACCCTACGGGCCACCCTTGAGCCATTCCACTTCTACCCAAATTCTACCGGATGCTTCGCGTCCCGAAACGCTGCCGCGGACCCTGGAGGCGCTACGCGCCCTCGGCTACCCCGCGGATCGCACCGTCAAGGAGGAGATGCGCGACAACCTGGTGCGCATGCTGCGCGACGGGGCGCAGGTCAGCGACCTGTTTCCCGGCATCCTCGGTTATGAGAAGACCGTGCTGCCCGGGCTGGTGAACGCCATCCTGTCGCGGCACGACTTTATCCTGCTCGGGCTGCGCGGACAGGCCAAGACGCGCATTCTGCGCTCCCTGGTCCGGTTTCTCGACCGGTACGTCCCCGCCATCGACGGCACCGACCTGAACGAGAACCCGTTCCGGCCGATCACCACGCAGGGCCGCAGGATCGTCGCCGAGCACGGCGGCGACACCCCGATCCGCTGGCTCGAGACGGAGGAGCGCTACCAGGAGAAGCTGGCCACGCCGGATGTCACCATCGCCGACCTGATCGGCGACGTCGATCCGATCAAGGCCGCCACCCAGCGCCTGTCCTACGCCGACCAGGGCGTGATCCACTACGGCATCGTGCCGCGCACCAACCGCGGCATCTTCGCCATCAACGAGGTGCCCGACCTGCCGCCGCGCATCCAGGTGGGGCTGCTCAACATCCTTGAGGAGAAGGACTTCCAGATCCGCGGCTTTCCGCTGCGCATCCCGCTCGACATCTGCATGGTGTTCTCGGCCAACCCGGAGGACTACACCAACCGCGGCAACATCATCTCGCCGCTCAAGGACCGCATCGACTCGCAGATCATTACCCACTATCCGGCCGACATGGAGCACGCCCTGGCGATTACCCGCCAGGAAGCGTGGGAGAGCCGCAACGGCGCCGCCAGCATCGTGATCCCGGAGTACTTTCGGGAGTTGATCGAGGACGTGGCGTTCGAGGCGCGCGGCAGCGAGTTCGTGGACCAGAAGTCGGGCGTGTCGGCGCGCATGACCATCGCGCTGCTGGAGAACGTCATCTCCAACGTGGAGCGGCGCTGCCTGCAGCACGGCGACGGCGTGGCCTATCCGCGGCTGTCGGACCTGCACATGGCGTTGCCGGCGATTACCGGCAAGCTGGAGTTGGTCTACGAGGGCGAGCAGGAGGGGCCGGCGCTGGTGGCGCGCAAGATCATCGGGCAGGCGGTGCGGCGCACGTTTCGGCGCTACTTTCCCAAGCCGGACGTCAAGGTGCGAGACGGCAAGGAGGGCAAGGCCGGCGAGGAAGAGGCAGAGACGTCGGCGGACGGAACCTCCCCATACGCTCCGATCGTGAGGTGGTTCTCGCAGGGCAACACCGTGGAGACGGCGGACGATCTGGTATACCGCGACTACGCGCAGCGTCTGGCGCAGGTCGACGGGCTGCGCGAGCTGGCCGAAGCGGGGCTGAAGATCGGCGCCGCCGAGGAGGCCGGCCTGGCGATGGAGCTGGTTCTGGAGGGGCTGCACCAGCACTCGATGGTGTCCAAGCGCGATCTGGACAGCACCACCTCCTACCGCGACATGCTCAAGGCGATGTTCGACCAGATGAGCGACGAGGACGACCCCGACTGACGGCGCGCACCTGACGGAGGAGAGGAATGAAGTTCGAATACCTGAAATGGGATGAGTCGCTGGCCGCCGCGCTGCAGAACTTCTCCAACCTCATGAACCTGTTCAATTTCCTGCTGTTGCAGGCGAGCGGCGACGTCGACAAGGTACTGGAGTGGATGAAGTACCTGCAGCGGCGCGGCTTCATCGACGAGCGGTTCGACCTGGACGAGTTTCGGGAGCAGCTCGAGCGCGAGGCGATCATCGCGCGCGACGGCGACGGGTTTTCGCTTACCGCGCGCGGCGAGCAGCAGATCCGCAAGGAATCGCTGAAGCTGGTGTTCAACAACCTACAGAAGGGCGGCTTCGGGCAGCACCGCACGCCGCACACCGGCGACGGGGGCGAGCGGCTGCCGGAGACGCGGCCCTACCGGTTCGGCGATCCGATCACCCAGATCGACGCCTTCGCCACCATCAATAACGCCGTCAAGCGCAGCGGCGTGGACGACATTCAGCTCGGCGAGCAGGATTTCGAGGTGTTCGACACCGAACACAACTCCTCCTGCGCCACGGTGCTGCTGATCGACCTCAGCCACAGCATGATCCTGTACGGCGAGGACCGCATCACCCCCGCCAAGCAGGTGGCGCTTGCGCTGTACGAGTTGATCACCTCGCAGTTCCCGAAGGACAGCCTGCACGTCGCCTACTTTGGCGACGACGCGCGCATGATCGAGGTGCGCGACATCCCCTATCTGAAGGTGGGGCCGTTCCATACCAACACCAAGGCCGGGCTGCAACTCGCCCAGCAGGTGCTGCGCAACCAGAAGCACCCCAACAAGCAGGTGTTCATGATCACCGACGGCAAGCCGTCCGCCATCTTCGAGAACGGCCGCCTGTACAAGAACTCGTTCGGCCTCGATCCCAAGATCGTCAATCAGACCCTCCAGGAGGCCGCCGCCTGCAAGCGGCAAGGCATCGTGATCACCACCTTCATGGTCACCGAGGATCCCTACCTGGTGCAGTTCGTGGAAGAGCTGTCACGGGTCAACAGCGGGCGCGCCTATTACTCGTCACTCGACAACCTCGGCAACTACATCTTCGCCGACTACGCCAAGAACCGCCGCCGCAACGTCCGCTAGCCTACTAGCCTAGCGCTAGCCGGGCTCAGGAATCTGCAGTTGGACGAACTTGCAGGTGGAGTTCGGCGAGTTGGTGGGTGTCGAGGCGGGCGGGGGAGTTGTCCATCGGGGAGGCGGCCCAGGTGTTCTTCGGGAACGCGATGACGTCCCGGATGGTGGCTTCGCCGGCCATCAGCATCACGGTGCGGTCGAAGCCGATGGCGGCGCCGCCGTGCGGGGGCGGGCCGTAGCGGAACGCATCGAGCATGAAACCGAAGCGCTGCGCGGCCTCTTCCTCGGAGACGCCGAGGATCGCGAACACGCGCCGTTGCAGCGCCGGGTCGTGGATCCGGATCGAACCGCTGGCCAGCTCTACGCCGTTGATCACCGCATCGTACAGCTCGCCGCGCACCGCGGCCGGGTCCTGCTCCAGGCTGTCGAGGTACTGCGCCTGCGGGTTGGAGAACATGTGGTGTTCGGCGTCCCAGCGCTGCTCCTCCTCGTTCCAGGCGAACAGCGGGAAGTCGGTCACGAAACAGGGCTTGAAGACGCCGGCAGCGGCCAGCCCCTCGCGGCGGGCCAACTCGGTGCGGACGGCTCCGAGGGCGGTACAGGCGGTGCGCCACGGGGCGGCCACCAGCAGCAGCAGGTCGCCCGGCTCGGCGTCGAGGGCGCGGTAGATCTCCGCCTGCTGCGCCTGGTAGAAGCGGGACACGCCGCTCTCCAGGCCATCGGCGCCGCACTTCATCCACGCCAGGCCGGCGGCGCCGTAGGTCTTGGCATGCTCCTCCAGCTCCTCTACCTGGCGCCGCGAATAGCCGGCCAGGCCGGGGGCGCGCAGCGCCTTGACGGTGTCGCCGCGCTCGGCGGCCTTCTTGAAGATGCCGAAGTCGCCGGCGCGCGCCAGCTCGGTGAAGTCGCGCAATTCCAGCTCGAAGCGCAGGTCGGGGCGGTCCGAGCCGTAACGGTTCATCGCATCGTGGAACGGTATGCGCGGAAACGGCAGCGGCAGTTCGTGGCCAATGCCGTCGCGGAATGCGGCGGCGAACGCGGCTTCGAGCACCTCGAGCACGTCGTCCTGGTCCACGAAGGTCATTTCGAAGTCGAGCTGGGTGAACTCCGGCTGGCGGTCGCCGCGCGCGTCCTCGTCGCGGTAGCAGCGCGCCAACTGGTAGTAACGGTCGCAACCGCTCAGCATCAGGAGCTGCTTGAGGATCTGCGGCGACTGCGGCAGGGCGTAGAAGCTGCCCGGGTTCAGGCGCGACGGCACCACGAAGTCGCGCGCGCCCTCCGGGGTGGAGCGCATCAGGGTAGGAGTCTCGATCTCCAGGAAGCGGCAGCTGTTGAGGGCTTCGCGCATCGCCTGCGCCGCGTGGTGGCGCAGCGCCAGGTTGCGCTGCATGGTGGCCGAACGCAGGTCGAGGTAGCGGTGCTTCAGGCGCAACTCCTCGCGCGCCTCGGTGTGCGCGCCGGCCTGGTCGCTGACCATGAACGGCAGCGTGGCGCAGGTGCTCAACACCACGAGTTGCTCGCCGGCCACCTCGATCGCGCCGGTGGCCAGCTCCGGGTTCACCATGTCGGGCGGGCGCCGGCGCACGGTGCCCTGCACCGCGACGCAGTACTCCAGCTTGAGACCGCCGACCGCCGCGGCCAGGGCGTCCTGCGCTTCGCCGCTGACGTCGAACACGACCTGGGTCAGCCCGTAGCGGTCGCGCAGGTCGAGGAACGTGATGCCGCCGTGGTCGCGTATGCGAGCCACCCAGCCGTTCAGGGTAACCTGCGTACCCGCCGCCGCGGCATCCAACTCGCCGCAGGTCGCGGTGCGCTTCATCTCGTGCATGCGGCAATATACCCCGGCCCCGCTGCCGCCGGCAGGGTGGGTGCACTCTCTGCGTCAGCCGATTGCCAGGTTTCCGGCCGCGGGATGTGGTCCGGCGGCGACCAGCTTCTTGTTGCGCGAGTCTACCCTGAGATTCAAACCCTCCAGAGTACGCGCACCGAGCAACTGCAATTCATGACCTTCGGCAAAAACCACTTCGTCGGTGGTGACCTCCTCGCCGACGCGGATTATGGCGAATCCGATCGATCTCGTAATGGATTCGCCGTTCGCCATGACGAACTGCCGGTTCAGCTTCTCGGCTTGAATCCCGATGGTAGTGAGATGCTCCCTGCTGATCCAGGTGAGTTCGCTGCCTGTGTCGACCAGGACGTCCCGGACGAGAATCGAACGGGTCCTTGTCTGCTGATTCTCAAGCAGACACTCGACGCTGAAGATCCCCATCGTTCTTACCTCCCCTCGGCGCGGCGCCGCGGCTGCGTGCGTGGTAACGGGAGCGTGTGGGGCCATAGGTGGAAATGTCAACAACAGCGTTCGCCGCCGCATCGCTTGGATCGCGGGGACGCTGGCAGACGGCGTCCGCTCCTGGTAAGGTGGCGCGCCATGGCCGACAACTCCGCCGCAGCCTCATCCGCGAACCGCGCCGAGGCGATTATAGCACGCCGGCGCGCCGCGCGAGGCAAGCCCAACCGCCTGATCGACGAGGGCAGCCCCTACCTGCTGCAGCACGCATACAACCCGGTCGACTGGTATCCGTGGGGCGACGAGGCGTTCGCCGCCGCGGCCGCCGCCGACAAGCCGCTGTTCGTGTCGGTCGGCTACTCCACCTGCCACTGGTGTCACGTGATGGAGCACGAGTCGTTCGAGGACGAGGCGACCGCGGCGGTGCTCAACGAGCACTTTATCAACGTCAAGATCGACCGCGAGGAGCGGCCCGACGTGGACCGCATCTACATGACCGTGGTGCAGGCGGTCACCGGCTCCGGCGGCTGGCCGATGTCGGTGTTCCTGACCCCGCAGCGGCAGCCGTTCTACGCCGGCACCTACTTCCCGCCGCAACCGGTGTACGGACGGCCGGGGTTTCGGGAAGTGCTGCTGGCCCTGGCCGGGCGCTGGCGCGAGCACCGCACCGAGGTGGAAGCCACCGCGGCGCGCATCACCACCGCCGTGCGCCAGGTCGCAGGCGGGGCCGCCGCCGCGCAGGTCCCGGCCCAGGCGCCGCAGTCCGCTCCTTCCGAACTGCTGGCGGCGGTCGTGGACGGGTTGGCCGAGTCGTTCGACGCCCGCTATGGCGGCTTCGGCCAGGCGCCGAAGTTTCCGCGCCCGGCGGTGTTCACGGCGCTGTTCCACCACTATCGGCGCTCCGGCAGCGAGCCGGCCCTGGAGATGGCGCGGGTTACGCTGCACGCGATGGCGCGCGGCGGCATCTGCGATCACCTTGGCGGCGGTTTTCACCGCTACAGCGTGGACCGCTACTGGCGGGTGCCGCACTTCGAGAAGATGCTGTACGATCAGGCGCAGCTCGCCGCCGCCTACGCGGCCGCCCACCAGGTTACCGGCGACGCTGCCTTTGCCGCCATCTCGGCAGCCACCCTCGATTACCTTCTGCACGACCTGCAGGCGCCGGAAGGCGGCTTCTACTCGGCCGAAGACGCCGACTCCGCGCGCGACCCGGAGCAGCCGGAAGACAAGGTGGAAGGCGCCTTCTACTTGTGGCGAATCGACGAGGTGCGCGCCGCGTTCGATGCCGCCGGCGGTGCCGGGACGGAGGCGGGCGAGATGATCGCGGACTACGGCCTGACCGCGGGCGGCAACACCATTTCCGACCCGCAGGGCGAGTTCGGCGCCGGCAACGTGCTGTATCGGGCGCGCGGCGACGGGCCGCTGCCGCGCCGCTGGCGGGACGCGCTGCTAACGGCGCGCAACCGGCGCGCAAGACCGCTGCTGGACGACAAGATCATAGCGGCGTGGAACGGGTTGGCGATCGAGGCTCTGGCCGTGGCCGGGCGGGTGCTCGGGCGCAGCGATCTTGTCAGCGCCGCCGCCGCGGCCGCCGAATTCGCGCGCCGCGAACTGATCCGGGACGGGCGCCTGCTGCGCCGCTACCGGAACGGCGAGGCGCGCCACGCCGCCGGGCTGGACGACCACGCGTTCCTGATCGGCGGCCTGCTGGAGCTGTACCACAGCGGCGGCGAGCTGTGGACGCTGCAATTCGCCGCCGAGCTGGCCGACATGATCCTGGCGCAGTTCGCGGCACCGGGAGGTACGCTCTACGACACGCCTGGCGGCCAGGCTGACCTGATCATGCGCACCAGCGAGTTGTACGACTCCGCGGAGCCGTCCGGAACCGCCGCGGCGATCCTCGGCCTGCTGCGCCTCGGCCGCCTGGCCGGCAACGGCCACTGGGAACGGGCCGCCAGGAGCGCGCTGGAGTCGGTTACCGGCGCGGCTGCCGCTCAGCCCACCGCCGCACCGCTGCTGGCGGTGGCCGCGGACCTGGCCGGCCATCCGCCGGTGGAGGTGGTATTGGCCGGCGAGTGGGAGCAGACCGCGCCGCTGCGCCGCGAGCTGGCACGCCACTACCTGCCGGACGCGGTGGTAGTGCACCTGCAGCCGGCGGCGGCAGCCTGGTGGCAGCAGCGCCACCCGTCCGTGGCCGCCATGGCCGAGGCCGGCCCCGGCGCACGCGCCTATGTGTGCCGCGACTTCACCTGCGACCTGCCGGTAAGCACGGCGGCCGAACTCGCGCGCCAGCTCGAAGCCATCGCGCCGGCAACCGGGCGCCGCGCCTTGTAGGCGTGGCGTAGCTCACACGAAAAATGTTGAACGCCGACGGCCGGGACCGGCGATGCGGCGCTCCAACCGGCCGCTGGCCAGCATGAAGCCGATCAGCGCCAGCCACGCCATGAACAGCGGGCCGGAGAAGCGGTGCACGATGGTGGCCGCGTCCACCCAGATCAACTGCATGGCGGCGCCGATCAGGGCGGTAAGCGGCGCCATGCGGCGCAACGCACCACCGACCCGCCACTGGCGGACCGAAGTCGCGAGCAGGGCCAGCCCGGCGAGCGTAAACCCGATCTTGCCGCTGATCCAGCGCAGTTCGGCCACCATCGGCGCCGCGCCACCGCGGGCGGCGACCTCGGCCGCGGCTTCCGGAGCCGGCGCCACCTGCGCCAGTACGACCGCGGAGATCCCGGAAACGGCGGTGAACAGGCCGGACGCGGCCAGCAGCGCCGATACCAGCAGCGTGCCCGGGCGGCGCCGCATGAAGCGGGTGTGCCACAGGAACCAGGCGCCGGCGAACAGCGTGATCCCGGACAGCAGCCGCGCCGCGCCGCCGGTCCCGTACAGGCCGCGGCGGCGCCCGACGGCGGCCAGCGACTCGGCCAGCGTCGGCAGGTCGGCGCCCGCGGCGACCCGCCCGACAACCGCCACGGCGGTGGCGAGCGCGGTGGCCAGCAGCAACCAGCCGGCGCGGTGCGCCGCGGCGTCGTACGCCGACTCCATGGCGGTGCGTTGGTGGAGGTTCATCACGCCGCCGCGGTCAGGCCGCTACAGCAGGTGGTTGAAGCGGGTGCGCTTGGTGGCGAGGTAGCGCTCGTTGAACCGGTTGGCAGGCACCACTACCGGAACCCGCCCGGTGACGGTGACGCCCTCCTGTTCCAACCCCGCGATCTTGGCGGGGTTGTTGGTCAGCAGGCGCACCGAGTCGATGCCGAGCAGCTCGATGATGCGCGCCGCGGTGGCATAGTCGCGGGCGTCGGCGGGAAACCCGAGCCGCTCGTTGGCGTCGACGCTGTCGAGCCCCTGGTCCTGCAGTTCGTAGGCGCGGATCTTGTTGAGCAGGCCGATGCCGCGGCCCTCCTGGCGCAGGTAGATCACCGCACCGCAATCGCGCGCGGCGATGTAGCGCAAAGACTCCTCGAGTTGCTCACGGCAGTCGCAGCGCAGCGAACCGAAGATGTCGCCGGTGTGGCATTCCGAGTGCACCCGTACCGGGCAGTCGGCCGCGCCGCGCACCTCCCCGCGCACCACCGCGGTGAGCTCGTCGCCGCCGGTGCGGTCCGCGAACCCCATCAGGGTAAACTCGCCGAACAGGGTCGGAAATGCCGCCTGGGCAACCAGGCGGACCGTCGCTCCGTCATCACGGGATCGGCCGGAAGCCGAGTTGGGCGATGTCATCGTATGTGTGTGCATGTGCGTTCCGTTCGATTCGCGCGCTTGGCCGTGCTCGGCCGCGCTCAACTGTGCTCGCCCGCCGGCTCGGCTGGCGCCTGACCACGCCGGGCTCCGAACAACCGATAGCGCAGCAGGCGCCAGTAGGCGGCGCGTAGGAAGCGCAGGTCGCGGTCGCTGGCCACGTCGCCACCATACACCGCCCGCGCTACCAGCGTGGTGAAGCGCTCCACCAGCCTGCGTGCGGCCGGGGCGCGCCGCGCGCTGCGCGAACGGTACTCGTCGCGCCACGCCACCCAGCCGGTTCGGCGTGGATCGGGCACGCCAAGCGTGCGTCCGAGCATGACGTAGCGCTGCGAAAGGCGCATCAGCGGGCGCAATTCGCGAGCGACGCGCGGCGTCCGCAGCCGCCTCACCAACCGCCACGCAAACAGGGCGGCCAGCAGGATACCGGCGCCTGCCGCGGCGATGCGCGCCGGTGACCAGACCGACGGTTGCGCCAGTTCACCCTCGCCCTCCGCGAGCGAAATGTCCAGTTCCCGGTCGCCAAGGATCGACTGTACCTGGCGCAGCGTGAACGAGTCCATCTCCATGTCGAATCCGTACATCGACAGCAGTTCCTCTTCGTCGAAGAAGTTGGCGTATGCGCTCGGGCTCACCGCCGGGGTCGCCTCCCAGCGCGTCCAGCCGGTGCCGTCGATCCACACCTCCGGCCAGCTGTGCGCGGACAGACCGGTAACCTCCGCCTCGTTCGCGGTGCCGGGAAAGTTGATCAGAAAGCCCTCGTTGTAGCGCGCCGGGAAGCCGTTCAAGCGCGCGATGGTAGTGAATGCGGTGGCGAAGTGGACGCAGTAGCCCTTCTTTTCCTCAAACAGGAACTTGTCGATGAAACTCTCCGAGCGGCGCAGGTTGTCCACGTTCAGCGAATAGGTGCAGGTCTCGGAGAGGTAGTCGTTGATCTGGTTGAGGCGTTGGTGCGGCGTAGCATCCGGCTGCTCGAAGGCGGCCGCCACGCCGCGCAGATCGCCGCTCACGCCGCGTGGGAGCTGCAGGTAGCGGCGCCGTTCCTCCTCGGTGAGGCGGATCGGCTGGGTCGCCGAGCGTTCCACGAACACCACGTCGCCGGCCACCAGCGGCTCGACGAGTTGGAAGCCGCGGTGGAAGTGGCCGGTCTCCAGCAGCGGCACGTCGCGCCCGAACCGGAACGCCGACGTATCGAGGGTATAGGGCAGCTTGTTGTAGAACTCGATCAGCAATTCCACCCGGATCGCCGCATCGCGCCGCCGCGGCCGCCCGCGCAGCAGGATCGAGCCCTGATCGCGGATCGTGTCCTCGCTCCGGAAAGTGGTTTTCCAGTTCTTGCCGTCGTAGTGATCGAACACGTCGGTCTTCAGATACAGCGGACCGTCGACGTTCGCGGTGACGCGAAAGATTGGCAGCGGCGAGAGCACTGGCGAGCCGCCGAGCGAGCGCTCCTGGAACGAGTAGCCGTAGCCGGGAATGCCGTACAGCAGGGGAAACTGCGGCAGCGCGTTGGACACGTACTGGCGCAGCTGCGGGTGCAGGGTAACGTCGATGAACTGGCTGCCGGTAGCGGCGCGACTGCCCGCGAGGATGGTCGAAACGAGCAGCACCAGCGCGAACAGGCCGCCGCCGTACACCACCCGCCGCACCACGTAGCGGGACGCCCCGTCGCGCAGCAGCAGGAACAGCACGCACGCCAGCGCGGCCAGCAGGGCGAGCATGTAGAATGAACCGGTCTGCAGAATTACCGCGATGATGGCGGATCCGAAGGCAGCGGAAAGCAACAGCGGCCAGGCGTACCCGAAACTGATGAAGGTTGCCGCCAGGGCGGTGGAGAAGAACGCCGACATCAACGTGAACAGGTTGGACACAGTGCCGACGCCGGTGCCGTCGGCCATCGCTTCGAACCACAGCTTGTAGGCGGAAAACGGGGTAATCACGATGCCGATCAACAGCGCCACCCCGAATGCCGCCGTCACCAGCATGGCCAGCGTGCTCAGCGCCCAGCGCAGCGGGCCTCTCGCCAGGGCGCGCCCGGCCTGCAGCACCGCCAGGGGAACGATCACGGTGAGCAGCAGGGGAAGGGCCAGCGACGACTTGGTGTAGCTCCAGAACAGCACCGGGATGCCGATGCCGTAGACCAGCGCCAGCAACGCCTTGAGGTGGGCGTCGTAGCGCTGCAGTTCAACTCGCTTCATCGTGTGCCTCCAAATCGGCGGTGATCGTGGTCGAGCCGCGCAGCGCCACCACCCGCGTACCCTGTTCGCGCAGGCGGTTGAAATAGCCGGCGTGGCGGCCGGCGGGCTCGGCGGTCTGGTTGTGGATCAGGGTCACCTGGAAGTTGCTGGAGCGCTGCTCGTCGAGCAGGATCAGCAGCTCCGGATCGAGCAGATGGGTAATGAAGAACATCGAGTTGACCTCGGTGTTCATGCCGGTCTCCAGGTGGGTCTCGTACAGGCGCGCGGCGGAGATGTCGCTCACGAACAACAGATCGAAGGTGGATTCGTAGAACCGCCCGAAGTCGGATGCGTGGTCGCCTATGAACTCGTACGAAGTGCGGCTGGCGGCGCGCACGGTCACTGGCAGGTTGCGCTTCAGGAAGTGGTTGACCAGCGCCACCAGCGCTTCCACGGTGACGTCTTCGGTCAGCAGCACGTCCTCCGCGCTGCTCGGCACCGGGCGCAAGTCCACGTAGATGCTTACCGCCGGCTCGCTGGTGGAGTCGTACTCCTTGATCACCGGTATGCCGGTGCTGGCGAACTTCTTCCATGCCAGGTGGCGTACCGATTCGCCAGGCCGGTACTCGCGCAGCTGGTTGAACAGCGAGTAGTCGGGCAGGTTGCCGAGCGAGCCGACCTCCGACGTGCCGAGCCGCCGTTCGGTACCGGGCTGGAACTCGCCGATCGGCAAAATGCGCGGGTAGACCCGGAATTCGCGTGCCCGCACGCGCGGGCGTACATTGAACAACTGCAGGGTGTCGCCAATCTCGATCCGGTCCAGGCCCACCGTGTAGATGCCGCGGTAGGGGAGCTGGACGGTCTGCTCCCGTTCCACGAACTGGTGGCCGGGGAGGTACGTGAGGATGCCGCCGCCGTCGCGGCCGGTTGTGCGCGAGGCGCCGGCGTCGCCGCCGGCGTCGCCGGACTCGGTGCCGCCGCCGCCGGTCGCGGGACGGATGGCGCGGAACCGGGCGCGCACGCGCGGCAGCGGCAGGGCGGAGCCGTTCTCGATAATGCAGCGGTACTGCAGTTCCTGGCCCTTGACCGGCTGCTCGTTGCTGAAGTGCTGGTTGTAGCGCAGCCCGGCGGCGGCGATCAGCAGGATGGTCAGCGACACCAGCGGCAGCAGGATGAACACGGTCGCGAACACCGCGAAGAACTCGCCCAAGTAGGCGGCGGCCAGGTAGGCGAGCACGCCGGCAAACAGATACACGCCGCAGGCGCGCAGCTTCACCGTGAACGGGAACGCGGCGGCGAAACGGCGGCCCCACAGGGCCGCCTCGCCGGCCGCGCGGGCAACCATGGCGGCCCGGTAGGCGATCATGCCAGTCCGGTAGGAATCGGCACCTGTTGCAGAATGCGCTCCACGACCTGTTCCGGGGCCAGGTTTTCCATGCGCGCCTCGGCGGACAGCACCACGCGGTGGGTCAGAACGATGCCGGCCACCGACATCACGTCTTCCGGCATCACGTAGTCGCGCCCGGTGATCAGCGCTTCGGCCTGTGCCGCCATCATGATGTGCTGCGATGCGCGCGGGCTGATGCCGAGGCGCAGCAGCGGGCTGCTTCGTGTCTGGTTGGCGACGCCGATGATGAAGCGCCGCACATCAGCCGACACGGTGACCGAGCGTACCACGTTGCGCAGGTCGATCACGTCCTGCGGCTGCACCACCGGCTGCAGTTCGTGCAGGGGATCGGATCCGTAGTGGTCGAGGATGCGCACCTCGTCGTCGCTGTGCGGGTAGCCGATTGACAGCGAGATGCCGAAACGGTCGAGCTCGCCCTCCGGCAGGTGGAACACCCCGATGAAGGTCACCGGATTCTGGGTGGCAATCACGAAGAACGGGTCGGGCAACCGGTAGGTGGTGCCGTCGACCGTCACCGAGCCCTCCTGCATCGCTTCGAGCAGACTCGACTGGGTGCGCGGCGATGCCCGGTTGATCTCGTCCGCCAGGATGAACTGGTGCATGATGGCGCCCTGTTTGAAATCGAACTGCCGCGTTTCGTTGTTCCAGACCGTCATGCCCACGATGTCGCCGGGCAGCAGGTCGGGGGTGAATTGTATACGCCCGTAGTCGGTGCCGGTGCTCGCCGCCAGGCAGCGTGCCAGCGTGGTCTTGCCGACTCCGGGGACATCCTCGATCAGGACGTGCAGGCCGGCGATGAATCCAATGAGCATGTGGCGAACCTGACGCTGCTTGCCCACGAACACTTCGCTGACGTTTTGCTCAATGGCCCGCACCTTTTCACAGTAAGGCGAGATGTCCCGATGTTGCATTCTGGAGTGTAACATGGCGCATCCACGCCAGTGTGACAAGCCGCCGGCCCGCCGGGCTGGCTTGTTCGTTGACCCGCGCGGGAGCGCGGCAGTACGCTGAAGCAGAGCCCGCCATCATGCTTTCCGTTCCCGAAGCCGATGCCCTCCTGACCGCCCGCAGCGCCGTGCTGCCAGCCGAACCATGCGCGCTCGCCGCCTCGGTGGGGCGGGTGCTGCGTGAGACGGTCAGCGCCGATCGCGACCTGCCGCCCCACGACCGCGTAACCATGGACGGCATCGCCGTCGCCGGGGCGGGCCTGGAGCGCGCCGGCCGTCCGCTGCGCATCGAGGGCGAAGTGCGCGCCGGCGACGTGCCCGGCCGGCTGTGCGACCCGCGCGACGGAGCCCTGCGCGTGATGACCGGTGCCGTGCTGCCTGCCGGCAGCGACACGGTGATCCGCAGCGAGGACCTGCGCCTGGAAGGCGACCGCGCGTGGCTGCAGCCCGAGCAGCCGATCGTGCCCGGCCAGAACGTGCACCGGCAGGGTTCCGACACGCGCGCCGGCGCCGCCGTGCTCACCCCGGGGCGGCGCATCTCCGCCGCCGACATCGCGGTGCTCGCCTCGGTGGGGCGCGCCGAGGTATCGGTCGGGCGGCGTCCGCGGATCGCGGTGATTTCGACCGGCGACGAACTGGTCGACGTCGGCCAGCCGATCGCCGCCCACCAGGTGCGCCGCTCCAACATCTACGTGGTGGCGACGGCGCTTACCGCGCTCGGATACGAGGTAGAGGCACGCCACCTGCACGATGACCCGGACCAGCTTTCCGCCGGGGTCAGCGCCGCGCTCGCCGGCCACGACGTGCTGATAACCACCGGCGCGGTGTCCAAGGGCAGTGCAGACTTCCTGCCCGGCGTGTTCGAGCGGCTGGGCGTGGAACGCTACCTGCATGGCGTACGCCAGCGGCCGGGCAAACCGCTGTGGGCCGGCGGCACCACCGACGGACGGCGCGTGTTCGCCCTGCCCGGCAACCCGGTTTCGGTAATGATGTGCCTGTACCGCTACGTGGTGCCCCGCCTGGCCGCCGCCGAGGGAGCGCAGCCGGCGCCCCCGATGCAGGCCGCCCTGGCCGAGGAGGTGCGCTTCCCGCCGCCGCTCACCCTGTTCCTGCCGGTACTGCTCACCGCCGCCGGCGGTGCGTTGGCCGCCCGCCCGGCGCCGGCGCAAAACTCTGGCGACTTCCTGGCGCTGGTGGGCACTGACGGGTTCCTGGAACTGGGCGCCGGAGAGACCCGCTTCGCCGCCGGCAGCGTACTGCCGCTGTACCCGTGGCAGCCCCTGGAATGGGGCGCCGGGAGCGGCGCCCCATGAGTCCCGCAAGGGGGTCCGCCATGCGCGATGCGTTCAACCGCCCGCTGCGCGACCTGCGCATCTCGGTAATCGACCGCTGCAATTTCCGCTGCCCCTACTGCATGCCGAAAGAGACCTACGGCGACGACTACCAGTTCCTGCCGCCCGCCGATTACCTCACGTTCGACGAGGTAACGCGGCTGGTGCGCCTGTTCGTGGCCGGGGGCGTGACCAAGGTGCGCCTCACCGGCGGCGAGCCGCTGTTGCGCCCTGGCCTGGCGGAACTGATCGCCGCCCTGACGCGGATTCCCGGCATCGAGGATCTTGCCCTGACCACCAACGGCTACCTGCTCGCCGAGCACGCCGCCGCGCTGCGCGCCGCCGGACTGCGGCGGGTCACCGTCAGCCTCGACTCCATCGACGAGGAGGTGTTCGCACGCATGAATGGGCTCGGCATCCCGATTGATCGCGTGCTTGCCGGCATCGCCCGCGCCCGCGAGGTGGGCCTGGCGCCGGTCAAGCTCAACGCGGTGGTGCAGCGCGGCGTCAACGACCACACGGTGCTCGACCTGGTGCGCCGCTTCGCCGGCGAGCCGGTGGCGATCCGCTTCATCGAGTACATGGACGTCGGCAACCGCAACGGTTGGGATCCCGCCGGCGTGGTGCCGAGCGCCGAACTGAAGGCGGCGATCGAGGCAGAGTTCCCGTTGCACGCGGTAGCCGCGGCGTACCGCGGCGAAGTGGCGCAGCGCTACCGGATCGGCGGCACCGCCACCGAGGTGGGCTTCGTGTCGTCCATCTCGCAGCCGTTTTGCAGCGACTGCAGCCGCGCCCGCCTGTCCACCGACGGCCACTTCTACACCTGCCTGTTCGCCTGGCAGGGCACCGACCTGCGCACGCCGTTGCGCGCCGGCGCCGGCGACGCGGAACTGACCGCGCTGCTCGGCGGCGTGTGGCAGCGGCGCGTGGACCGCTACTCGGAGGAGCGCGCCGAGGTGGCCCGCTTCACGGGCGATCGCCAGCGCAAGGTCGAGATGTACCAGATCGGCGGGTAGGGTAGTGCACGATCCCGGCGCCGGGCCGCCCGGCCCGCTCACCCACGTGTCGCCGGCCGGGCAGCCGGCCATGGTCGACGTCGGCGCCAAGCCGCGCAGCGCGCGCCGCGCCCGCGCCCGCGCCGAGGTACACCTGCCGCCGGCGGTGCGCGCGCTGCTGCGCGACGGCGAGTTGCACGGCGCCAAGGGGCCGGTGTTCCAGACCGCCATCACCGCCGGCGTCATGGCGGCGAAGAAGACCAGCGAACTGATCCCGCTGTGCCATCCGATCGGCCTCGACCGTTGCGACTTGACGGTGGAACTCGACGCGGCCGGCAACGCGGTGGTGACCTGCGTCGCCGCGGTCGAGCACAAGACCGGGGTGGAGATGGAGGCTCTCACCGGCGCCGCCGTGGCTGCCCTCACCATCTACGACATGTGCAAGGCGGTGTCGCACGACATCGCCATCCGCGAGGTGCGCCTGCTGGAGAAGAGCGGCGGCAAGAGCGACTACCGCGCGGCGGAGGCGGATCGCGCCGAAGCCGGATCACGGACGTGACTGAACCTGCCGGGCCCCGCGAGGTGCGGGTGAGCTACTTCGCCCTGCTGCGCGACGAGGCCGGCTGCGACGAGGAACGCGTGGTGACCGCCAGCGCCACCGCCGGCGAGCTGTACGCCGAACTCAGCGATCGGTACCGTTTCTCGCTGCCGCCGGAACGCCTGCGCGTGGCGGTCAACGCCGGCTTCGCCGACTGGGAGACCGCGCTCGCCGACGGCGACCTGGTGGTGTTCATTCCGCCGGTGGCCGGCGGATGAGCGCCGTCGTGCTCGCCCGGCTCGAAGCACGATGAACAGGAGTATGCCATGAGCGACACAGTACAGGCGGCCGGCTTTGCCCTGACCGCCGATGCCATCGACCCGGAACGGCTGCGGGCCGGGTTGGAGCATCCGTCCGCCGGCGCGCTGGCGACTTTCGAAGGCCGCGTACGCAACCACGCCGACGGCCGCTCGGTGCGGCTTCTGGAGTACCAGGTCTACCCGGATCTGGCGCAGGCGGAGGGTGAGCGGGTAGTGGCCGAGGCGCTCGACCGGTTCGATATCATTGCCGCGCACTGCACGCATCGTTCCGGTATACTGCCCATAGGCGATATGGCGGTGTGGGTCGGCGTGGCTGCCGCACATCGCGGCGCGGCGTTCGACGCCTGCCGCTATATCATCGACGAGATCAAGCGGCGCCTGCCAATCTGGAAGCGCGAGACCTACGCCGAGGGCGACTCCGGCTGGGTGAACTGCCAGGTGGACGGAGCGCAGCAGGCGACCAGCGGAGGAAACGATGGCGCACAGTAAGCGGAAAGACTACGAAGCCGACATCAAGTGGTGGGACATCACCGACCGCGAGCACTACATAAACCGGCGCGAGTTCATGCGCAAGGCCGGCACGGTAGCGGCCGGTGTCGGGCTCGCTACCGCGGCGCCCGGTTTCGTGCAGAACGCATTCGCCCAGAACGGCGCTTTCGCCGGCCTGCCGGGCAGCAAGTACGACACCGACGAAGAGCAGAACACACTCAAGCAGGCCAGCACCTACAACAACTTCTGGGAGTTCGGCGCCGGCAAGAACGACCCCGCCCGCCACGCCAAGGACTTCGTCACCGCGCCGTGGGAAATCAGCATCGGCGGATTGCTCGCCAATCCGGTGAAGATCGACGTGGCCGACGTGATCAAGCGATACCGCGACAAGCTGGAGCAGCGCATCTACCGCATGCGCTGCGTCGAGGCGTGGTCGATGGTAATTCCCTGGGTGGGATTTCCCCTGCACGAACTGATCAAGGACTACCAGCCCGATTCCGCGGCCAAGTACGTACGCTTCGAGACGCTGTGGGATCCCGAGCAGATGCGCAGGGCGGCGCGTTCCATCCAGTATCCCTACGTCGAGGGGCTGCGCATGGACGAGGCGATGAACGACCTCACCCTGGTCACCGTGGGCATGTACGGCGATGTGCTGGCGAATCCGAACGGTCCGCCGATCAAGATCGTCATGCCGTGGAAATACGGGTTCAAGAGCATCAAGAGCATCAACAAGATCGAGTTCGTCGAGGACGAGCCGGTGAACACGTGGAAGAAAGCGCAGCCGCGCGAGTACGGGTTCTACTCCAACGTGAACCCGGAGCGCTCGCATCCGCGCTGGAGTCAGGCCACCGAGCGCCGCATTGGCGAGCGCGGCCGCCGCGAAACGCTGAAATTCAATGGCTACGGCGAGTGGGTGGCGTCGATGTACGACGGGATGGACCTGATCAACCGATACTACTAGGCCGGACCGCGGCGGGGGGGAGCGTATGGCGGACGCGAAACCGAAACGGCGCAACCCGATGCAGGTGGCCAAGCGCGCCAAGCTGGTGGTGCTGCCACTTGCCATGGTGCCGATGGCCATCGCCCTGTTGCGTTACCTGGGCGACCAGTTCGGCGGCAATGCGATCGAGGCGTTTACCCTCGATACCGGCAACTGGGGCATCCGGCTGCTGCTGGTCACGCTCGCCATCACGCCGCTGCGCGAGCTGACCGGCTGGAACTGGCTCATCACCTACCGGCGTCCGATGGGGCTGGCCGCGTTCTACTACCTCTGCGTGCACCTGCTGGTGTACCTGTACCTCGACTTCAACTTCGAGTTCCAATGGATCATTCCCGACCTGTCGCAGTCGATCTACGTGGTGGTGGGCTTCGCCTCGTTCCTGATGCTGATTCCGCTGGCTCTCACCTCCACCAACGGCTGGATCCGTGCGCTCGGCAAGCGCTGGCGGGTGCTGCACCGGCTCATGTACCCGGCGGTGATCCTCGGCGTCGTGCACTACCTGCTGCAGATCAAGGAGATCAGCTTCCAGCTCTGGTTCTACATCATTGCCGGCGGCGTACTACTGGCCTACCGCCTCGCGGCCCCCGCCCTGAAGCGCTCCGGCAGCCGCGCTGCTAAGTGAGGGCGGGGGCCGGCGCGGTTACGGTGAAGCTGAGCGGGTCCGCGCCGGCGGCGTCGGTGGTTCGGTCGACGGTTACCTTGGAGCCGTCGGTCAGTTCGCCGGCGATCAGCAGCTTGGCGAGCGGGTTCTGCAGCAGCTGCTGGATCGCCCGCCGCAGCGGCCGCGCCCCGTATTGCGGGTCGAAGCCGGCGTCGGCCAGGTAGCGGCGCGCCGCCTCGGTAATTTCCAGCGTGATGCGCTGCTCGCGCAGCCGGGCGGCCAGGTGGTCGAGCTGGAGCGCGGCGATCTGGCCAATCTGGTTGTCGTCGAGGCGGCCAAAGACAATCGTCTCGTCCACCCGGTTCAGGAACTCGGGCCGGAAGCTCGCCTTCAGGAGTTCGGTGAGTTGCGGTGTCAACTGCTCCAGGTCCGCGGTCTGCTGAATGAGGTCGCTGCCGAGGTTGCTGGTCATGATCACGATGCTGTTGCGGAAGTCGACCTGGCGCCCTTGGCCGTCGGTGAGGCGGCCCTCGTCGAGCAGCTGCAGCAGCACGTTGAACACGTCCGGGTGCGCCTTCTCGAGCTCGTCGAACAGGATTACCGAGTAGGGGCGGCGGCGTACCGCCTCGGTGAGCTGGCCGCCCTGGTCGTATCCCACGTAGCCGGGCGGCGCGCCGATCAGCCGCGACACGGCGTGGCGCTCCATGTACTCGCTCATGTCGATGCGCTGCAGGGCACGCTCGTCGTCAAACAGGTAGTCGGCGAGGGTCTTGGCCAGTTCGGTCTTGCCGACACCGGTGGGACCGAGAAAGATGAACGTGCCGAGCGGGCGGTCGGTGTCGGCAAGCCCTGACTTGTTGCGCCGGATGGCGTCCGCCACCGCGCCGATCGCGGCGTCCTGGCCGATCACGCGGCGGTGCAGGATGGTTTCCAACCCCAGCAGCTTGGCGCGCTCGGAGGACAGCATCTTGGCCACCGGGATGCCGGTCCACTGCGCCACAACCGCGGCGATGTCCTCCTCCGACACCTCTTCCCGCAGCAGCGTGCCGTCGCCGTTGCCGGACTCGTCCGCGTTGTCGGTCGGGCGCTCGGTCAGCTCGTCCAGCTCCTGTTCCAGCGCCGGGATGCGGCCGTGCTTCACCTCCGCCGCCTGCGCCAGGTCGCCGGCGCGCTCGTAGCGCGTCTGGTCCAGCCGCAGCTGCTCCAACTGCGCCTTCAGATCGCGCACCCGTTCGATGCTCTGCTTCTCGTTCTGCCACTTGAGCTGCATGGCGTCGCGCTGCGCCTGCAGGTCGGCGAGTTCGCGCTGCAACTCGTCGCGGCGCTCGCGGGAGGCGGCGTCGCGCTCCTTGGCCAGCGCCTGGTTTTCGATGTTGAGTTGCAGGATGCGGCGCTCAATGCGGTCCAGCTCGGTGGGCTGACTCTCGATCTCCATTTTCAGCCGGCTGGCCGCCTCGTCGATCAGGTCGATTGCCTTGTCGGGCAGGAATCGGGAGGTGATGTAGCGGTCGGAGAGCACCGCGGCGCCGATGATTGCCTCGTCCTTGATGCGCACGCCGTGGTGCACCTCGTAGCGTTCCTTGAGGCCGCGCAGGATGGCGATGGTGTCCTCCACCGACGGCTCGTCGGTGAGCACCGGCTGAAAGCGGCGCTCCAGGGCGGCGTCCTTCTCGATGTGCTGGCGGTACTCGTCCAGGGTGGTGGCGCCGATGGTGCGCAGCTCGCCGCGCGCGAGTGCCGGCTTGAGCAGGTTGGAGGCGTCCATCGCCCCCTCGGCGGCGCCGGCCCCCACCAGGGTGTGCAACTCGTCCACGAACAGGAAGATCTGGCCGTCGGCGGCGACGATCTCGTTGATCACGGCCTTGAGCCGTTCCTCGAACTCGCCGCGGAACTTGGCGCCGGCCACCAGGGCGCCCAGGTCGAGGGTCAGCACCCGCTTGTCGCGCAGCGAGTCGGGCACGTCGCCGGCCACGATGCGGCGTGCCAGCCCCTCCACGATGGCGGTCTTGCCGACGCCGGGGTCGCCGATCAGCACCGGGTTGTTCTTGGTGCGCCGCGCCAGCACCTGCATCAGGCGGCGGATCTCGTCGTCGCGGCCTATCACGGGGTCCAGCTTCTCCTGGCGCGCCAGCTCGGTGAGGTCGCGGCAGTAGCGCTCCAGCACCTGGTACTTGCCCTCGGGGTCCTGGTCGGTAACGTGGGCGCTGCCGCGCAGTTCGCGCAATGCGCCGAGCACGCCGTCGCGGGTCACCCCGGCCTGACGCAGGGTGGTCGCCGCCGGACCGCTGCCGCTCAACAGTGCCAGCAGCAGGTGCTCGGTACTGGTGTACTGGTCGCCCAGCCGGGCCGCCTCCCGCTCGGCGTCCTGCAGCACCTGCGCCACCTCCGGCGAGACGGCCGTCTGACTGCCGTCGCCGTACTGCTTCGGTTTCGTGTTCAGCGTTGCCTGCAGGCTCGCACCGAGATCCGCCTCCTGGCTCGCGGTACGCTCCAGCAGCGGCCGTACCACGCCGTCGCGCTGCTCCCACAGCCCCAGCAGCAGGTGCTCCGGCTCGATGCGCGCGTGGTTGCGGGTGCGCGCCGCGGCGTCCGCTTCCTGCAGCGCCTCCTGCGCCTTGTGGGTGAGCTTGTCCAATCGCATGCCTTCCTACCTCTATTGCAAAGGTACGAGCCGCCGCTCGCTCGGGCAAAACCGCCCCTCCTGGTATGAGGTTCGCCGCGATTGAGTCAAGATGGGCCCATGAACGAGCAACTGTTGCGGGCGCTGTGCGATGCGCCGGGGGTGTCGGGATGGGAAGACGAGGTGCGCGAGGTGGCGCAGGCCGAGCTGGCGCCGCATGCCGATGAGATACGGGTCGACCGGCTCGGCAACCTGATCGCGGTGCGGCGGGCGGCGCGCAGGGCCGGCAACGGGCCGCCGCTGAAGGTGATGGTGGCCGCCCACATGGACGAGATCGGCTTCATGGTGAAGGCGATCGACGAGCGCGGCTTCATCCGCGTGCAGCCGGTAGGCGGCTTCGATCCGCGCACGCTGGTATCGCAGCGGCTGGTGATCCACGGCCGGAAGCGCGTCGGCGCGGTGTTCGCCCCGGTCCCCAACTGGATCGAAAGCGACCAGGAGCGGCGCCGCGTTACGCCGTTGGAGGAACTGGTGGTCGACACCGGGCTGCCCGGGGACGAGGTGCGCGACCGCGTCGAGATCGGAGACTACGTCACCCTGGCCGCCGAGTTCGCCACCCTGAACGAGCGCGTGGTTATGGCGCGCAACTTCGACGACCGGCTCGGCGTGTACGTGCTGGTGGAGATGCTGCGCAACCTCGGCGACCTGGCGGTGGACCTGTATGCCGTCGGCACCACGCAGGAGGAGGTTGGCGTGCGCGGCGCCGCCGTGGCCGCCTACGAGATCGACCCGGACGTCGGCGTGGCGCTCGACGGCTCGGTGTCGTCGGATGTTCCGTACGCCCGCGACGACCTGCAGTACACCCGTCTCGGGGCCGGCGTCGGCATCTACCGGTTCGACCGGCTCACCATCTCCGACCGCCCGCTGTACGGCCTGCTGGTGGACACCGCGCGGCGCCACGAAATCCCGTACCAGGTGACCATGTGGGGCGGCACCGATGCCTCGGCGATGCAGCGCACCCGCTCCGGGGCGCTGGCCTGCACGGTGGGCGTCCCGGTGCGCTACATGCACTCCACGGTGCAACTCGCCCACTGGGACGATATTGAGGGCAACGTCGCCCTGATGCGGCGCTTCCTCGCGCGCGCCCACGAGTTGGCCCCGCACTGCCGGTAGGCCAGGTCCGCTGCCCGGGCGGCGTTACAGGCTGCGCGGAGCCTGCTTGATGGCGCCGCTGACGATGTGGCAGGCGGCCCGGTGCCCTGGCGCACCGTGCACGGCGTCCAGCGCCGGCTCCTGGTCGCGGCAGTGCGGTTGGGCGAACGGACAGCGGGTGTGGAAACGGCAGCCGGACGGCGGCGCCGCGGCGTTCGGCACGTCGCCGGCAAGCGCAACCCGCTCGCGGCGGCGGCGCGGATCGATGTGCGGGACCGCCGACAGCAGCGCCTGCGTGTAGGGGTGGGCCGGCTCGGCAAACAGGCGCCCAGCGTCCGCCTGCTCAACGATCTGGCCCAGGTACATCACCGCGACCCGGCCGCAGATGTGGCGCACCACCGACAGGTCGTGCGCAATGAACAGGTAGGTCAGGCGCATGTCACGCTGAAGATCCTGCAGCAGGTTGAGGATCTGCGCCTGGATCGACACGTCGAGCGCCGACACCGGTTCGTCGCACACCAGCAGCTTGGGGGCCAGTGCCAGGGCGCGGGCGATGCCGATGCGCTGCCGCTGGCCGCCGGAGAACTGGTGCGGATAGCGCGCCGCGTGCTCGGGCGCCAGTCCCACCCGGTGCAGCAGCTCGGGTACGCGTCCGCGTGCGGCGCGCCGCTGGCCGTGGATGACGAACGGCTCGGCGAGCATGTCGCGCACCGTCATGCGCGGGTTGAGGGAGCTGAACGGGTCCTGGAACACGATCTGCATGTCGCGGCGCAGCGCGCGCAACGCTTCGCCCTGCAGCGCGAACACCGGGGCGCCTTCGAACCGGACGCTGCCGCCGGTGGCGCGCAGCAGGCGCAGCAGCAGTCGCCCGGTGGTGCTCTTGCCGCACCCGGACTCGCCCACCAGCCCGAGCGTCTCGCCGCGTGCGATGTCGAAGCTGACCCCGTCGACGGCACGAACGTGCCCGACCACGTGACGGAAGATGCCGGCCGTCACCGGGAAGTGCATGGTCAAGTCGCGCGCCTCCAGCAAGACGCCACGGCCCTCCTCGCGGCTGCCAGACGCGGTAGCTGAGTCCGGACGGGTCGTGACGGCGAGTCCTTCACCGCCGTACCGCGCCGCGCCTGCTGTGCCAGCCGGGTCGGCTCGCTCCGCCGAGCCGTCCGGCGCTGCCGGCGCGGCGGGCGCGATACTGTAAGTGGCTGCCGTCGCGCGCGGCGCGTCGCCGGGAAACGCCTCCACCGGGCCCGCCTCCGCGGCGGCC
>MPNH01000086.1 GCA_002238925.1 Spirochaetaceae bacterium bin103 | reverse complement strand
GTCGAGGCGGCGCAGGCCCAGCTCCTGCGGTACCTGGCGGACGAGCGGCTGGCGCGGCAGTTTCCGGGCGTCCGCTTCACCGGCCTGATCGTGGTGTTCCACGGCTGGGAGCTGGTGTACTGCGACGAGGTGCGGCGGTGACCGCGCTCCCTCGCCCTTAGTCCGAAGTTTGCGGGGCGTTCTTGTAATAGTCCCGCCGCCGCAGCAGCAGTAGCACGGCGTACGGGTTGTATACCTTCTCCGCGCCCCGCCGATTACTTCGCGAACAGGTCGGCATGCGATCCGGTTCGGACCAAGCGCAACTCGTTGCCCTCGACGCGATAGATCAACAGCCAGTCAGGCTCGATGTGAGCCTCCCGATACCCCTTCCAGATCCCACGGAGGGGATGGTCGAGATGGCGGGCGGTCAATGGGTGCTGCCGGATCAGCGACGACAGAAGTGCTCGAAGTTTGGTCAGGTTCCGACCTCGCTTGGCAGCCCGCCTCACGTCTCGCTTGAATTGGGACGACCGAACCGGGATCAGCATGTCTGTCAGATGTCAAGATCCGTGAACAATTCCTCCGCCGTTGCGAACCGCTGGCCCTTACCCTCGTCCAACTCCATCATGGCTTGTTTTGTAGTGGCATTCGGAGCCTGCACGTTGAACGGAAGCCGCTTCTCCTCCGCCACGCGAAGCAACAGCATCCGAATCGCATCGGACACCGACAGTCCCATGGCTTGTAACGCTTCCGTGGCTCGAGCTTTGGTGTCGCTGTCGATGCGCGCTCGCACAAAGGTGTCGGCACTCACTTGGCTGACCTCCTCGGTCTACTTGACGTGGCTCTATTGTAGTCACAGCAGCGCCCCGGTCAAGGCCCAGTTACCACATCGGGCACGACGCTGTGGCGCGGCGAGTCGGAACGGTGCTGCACCAGGACGCGAGACGGCACGGTCGAACACTGCCAGGAGTAAGCACCGCCACCCTCACCGTTTCGTTCACGCACCGCGCTCGGCTGACCGCCTCACAACCACCCGGTCAGAGGGCTGCTCTACACCGAAGCAGCGCGATCGGCGCCGAGACGGCCGCCACCGTTTCAACCATGACCCCGCTACCGCCATGGGCATGCGGAGCGTGGTTGCGCCGTGCGATTCCGTGCATTGTAATCGAAATTGAATGAGGATAGCCTTTTCTAAACTCTATTGAAGGAGCGGAACCGATTCTGCATGGCTATTGCCGTCGGTAACAGGGGTAGCAACTCCATCGGCCACGCCTGGCTCAGGCGTGAGCTGAGCTTGGCGGTCCCGCCGCCGGCAGTCGAGAGCTACGTCGCGGCAGGGGCGCGGCGCACCGAGGTACGCGGCCGGCGAATTGTGGAACAGTATCCCCGGCAATATGCCACGGAGGATTCGATCGTGGCGCATCTCAGGTTCGCACTGCGCCATGAACCGATCGACCTCGGCGTGCTGGTTGCCACCTTCAAGGCAATCGAGGCCGCCGACCTGGAAGCCTGGGTGAGAGCGGAGCCCACGGGTGCGTTCAGCCGGCGCGCGTGGTTCTTCTACGAGACGTTCACCGGCCGGATGCTGGATCTCGACGATGCGCGTACCGGCAACTACGTCCCGGCGCTGGACCCTGACAAGCACATTGTTGGCGAACCTCGCCGGTCGCGGCGCCACCGCGTTGCTGACAACCTGCTCGGTGGTCCGGGCCTGTGCCCGACGGTCAGGCGCACGCCCCGGCTGACGGACCAGATGGACCTGCGGATCGACCGGCAGGCGTGGGCTCTGATCGAGAGCATCGACGCGGGCATCCTCGCGCGCGCCGTACACTATCTGTTCACGAAAGAGACCCGGTCCTCATTCGCCCTCGAGGGCGAGACCCCGAGCACCGCCCGCTCCGAACGATTCGTCGCGGCGCTCAGGGAGGGCGGCGACTTCGACCCGAGTGACAAGGCCGCACTGATCCGCTTGCAGGGCGACATCGTCGATCCGCGCTACGCGGCAACCGGCTGGCGCACGTTCCAGAACTTCGTGGGCGCGACCGTCGAAGGGTACCGCGAGGACGTACACTTCGTCGGCCCGCGTCCCGGAGACGTGCCGGGCTTACACCACGTGCTTGCCAGACGAGGCTACAGCCCGCCCGGCGTAATCTTTCCGGTCTCTGCAGCGATTCTTCGCGACCGGCGGAGTTACGATGAAACCCTCGAAACTTTCTCGCGGGCGACGCTCGGACTGATCCGATGGCGGTGGACGGCGGCGCGAGAAATCGTGGTCGACAATGAGACGGCCGACCTCTATCGCTACTTCGACGCGACCGCATTCGCCGAGTACCTGCACGACCGCGTCGCCGATACGGTTCGCCGTGATCTCACGGAAGAGCTTGCATTCATCGCCGTGTTCGACCGGGCGTGTGCCGCAGTACGGGAGATCGTCGACATGCCGGACCGTCGGGTGGCGCTGTTCGTGCGGCTGTGCATGCAAAACGGCGGCCGGCTGTCCGCGAAGAAACGGCGCCTCTTCGCAGAGCTGGAGGATGTCGAAGTCGACGCGATGCAAGCATCGATCGGGGACGCGCTCGCCGACGCTACTTCGGGCCCCTAGGTTGTTCTACACCGAAGCAGCGCGATCGGCGCCGAGACGGCCGCCACCGCCGCGCAGCCGCGGGTCGAGCAGGTCGCGCACTGCGTCGCCGAACATGTTCAGGCAGTACACGACAACCGTCAGGCACAGCCCCGGCCACAGCGCCAGCCGCGGCGCCACCTCCATGAACTCGCGCCCTTCCCGGCTCAGCATCCCGCCCCAGCTCGGCACCGAGATCGGCAGTCCGAACCCCAGGAAGCTCAGCGCAGCCTCGCTGATGATCACGCCCCCGACGTTGATCGTGAAAATGATGATCACCGGAGCGGCGATATTGGGCAGGACGTGGTGGATGAGGGTTCTCCACCGGGTGCCGCCGATCGCCTCGGCCGCCTGAAAGTAGGCATTCTCCTTGACCCCGATCACCGCGCCGCGGACCACTCGCGAACCGCCGATGCCGCCGGTCACCCCCAGCACCACGATGATCTGCGGCAAACCCCGCCCCACCAGCGACATGATGGTGAGCAACAGCAGTAGCCCCGGGAACGCCATCCAGGCGTCGACGAAGCGCTGCATCGCCAAGTCCAGTCGACCGCCGAAGAATCCCGAAACGCCGCCGATCAGCACCGCCACCACGACGTTGACCGTGGTCGCCGCCAGACCGACGGTCAGCGAAATCCGGGCCCCGAACACGAGGCGGCTCAGCAGGTCGCGCCCTAGTTGGTCGGTCCCCAACAGGTACCGGTTGGACGGGGCCTGCATCCGGTCCACGATGTTGACTTCATCATGCGGGTAAGGCGCCAGCACGTCGGCAAAGATCGCCACCAGTATCAACAGCAGGATGACCACCCCGGCGATGATGCTCAGTGGCTTCTCCTTGACCAGCCTGCGAAGGAACTCAGTCATAGCGCCCCCAGGCATCAATGACCACCCCGGCGACAATGCTCACCGGCCTGTCCTTGACCAGCGTGCGAAAGAATCAGTCATAGCGGACCCTGGGGTCCACGACCGCGTAGAGCAGGTCGATGAATAGATTGATCCCCACCACCAAAGTGGCGAAAAACAGGTTGATTCCGGAGACCATCGGGTAGTCTCTGTCGTTGAGGGCATTCAGCAGGAGGCGCCCGAGCCCCGGCAGGTTGAAAATGTTCTCCATGATCACGGCGCCCCCGACTAGGATCGGCAACTGCAGGCCGATCAGGGACACCACCGGGATGAGGGCGTTCTTGACGGCGTGTCGGATCACCACGGCCCGCTCCCTCAGCCCCTTGGACCAAGCGGTTCGAATATAGTCCTGCCTCAGCACCTCCAGCATCATAGTGCGCGTCATCCGCATGGTGGCGGCAGCCGCGGCCGTTCCCAGAATCAGGCTCGGGATCAGGAACCCCCAGAGATTTCCCAGCGGGTCTTCGGTAAAGGAAACCAGCTCCAGCGGTGGTGACCAGCCCCACCAGATGGCCGGGTAGATCATGACCATGATGCCGAGCCAGAAGTTCGGCGTAGCCAGGCCGATGATGGCGACCGAGCGCCCCAGAAAGTCGGCGGCGCTATCCTGGCGAATCGCCGAGTAGATACCGACGGGCAGCGCGATGACCAGCCCAATGAGGATTGCCATGAAACCGAGCTCGAGGGTGACCGGCAGTCTCTCTAATATCGCCTCCCTTACTGCGTAACCGGTCAGCAGGGACTCGCCTAGAGAGCCGTGCAGGACAATCTCGCCGATCCAGCGTCCATACTGCACGTACACAGGCACGTCCAATCCCAGTTTATGGAGAAGAGCTTCGCGGTCAATTGCGCCCGGTGCTGTCCATATCATCCTACCTTGTATCGTGTCTATTACATCGCCGGGGATGAAGCGGACCGAGAGAAAGACCAGAATGGTCAAGATGAACAGTGTGGGCAGAATCAGCAACAGCCGCCTAATGATATAGGCTTTCATGCGGAAACCTCGTTTTCAGTGAGCAAGGGAGCCGGGCAGCGCGCTTGCATGCGCAACGCGCGCCTCCCAGCTCCACTTTGATTGAGATCGGTAGAGGCGAGCCCCTAAAAGCCCATTTCTTTCTTCAGATCCTGGTCAATCCAGAGGCGCGCGAAGACTGGGATCTTCTGACCGTTGCCCATCCAGTTTTCACCGTTATAACCTTTGAGCCAGGGCTGGGTTACCTGATACGTTGGCGCATTGCCAGCCCATATCGCATAGAAGTTCTCTATCACATGCTGATTCATCTGTCTATAAATCCTGTTCTGCTCCTCGGTGGTGGTAGCGGCTCCGGCGGCTTCAGACATGGCATCATAGTCCGCATCGGCGTTAACGGAGCCGTAAAATCCGGCCTCCGTCAGCTGGCCACTCAAGTATGGCATTGGGAACCACTTTGCGGCCCCGGACAGATTCTTTATTTGGAAATCCTTCGCTCTGCTTCTCGCCACCCATGGGTTTATAGGCAATACCTCGATCTCAATATCAACGCCAATCTTTTTCCAGTATGAACCGACTAATTCTGGCCAGGTCACAGAATATCGATTGAGGTGCATGAACTCGACCGAGAATCTGGTACCGTCGGCGCCGCGAGGATATCCGGCCTCATCGAGCAACGCTTCGGCACCTTCCGGGTCGTAGTCGAATACCTTCTTGACATCTTCGGGCCACTCTTCGAATTGGAAGACAACCTCGGTCATTAACCGGTTCAACAGCCCCTGAGGTATCATATCTGCATGACCTCCAAAGTAGGCGCTGTTGATTTCCTCGAGGTTTAGTGCCATCTGCATTGCCTTGCGCACTCTGATGTCGTTAAAGGGCGGATTGATGTTGTCCATGCCGAACATGTAATCCGCCCGACCGTAAATTGGCCAGATCTCGAGTTCGGGGTTGGTCCTCTCGAGGCCCTCTACCTGGTCGATAGTCCTCAATGTGTATCCACGATCGACCTTACCGGTGCGCACTGCCGACAGCATTGTGGCTACTTCGGGCATAATCAGGACTCTTATCTCGTCGGCATAGGGCAAGCGGTTCTCCGGATATTTTTCGTCGAAGCCCCAGTAGTCAGGATTCTTGGTATATGTCTCAGAGCTGGCCCCGACCCATTCAGTCGCCTCATAAGGTCCGGTGCCGACCAGGTTCCGCCAATCGAGCATGTCACCGTGTTCCTGGAGTACCTCGGGGGGATATATGTTAGAAATCCAGTGGTCGAGGACAAGCCGCAGCGCAGTGAGGCTTAGCTGTTTCAACTTGAACTCGACCGTCCACTGGTCGGTGGCCGTTATCGATTCAAATTCGACACCAGCCCAATCTTGAAGCCATTCGCTTGGTTCGGTGAATCCGCTGCCCATACCAAATACGCGGTGAAAGTTAAATACGATATCATCGGCAAGCAGCTCCCGACCGTTCATCGGTGCCTTGTCGTGCCAGTGAACTCCCTGGCGGACGTTTATGACGAGGGTCAGTGGGTCGGGCTGCGACCAGCTTTCCGCCAGTTGACCTCTCGTGTTAGCTGGAACGTTGAGAAACTGGAAGTCAAATTCGTCTCTGGGCGTTGCCCAGTCCGCGAAGGCCAGCTTCTCTACTACGCCATCGACCATGCCAGATCCATTGGGGCCAGATTCCGCGGTGTCAGAACTCATCTGCTCTTCGACTGCGGCGAGGGTTATTGTCCCGCCGTACTCTGGCGCGGTCACCATCTTTCCGGTGGTCGGGTCGAGCACCATTTCCTTCTCGGCGGCGGCTGCCGGATCCTCTTCGGCTGCGGCTGCCCACAGGCCGGTGGCGGTCAAAACCAGGACCAACGCCAGCGCGAAGGCGGTTCCCGTCTTTACAAGTGTCATACGTGACTCCGAATGTGGATTTATTGAGAGCATTGCGAAGCGGCTTGCCGCTTCCTGGCTCCTCTCGCGCCCGCAACGCGGACGGCCAGACAGTGTCGTTTTCTGGAACTGCGCGGCGTGCGACTCACCGGGTTCACGCCGCGCACACGCGGTTCTTTGAGTATTACTTGCACCGCTTGTCGGCCGGGAACACCGTTAGGGCGTTCACGCGCCACCCGCGATGTCCCGGCGTCATGCGCCGTGGCGTGCGGAGACGCGGCAAAGCGTAGACGGCGGCATGTACGGCGCCTCGCGCTGGGAGTATCCCGCCCGCGGAGAACCGACGTCAGCAAGACGCGGCCCTGGGGCGCTAAGCGGGGAGGGCGCGCGCAATGCGTTGAAAGTTGAAAGCACACCTTCAAGCAGCGCGACAGGATACGGCGTGACCGTTCAGGGGCCGGGGATGCAGGACCGTTGCTGCGGCCGGTGAACGAACGTGGACTGAGGCCGCGCCACAGGCATCCGGCCGCTACCCGGATGCTGAAAACGAAGGCGGCGGCGCCCTCAGCGTGACCGCTTAGTGCTTGTCGTATAAGGAATTGCGGGGGGGGCCATGACCCGGCTGCGTCACTTCCATCCGGTTACTGGGCAGGCGGTCGTGATGGCGCATGATCCACATCCGATCAATCCTTGACTTGCTCAACGTCGCACGCACGCTTGGCGGTGTCAAGGACGCGGACTCGTCGCGGACGCGACGAAGTTCGACGGACTCGATCAACCGACCATCGTCTTCCGAGTCACGGAGTGACCGTGCTGCCCGTGGTCCCGTGGTGGCTCCATTGCGCGTCATTGCGTGTCGCACCTTGGAGACGATAGAGTCAGTGCGGTACGTAGTGAGCACGCCACCCACGCATCCGCGCATTCCCTACGGTGAGGCCGACTTCCGGCGCATCCGCCTGAACCGGTGGCTGTACGTGGACAAGACCCGCTTCCTGCGCCGCCTGGAGGAGGAGCGCTACGCCTTTCTGATCCGCCCGCGCCGGTTCGGCAAGTCGCTGTGGGTGTCGCTGCTGGAGAACTACTACGACCGCTTCTGGGCCGATGACTTCGAGGCCACCTTCGCCGGCACCGACATCGGGCGGGACCCGACCGGGGAACAGAACCGCTACGTTACTTTGCGCTTCAATTTCTCGATGGTCAACGACAAGCTCGAAACACTGGAACGGGAGTTCGAAACCTACTGCTTCATCGAACTCCGGGGGACACTGCGGCGCCATCCCGACCTGTTTCCCGAAGCGGCGGTGCGGGACATCCTCGCGCCGCCCTCCATCGCCACCAAGCTGTCCGAGCTGTTCCGGTACGCGGGCGATCACGACATCCGGCTGTACGTGCTGATCGACGAGTACGACAACTTCGCCAACACCGTGCTCGCGTACCACGGTGCGGAGGCGTATCACTCCTTCACCCACGGCGGCGGCTTCTACCGCAACTTCTTCGCCACCCTGAAGGGCGGGGCGGACCGCAGCGGCGGCGGTCTGGAGCGGCTGTTCATCACCGGCGTGTCGCCAATCATCATGGACGACGTGACCAGCGGCTTCAACATCGGCAAGAACATCAGCCTGCACCCGGACTTCAATGAGATGGTCGGCTTCACCGAGGCGGAGGTGCAACACCTGGTCGACACGTACCGCGATCTGGGTGTGTTCAATCAGGAAGTCGATACCGCCATGGGCATCATGGGCGAGTGGTACAACGGCTACCGCTTCGCCACGGCAGCCGAGACCGATCTGTACAACACCGACATGGTGCTCTACTACCTGGACAACTCCATCCCGAACCGAGACGTGCCGGAGTACCTGATCGACACCAACGTGCGCATCGACTACGGCAAGCTGCGCCACCTGCTGGTGACCGGACGGCAGCTCAACGGCAACTTCGACCTGCTGCGCGACGTCATCGGCGAGGAGCAGGTGGACACCCGCATCCAGCCCGGCTTTCCGCTGCAGGACCTCACCAAGCGGGAGAACTTCCTGTCCTTGATGCACTACTTCGGGCTGCTGAGCATCCGAGACGTGCAGGGTGTGC
>MPNH01000085.1 GCA_002238925.1 Spirochaetaceae bacterium bin103 | reverse complement strand
GGCCCTGGTGCCTGAGTTCGGCGCGCAGCTCCCTGGCTGCGCGAAAGCGAAGGCACCACGGGCGCATGCGGCCGTGGCGATGGTCGGCATTCGTGCCGGTCCTCCTGTTGCCGCCGGTTGCGGCGTCTGCGACCGGGCGGGAGTCGAACGCCGCCCTTGTGTGGCCTTCCACGGTCGCCGGGGCATGTTCATTCCCGCCCCCCTGGGGGAATTCTTGCGTGGCACCCGCGCAGTCCGTTCTCGCGCGTTGCTACCCGGATGATTCCGCTGTCGCCCGGGCGGCTTCGCAGGCTCGCGACCGGCTGCAGTTGGCCGTCGCTGGCCAGCGCCTGCAAGCACCGCCGGCACGGGGTTGCCGCGCAGCAGCGGATGCGCCTGCGCATGGCGCGCCTTCAGGCTCGCGGTCTCCAGGTCGGTCGCCGAGTAGACGAGCCTCCACGCCACCACGCGCCCCTCGGCGGTCCGCCACAGGTGCTCGTCGGGCGGGTGGCAGATCGCGCAGCAGTCGCTCACTTCGCAGCGCTGCAGGCGAGCGCGTCGCCGCGTATGGTCCGGCCCCGGCGTCGGCGGCGCATCTGCCCCGTTCTCGTGCACCAGGGCGGCGCTAGCGCGCCCGAGCGGCGCAGGTGGTACTTGGCCACCCTCGGCAGGCGCCGGGCGCGGCTGCGTGCCGTCCCACAGGTGGCGCTGCACTACCACGCCTCCGCCTGCTCGCGGTGGAGGCGCAGTCGCTCCCACTCGTTGGTGCGTGTCTCCGGCCACTCGGCGGTCAGGCTCGCGTGGAGCTTCGCCAACTCGTACACGCGGCCCGTGAACGCGCGGTTATAGGCGAGTGCTGCCTCGCCGGTGCCGGCGCCGGCCGCGCGCGCCTTGCGCGCCGCCTCGTTGCCGTAGTCGTTGGCGGTGAACTTCACGATGCGCTCTCCGCGATACCGGCCTGCACGTCGCGGGTGCGGGTGCGGATGATGGCGGCGCCGGCGCGCAGCTTGCGCGCCACGGTCGCGCCGCTCATCGCCTCGGTGTCGTTCCAGCGCGTGACGACCGATGCGTACATGGCCGGGTGCTTGGGGGTGCGCCCGACCATCGCGTGCGCAGCCGCCCACAGCGCGCGGTGGTAGACCGCAGCCACGAACGGCGGCATCGGGCGCGGCTGCAGATTGCCCTCGGCGTCCTGGTACAGCGTCACCAAGCCGATGCGCACGTTCGCCGCGCGGATCGCGCCGAGCGCACACCAGCACTCGGCCCGCTTCGACCACACCGGAACGCCGCTGCCGTTCGCGTCGACGGCATCGCAGCACTGTGTCCAGCCCCGCTCAACGTAGGAGGCGGCGCAGTCCAGCAACCGCGCCGCCTCCTGGTCCTTGGCCACGCTGCCGCGCAGCCCTTCGATGGTCTCCGGGGTCAGCCGGTCACTCATGGAAGACCTCCACGTAGTCGTCCGCGTCCACGGTGAAGGTGAATGGATCGACGGCGCGGCTGTCGTCGTAGTGCTCGATGAACGTGGCGACCTCGGGCGGCAGTGCGTAGCGCCGCCGCCTGCCCTTGCTGTGCAGGTAGCCGGTCGTGTCGCCAGCGGTGAACGTGCCCGCGCTCACCTTCGGGTTGTCGAACCCGGGATCCGCCACGGCATGCGCTACCGGGCAGTTGCACTCCCGCGACAGGCGGCACGCCACGGCGCGGTTGCCATCGTCGATGTGCCGCTCGGTCAACTCGACGGTAACCCGGCCGGTCAGAAACACCGCCGTCACGACAGCGCCTCGCTCGGCAGCCGGATCTCGCACCGCGCGCACTCCGCGACGCTCATGCAGCCGCCGTCGCGCATGTGGGCGGTGCCGCCATCCACGAGGCCGTCGATATGCACGATCTCGCGCCACGTCCCGTCGTGCGGGTCACGCACGCGATCCCCCACCGCGACCGGCAGCCGTGCCGGGGGCATCTCCAACTCCGCGCCCGTGAACGTGGCCACGTTCACGCTGCCATCGGAGGCGATGTCCAAGCGGAACACCCCGTTGCCGTCGCCGTGGGCGCGCCGGTAGTCCTGCGCCCCCTCGGTGCGGTCACGCTCATCCTTGAACGGACCGGACAGCTCCGGCTCCACGTCGCCCCACATGTGCAGCAGGTGCAGCCTCGGCGGGTTGCACGTCGGGCACGGCGCATCATCCTCGGTGTGGTCGACGTGGTAGTCGCACACCGGGAAGCCGTGGACCTCAGCCGTGGTAGCGCACCGGCACAGCGTGCAGCGCTTCGGGTGCCGGCTCGCCTCAAGGTGGTCGATGGCAACCGCCAGACTCTCGGTGTCCTGGCCACGCTCGGCGAGCAAGGCTTGCGCCGCGCGCAGGACCTCCAGGTCGATGATCCTGGGGTCGTGCATCAGGTCCGTGATCTGCTCCGGGAGCACGCTGTTCAGCTTGTCGCGCAGGATCGCCGCATCCTCGCGGCACACCTTCACCATGAACGTGGGCAGGGCGATGCTCACCACATCGCCCGCCCCAATCTCGACTCTTACGTGGCTGCTCATGCCGCAGCACTCCCGGCCGGGCGCAGCAGCAGCCGGCCCGCGGCCATGTCGCGCATCGCCTGCCGGATGATCGCCGGCGGTCGCGCGGCAACCTCGGCGCGCGCGGCCGCCCGCTGCACGCCCCACCACCGGCTGCGGTGCGTGTGGACCGTGCCGCGCTCCACGTCGTGCGTCTGCACCACCCACCGGCCGCCCTCGCGCCACATCCGGACCACGACGCAGCCGCGCCCGTAGGTCAGGACGTGGACGCCGTGCTCGTCGCGCCCTCGGTGTACCCGCAGCCTCACGACGCGAACTCCCACAGCCCCTCCGCCTCAAGCTCGACCATCGCTTGCATGGTCGCGGCGGGCGAGGCATCGAGTCGCTGCGCGGCGGGCAGCTCCTGCGCCATCGCCGCGCCCCACGGTCGGGTCTCGATGATCTCAAGCAATGTGCCGGCCGCGACCGGCTCAGAGCCGTCATCGCCGCGCAGGCACCAATCGTTCAGCGTGCGGGTTGCCCCCACGACTCGGCCCTCGTCGAGCGGCCCGTCAACGTCGCCGGCTTGAATCCAAAGGGTCTTGCCCTCCATGATGTGTTCTCCTTCGGGCGGGTCGGGTCGTACGTTTGGTCGCGCTTGGCCCGCCCCTGGGGTTTCTGCAACAGATATTGTCATAAGTAAAAGGAAGAGTCAAGCGCCTCCTTTCACTTTTTTCCACCGCCCTCAATCCGCTCCCTTTCGCTGCTCGTTCGCGGCGGTCAGCACCGCTCCACTACGGCCCGCACCGCCTCACCCGGTTCGCCCTCGATCAGCCGCAGGACCGCAGCGCACCGCCACCGGCCGCCGTAGGGATCGATCCCCACCCGGCGCCCGTTGACGTGTGCGCGTCAACGACCACGGCCCACTACTCCGACGCCGCCCGCGCCGGCGGCTGCCGGCCGCTCCTGTCGGTTATCGTGGTTGCCCGTGCCGGCGCGCCGCGTACCCTCGGAGGTAGGTCGGGCAACGCGCCGGGCGGCCTCAATGCCGGTCGCGGGGCCGTCCGCGATACCCTGATGGCGCGCTCCGACCTCCAGCAGCGGCTCGCGATGCCCACCAGGAGCCCGACCAGCGGGGTCCGCCACCCCGTCAGTCGCAGCCAACCCGACCTCGACGCCCAAATCAACCCGGCCCGCAGCCCGGTTCCGCAGGCCATCGGCCTCCCGACCGGCACCGACCGGCCTCAGCGCCGCCCATCGGCCCCCAGCGCAGCCCTGGATCGGCCCTCATCGGCCCTGTCATGGCGTGCCGACCGGCTCCAACCCGCCTCTTGCCCCCGGTTGACGGACGATCAGCCGCCCAACTTGGCCCGCCAAGCCCGCTCGGGCGGCTCGCAGCGCCGCTCAGCGGCTCTCAGGCAGCCCCCTGCTCGCCGGGCCTTGGTGTCCTATCGGTCTGGGCACACAGGTGCGCGCGGCCTCGTGGGGGCTCATGGGCATGGCCTCATGGGCTCATGGCCAGGTCCGCAGCCCGTTGGGCCGGGCTCGGGCCGGTCGGCCCAGGCCAGCCCCCAGCCCCAAGCCCCACGGCGCGCCGTCCAGGGACCCCCGGCGGGCCGGGGTGGGGGGCCGGGCCAGTTCCCGGCCCGGCGGCCGGTGGGGGGAGGGGTCTCCCGCGCCTGTTCGAGCCTCTCCGGGGAGTTTCACAGAAACAGACAGATGTACGGCAAAGGTGTTTCAGTTTCAGTTGTTTCACTCTTAATACCATGCTTTATACGCGCGCGCGCGAAAGGGGGTGATAGAGGGTGGAATAGGGGAAAACCCTAGAAACGTGGTAAAAAGAGGGGTAGATGTGGTGCAACAAGTGAAACTGAAACACTTTCTCGTCTGGGCTCCTGCCCTGGGGAGCCTCATGCTTCCGAGTGGGAGTACGGCTGGTTGCCGGAGCGTCCATCCCGGAGTGACGCCACGGCTGCAGCGAAGAAGCTGTTGAGCGTTGTTAGCGAGTCGCAATTCGCCGGTCAGCTTGACTCGGCGATATGGCTGTCGTTGGTGCTGACGGATCGTCGGGCGTACTTACGTCGCCGGCAACGTCCCGCTGTTCGGCATAACCGCGAACCAGCGCGGCACCGGCAAGGGGACGCTCGTCGATTTGGCAACGATCATCGCTGTCAAGCGACATCAGGAACTGATCCCTTGGCGACACGAAAGCTGACCCCTAGCGACACGAAAACTGACCCCTTTGCGCAGGCTGCCGGTCGCCCGCCTGTCGGTTGTCGTGGTGGGTGCCGGCGCGCCGCGTACCCTCGGAGGGTAGGTCGGCAATGCGCCGGTCGGCCTCGATGCTGGTCGCGGGGCCGTCCGCTGTGGCGCGCTCCGACCTCCAGCAGCGGCCCGCGATGCCCACCAGGAGCCCGGCCAGCGGGGTCGCCACCCCGTCAGTCGCCCCCAACCCAACCTCGATGCCCGAATCAGCGAATCAGCCCGGCCCGCAGCACGATTCGGCGGGCCATCGGCCTCCCGACCGGCACCGGCCGGCCTCAGCTCAGCCCATCGGCCCCTTCGTACCCGGGTCGGCCCTCATCGGCGCCGACATGGCGTGTCGGACCGGCCTCCAACCCGCCTCATACCGCTGTCGACGGACGATCAGCCGTCGGGCGGCTCGGAGTTCCGCTAAAGCGGCTTCCAGGCAGCCATCAGCGGCGGCGATCAGGACCGATTCGGTCCTCAGCCAGGCCTTGCTCGGCCCCGGCGCCGCCCGGACGGCCCGCCTCGCGGCTCATCCGCGCCGCCGCCAGTCGCCCAGGGCCCCCCGCCCCCGGCCCGGCCGCCGGTGGGGGGAGGGTCCATGCCCGGGACTGCCGACGACGAAACGAGGGGACGCAAGGCCATACGGACGAGGGTGATGAGCGATCCCGCCTCGGACGCGAGAGAACTGCACCCGCGTTGAAGTGCCTGGCTCGGTTGTCCATGGCGGTGTTCTCGTTTCAGTTTTTCACCTCGGAGGTGACTCACTGCCCGTCCAAGTTCCGCACCTTCGATGGTACCTCTCGTTAGCCTCCCAATATCAATTCATCCCAGTCGACCCTTTCACTGTCCTCGATTAGTCTTAGGATTCCCTTTCGGCAAGCGTCTTGTACAGAATTGCACAACTCGTAGTCCGACGCAGCAGCTTCGACGCTCCTACCGTGTACAACCTTCGAGGCGAGCTTGTAGAAGTCACGGAACATCTTATGGTAGTGATTCCGTTCGTCGAAATCACCGCCCAAGTGCCATGATGCATAGGTCGCGAGCCGAAATTGAATCTCTCCACTATTGCCTCTTAAGTAAAGCGCTTCTAGCGCGATCCGTAATCCAACAAGTGTATCAACCCAGCTCGCCTCAGGCCGTTTGGTATTTAGCCACCAAAGAACGGCGATATTCAGGCCTCGATGTATACTTGCACTGGTATTGCGTTTGACATGAATATCACGTGCCCTTTCAAGTTGCTCCTGTGTCAATGCCTTCTGTGATTCCCTTTCCGAGAAGATATTCCTTGCAAATCCTGGACAAAGACCCGGGCTAAATTCCATGAGTTCACCGGCATCACCCCATTGGTACCTCCAGCGTACACAACGGTTGCTAGCCAGAGATAGAGCCTCGCAGAACGTCTCGATTGGAAGTTCCTGAAATAATCCCTGTGCCCAAGTATAGATAGAGCGCTCCCCTTGCCCCTTTTCCCTCAAAGGCATGTAGAATACTGGGCGAGACGTTGCGTCAATCGATAACAACGCGCCAACGTATATCGAATGCTTTCTTGTTACGCCCATCGCCGCATACGAAGAATATGGCTGCCACCTATCTGGAGATATCGGTATCTCCGAAATTCGTATTCCCTCCTCCAGTGCCAATGCATGGTCGAATCCCACACCGGAAAGGCTTGCGTTGAGTTGACATTGGTATGGCTTGCCTTCAATCCAACTGACGAGAACCTCGACTGTTCGCTCGGGTCCAAGAGTGGCTGCGGTTCTGACTAGACCAACGGAAAAGTCAGCTATCGTTGATTCGGTTGATCCAACTCCAATCGTCTTGGTTTTGAGATCTATGTAATCACTCAAGAATTGACCAAGAAATTCTACAAGAGGAGGACAAAAACTGTCTGGAATGATGACCCTTGCAGAGCGTAACGCGACATATGTTCGATTCAAGACGTAGTGCGGATCGCGTGTGTATCTAACGTACATCGCTCGAATCATTTCAGCCCGAAGCAATTCCCCAATCCCGACATCGAAGCGCGTCAAAGGCAGGATCTTGTGTAAGAGGTCGACTAGTTTTTGCATCGCGAAGCACCCTTAATCATGAATCTAGTACTTCCGGGCGCTGGGCTGCGCATGCGGCCGCTCGCGCTACTTGCCGAGTCAGACGCGCACGTCCCTAGACTCACCACGTACACACGCGCACGGCCACTGCTCAACCCGCAAAAGACCGACAGGGGTGGGGGTTCGGCGCATTCCTGTACTTCATCAAAAGCAAAGTCGGCCATGCCCAACGCCACCGACAGGGCAAGCGGGCCTTTTGCAATTCCGCCCTCACCGGCCAGTACCAGCAGGTTTCCCACCGACAGCAAACTGCCGCTCTTGCCGGCAGCAGACAGCAGCCGTTCGGGGCGGTCTTCGTTGATGTCAGGCACCGTTACCGGCGAGGCGCGCACGCGGGCGCTGGCTATCGTGCGGCGCATGGTGAGGGCCTCGCTCAAGGCGGTGCGCGCCGCCTTCAGCAGTTTGCGTTGTTCTTCGGCGGCGAGACCGTTACCAGCGGCACGGTCCACGGCCAGCTGCGCCGCTCGCTCATGGCGACGCGCCGAACATTCCCTCCGTTGAAGCTCGCGCTCGGCGACGTCCAGCACACTCGTCTGTGCCTCATCGCCGAGATGCGCAGCCACCAGCGCATGGCGCAACGCCACGGGGCCGGCCTTCAGGGCCGTGGCATCGGCGGCGTGCAGCGCTGCGAGCAGCCGCTCCGCGTCTGTGTCGGCGTCCAAATTCGTTACCAAGTCCGCCATCAGGTCCGCGACCAAGTCCGGCGGTGCCGCTTCGGGCGGGTCGGGATCGGCATCCGCATCGGCCACGTCGCGGAGCGCCTGTTCCACAGCGTTTTGTGGATCGAGGAGCTCTTTACGGGTGAGGGACTCGCCCTGAGCGGGCCGCTCGCGTGGGGCCCGCGCCGCGGCCGCCCGGCCCGGGTGCCCCCCGCCACTCGGCCAGCGCCGCGTCCAGTCTCGTCATGCTGGGTTTGGTCGCGTCAATCATTCCTTTCTCCGGCGGGCAGGCTCTTGATCAGGCGGGCCAGCGCCCACGCCGAGGCGGCCGATCGGCTCAGACCGACGTCCAGTTCCAACGCGGCGGCGCGCTCATTGTGACGCTCTTCCAGGTCCGCATCGTTGGCGTTGCGTAACAGTTCGTCCAGGTCGCCGCGAGCCAGCACCGCCGAGTAGCAGGTGTGCCCAGCCTCGTGCAGCGCTTTGTGCAGCTTCGTCGCCGCTTTCCAGCCGCTCTTGTCTCCGTCCGACACCAGACACACAACCACCTCCGGTGGAATGTCCGCAACCAAACGCGCGCCGGTGTTCATTCCGCTGGTCCCCGCGGTGGCGCGCACCAGCACGCCGGGCAGGCGCAGCCTGGCGAGCGCAAGGGCATCCGTCAAACCCTCCGCGACGGCTACGACCAATGGTGCCGCGCTGGAGTCGGGCCACGGGTCGCCGGTCGCGGCCGGGACCTCGAACACGTGTTCGCGTTTCGAGCCGTACGCTTGCCGCCAGCGATCGCGGTACTGTGGAGGTTGGGGCGGCGGCGGAGGCTGTCCGGGCGGCGGCGGGGGTGGTATCAGTACTCGGTCCATCCGCTTGCCGTCGGCGTTCACCGCCTCGAGGTCCACCGCGTCCGGCGGCTCGCCCGGACGCGCCAACTCGTAGACCACCGCGCCGGCGGCGAAGTACGGCAACTGCACACGCCGTTCACGGTCGCCGTCGTGATGGCGCATCTGTTCCGCTATGTCTGCCGGCAACCAGCGCACAGTCGGCGGCAGGTCGGGACCGATGCCAGCAGGCGTCCATGTACCGCGTCCCGCCAGATAGTCGCGCCCGGGCGTGTCGTCGGCTGGCACCGCGGCAGCCAGGATCGCGGCTGCAAGCGGAGCTGTCGGGGAAGGCGAATCGCCCTTGCCAGTCAATTCACTGCGCTTGAGACGTGATGTGCCGCTAGGGCGGCGTCCCAGGGATGTTCTGCCGCGACCTTCCCCCGTAGACGGTTCGATCAGGCCGGCGTCCGTCAGCCAGCGCAGCGCTCCCTCCCTGTCGGTCCGTGTCAAGTGCTCGATCAAATCCAGTTCGCCACCGCTTCTGTCGTTTTCGAAGTCGCGCGACTGCCACGGCGCAGACCTTGCGTGTGGACCAGCAGGCTGCCGCGCGTCCCGTAGCGACGCCCGTCCCCCGTGCTCTGGTAGCGCTCGCCAGCCAACAGGCGATCGGCGACCGGCTTTACTAGGGCGTCCCGGTCGGTGCTCATCATTCGTCAGGGAACGACTTCGGAACCGCTGCTCGTCCGATAGCTGGGGTAGTGTCCCACCGAGTGGTGTAATTCCAAGGTGATGAAAAAGGTCACCGGGGTCTCCGATAAGCTGTTGATGAACGAAAACCAAACAGCAGAGGAGAGCACCACGGTGACCGAAGAGAGCATGGC
>MPNH01000022.1 GCA_002238925.1 Spirochaetaceae bacterium bin103 | reverse complement strand
GCTGCTGCCGACATTGGCACTTGCGCTGCGCTTTGCATAGGCCGGTGCGGTTTCTACACTTGGTGTGTGGGAACAGAGCGGGTGACAGCCACCCTGTGCGAGATCACTCCGACGGCGGCGGAACGGGCCGACGAGCGGTTCGGGACCGCGGCGCTGCAAACGGCGGTAGCGGCGCTGCAGGACGATGGATTCGTGGTAATTGACGACGTGGTCGACCACGATCACCTCGATCGACTGCAAGAGCGGATGAGCGCGGATCTCGACACCGTGCTCGCGCAGCCGGTGGTGCCGCACAACTTCGTGTGGGGCAACGTTCAGCAAAGCCCGCCGCCGGACGCCGGCGTGGTGTTCCGCGACGTGATGGCCAACCCGTTCGTGTGCCAGGTGACCCGCGCAGTGCTCGGCAGCGGCGCGTTTAACGACTGCCTGACCGGCAACACCAACGTTCCCGGCAGCGGGCTGCAGCCGGTACACGTCGACGACGGGCAATTGTGGCCGCACCTGAGCGTCGCGCCGCCGCCAGCCCGGCTGGTGGTAAACGTCCCGTTGAGCGACGTCACGGACCGGAACGGCGCCATCGAACTGTGGCCGGGAACGCACCACGACACGCACATGGTGTTGGGCAACAGCATTCGCGTGCCGGAGGAGCTTGTTGCCGAGCGGCGAGCGGTGCGCCCGCCGCTGCGGGGATTCACCCGCAAGGGGGCGGTGCTGATTCGGGACATGCGGCTGTGGCATCGCGGCACGGCCAACCGCAGCGCGGCGCCGCGTTTCATGATCGCCATGATCCACAGCGTGGCGTGGTACCGCCGCAAGCGCCGCTTCGAACTGGAGCGGGCGTGCGCGCCGGTGTTCGCCGGCTGCGCCATCGAAAACGCCATCCCGCTGGTGGATACCCCGAAGGACCACCTGACCGGCAACGCCCCCTACGACTATGCCGGACCCAACTGAGCAACACTTTCGCGGCACCCTGACCGAGCGCGACGTCAAGCGCAACCTCCGTCATGCGGTAAACGCGGCGGCCGCCGCCACCCGGATCAGGGTGCAACTCGGTTTCGAACCCGCCATGGCCGGCGGCCATCGCAACATGATCTGCATCACGGTGTTCGATCCGGCAGGGTTCCGCGGCGCCGGCCACCGGCATGGCAATCGGCACGTCGTCGAGATTGCCCACGACGCGGCGACTCCCGGCTTCCTGCCCGGTCCGCTGCCGGCCGGTCGGTGGGTGATACAACTGGACACTCACCTGGTCATGCCGGGGGCGCCGTGCCGCTACGAACTCGCGGTGGCGTTCGACCACGGCGATGCGCCGCCGGGGGGGCAGGAACTCACCACCTTCTGGGGACACGCCCTGTGCCTGGGCGGCCACCGGTGGCACGACTGGCGGGTCACGCAGACCGGACCGGAAATGGCGGTCCTGGCGGAACGGATGCTCGCCGCCGGTGAACTGTTCGTGATTGCTCATCCACGCACGGAGGGCGATCCGCATTGCACCGGCTGCCGGTGGCTCTATCCGGGTCCCGATCCACTTCCAGTACTGGAACATGAACGATCGATCCAGGCCCCACAGGGCACATTCTCCTCAAGTCACAGGCCGAGAACCGTGGACGCTCGGGATCACCAACGACCGCATCAACGACGGGCAGGTGGTATCCGCCGCCGAGGTGGAAGCGTACCAAAAAAGGAAGCCCGCCGCGCGCTTGCGACAGGCCTCCTTCTACGCAACGAAGATCCTGGTTTCTGCTGACGAAGTACATCGCGCGGCGGTTCGCGTACATGCTGGTGCTGCTGCTGCTGGTCAGCTTCGTGGCGTTCTTCGTCGATCAGCTCGATCACGTCGTCCGGCGGCTTTTCGAACACCTCGTGGTTCTGGCCCTCGTAGGTGTTTTCTCGCCAGCGCGCCCACAGGGTGGCCCAGGTATCGGTGCCGCCTACCTCGACCGGCAGGAACATGTCCGGGCGCGCGATAAAGGCGCCGTCCATCATGCCGTACTTGGTTATGTGCACGTCCAGACCTTCGTTCTGCGCCATGTGCAGGTGAAACAGTTCACGGTCGATCAGCTTGATATCCATGTCGATGCCGATCGCCCGCCAGTACTCGGCGAGCAGCTCGGCCGCCTCGATCGGGCGCTCGCCGCCCTCCTCGAGCAGAAAGGAAATCTTCTTGCCGTCCGGCCCGATTCTGAATTCGCCGTTCGCATCCCATTGCAGCCCCAGCTCGTCCAGCATCTGGTTCGCCAGGTCGACATCATGTTGCGCCCAACTCTGCGCGTACTCCTCCTTGAAGAAGCGCGAGGTGGGCAGCAGCGTCATCTGCTGCGGGATGGCCAGGCCGGTGTTGATGACGTTGTTGAAGTCTTCGCGGTCGATGGCGATCGAAAGCGCCTGCCGGAATTTCAGGTTCTGAATCAGCTCCTCGTTGGCGGGGGTGGGCGAGTTGAAGTTGAGCAGCACCACGCAAGAGTGCAGGCTCGGCGCGCCGAGGTTGTCCGCCGAGCGCGTATCCCAATACGACTCCAGCTTGGAAGTGAACAACTGAGTCCAGTCTTCGAAGCCGGCGTCGGCTACCATCTTGGCAAGCTCGTCGGCATCCGCGTGGTCCTTGTGGAAGCGGCTCAGATAGTGCGCCGGCATCAGCGGGAATGCGTCCTGGTACTCGCTGCGCTTGGTGGCCGTCTCCAGGTAGAGCGGATTGGGATCCTTGAACTCGATCTTGAATGTGTAGTCGTCCACGATCACCACGTTGGCCACGCCCGCCGGCGTTACGAAGTCGCCTGATGGAAGGCCGGAGGGGCGCAACTCGCCGTTGAGCGAGTAATCCTCCCACCAGAACCGTACGTCGGCGGTGGTGAGCGGCGTGCCGTCCTACCACCTGGTGCCTTCGCGGAGCACGAACACCAGGGTCTGGCTGGTCTCCCAGAAGAACTCCTTGGCGAGATGGGGGATCACGGACACGGTGTCGACATCGGCTTTCACCAGGCTCGCCACGGTGACAAACAACCAGCGACAGCCTGGACCCCCGAACGACACAGTCAGTTCAATTCAGTTCAATTCGTCGAGGGCAAGAGTGAAGCTGTATACGAACTCGCGCATGAAGTAGTCGACCTCGGGCTGCCCCAATTCGGCGATCTCGCGCTCCAGGCTGTCCTTGGCCTTGGCGAACTCCTGGTTTCCGGCCTTCAGCTCTTCCAGGCACTTGGTGTAGGCGCTGATCTTGTCGGCCGCTTTCACCAGCTCCCAGGCGTCCGCGTCGCCCGCCTCCCGGAACAGCACGGAGCGGTAATCCGGCTGCAGCTCACGCGGAATCATATCCCACAGCTTGCGGCTCGCGATCTGTTCGATCGCCGAGTAGGCGCGGCTGATCTCCGGGTTGAAGTACTTCAGAGGGCTCGGGAAGTCGCCGGTGATCACCTCGCTGACCTCGTGAAACACTGCCAGAACCGTTACCCGCTCGGGATCGAGGCTGCCCCCGAACAGGCGGTTGCGGATCAGCGCCAGCGCGTGCGCGATCATCGCCACCTGCAGGCTGTGTTCCTGGATGTTCTCCACCTGCGTGTTGCGCATCAGGCCCCACCGGTGGATGAATTTCATCCGCGACAGGTAGGCAAAGAAATGGCTGTTCGGCATGCGATCCGGCCTGCTATCACCACGACTCTCGGGCTGTTCATATTCGGCCCCGAGTCTATACCAATTCGCCACCCGGTGTGTCCCGCCGACCGGTGCGCGGCGGCGTCCGGACGTTGCCAGAACGAACGATCTCGGGCACGGTTCGGACAATGCGAGCACGAACACGACAGCGCGGCCAGTGCGGGATGTGCGGACGCCGGCGGCGCAGGTGCGTGTTGGGGGGCGCCGGCGGCTTGCTGTTCGTGGTGGCGGCCATCGCTGCCGCGCAGGCCGACTGCGCAACCGGGCTGGCGGTCGCCGACCCGCATGGCAACCCCGGTCTGCTGGCCGATTGCACGGCGCTGCTGGAGGCGAGCGAACGGTGGACCGGCGATGACGGGTTGAACTGGAGCCCCGACCTGGAGCTCGACGAGTGGGACGGCGTCACGGTGGACGCGCCCGGCAGGCGGGTAACGCGCGTAGCGCTGGCGTGGCAGGGGCTGGAGGGCGGCATCCCGGGCGAGCTGGGCCGTCTTTCCGAGCTGGAAGTGCTCGACCTCGCCCACAACCGGCTCGCCGGGAGCATCCCCGCCGCGTTGGCCGACCTGGCCGACCTGGAGTTGCTGGACTTGTCCCATAACGACTTGACCGGAACGATCCCGGCCGCGTTGGCCAACCTGGCCGACCTGGAGCTGCTGGATCTGGCCGGCAACAAGCTGAGCGGGAGCATACCGCGCGACCTTGCCAGCCTGGCGGATCTGGAGGTGCTCGACCTGCGCTACAACGGATTGGTGGGACCAATCCCGAGCGAGCTCGGCGCGCTCGCCGATCTGCAGACGTTGTACCTCGCCGGCAACCGATTGAGCGGACCCATTCCCGGCGAGCTGGGCGAGCTTGCCGACCTGGAGCGCCTGGATCTGGCGTACAACCGCCTCAGCGGGCCGATTCCGCCCGAGCTCGACAAGCTGACCGATCTGGAGTTGCTCCACCTGGGCGGCAACGTGCTCAGCGGTCTGATACCGGTGCGGTTGGCCCGGTTGGCAAGCCTGGAAGTGCTGGACCTGTCCGGGAACAGGTTGGGCGGCGCAATCCCGGCCGCGCTGGTCCGGGATCTGCGCCGGCTCGAGGTGTTGGACCTCGCTGACAACGACCTCGAGGGTAGCGTTCCGGCCGCGCTGTACGGGCGCACCGAACTGACTTTCGATCTGTCCGGCAACCCGCGACTCGCCGAAACCGGCGGACAGTCGGTGGCGGCGGCGCGAGGCGCCGAGTCAGTCCCGCCGGAAGTCCGGGTGTTCGAGTGGACAGGCAGCTCACACCGCATCAGAATCGACCAGGTAGCCAATAGGCCGCGCTATGCCTCCTGGCGGGTGGAGTCCGCGCCCGACGACGAACCTGACCTGTTGTTGAGTAACGGTACAACGATTCAGGAAGTGGGCGGGCGCGCCAAACTCTACTATCTGTTCACTACCGGCGCATACCGGTACGTAATTCTCGACAACGCCGGCGACGGGGAGCAGGCGCGCACCGGCTGCCTGTTCGTTTACCAGGGTGGCAACCGGATCAGGGCGGAACCGATCCGTCCCGCGCTGAGCAGCGCGGAAGCCGAGCCGGAGCCGGAGCCGGGTTCGTGTGACCTCGACATTGCCGCCAAGATCGAACGTTGGCTCGCGGTGCCGCAATAGCAGGGCCGGCTGCGCCAACGGGGTCCGGCACTGATCAGCCGGCGCCGAAAATGCGCTGCAGCTCGTACGGAGCGGTTACTTCGAGCTGGTCGTAGGTGCACTCGTTCGGATCCTTGTCCGGGCGCCAGCGCACGAACTGGGCGGTGTGGCGCAGGCGGCTGCCCTGCATGTGATCGTAGCTCACCTCGACCACCAGCTCCGGGCGCAGCGGCACCCAGCTCAGGTCCTTGCCGGAACTCCAGCGGCTCACGGCGCCGGGCCTGCGCTGCGAGCCGGCGCCCGACCAGCCCTGCCACGGGTGCTCCTCGCCCTGCGTGCGATACGGACGCAACTCACTGGCGAGCGCGCTCCGGCGCGCCGCGCTGAAGCTGCCCACCACGCCGATGTGGTGCAGGCGCCCGTCGCCGTCGTACAGCCCGAGCAGCAGCGAACCGACGCGCTCTTCCGGCGCGCCGCGATGCCAGCGCAGTCCGGCCACCACGCAGTCCGCGGTGCGGCGGTGCTTGACCTTCAGCATGGCGCGCTTGCCCGGCTGGTAGGCGCCCTCGGGGTCCTTGGCCATTATGCCGTCCAGGCCGGCCCCTTCGAAGCGCCGAAACCAGTCCTCCGCCTGCGCGGGGCTGGCGGTGACCGGCGTCACGTGCAGCGGCGGGCGGGCCACGGCGAGCAGGCGCTCCAACAAAGCGCGGCGCTCGCGGAACGGGGCCGCGGTCAGGTCGCGGTCGCCGAAGCAGAGCAGGTCCCACGCCACCAGCGACGCCGGCGTGTTCTCCGCCAGCATCGCCACCCGCGACGCGGCCGGGTGAATGCGTGCCTGCAGGGTCTCGAACTCCAGTCCGCCCGCGCCCGCGATGACCAGCTCGCCGTCGATCGCGCAGCGTTCCGGCAACTGTTCAAGCAGCGGCGCGGCGAGTTCCGGAAAGTAGCGGTTCATCGGCTTCAGGTCGCGGCTCTGCAGCAGCAGGTCGTCCCCGTTGCGGAACACCAGGGTGCGGAACCCGTCCCACTTCGGTTCGAACAGCCAGCCGTCGCCGCGCGGGATGCCGTCCACCCGCTTGGCGAGCATGGGCCGCACCGGCGGCGGCACCGGCAGCGACTGCAGCGAAGAGTCGGAGGTACCGTGATCGGGCATGACGATTGCCATCGTACCCGGCATGTGCGCCGCCGGTCAGCGGTTGAGTAGGGCTTCGACCAGTTCGTCCGGCAGCTCAAGCGGGCGCGGCGGCACCGGGTAGATGTCGTCGGCGACCGGGACGGCGGAGGAAACCGGTGCACCCCCCGAAGCGGAGCGCAGGACAGACCGGATGGATAGCCGGGGCAGGCGGTATGGATCCGCGGCCTCGTAGTTGACGGCGTAGCCGAGGTCTTCGAGCGACCCGAGCGTCACGCGGCTGATCAGCGCGTTGGCGCCGACGTTGGCGGTCATGATCTCGTCCTTGAACACTGTCTCTCGCCAGTGACTGTCGAGGCTGCCCTCGGCGTACATCCCGGTGTCGTTCTCGACCGGCACTCCCTGCGATGTGCCGCCGGCGGCCTGGAACTCACGGCCGGCTTGCGGACCGGAGAAGTAGGTATCGGGAGGTGGGTCGATGGGCTCGTCGCCCGGTTCGGGGATGGTCGGATTGTGCAGGTATCCGCGGTCGCGCCACAGGTCCATGCCGAATCCCAGGGCATGCGCCATCTCGTGAATCGCCAGTTCGCGCAGCGAGCGTTCGGCTTCAAAATGTCCGATGTCGGCGGTGTCGAACTTGATGATCGCGATGACCGGAAGGTCCGGGCGCCCCTCGCGCAGCCGGTGAATGCAGTAGCCGCCGACCGCCAGCGTGTGCCCCGGTCCGTCCAGGTCTTCGAGTTGCACGTTGATCAGCAGGTCGTCGACCAGCTCCCCGAAGTGCGACGGCGTGCCCGGACACCGATCGGAAGACGACTTCATCGGTGCCGGAATCGTGCGCTCGTTCTCCTCCAGCGCGCTCTCCCAGAACGCCGCCGCCTGCTCGAACACGTGCTTCTGGGCAGCGGTCGGCGGGATTCCCACGTAGCGGAGCTGTATGTCGAATGACTCGTTTGCCGGACCGATGGTCCACACCGCCAGGTCGTAGCCGGCATCGGCACCCGGCTCGCCGGTGGCCGGTTCCACCTTGATGTAGTAGGTGCCGGGTACCGCGTCCGGCACCAGCACGTCCTGGTCTCCGTCGGACCACTCGCCGCCGGGCCCCTGCACGCTGACCGAGGTTGGCGCGTGGTGCGCGGCGCCCTGATCGGTGCTCACATACAGGTGGCTCTCGGCGGCGACCTCCACCGCGAAGAAGTCGACGTCGTCCGCGCTCTCGAAGGAGCCCGATTGAGGCGCCCCCTGCACGATCCGGGTTGCCTCCTCCGGCGTGTCGGCGTGCTCGGGCGGCTCGCCTGGCGCACGTGGCTGGGCGTGGGCAACCGGCGCGGCAACCGGTTGAACAGGGTGCTCGGGAAACAACTGCTCGCAGCCCTGCAATGACAGCAGGACGGCTGTGCCCAACGGGACGAGCGCAAGCGCGAGCCGCCGTCGCGGGCGAATCAACGAGAAATCCAGTCCGTCGCGGCCGTTCGGACTACACCCGGCTACAGCGACTCGGCTACCAGGTCTCCGATCGCGCTGGTAGAGTGGCCCATCTGGCCGGCGGACATGCTGCTCATCTTCGGGGTGGTGTTGCCGATGGCGGCATCGACCCGCTGCCCGGCGCGCACTAGGTTGTCGAGCCCCTTCTGCTCGCCGATCACGCTCAGCAGCATGCCCATGGCGGCGATCGCGGCGATCGGATTGATCACGTTCTGGCCGGTGTACTTGGGGGCCGAGCCGCCCATGCACTCGAACATGCTGCAACCGCCCGGGTCCGGGTTGATGTTGCCGCCGGCGGAAACGCCGAGGCCGCCCTGAATCATTGCGCCGATATCGGTGATGATGTCGCCGAACATGTTGGGCACCACGATGGTGTCGTAGAACTCGGGATTCTTGACGAACCACATGCAGGCGGCGTCGATGTGATTGTAGTCGCGCGTGATGTCCGGGAACTCGGCTTCGCCCATCTCGTGGAAGGCGCGCTCCCACAGGTTGGCCGCGAAGGTGAGCACGTTGGTCTTGTGCACCAGGGTGAGCTGCTTGCGGTCGTTGCGCCGCCGGCAGTGCTCGAATGCCCAGCGCAGGCAGCGGTCGGCGCCGAAGCGGGTGGCGATCATTTCCTGGGTGGCAATTTCCTGCGCGGTGTTCTTGCGCAGGAAGCCGCCGGCGCCGCAGTACAGGTCCTCGGTGTTCTCGCGAATCACGTCGAAGCGAATATGCTCCGGGCCCTTGTCCTTGAGCGGGCAGTCGACGCCGGGATAGAGCTTTACCGGGCGCAGGTTGATGTACTGGTCGAGCTGGAAGCGAATCGACAGCAGCAGGCCCTTCTCCAGGATGCCGGGTTTTACCTCCGGGTGCCCGATGGCGCCCAGGTAGATGGCGTCGAACTGGCGCAGCTCGTCGATCTGCTGTTCGGTGATTACCTCGCCGGTGGCCAGGTAGCGGTCGCCGCCGTAGTCGAAGTCGACCCGTTCGAAAGTCACGTCCTCCAGGGGTGCGACTGCTTCCAGCACCTTGCACGCTTCGGCCGTGACCTCGGGGCCGGTGCCGTCGCCGGGAATAACTGCCAGTTTGATGGTCTGGGACATAGCTCTGATGTGCTCCGTTGTTGAGTAGTGTCTGCTTCAATGATCGGCCGGGTGGACATGGCGCAACAGGGGCGCGGGGTGTATCGTGTGGATCGTGTCGCAGGACAGGGCGTACCACGACCTGATCATCGTCGGTGCCGGGGCGTCCGGCGCGGTGCTCGCGGCGCGGCTCAGCGAAAATCGCAGTCGCCGCGTGCTGCTCCTGGAGGCGGGGCCCGACTTCCCGGACGGGCAGCTCCCGGACGAGATCCGCTACGGCTACGGCCGCGACCGGGACCTGTGGACGCGCGCGTTCGGTTTGGACACCGCGTTCGGTTGGGGGTACCGCGCCCGTGCCACGAGCCGCCAACCGGCCATGTTCGTGCCGCGCGGCAAGGTGGTCGGCGGGTCGAGCGCCATCAATGCGCAGATCTTCCTGCGCGGCGTGCCGGAGGACTACGACTCGTGGGCTGCCGACGGCTGCCCGGGGTGGAGCTTCCGGGAACTGCTGCCAAGCCTGCGCCGCGTGGAGGCCGACCGCGACTTTGCCGAGTCCTACCACGGCCGGGACGGGCCGATTCCGGTGCGCCGCTTCACCGACGCGGAACTGCTGCCGGATCAGCGCGCGTTCCGGGACGCCTGCCGGGCGGCCGGCCATGCCGAGTGTCCGGACCACAACGCGCCGCACGCGGCCGGTGTGGGGCCGCTGCCGATGAACAATCCCGGCGGCATCCGCTGGAGCGCCGCACTCGGCTACCTCGCACCGGCGCGCGGGCGGCCCAACCTGACCATACGCGCGGAATGCCGCGTCGATCGATTGCTGTTCGACCGAAGCAGGGTGATCGGCGTCGAAGCGGGCGGTGAACGCATCCTCGGCGCCGAGACGGTGCTGTGCGGCGGAGCGATCGGCACCCCCCACCTGCTGCTGCGCTCCGGCATCGGACCCGCCGGCGAGTTGCGCGCCGCGGGCGTGCATCCGGCGCACGACCTGCCGGGAGTGGGAGCCAACCTGCGCGACCACCCGCAGGTCAGCGTCGTGGTGCGCACCGGCGCGGCACATCCGCAATCGGGCACCGAGCCGCGCATTCAGGTCGGCCTGAGCTACACCGCGGCCGGCTCGCCGCTGCGCAACGACATGCTCACGATCATCGCCGGCTTTGCCACCGCGGAAGGCTACTACCGGCCCGCTGCCTCGCAACCGGTGGGCTTTGCCGTGGTGCCGCAACTCTACCTGGCGGCCGGCCGCGGCAGCGTCCGCCTGCGATCGGGAGATCCCGCCGTACTGCCGGTGCTGGACTACAATTATCTCGCCGAGGCGAGCGACCGCGAACGGCTGCGCGAAGGCGTGCACATGGCCGTCGAACTGCTCGACCATGCCGGCTTCCGCGCGCTGGCCGCGCAGCGCCTCAGCCCGACCGACGCCGACCTGCGCAGCGATGCCGCCCTCGACGACTGGCTGTTGCGGACCGTGGCGACCAGCCACCACAGCTCTTCGACCTGCCGGATGGGCGCCGCGGACAACCCGGCGGCGGTGGTCGATCCCGACGGCCGGGTGTACGGCGTGCCGGGGCTGCGTGTGGCCGATGCGTCCATCATGCCCGACTGTGTGCGCGCCAACACCAACTACACCTGCATGGCGATCGGCGAGCGGATAGCGGAGCTGATGGGCTGACCGATCGGGTCAGCGCGCGACCTGGAAGAACAGGTCGTGGACCTGCTGCACGCGCTGCAATTCGCCATCGCCGAGCTTGCGGCGCAGGCGGTGGCTGCCGTCGGAGAACGTTGCCAGGCAATCGGCAAGGTGCTGCCGGTTCATCCTGGTGCTGCGGTCGGGGCTGTCGAAGCCCCAGAACGCGTACACGCGGATGGTCGTCTCCGCTTCGTCACTGGAACTGTTGATGCGCGGGTTCCACGGCAGGCGCGAGCCGGCGGCAATAACCTCCCGGTCGGGCAGCAGGCAGCGAAACAGGATGTGGCGTTCCTGGACCTGGTCGAGCAGAAAGAAGGTCTCGTCGCCGAAGTAGAGCACCTTGATCGGGAACTGATCCCCGCGAACCGGCTTGATTACCATGTCGGCGCCCTTCTCCTCGGCGCGCTGCAGGGCGAGCCGGAATTCGCGGTCGGTGTCCTGTGCCGCCGGGTCGCGCCACGAGTTCAGCAGTACGCGCAGGTCGCGCCACGTCATCGCGCGATCCTGGGGCGGCGGCGGCTGCGGATCGCGCAGAAACGCCTCGAATTCATCGACCAGCACCTGGCTGTCTTCGGCATGCACCACGAAGTCGAGGCGGCGCTCGGCGCGCTGCGCCATGGTGAGCGGGCGCCAACTGTCCGGGTCGCACGCCAGGAGAGTCGACAGCGAAAGCACCATCCCGATGGCGGCGATGCTGCGGAGGAGGACGGCGAGCGGCGGCCGGTGCACGGTTATAAGGTGGCACCATGTTCGATAGATGGCAAGGTGTGGCGTCCGCAAATGCGGCGGGCCATGTTTCATGCCGGGCCGGCGGCGAGCGCCTGCATGGTGGCGCGCACCGTGCGGTCGCCGAGCATGCCCCACCGGCACCAGCACAGCAACTCGTCGACACCGGCGGCCGCCAAGCGCTGCAGGTCACGGCGCAGCGCTGTCGGCGGCCCGATCAGCGCCCGTTGGCGCAGGTAGTCGTCGACCTGCGCCTCGGTCGGCGGCGGCTGCTCCACCATCCGGTTGCGGTGCGCCAGGGTCCAGCGGATCGAGTCGCGCACCTCCCGCGGCGCGCCCGCCGTGTCCGGCTGCACGGCGCAGATGCTGCGCAACAGGCAGATGCGGCCCGCCCGGCGCCCGCCGGAGTCCGGCGCCGCGGTGCGGCGGGAGGCATGGCGCAGGCGCGCGGGGGGGGCCCGCTCGCCGACGCGGGGGGCCGGCGGTAGGCATGCCGCAGGCGCGCGGTGTGCGCCTCGTCGCCGAGCGTGAGCAGGTCGTAGCCGTGGCGCGCGGCCCACGATGCGGCCTCCGCACCGGCTGCCGTTACCGCGATCGCCGGATGCGGGGTCTGCCGCGGGCGTACGCCGCCGCCGGTGCGCCACTGGTCGACCACCGCGCCGACTGCATGGTGATGGGCGCGGTGGCGGGTCGCGAAGTCGGCGCCCATGGTCTGGAACTCGACCGGCGAGTAGCCCGGACCGAAGCCGGCAATCACCCGGCCGCCGGAGATCTGGTCGACGGTGGCGATCTCTTCCGCGAGCCGGACCGGCAGGTGCAGCGGCGTGACGTTGACCGCGTAGCCGATGGCCACGCGCGTGGTGCGGGCGGCGATGGCGGCGGCCACCACCGATGGTGCGGCACTGAGTCCGTAACCCGAGCCGTGATGTTCGGTGACCCAGACACTGTCGAACCCCAGCCGCTCCGCGGTGAGCGCGTCATCGAGCGCGGCTTCGAACACGTGCTGCTGCGTCGTACCCGGAGGCTGCGGCAGGATCAGGAACAACCCGATGCGCATGGTGCCATTCTACAATACGCACCGGACGGCGGGGTGGCGGGGTGGTTGGGCGCGGTGCAATCGTGGTAAAGGGGCATCCGTGCGTCTGGCGAACAAGAGGATCATCGTAACCGGCGCGGCCACCGGAATCGGCCGCGCCACCGCGCGGCTGACGGCGGCGCAGGGCGCGCGGGTGGCGGCGCTGGACATCAACGACGGCGATGGCCGGTCGATCGTCGACGAGATCTGCCGTTCGGGCGGCAGTGCCCGCTACTGGCATGCCGACGTGCGTGACGCCGGACAGGTCGCGGCGGCAGTGACGGCGGCGCTGGACTGGCTTGGCGGCGGCGTCGACGTGCTGCTGCACCTGGCCGGCATCCTGCAGGGCGCCGCCGTGGAGTTGCCGGCGTTCTCGGACGCGGTCTGGGACGAGGTGATCGACGTCAACCTGAAGGGATCCTACCTGGTGGTCAAGCAGGTGGCGGAGCCGATGATTGCCGCGGGTGACGGGGCAATCGTGCTGTGCAGCTCGGGTGCCGGGGTGTCGGGCGGCAGTTCCTCGTTTGCCTACGGTTCGAGCAAGGGAGCGACGCACGGTCTGGGCCTGGTGCTGGCACAGCGGCTGGCGCCGCACGGCATCCGTGTGCACGACGTGTGCCCGGGATCGGTGAGGACGCCCCTGAAGGAGGCGCAACTGCGCGCGGTGCTGAGCCACGACGGCGATCGCGCCCAGTTCGAGCAGGCGATGCAGAGCCTGGTTCCGGCCGACGGAATTGCCCCGGTGTTCGCCTTTCTCGCCTCCGACGAGGCGCGCTACCTGCGTGGAACCCTGTTCACCCGCTGAGCCGGTGCGTCGGCGCCGCTAACGGCGCCCCACCCACTCCGCGCCGGACGGGAACTCGTAGCGGGCGAGCGAGTCCGGCTTCATGGTAATGCTGTAGCCGGGCGCCTCGGGCAGCACGTAGCGGGCATCGCGCACCACCACCGGATGCAGGAAATGCTCGTGCAGGTGGTCGGAGTATTCGATCATCACCCCGTCCAGGGTTGGCGCGACCGCCACGTAGTGGAACGCCGACAGGTGCTGCACGTACTCGCACAGCCCGACTCCACCAGCATGCGGGCACACCGGGATGCCGAACTTGGCGGCCAGCAGCAGCACGGCCAGCACCTCGTTCACGCCGCCAAGCCGGCACGCGTCGATCTGGCAGAAGGCGAGGCCGCCCGCCTGCATCAATTGCTTGAACACCACCCGGTTGGGGCAGTGCTCACCGGTCGCCACGCCGATCGGCGCAATCGCCTTGGCAATGGCCCCGTGTCCGATGGCGTCGTCGGGATTGGTGGGCTCCTCGATCCACAGCGGGTTGAACCGCGCAAGCGGCTCCATGTGAGCGATTGCCTCGGGTACGTCCCACACCTGGTTGGCGTCCATCATGAGGTGGCAGTCGGGGCCGATCTCCTCGCGCAGCACCGCCGCGCGCGCCACGTTCTGCGCGTCGTCCGAGCCCACCTTCATCTTGAACGCACGCCAGCCGGCGGCGCGGTACTCCCGGCACAGCGCGCGCACCTTGCTCTCGCTGTAGCCCAGCCAGCCCGCTGAAGAGGTGTAGGTGGGCAGACCGATGTCGCGCAACTCCGCCGTGCGCTGCGCCTTGCCGGAGGCGTGGCGGCGCAGCAGGTCAAGAGCCTCGTCGCGGGTGAGCGCTTCGCTGAGGTAGCGGAAGTCCACGCACGCCACCAGCTCCTCCGGACTCATCTCCGCCAGCAGCCGCCACAGCGGCTTTCCCCCGCCCCCGGCCCCCCGGCCCCCCCCCCGCCCGCCCGCCGCCACAGCGGCTTGCCCTGCCACTTGGCGTACAGGTCCCACACCGCGTTCACGATGGCGGCGGTGGCCATGTGGATTGCCCCTTTCTCCGGGCCGATCCAGCGCAGTTGGCTGTCGTTGGTGAGGGTGCGCCAGAACCCGCCCATGTCGGCGGCGATCTCCTCCATTGTCCTGCCCACCACGAGGTGCTGCAGGGAGTGGATGGCGGTAATGCAGATCTCGGTGCCGCGCCCGAGGGTGAAGGTGATGCCGTGCCCCTCCAGGCCCTCCTGACTGGTGGCCAGGGTCACGTAGGCCGCCGAGTAGTCGGGATCGGTGTGTACCGCGTCGGAACCGTCCAGGTTGTCCGAGGTAGGGAAGCGAATGTCGCGGGCGTTCAGCCCGGTAATGGTGATCATCGGTTACTCCTGTTTGTCGTGATTGCCGGTGGCGGTCAGCCAGCCGGTTACCCTGGGATGGTCGAGCGCCTCCGGATTGAGAATGTGTGCCGGGCGGCGCCCGGCGGCGGCGGCGTTCACCTGGTCGAAGGTCGCCTGGTCGAGGCGGGCCGAGGACTCCACGGTAATGCCGGCGCTGTGATTGGTGGAGATGACGCGTGGATGGTGGTGGTGGATGGCGCGCGACCCGGTCAGGGGGTCGTCGACCACGTAGTGATACAGCTTGCCGGCCTCGATTGCCGCGTGCACGGCCTCATCGTCAACCAGGTTGCCGCGTGACGGGTTGATCAGCGATGCGTGCGGCTGCATCTGCGCGAGCAGATCGGAACCGACAATGGTGGCGTCGCCGGAGACGTGCAGCGAAACCGTGTCGCATACCCGGAACAGCACGTCGGGCGACGACACCGCCACCACCCCGCAGCGCAGCGCCAGTTCCTCGATGTCGGGACGGGTGTCATACACCAGCAGCCGGCCGCCGGGCCCGAGCAGCGGCAGCGCGCGCAGCGCCACCTCCTGGCCGATGCGCCCGAAGCCGTACAGCCCGAGGGTGGAGTCGCGCACGTCGAAGCAGCGCAGCACGCGCGTGTCGTCGGCATGGGCGTTGCGGTTCAGCGTGTAGGTACGCTTCATGGTCGCAAACCATTGCCCGATGGTGTACTCGGCCACCGTGTCCATGTGCACGGGGGTCACCGTAATCAGTACGCCGTGGCGGGTGGCCGCGGCCACGTTCACCTGGTCGAATCCGACCCCCCAGCGCGCCACCACGCGCAGGTCGCTCGCCGCGGCGTAGAAACTGTCGCGGAATGGCGCCGAGTCGGCGATTACCGCAACCACTCCGTCGGCGTGCTCGGCGGTCAGCTCGCCCGGCTGATCCTCGACTCGAGCCAGCGTGGCGAGTTGCTCGAGTCCGGCCGTGCGGGCGGCGCCGGCGAACTCCGGATTGCGCAGTTGGCGGGTAACGTAGATACGTTGTTCCATGGCGGTCTCTCCAGTTGTCCGGCTGCCGGTTGCGCGGGCCGCGTGGTGCCGGTCGCCGCAACTGCCGGAGTTTTGTTATCCTCGGTGCTGCAATGAGGAAGATCGATCCCAGCTACCTGCTAACCGATGAGCAGATGCGCGGCTTCATCGTGGATGGTTACGTCCAGGTGCAGACCCACCTGCCCGCCGCGGTCCATGAAGCGATTTATAACCGCTCCGAGGGCGTGTTCGCGGGCACCAGCGATCCGCGCAAGGATTTTGAACGCAATCCACAGAACAACATCGTACCGATGATTCCCGAACTGCGCCAAGTGCTGGAGGCCCCGGAAGTGGTCGGTGCGCTGACCAGCATTCTCGGCCCCGATTATCTGCTGCACCCGCACCGGCACTGCCACCCGAATTATCCCGCCGGCAGCGATGGCGGCAGCAGCGCCAATGGGGACGGCGAGGCCAACGGCGGCGGCGACACCAGCGGCGCGACTGGCGATACCGGCCCGCGGCTCACGATGATCCCGCACAAGGACGGCCACGCCAACGGCGCCAAGCCGCGCCACCGCGTACCGCGCTGGGCGATCATCTTCTACTATCCCCAGGACTGCCCGCAGGAACAGGGACCGACCGCGGTGATTCCACGCTCCCAGTACCACAACGTGCTTACCCACGACAAGGAACTGCAATACCCGAACAAGGACTCCAAGATCCCCGTTCCCGAGTCCGGGGCCGGTGGCTCGCTGCTGCTGCCGGACAGCTACGTCTACCGCGAGCTGCTGCCGTTGTCGTGTCCGATGGGAACGGTCTCGATCATGCACTTCGACGTCGGCCACTCGGTGCTCGCCAACCTGATGGAGCGGATGCGCTATGGCCACAAGTTCGTGTTCATGCGCACCCGCAACCCGAGCGCGCCAAGCTGGAATGAGACTGCCGCCGGCTGGCAGGCGCCAGCGCTGCCGGACGATGTTCCCGACAACGAGATCGTGTGGACCTCGATCTGGAACTGGTTGCGCGGCAGCGGCGATCGCTTCGCTCGCGGCGCCCACGCCGATTCCGGCTCGGTGGCCGGGCAACTCGCGGCATTGCGATCTGGAACCGACCTGGAACGTGCGGCGGCGGCAAGCGCGCTCGGCTTCGCGGCGGCGCGCGACAAGGGCGTTGCCGAGGGCGGGGCCGCACCGCTGGGGCGGGCGCGGGGGCCGAACCGCTGTGCGCGGCCCTGCGCGATGCCTTCGAGCCGGTGAGATTGAACGCCTTGTACTCCCTCGGCGCCGCCGGCGAGGCGGCTATTGCGCACCTGCTGCCGCTGCTGCAGGAGGGGGCCGAATACTTCGAACGCAACGAGGTGCTCAACATCAACCACGTGGCCGATGCGCTCGCTACGATGGGTGCGCCCGCGGTGGCGCCGCTGGTGGATGCGCTGGCCGATCCCGCCGAACACGTGCGGGCCAGTGCCGCCTACGGCCTCGGCGAGATGGGACCGGCCGCCGCCGGCGCGGTGGATGCCCTGACCAGGGCGGTGCGCGACGACACCGCTCCGGTCCGGTTCCACGCCATCTGCGCGCTCGGCATGATCGGCACGCCGGCGGCGCCGATTATCGACGCGCTGATTCCGGTGCTGGACAGCGAGGACGGTGGTGAGCCGTTGTTCGAGGTCGGTGTTTCGCGCAGCCAGTTGCGCAACGTGGCGGTGCAGGCGTTGATCCGCATTGACGCGCGCACGCCGGCGGCGACGGCCGCGCTGGCGCGTGCGGTCACCGACCGGGAGCCGTACGTGGCGGCGTTTGCCGGTGAGCAACTGCGCCGCATCGGCACGGCCGAGGCGCTCGGCCAGCTGGCCGACGCGCTGAGTTGGGCGCGCTGGTTCTCGTCGCCCGTGGTGACAGAGGAGGACCGCAAGCAGTTCTTCGCGAAGCTGATGAAAGTGTTCCAACGCCAGCGCGGCGACGCCCCGGTCACCGCGGTCTAGCAGGGGAGCGTTGGGCGAGCAGCCATGAGCCGCGCCCGCCGCCGCGGCGGCGGATTCGTTTACTCCAGCGACGCGGGGCGGCTGTGCCCCGCCTGCGGGCGCCCGGTCGCCCAGTGCGCGTGCGCCGGCCAACGGCGCGCGCGCCGGCCGTCCCCTGCGGGGCCGGTGCGCGTCGGCCGGCAGACCAGGGGTCGCAAGGGCAGCGGAGTAACGGTGATTACCGGCCTGCCGCTCAGCGCGGCGGAGATGGCCGAGCTGGCCAGCGACCTGAAGCGCCGCTGTGGCTCCGGGGGGACGGTGCGCGACGGGACCATCGAGATCCAGGGCGACCATCGCGACCTGCTGGTCGCCGAACTTGCCGCACGCGGCTGGCCGGCGAAGCGCGCCGGCGGTTGAGCCGCTCGGCGGCCCGTCGTCGAGCGCGCACGGGCGCCGTGCTCGCGTCGGCGACCGCCGCTACGAGGAAGCCCAGGGGCGCGTGATGTCGGCGAACGCGCGCCGCCCGGCACGGCGGCACAGCAGCGCGTGTGCCGCCGCCACCAGTACCACGTACAGCAGCAGCACGACTACGGTGACCAGGTAGAGCGAGCGGTTGCCGTTGGCGTGGGCCAGGGCCGGGAACCCCGACACCAGGATCAGCGGCAGGACCAGGAAGAAGGCGAGCGCGGAGGCATACAGGTAGTCGGAGGCGGCCGGCGTCTTGAATTCCGGGTCCACCGCCCGCAGCAGGGCCAGGCCGGTGCTGAGGGTTCCGGTCAAGGTTCCCCAGAACAGCACCACGCGCTCGAACGCGAAGTCGCCGGCGAACAGGCGCGAGCCGAGCCACATGATAGTCAGCGCCGCCAGCGCCGCCATCAGCAGCGCGAACACCACGATTGGCAGCCAGTTGGTACGCACCACGCTGAGCGAGATGGCGCCGAGTGCGGCCGCCACCATGAAGTCGACCGCGCCGCCGCTGATTCGCGTCAGGCCGCGTTCCTCCAGCAGGTGGTCCCACTTCGCACGGCGCAGGACCGCCTTCACCAGCAGCGCCACCAGCAGCCCGAACACGAACGCGATGCCCCACAGGCCCTCGGCGATCTGTGCGACGGCGCCGCCGATCGGCATCAGCAGGCCGGTCAGGCCTCTCAGCAGCAGGTAGGTGACCAGGTAGACGCCGAACACCGCCGCCAGCATCAGCGACAGCGTGTCGATGGCTTCGCTGCGCGTGGTCTGGCGCAGACCGGCCGGCCGCCGGTCACCGCGTGCGAGCAGGCCCGAATCGGAGCGCCGCGCGCGGATCTCGTCGGCGCCGAGCTTGAGGTAGCCGCGCCGCATACCGAGATTGATCAGCCACAGGCCACCGAAGCACGCCACCAGGAATCCGATGGAGCCGAAAATCAGTCCCAGGCTGGCGGCATCCGCAAACCCGAGCGGCTGCCAGCTCAGGCCAATCGAAAATGCCTGCCCCGGCCCGAGCACGTAGCCGAGCGTGACCAGGAACCCGTAGCTCGGAAACAGCGCCGGCAGGATCGGCACGACGATGAACAGGAAGGTCAGCCCGAGGCCGAGCAGGCCCTGCAGCGCGAACTGCGAGATAATTACCGTGGCAGTGCCGAGAACCGCTCGCGACCGGCGCCGCGGCGGGCTCGGACGCAACGCGATGGCAATGAAGGTGAGGTTGAGCAGGTGGAAGACCAAGTTCTCCAGGCCGCCGCGGCCGATGCCGAGTAGGGGTGCGACCCAGTTGTAGAACGGCAGCAGCAGCAGGCCCGCGATGATCGCGTTGGGGATGAGAAGGGACTGGAAGAAGCCGATCCGGGCTCGCAACAGCGTGGCAAACGCCAGCGCCAACCCGATGATGCCGAGGTCTACGAACAGCTCCCACGCGAAGTTCACGGCCGCGTTCCCGGCCGCCTGTCGATCGGCGGCTGCTGCAACACCGCGTCGGCGCGTGTACTAGCGGCGCCCGGAGCCGGTCAGCTCGCGTCGCGCTTGGCCCGCCGGCGGGAGGTGGCGGAGCGCGCCTGGCGCAGCCGTTGCGGGCCCTGCCGGTGAAGAGTCGCGAACACCTGGTTGAGATTGGCGATCCGGTCGAGCAGGTGCTGGTCGACGATCAACTCCGCATCGGCCACCGCCGATTCGAGATCGGCGACCAGGTCGCGAACCTTGGTATTGACGTTTCGTGCCCCTCGGTCAGCGCGCGGCATCAGTCGGAACTGCCCCGTCCCGTGAGCGTCGGCCAACCAACGTCGCCGTCGTAACCCCCCGAGTGGTCCTGCATGCCTCGGGATGGCTGCGCCGGCGCATGAGGAAAGACATATTGTGCATATTCAACCCGCATAAATCCGTCGTTCCGATCCGCCGCCGACCAACCCGGCGCCGCTTCGGTGGCTGGTAGTGTGAGCATAGCATGAGCGTCCGTCAAGCGAGATCGATGGATTGTTTGCATGCGCCCCGGCGCCCTCGTGCTCCCTCGTGCTGACGCCGTCTTGACGCGGCTCGGCCAGGCTGCGACCTTGTTAGCCAATGGCGCAGCGACCCCACCGTTCATCACGCAGTCCATCATCACGCAGTCCGTCGAAATCGCCGCCGGCGAGAGCCAGGGATCCGCTGGAGTGGATCGCCCTGTTGCTGGTCGTCGCCGGTCTCGTGTTGACCGTTGTGCTGACCAACAACTTTTTCCAGCATGTCGTGGCCGGCCAGGAAAGCGGCTGCAGCATCTCCTCCTACGTGGATTGCGACCGGGTCAGCGAGTCGCGTTTTGCGGCCGTGGCCGGGGTCCCCATCTCGTCGGTGGCGCTGGCCGGGTACGGTGCCATGGGTGTGCTGCTGGCGCTGCCCCTGCTGCGCCCGTTCCGCCGCCTGGCGACGGTGAACCTGGATGTCGCTACCGCCCTGAGCGGGCTGTCCGCGGTAGTGGCGCTGGCGCTGCTGGTAATCGCGGCGGCGGTCATCAAGGCGTTGTGCCTGTACTGTGCGGCGCTGCAGCTGGTGACCTTCGCGCTGTTCGCGGTGCTGTTGTGGCGCCGCGCCCGGGCCGGCGCGGCCGCGGGCGGAGGACGTCAGGCGCGCGGTCCGGGAACCGCGTTCGGTTCGGCGGCTCTGGCCCTGGCTGCCGGGGGGATCGTGGCGGCCGGCGCCACGCTGGGCCTGGAAACCAGCGCCATCGGCCTCGCCGGCCGGGCGGCCAGTTCCGCGCCCGGCACCCTCGGCGCCACCTCGCTCTATCTGAGCCGCACCACGCAGCAGTTTTCGCTCGCGGACTCGCCGGGCGTCGGTCCCGCCGACGCACCGATCCAGGTGGTCGTGTACGGCGACTACAACTGCATCCACTGCCGCAATTTCGATCCCGAGGCGTTGCAACTGGCCGAGGACTTCCCCGGCGACGTGCGCGTGGTGTTCAAGTTCTTTCCGCTGGATGCCACCTGCAATCCCTACATGGGCCGCGAACAGATCAGCTCTTCCTGCGTGGCAGCCGCGGCCGCCTTCGCGGCCCATCAGCAGGATCGTTTCCTCGACTTCCACCTGCTGCTGTATGAACACTTCCAGAACCACGCTCCGGCACGCGTGCTGGCCAACGCCGAGGAGGCCGGCATCGACGATGTCGAGGCATTCCTGACCGACCTGCAGAGCGAAGACACCGCCCGGCACATCCGGCGCGACATCGACGAGGCGGTGCAGGCCGGCGTCCAGGCCACGCCCACCGTGTTCGTCAACGGCCGCCGCCTGGAGACCAATCGGCTGACGCCCGGGACCACCCGCTACAGCGCTCTGGTACGGGACATCCGCGCGCTGCTGCGCGCCGCCCTATAGCCGTGCCGCGGCCCCGCCGATGCTCGCCGTAGATGTACGGGAACTGACCAAGACGTACGTCGTTCCGGAGCGGGAGGCAGGTCTGGCCGCCGCGGCGCGCAGCCTGTTTGCCCGCCGCACCCGCTCCGTGGCCGCGGTCACGGAGGTGTCGTTCGGCCTCGAGCCGGGCGAATTCGTTGGCTTCGTCGGTCCCAACGGCGCCGGCAAGACCACCACGCTGAAGATGCTTTCCGGCCTGCTGTTCCCCAGTTCCGGCCACGCCACGGTGCTCGGCCACGTGCCGTCCAAGCGCGAGCGCGCCTTCCTGAGCCGCATCACCCTGGTGATGGGCCAGCGCAACCAGATGATCTGGGACATCCCGGTGATCGACTCCCTGGAGCGCAACCGCGTGGTGTATCGCGTGCCCTCCGCGGACTACCGGCGCACCCTGGACGAACTCACCGAATTGCTGGAGCTCGGCGAGCTGCTGGAGCGGCCGGCGCGCAATCTGTCGCTCGGCGAACGGATGAAGTGTGAGATTGCGGTGTCCCTGATCCATCGCCCGCGGGTGCTGTTCCTCGATGAGCCGACCATCGGGCTGGACGTGACCATGCAACGCCGCATCCGGACGTTTCTGGCCGACCATAACCGGCTGCACAACACCACCGTGCTGCTCACCAGCCACTACATGGCGGATGTCGAGGCGCTGTGCAAGCGCATCATCGTGATCGATCACGGGCGCATTCTGTTCGACGGTGCGCTGACCGACCTGGTGGCGCGGTTCTCGCCGCTGAAGACGGTGGTAGTTGAAGTGCAACAGGAGGGGGCCGACCTGTCGCGCTACGGCCAGGTGGTCACCTCGGAGGGCCTCCGGCACACGTTGCGGGTACCGAAGGCCGACACGCCGCAGGTCACCGGCCGTCTGCTGGCCGACCTGCCGGTCATCGATCTCACGGTGGAGGATCCACCGATCGAGGATGTGATTGCGCAGGTGTTTGCCGGAGCGCTGGACCGGTCCGGGCACCCCGCCGAGGCGTAGGCCGCCGCGTGCTCGCCATCTACTGGGTCTACCTCAAGATTACCGTGGCGCTCCAGTTCCAGTACCGCGTGGCGATGGCGGTATGGATGATCAACCGGATCGTGGAGCCGACCGTGTTTCTGGTGGTGTGGGTAACCGTGGCCGCCGCGCGCGGCACGGTGGGCGGCTACGGGGCGGCCGACTTCGCCGCTTACTTCATCGTGCTGATGGTGGTCAACCAGCTCACCTTCACCTGGATCATCTACGAGTTCGAATACCGGGTCCGTAGCGGCGAACTCGCGGCAGTGCTCCTCATGCCGATCCATCCCTTCCACAGCGATGTGGCCGACAACATCGGTTACAAGATCCTGACGCTGATCATCATCGTGCCGGTGGTGATCCTGCTCACCGTCCTGTTCGACCCGGCGTTCGGTTTTCGGGCGGCGTCGTTGGCGCTCGGCACGGTGGCGTTGGCGGCCGCCTACTGGATGCGCATGGTGCTGGACTGGACGTTCGCACTGTCGGCGTTCTGGACCACGCGCAGCACGGCGCTCGCTCAGATCTACTTCCTGGTGATGCTGTTCTTCTCCGGGCGGCTGGCCCCGCTGGAATTGATGCCGCCATGGCTGGAGCGGTTGAGCTGGTATTTGCCGTTCCGATGGACCATCTGGTTCCCGGTGGAACTGCTGCTGAACCGGCTGGACCGGGCGATGATCGTGACCGGATTCCAGATGCAGGTGCTGTGGCTGGTGGTCGGGCTGGTGCTGCTGCAGGTGGGGTGGAAGCTGGGCGTGCGCAAGTTCACGGCGGTCGGAAACTAGTGCTGCACGCGCTGCGCGTCGCCTGGACCTTTTTCAAGATCGGTTTGCTCAACGAGTTCGCCTATCGCGCCAACCTGTACCTGCAACTGCTGCAGTCAGGGGTGGCGGTCGGCGCCGCGCTCGGCGGCCTGCTGGTGGTGTTCGGCCACACCGAGAGCCTTGGCGGGTGGGGGCATGATGAGATTCTGGCGGTGCTCGGAGTCTACCTGCTGATGAGCGCCGCCATGGGCGGGGTGATCGAGCCGAGCATGGCGCGGCTGATGGAGGATGTGCGCGAGGGCACCCTCGACTACACCCTGACCAAACCGGTCGAGGTACAGTTCCTGATCAGCATCTCGGACATACGAGTGTGGAAGCTGGTCGACGTGGCCCTGGGCGTGATCGTGCTCGCGGTAGCGCTGATACGCCGCGGCGATGCGGTGACCGTCGCCGACAGCGCCGGATTCGCGCTCATGCTGCTGGCCGGCGGCGCCATCATCTACAGTTTCTTTCTGGCCATGGCGGCAGCCTCGTTCTGGTTTCTGCACATCGAGAACATCTTCGCCATCTTCAGCGACGTGTATCAGGCGGCGCGCTGGCCGATCGGCATCTACCCGCAGTGGCTGCGCTTCATTCTGACCTTCATCGTGCCGGTGGCGATCGCCGTCACCGTGCCGGCGGAGGCGGCCGTGGGGCGGCTCACCGGCGAACGGGTGGTGCTGGCGCTGGCGGTGGCACTGTTCACGCTGGTCGCGTCGCGTCTGCTGTGGCGCCTCGGCCTCAAGCGCTACTCCGGCGCCTCCGCGTAACGCCGGCGCGGCACGCCGGCGCGTGCCGCGCTTGCCGCAGGGAGCCCCTGCGCGCCACAATGCGGGGCGCAATGATTGACCTGCGCAGCGATACCGTAACCCACCCGAGCCGCGAGATGCGGCGCGCCATGTACGATGCCGAACTCGGCGACGACGTGTACGGCGACGACCCCACCGTAAACCGCCTGCAGGAGCGGATGGCGGCGCTGCTCGGCAAGGAAGCGGGCCTGTTCGTGGCCTCCGGCACCCAGGGCAACCTGGTTTCGGTGCTGGCGCAGACCCGGCGCGGCGACGAGATCCTGCTCGGCAACCAGTGCCACATCTTCGAGCACGAGGCCGGGGGCACGTCGGTGCTTGGCGGCGTGGTGCTGTTCCCGTTGCCGACCAACCGCTACGGCGAGCTGGCGCCGGAGGCGATCGCCGCGGCGGTGAAGCCGGACGACTACCACTGCCCGCGCACCCGCCTGCTGTGCATCGAGAACACCCACAACGCCAGCTCCGGGCGGGCACTCGACTGCGCGCAGATCGCCGCCATGACCGGCGCGGCGCGTGCGGCCGGCCTTGGCGTCCACCTGGACGGCGCGCGGCTGTTCAACGCCGCGGTGGCGCTGAATACGCCGGCCGCGGAACTGGCCGCGGCGGCCGACTCGGTGACCGTGTGCCTGTCGAAGGGGCTGGCGTGCCCGGTGGGCAGCGTGGTGTGCGGCAGCCGTGCATTCATCGACGAAGCGACCCGCTGGCGCAAGATCCTCGGCGCCGCGATGCGCCAGGTCGGTGTGCTGGCGGCGGCGGGTCTGGTGGCAATGGACACCATGATTGGGCGCCTGGCGGACGACCATCACCACGCGCGGGTGCTGGCCGAGGGACTGGCGCAGATCAAGGGCGTGAGCGTGGATCCGGACATGATCCAGACCAACATCGTCTACTTCGGGGTGCCGGCGGGAACCGGCCACCGCATTGCCGCCGGACTGCGCGAGCGCGGCGTGCTGATCAACCCGGGCGATTCGGAGTTGCGCATGGTCACCCACTACGGCATCGAGCGCGGCGACATCGATGCCGCGCTGCGTGCGGCCGAGCAGGCGCTCGCGGCCGTCCGGGAGGCCGCCGCACCGGCGGCGGTATAGAGCGCGATCGCCCGCCGGAGGCCGGGAGCAGGTCTGCTCAATCCTGCCAGGAGCGGTAGCCGACGCCGATGCGGTCGAGCAGCGGCCGGTGCGCGGCCAGCCGGGCGCGGAAGTGGGCCGGCGAGCGCAATTCCGCCGGGGTCCAGGCCACCTCCGCCAGCGCCAGGGCGCGCGGAAACGCCATGTATTCGACCTGCGACTCGGTGGCCATGTATTCGGTCCAGATGTTGCCCTGCACGCCGAGCACACGGGCGGCATGATCGGCGAGCGCAGGAGGCACCGGCTCGAAGGAATACACCTGCTCCAGCGGCAGGTGGCCGCCGATCGCCGGCGGCTCGGCCGCCGTGTCTTCGGACTGGTAGTAGTCGAAGTAGCAGTGCGTGTTGGGCGACATCACCCCATCGTGGCCCGCCGCCGCCGCCCCCACGCCGCCCCCCCCACACCCCCGCCCAGCCCCCCCAGCCCCCGGCCGCGACCCCCCAGCCAGCCGGCCATGCGGCGAATGAACCAGCTCTGCAGCTCGTCCTCATCGGCGAGCCGCTCGCTCGCGATCCGCGCCTGGCAGTGGGCGCAGGCGCGCCACGCCTGTTTCGGGCACTCGTCGCCGCCGACGTGGATGAACGGGCCTGGAAACAGCTCCAGCACCTCTTCCAGCACCTCTTCCAGGAACGCGAAGGTGGTCTCGCGTCCGGCGCACAGCACATCGCTCTTGATGCCCCAAGTGGTGGCCACCTCGTAGCCGGAGCCGGTGCAGCCCAGTTCCGGGTAGCTGGCCAGTGCCGCCTGCGAGTGGCCGGGCATCTCGATTTCCGGCACCACGGTCACGCCGCGTTCGCCGGCGTATGCCACCACCCGGCGTACCTCGTCCTGCGTGTAGTGGCCGGCGTAGGACGTGTCGTCCGTTTGCGTGCGGTCCTGCGGCAGGGGCGTGGCGGCGCGCCGCGCACCGGTCTCGGTAAGCCGCGGCCGGGAGCGGATCTCGATCCGCCAGCCCTGGTCTTCGGTCAGGTGCCAGTGGAACGTGTTGAGCTTGTACAGCGCCATCAGGTCGATCAGCCGCTCGATGAACGGCACCGGAAAGAAGTGGCGCGCCACGTCCAGGTGCAGGCCGCGCCAGGCGAACCGCGGATGGTCGACGATATCGACCGCCGGCAGCGTGGTGGCGGTTCCCGGCGGGCCCAGAAGCTGGCGCAGCGTCTGCGCGCCCCACAGCACGCCGCGCGGCGTGCCGCCGGTAACCGTGGCGCCCTGCGGCGCGACCGACAGCGCGTAACCTTCGTCGCCCAGGTCGGTACGGGTGGTGTCGGTTGTCAGCACGATGGCGCCCGGCGGGGCGGGGGCGCGGCGGGGGGCGGGGGCGGGGGGGAGGGGGCGGGGGCGGCGGGCCGGTCCGGCAGCCGCCGGCAACCAGGAAGCCAGCAGGCGCGCCGCCGCGGCGCTGTCGCGGTCGGCCAACACCTCGGTGTCTGCCGAAATCGGCAGCGCACCGGCTCCGGAGGTCACAGCCACCGGGCGCGGAATAACGGCGACCCCGCTCATGGCGTGCACGGTGCTCCTGTTTGCATGGCGCCGATCCTACCCGGCATGCCCACACCTGGTCATCCCGGGCGGCGCCGGCGACCGGCTCAGCGGACTCCCGCGCGGCGCAGCACCTCGGCCGCGCTGTCGGCAAGCGTCTGCAGCGCCTGCTCCAGCGGCAGCGCCTGCAAGCGCGTGGCGGCCGGCTCGAACGGCTCCACCCATACCGGTCCGTCGTAGCCCAACTCGTGCAGCACGCGCACCGGCGCCACGCTGTCGATCACGCCGGTGGCGAGCGGCAGCTCGCGCTCCAGGTCCTGCTGCTCGTCGCGCGAGCGGCTCCGCCAGCCGTCGTTGAGGTGGACGCCGACCACGCGGTCGCCGGAGCCGAGCAAGCGGATCTCTTCGAGCGTGGTGCCGGAGGTAAACCAGTGGTAGGTGTCGAACTGCACCGCGACGGCGGGCGCGATCGCGTCGGCCAGGGTGAGCATCTCCCGCAAGCCGCGGATGAACGGGTAGCGGAACGAATCGCACAGCGGTTTCGGTCCCAGAAACTCCAACCCCGCCTTGATGCCGCGGGCGCTCGCCGCCTCGAACACCTTACCGAACCGCTCCACGCACCAGGCGAAGTTCTCGTTGCGCGCGCGTTCGTTGCTGCCCGGCCATACGTGGTTGTAGTAGCGCTGCACGCCGGCCGCCTGCGCCAGGTCCATCTGCCGCTGCAGCCGTTCCAGGTCGGCCGCGTAGTCGTGGTCGGAGCATTCCCGCAGAATGTCGATGTCCATCGGCATCAGCGCCCACTGCAGGCCGTGATCGCGCACTCGCTCGGCCGCGCCGCGGGCCTGCTCGTCGGTAGAGACCTCCCACAGCGGAAAGGTCACCGTGTCGAAGCCACACCCGCGCGCCAGCGGCAGCAACGTGGCCAGCGGGATGCGTCCGAGCCCGCCCTGCACGGTATCGAGGTTGATCAGCATGTGCCGCCGCCCTCGAGGTGGCCGCGCAGAAATCGCACGCTTTCCGGCACCTGGTGCTCATCGAGGCCGTGGATCAGCAGCGGTCCGTCGTAACCCGACCGCGCCAACTCGCTCAGGTAGTGGCCGAAATCGAGCTTGCCGGTACCGGCGGCAGCGTGTCCGGCGTCGCCGTCCTCCTCGATGTCCTTGGCATGCGCGAGTGCGATGTCGGCGCCGAGCAGGTCGATCGCCTCGCTGAGCATCTCCTGCTGGCGCGCCAGCTCGCCCTTGTGGTAGATGTTGGCGCCGTCGAATACCACCTTGAGGCGGGCAGACTGCAGTTCGTCCAGCAACCGGCGCGCCTTGCGCGCGGTGTGCACGACGTTGTTCACCTCCGGCTCGAACACCAGCGTAACGCCGGCCTCCTCGGCGGCCTCGATGCACACGCCGAGCGAGGCCAGCAGGTCGTTCCATGCATCGGCGTCGTCGTTGCCGTCGTGCCAGCGCCACATGCTGTCGGCGTCGCGGCTGCCGGTGCACAGCGCGACCTTGTCGGCGCCGTGCGCGCGGGCGGTACGGATCAGCCCGCACAGCCGCTGCAACCCGGCCCGCCTGCGTTCCGGGTCGGGATCGACCAGGTTGGTGTAGCCGGCGATCGAGTCGATGGAGATGCCGCGTTCGGCGGGCGCCACGCGCCCGCGCCCGCCGCCCCCGCCGCGGCACCCCGGCCCGCCTGCGTTCCGGGTCGGGATCGACCAGGTTGGTGTAGCCGGCGATCGAGTCGATGGAGATGCCGCGTTCGGCGGCCGCCACGCGCACGCGCTCGGCGAACGCGGGGTCGACCTGGTCGGGAACTTCCTGCTGCGCGATCGCGACGTAGTTCCACTCCGTGTTCGCCAAGCCATGCGCACGCACGGCATCGAATGCCTCCTCGACGGTCGGGCGCACGAATGTATAGGCGAAAATGCCAAGTTGCATGGGGCGGGCTCCTCGTCGGTTTACGTTAGGAAATGACGGATGCCGGCACTTGTCAATTGCGATGGATCCCTTCGTGGGAAAGGGGATTGATAGGGGATTGACACCCGTTGCGGCAGTGCGGCATGTTGGGCCGTGAACGATGCCCGTTATTGGGCCTGGGCATGGCGTCGTTGACGGCACCCCGGGTCGGGCCGCCTCACAAGCGGCGGTCCATGCCAACGAGACTTTGATGTTGAGGAGGTAGTTGTAGTTTGTGTGAGATACGTGTCCGAGTGAGGGATCACTCGGACTAACTTACGCGGGCCGCCCGTCAGGGCGGCCCTTTTTTTCGTGCGCGCGGTCAGTCGAGGCCGTACTGGCGCAGCTTGTTGAACAGGGTGCGCCGGGTAATGCCCAGTTCGGCGGCTGCGCGCGTGCGATTGCCCTCCCAGCGGGCGAGGGCGGCGGCGATAAGGGCACGCTCGTTTTCCTTGAGCGTGCCGGCGGCGTGTTCGAACCCGGAGCCGGGTTGCCGGTTGCCGGTGTCGCCCAGGTCGAGATCTGCGGCCTCGATGGTCGAGCCTTCGGCGAAGATCACGGCTCGCTCCAGGATGTTCTCCAGTTCGCGTACGTTGCCGGGAAATCCGTAACCGCCCAGCGCGGTGAGGGCCGCCGGTGCGAGGCCCTGCACCTGCCGTCCCATGGTCTGGTTGAGGCGCGCCAGGATGCGGCCCGCCAACTGCGGCAGGTCGGTGCGCCGTTCGCGCAGCGGCGGCACGTGCACGCGCACCACGTTGAGGCGGTAGTACAGGTCTTCGCGGAACCGTCCAGCCGCTACCTCCTGCTCCAGGTCGCGGTTGGTGGCGGCAACCAGGCGGGTCTCGATCGGGATCGGCGCGGTGGCGCCCAGGCGCTGGATGCGGCGGTCCTGCACGGCGCGCAGCAGCTTTACCTGCAACGGTCCCGGCATCTCGCCGATTTCGTCCAGAAACAGGGTGCCCGCGGCCGCCAGCTCGAACATGCCGACCTTGCGCTGCGCGGCGCCGGTGAATGCACCACGCTCGTAGCCGAACAGTTCACTCTCCAGCAGGGCATCGGGAATGCCGCCGCAGTTGACCGGGATAAACGGCCCGGAGCGCCGCGAATGGTGGTGCAGGGCGCGCGCGACCACTTCCTTGCCGGTGCCGCTCTCGCCGGTGATCAGCACGGTGGTGGGGGTGGGCGCGACCTTGCGAACCAGCGCGGCGATGGCGGCCATGGGCGGGCTGGCGCCGAGCTCCGGCGGCGAGTCGGCGGCGCCGCGGCTGGCCACTTCGGCGTGGTCGCGCAGCGCCTGAGCCTCCACCAGCTTGCCGAGCCGCAGCACCAGTTCCTCGGGATCGAACGGCTTCACCACGTAGTCGTGCGCGCCCAGCTTCATCGCGGTTACGGCGTCGGTCACCTCTCCGAAGGCGGAGATCATGATCACCGGCAGCCGCGGCCGCTCGCTGCGGATCCAGCGCAGCAGCTCCAGCCCGTCCATGCCCGGCATCTTCAGGTCGACGATGGCGGCGCCGAACGGCTCCTCCTGCATGCGCCGCTGGGCGGCGAGGCCGTTGTCGGCGGTCGCCACCGCGTTGCCGTCCAACTCCAGGAAACGGCGCAGCGACTCGCGGATGTTGCGTTCGTCGTCGGCCACCAGCACTTTCATGAGGCGGGCCGCTCCTGCGGCAGGGTAACTACCGCCTCGGTGCCGCCGCCGGCGCGGGGGCGCAACTCCAGGGTGCCGCCGGCGGCGTGCACAAACCGCCGGCAGATCGCCAGGCCGATGCCGGAGCCCTTCGGCTTGGTGGTGAAGAACGGGTCGAACACGCGCTCTCGCTCGCGCTCCGCAATGCCGGCCCCGCGATCGAGGATGCGTACGGTCACGTGGCGGGCGGTTGCCTCTGCCACCACTTCGACGGGCGCCGAATCCACCGTGCTCTCGATGGCGTTGAGCACCAGGTTGTCGAGCACCGAGCGCAGACGCTCGCGGTCGAAGCGCACGGTCAGCGGGGCATCGGGGCGCTGCACCGCAAGCGCCGGATGGCGTTCGGTCAGGGCGTCGAGCAGAGGCCGGAGGTCGATCGGTCCGCGGTTGCCGGCCGGGTCGCGAATGAATTCGCCCACCCGGTCGGCGAGCACCGCCAGGCGGTTTACCTCGTCGTCGATCACCTGCAGGTCGGCGATGGCGTCCGTGGCGGACGTGGCATTGCCGCCCGCGGTGCGGCGCAGGATGGCGGTCTTGAGACGGATGGCGCTGAGCGGATTCTTGATCTCGTGAGTCAGCGTGCGCGCCGCTTCGCCCAGTTCCACGAGTTGGCGCTGGGCATCGAGGCGGCGCCGGAAGCGCGCATTGTTGCGCATCAGCACGGCGCCGCCGCCCACCACCGCGGCGATCAGAAACGGGCTTCCGATCTGGGCGGCAAGCAGCCGGCGGTCGGTGCGGAAGTAGCCGGCCGCATCCATCTCCAGGAGCAGGTACTCGGTGCCGTCCGGGCCCCCCCCCACGGGGGCGCTCAGAGCCGTGCTTCGGATCGGGGCGGCAGGCGGCGGGCGGTCGGTGCGGAAGTAGCCGGCCGCATCCATCTCCAGGAGTACGTACTCGTGGCCGTCCGGGCGCCGCCCGCCGCGGCGTCCGGTTCCGCGGGCGCGCAGGTTGTCTGGCAGCCAGCGGCGGCGATAGAGGGTGAGGGTGCGTTGCGCCTGGTCGTATTCGAAGCGGTCCTGGCCCGGTTGCAGGAGTTGGGGATCGATGCTCGGCGGCACGGCGCCGATGCGGATCGGCTCGACGCGGCCGGCGGCGTCGTAGGTGGCGGCGCGGATGATCGGTTCGGTGAGCGAGGCGTCGACGTCGACGCCGGCCGCGGCCTGGGCGACGATCAGGAACAGCCCGGAGGCAATCCGTTCCGCCTCGTACTGCGCCAGCAGCCGGTTGCGCTCGCGCTCGCCGCGCAGGGAAAGGGTGGCCAGCAGGCTGACCGCCGCAAATGCGGCCAGCGCTATGCCGAAGCCGAGCAGTGCGCCCCGTGTCGGCTGTTTCATGGTGTGTCGCTCTACCGCCATTCAAGCACGGATGCCGCGGAAACGGAACCGGGACTGCGAGCGGGGATGGCAGCCGCCGGCCGCCATCCCCGTGCAGGTGGCAGGTCAGGTCGCGCTATATCGAGCCGCCGCTCACCGCCGACGTGTTCTGCTGTTGCAGCTTGTCCTGATTCTGCTGCGAGGGCATGCCGCGGTGCCAGCCGCCACGGCCCGCGCCCCGGCCGCGAAACCCTCTTCCACGGCGCTCCTGCAGATCGCCGAACGTGTCGGCTTGGAATGCGCCGGCGCCGCCGGGCACGATCAGCAGCCCGAGATACGGGCCGCGGACGTTTGCGCCAACGGTCACGGAGAGGGTCACTCTCTCGTTGCCGCGCCGCAGTTCGAGGCCGAGCGTGTCATCGACGGCGTTGTCGCCGATCGCGTCCAGAAAATCGCGATGATTCTCGATCGCGGTGCCATCGACGCCCACGATGATGTCGCCGCGCTGCAGCCCGGCGCTGCCGGCCGGCCCGTCCGGGTCGACAGTCGCCACCAGGGCGCCGGTCTCCGCGTCGTTGGTCCACAGACCGTGCCAGGTGCGGGCCGCTGCCGGCAGCACGACGAGCGCCGCGGCCACGGCCGCGCATCCGAAAATCACGCTCTTCTTGTACTTGCGAATACCGACCCGGAACCGGCCGGTCTGCGGTCGATGCCCCTGCACCGACTCTGTCGTCTCGCGAACCACGGAATCTCCGTGCTTGCTCATGGTAGTCCTCCTCCGCTGTTGCGGTTGTGGTTTGGATAACCATGCTTAAGCAGAAAGCGTGCCAAGTCCGGAAACGTCGCCTCAGTCGCAGCCCTCGGCAGCCGGCGGCGCAGTGGCCCGAGCGAATTGTGCCCGCCACCGCGGCGAGTGGGAAAAATGTTCCCGGCTCAGGGCTCAGGGCTCAGGATCCTGGCGAACGAGCGCGTCACTGCCGGGAGCCCTTCGGTCCCGCCGCCGGGGACTGCTGCCAGCCGGCGGCGGCCGTGGTGCTGGTCACGAACCAGTGCTGCAACTGGTTGGCCAGCGTCGCGCGAATCCCGGCGTGGCGGGCGCTGCCCCACAGGTTGCGCAACTCGTCCGGATCCTGCTCCAGGTCGAATAGCTGGCCGTCTCCCGTGCCCAGGTACTGCACCAGCTTGTAGCGGCGGTCGCGGATCATCAACAGGTGGTCGACCTGCTGCAGCATCACGTCGGGGACGTGCTCGCTGTACACGTAGCGCCGCTCCGGCGCATCGGGGACACCCTCCAGGTGCGGCAGAAGGGATTGCGCTTCCATCTTCGGCGGCGGCTGCACGCCGGCCAGCTCAAGCACCGTGGGACCGATGTCAAACCACTGGGTGAGGGCATCGACGGTACGTCCGCCGGCAAACCGTTCCGGCGCCGACACCACCAGCGGTACCCGCACACTGGAGTCGTACATGTTCCACTTCTCCACCAGGCCGTGGTCGCCGAGACTGTCGCCGTGGTCGGAGGTGAAGACCACCACCGCGTCGTCCAGAAACCCGCGCTCGCGCAGGCGCGCCATGATCCTGCCCACCTGTTCGTCGATCATGGTGACGTTGGCCAGGTAGTAAGCGCGCTGCCGGTGGCGCTGCTCGGGCGGCGCCAGCGGGTCGAAGGCGATGGAATCCGCGAACAGCTCGGCCATACGCGCGCGCAGTGCCTTCAGCGTCGCCGGCTGTGCCGCCAGTTCCTCGGCGGTGGCCTCCAGGATCGGCAGTTCCCGCTCCAGGTAGGGCCGCGCGTAGGACTCGACCGGATCGTAGGGCGGGTGCGGTCCGGGAAAGCCGATCTCCAGGAACAGCGGTTCGCCGGGCACCTCCGGCGCGTTGTCGATCCAGCGCAGCGCCAGGTCGCCGACGAATACGTCCGGGTGCAGCTGTTCCGGCAGCGGCCACTCGTAGGCGCCCTGGCGCTCGGCCACGTCCGGCCAGGCACGGTACAACGGCTTCTCCGGGCGGTCGAGGCCGTGCGTGGCCAGCGCCTTGTCCCACTCGTCGTCGAATACGTGCGGGTTGCCACTCCACAGCGGCTCGCCGTAGCGGCGCTGCTTGTTCTCGACCACGAACCGCTCGTGAAAGCCGTGCATGCCGGTATACGGGGTGGCGTGCATCTTGCCGACGTTGACGCAGTAGTAGCCGGCCGCGCGCAGGTCCTCCACCCAGGTGCGCGGCCAGGGATCGTTGTTGCGCTGCGCGCCCGCGTTGTGCGGGAAGTAGCCGGTAAACAGGCTCGCGCGCGACGGCCCGCAGGAGGGCGCCGTAACGTGGCATTGGCTGAACGACACCCCGTCGCGCACCAGAGCGTCGAGATGCGGGGTGTCGACGTGGGGAAAACCGAGTGCTCGGATTGTTTCGTGGCGCTGTTGGTCAGTGATGATCAGGATGATATTGGGCCGGCTCACGTGATGGGTTTCTCCTTTGGCTGCAAGAATACGCCAAATGCGCGAGACCGCCACCAGGCCTTATACGGCCTGCAACGACGCGCGTTTTGCAGAACTGGCGCTAATCAGGGGATGATGCCGGTACCATGGGCAGCGACAGTCGGCAGACGTACGGGCTGAGTGATCTCAAGGGAGACGTGTTCGGCGGCATCGTGTCGGCGGTGATGATGGTGCCGGTGGCGCTCGGGTTCGGCGTGCTGTCCGGGCTCGGGCCGGTGGCGGCGTTCTACGGCGCGATTGCTGTCGGCCTGTTCACCGCGGTGCTCGGCGGCGCCGCCCCCATGATCTCCGGGCCGAGCGCGATTGTGACCATCTTCACGGCGGTGATCATCGGCACCTACGCCGACAGCATGGCTGAGGCGTTCACCATCGTGATGATGGCCGGTCTGATGCAGATCGCGTTCGGGCTGCTGCGTCTTGGCCGGTTCATCAACTGGCTGCCGTTCTCGGTGGTGCGCGGCGTGTTCGTGGGCGTGGGCGGGTACATCTTCATGACCCAGACCCTGTGGTTCGTGGGCGCCCCGGTCGAGCCGGGTATCGGGGTGGTGGCCATCATCGCTTCCTGGCCGCGGGCGCTGGCCAACCTCAACGTCGACGCGTTCGCCGTGGCTACCATCTCGCTGCTGGTGTTCATGCTGTGGCCGGCCAAGCTGCACCGCGTGGTGCCCAACGCGCTGGTCGCGCTAATCGCCGCCACGGTCGCGGGCGCGCTGCTGTTCGACGGAGCGGCCCGCATCGGTGAACCAGAGATCGGCATTCCGGCGCTGCAGGCGCCGGTGCTCACCACCTCCGTGCTGGTGAACGCCATCCAGCCGGCCCTGATCCTGGCGTTTCTCAGTTCGATCTACAACCTGTTGACGGCGTTGATCATCGATCCGATCGCGGGGCGCAACCACAAGCCCAACCGGGAGCTGTTCGGCCTTGGGGTGGGCAACATCGCGGCCGGCCTGATCGGTGCGCTGCCCGGCGCGGCGTCGGCGCCCTGTTCGCTGCTGGCGGCGAGATCGGGCGGGCGTACGCCGGTGACCGGAGTGGTGTGCGCGGCGGTCCTGCTCGCCGTGCTGCTCGGCCTCGGCAACACGCTGGCCTGGATCCCCAACGCCGCGTTCGCCGGCATCCTGATCAAGGTCGGCTGGGACATGATGGACGTGCGCTTTCTGCGCCGCATCCCGAAGCTTTCGCCGGAGATCGGCATCGTGACCCTGCTCACCGCGGCACTGTCCACGTTTGTCGACGTAATCTCCGCCATCGCGGTCGGCTTCTTCATTGCCGGCATGGCGCACGCGATGCGCTCGCAGCGCGGAGAGATCAACCAGACCGTTTCCACCCCGCTCCTGGACCTGATCCTGTTCGGCGAGGACCACCTGCCCGCCGGCGCCGATCCGTTCCACGCCCGCGTCGGGCTGCTGTCCCTGCGCGGCCGCTACTCGATCGCCTCCGCGCGCGAGATCGTACGGGTCATCAGCCCCGACCTGGCGGACCACGAGGTGGTGATTTTCGACTTCAGCGAGACCGAGGCAATGGACGACAACGCCGCGATGGCGATGGAGGAGCTGATCAACGGCAGCGTGCTCGGCCAGGACAAGGGTTGCATCGTCGCCGGCCTCTCCGGAGGTTTGAAGGCCTCCCTTACCGCGCTGGGCATATTCGACCGCCTGCCGCCGCAGTCGTTCGCCGCCGACCTGGAGCAGGCCAAGCGGGCCGCCGCACACCTTCTGCACAACTGACCGCATTTGCGTATTCATCACTCTGCTTGCTGCCGTCAACCTCCGTGAAGCGCACGCCGAGCGATGGCTCGCCGCTGTCAGGCGTCGGGTTTCGCGAGGCGGCGTTCGTTACCGACGCGTAGCGTTACGCCGTCGCGGTCGAGGCGTTCGAGCAGCGGGATGATGACCCGGCGATTCGTACCGACTGCCGTGCGCAGGGCACTGGTCGTGGCGGGCTGGTGACGGCGCAGGTAGGCAACGACAGCCGCGCGCGCCTGGTCGCAGGCGTCAGCGGCAAGTACCACCTCCGGGTCGAGTTGCACCACCTCCCCCGAGCTGATCAGGAATTCCAGTACTGCTTGGCCGGTGCGGTCGGCGGCAAGTTGACCGCGGCTCGGCGGTGCCAGGGGCGCCGCGGCGAGGGTGGCGCGCATGGCTTTCGCCGCGCGCGTGAGATGGGGAGGGAGTGCTGCCGCATGCCCCGGTGGGCGGATCAGCGCTCCCGAGCGGCGATAGCCGCGTTCCGCCAACGCGTTGAGCACGGCATCGCGCAGGGCGCCGGCCGCGCGGCGGGGGAGGGCCCCCGGCGGTGGCGCCACTGCGGTGTGCAGCGCGGTTACCGCTACCCCGGCGCGCTCGGGATGATCGCGCAACTCGGCATCGACCGCTTCCGCGGCGCCGGCCACCTGCCTGTCGAACCACTCGGCGCTGGCGGCGAAGTGGTCGAAGACCCGCAGCCGGCCGTCCGCGGCGAGCGTATTGGCGGTGCGTTCCAGGATATCCGGGGTGACCGGCACCAGGCAGGCAAACTCCTGCAGCGCCACCATGCCGTAACCTGCCGCGCGGGCCAGGAGGATCGACGCGACCTGCCGCGGGGCGTCGCCCATAGCCTGCAACTGAGCGCGCTGCACGGGGTCGCGCAACGGCCGCTGCGGCGCCGGGTCCAGTACCACGCCGCCGGCCAGGGTGTGGCGCTGCGACCAGTCGCGCAGCACGAAGCGGTCGCCGATCAGCAGGGCGCGCGGCTCATCCAGGTGAATCCGCGCCAGCGCGGATGCGCCGGGCTGCAAGCCGCCGTGCGTGCGGCCCGCCTGCAGGCGCACGGTGCCGGGCAGGTTTGCGGTGCCGTGATGAACGCGCACCCGAAGTCCGTCGCGTAGCAGCGGGGCGCCGCGTTCGGTGCTGGCTCGCCGGCTGCGCCGGACCAGTGCATCGAGGTAAGCGCTTGCGGTCACGCTGGCCGGAGCAGTGATGAGGTCGCCTCGGCGCGGCGGTCGAGCCGCGCGCGAGGAGCCGGCGGGGGCGAGATTCAGGGCCACGCGAGTGGCAGGGCGGGTCTTGTCGGCGGGCTGGTTGAAACTCTCCACGCCGCGGATGCGGAAGCGTGCCCCGCCCGGCGACGCTTCCACCTCCTGGCCGCGCCGCAGGGAACCGCCGGACAGCGTGCCGGTAACGACCGTGCCGGCGCCGGCCACGGCAAAGGCGCGGTCCACGGCGAGGCGCGGCGTGCCGGCTGGGGGCGGGGGAGGCAGTGACTGCAACTGAGCGCCGATCGTCTGGCGCAGTGCGTCGATGCCGGTGCCGTCGAGCGCCGAAACCGGCACGATGGGGCAGTCGGCGAACGCGCTGCCGGCCACTGCCGATCGGATCTCGGCCACCCGCGCCGCCAGGTCCGGGAGCAGATCCGCCTTGGTGAGGACGATCGCCCCCGAGCGCGCGCCGAGGTACTCCACGATCTGCAGGTGCTCCTCGGTCTGTGGCATCCAGCCCTCGTTGGCAGCCACCACGAGCAGGGCAATGTCCACCGCGCCGACGCCGGCAACCATGTTCTTGACGAAATCCTCGTGACCGGGCACGTCGACGATTCCGACCAGCAGGCTGAGGTCGCGGTCGGGCACCGGCAGTGCCATGTGCGCGAAACCGAGTTCGATGGTGATGCCGCGCCGCTTCTCCTCCGGCAGGCGGTCGGGGTCGGTGCCGGTAAGGGCCTGCACCAGCGAACTCTTGCCATGGTCAATGTGGCCGGCCGTAGCGGCGATGTAGTGGTACGTGGTCATTGTTGTACTGCAGCCGACGTTGCGCTTGCCGCCGGGGGTGGCCCAACGACCGTGTCGTCGCGCGGCGGGCCGGGACTTTGCGGCGCTTCATGGCGTACGTCGGCCGTTGATGCGTGTCGTAGCGCTGTCGCGGCCTCGGCGAGCGCCGCCGTCAACGCGTCGTCCTGGTGCGGCGGGACGGTGCGCAGGTCGAGCACGATCCGTTCGCGGTGAATGTGGCCGATTACCGGCGGAGTGGCGCGGCGCAGGGCGGCGGCGAAGGCGTCGGCGCTGCCGCCGGGCAGCGCGATGGCGATGCCGCAGGAGGGCAGCGTGGCGGTGGGCAGGGTGCCGCCGCCGAGGCGGCTCGCGCAGTCGGCGGCGGCACCCTGCAGGGGCGCCGGCAGGCGGCCCACGATAGCCGCCGCCCGGGCCCGCAACTCGGCCACCGGCGCGTGCAGCATCTCCTGCAGCGGAACCGAGCCGGGGTCGCTCAGGTGCCGGTCTACCGTGTGCTGCAGCAGAGCCAGCGCCACCTTGTCGAGGCGTAGCGCGCGGAACAGCGGATGCGCCTTCAGGCGCGCGACCCACGCCGCATCGCCGGCAATCACGCCTGCCTGCGGGCCGCCGAGCAGCTTGTCGCCGCTGAAGCATACGAGCGTGGCGCCGCCGGCCAGCACCTCCTGCGGCTGCGGCTCGCGCGGCAGTCCGTGGACGGCGTCGGTGCGAGTCACGGCGCCGCTGCCCAGATCGGCGATCAGCGGTACTCCGGCGCCGGCGGCTACGCCGCGCAACTCGGCGAGCCGCGGCGCGGCCACGAACCCCTCCATGACGAAGTTGCTGCGATGCACCGTCAGCAGCGCCGCGGTGCGCTCGCCGCAGGCGCCGGCATAGTCGGCCGCGGTGGTCTGATTGGTGGTGCCGACCTCCCGCAACCGCGCGCCCGCCGCGGTAAGGATGTCGGGAATGCGGAACCCGCCGCCAATCTGGATCAGCTCGCCGCGCGACACGATCACCTCGCGGCGTTCCGGATTTGTGGTCACCGCGCTGGCCACCAGCAGCAGGGCGGCGGCGCAGTTGTTTACCACGGTAGCGGCTTCCGCTTCGCACAGGGCAGCCAGGCTACGCTCCACGTACAGCCCGCGGCTGCCGCGCGTCCCGGAGACCAGATCCAGCTCAAGGTTGCTGTAGCCTCCGGTAGCTACCGCCAGTGCGGCAGACGCGTCGCCCAGCGGAGCACGGCCCAGGTTGGTGTGCAGCAGCACGCCGGTGGCGTTGATCACCGGGCGCGGGCGGGCGGCGGCCAGTTGCACCGCGGCAGTGCGCACCCGCGCCTCGATCACGGCGCGCGGCGGAACCGGATCGGCGGCCCGGATCAGGTCAAGCTCTCGCCGCACCAGGTCGACGCACAACCGGTGCGGGAGGCCCAGATCGGCCAGTTCGGCTACCAGTCGATTGACCGGCGGAATCGACGCATACCGGCTGCCGCGGGCCGGGCGCGCGTGCGTGGTGTCGCGGTTACCCGCGCGCGGCGGTCCGCCGTCTGCGCTGTTCATCGCACCGTCGATTGTGCCACATCCGCGGCGTCAGTGGCACGAATCAAGCCGTACACTAGTGCGCACTCCGCCGTCGGCTCCCCGTCCCGGGCGATCGCAGCCACGCCGATCATCGCCGCGGCTGCGCGGCGCCACTCGGAAGCGTGGCGGAAGACGCCGCTGTTCCGGCGTGTTAGATCGCGACCGTCCGAAGGCGCGCAGCGGGTGTTCTCGGGCGGCTATTCCGACCGCGTCATGGCCCTGTGGTTACCGCAACCGGCATGGTCTGGGCACACCCGACCCGTCCCACCACCGTGTGCGGGGCGTCGTGGGCGGCCAGTACGGCGCGCACCGCGTCGTGCCGCGCCTCGGGAACGCACAGCAGCAGGCCGCCGCTGGTCTGCGCGTCGGCGAGGATGATGCGGGTCGGCTCCGGACAAGTGCCCCAGTCGACCGCCGCGTCGGCGGCGGCCAAGTTGTCCGCGGTGCCGCCGGGCACGCTGCCGTCCGCGATCAGTTCCGGGAGCGCGGGGTCCAGCACGGGTACGCGGTCGAACCACAGCTCCGCGCTGCAATCGCTGGCCGCGCACAGGTCGGCGAGATGCCCGGTCAACCCGAAGCCGGTGACGTCGGTGGCGGCGGCAACTCCGGCGGCCGCGAGGTCGGGGCCGGCCCGGTTGAGCTGCGTCATCGCGGCCACCGCCCGCTCCACCGCCTGCGCCGGCGCGGCGCCCCTTTTCAGGGCCGTGGTGATGATGCCGGTGCCGAGCGGCTTGGTCAGCAGCAACAGATCACCCGGCTGCGCAGCATCCTTGGTGAGCAGCTTGTCCGGGTGCACCAGTCCGGTTACCGCCATGCCGTAGATCGGCTCCGGGTTGCGCACCGTATGGCCGCCGATTACCGCACATCCCGCACCGTGCGCGATATCCGCGCCGCCGCGCAGTATCGCGGCGATCACCGAGTCGGGCACCTTGTCGGGGGGATAACCGAGCACGTTGAGAGCCGACAGCGGCCGACCGCCCATCGCATACACGTCGGACAGCGCGTTGGCGGCGGCGATGCGCCCGTAGGTGTAGCCGTCGTCGACCACGGGCGTGAAAAAATCTGCCGTCTGCACCAGCGCCCGCTCGGCGTCGAGCCGGTACACACCTGCATCGTCGCCCGCCGCCGATCCGACTATCACGTTGGGGTGGTCGAGCGTGGGAAGCTGGCCCAGGACCTGGGCCAGTGCCTGTTGGCTTAGCTTGGCCGCTCACCCGGCGCACGACGACAGCGCCGTGAGCCGAAAGATCTCTTCTCGCGTCAACCCGATCACCCCCTTCGCTTGCAAGGTAAGAACGGAGAGGGTAGGAATCGAACCCACCTCGCCCTGCATTGGCAGGGTCGACAACGGTTTTGAAGACCGCGGGGACCACCAGGCACCCATCACTCTCCCGGATACGAAGCACCGCTCCGCTCGATAGAGGGTAACTCAACCAGCCGCGCCCGCATACCGGGGATGCCGAGCGGTTCGGTGTTCACTTTGCGGTGGTCAGCGGTTTGGCGTTGGATTACGGTTTGTGCATGGCTGAGGCGATGCCGACGCGTAACGCGATGCCGCCGCGTGACGAGATGCTCGCGGCGTTCACGGGCCGGGATGGCAGCTACGACGGCTTGTTCGTGGCGGCCGTGCGCACCACCGGTATCTTTTGCCGCTGCTCGTGCCCGGCGCGCAAGCCGGAGCCGCGCAACGTGGAGTTCTTCGCCACCGCCGGCACGGCGCTGGCCGCCGGCTACCGCCCCTGCCTGCGCTGCAAGCCACTCGATCCCGGCGGTGCGGCGCCGGCGTGGTTGACCACGCTGCTTGCCGGCCTGGAGCGCGACCCGCGGCGGCGCTGGACCGATGCCGACCTGGTCGCGGCCGGACTGCGCCCGGAGGCGGTGCGGCGCTGGTTCCGGCGCCGCTTCGGGATGACCTTTCACGCCTACGCCCGCGCCCGGCGGCTGGCCGCGGTGGTCGGCGACCTGCAACAGGGTGCGCCGGTAACGGACGCCGCCTTCGACCACGGCTACGAGTCGCTGAGCGGGTTCAGCGCCGCGATCCGCAACTTGGTCGGCACCTCACCGGGCGCGGCGGCCGGTTCCACGCTGCTGGCGGTGGCGCCGGTGGAGACTCCGCTGGGCGTGATGATGCTGGGCGCCGCCGGCGGCAAGCTGGCGCTGGCCGAGTTCGCCGATCCGGAGCGCCTCGAGGCACAGCTCCGCCAGGTGTGCCGGCGCCTGGACGCGACCCTGGTGCCGGGCCGGGAACCGCCGATCGATTGCGCGGCCGGGCAGATCGACGAGTACTTCGCCGGCGCCCGGCGCGGCTTCGACCTGCCCCTGTTTCCGGCCGGCACCGACCTGCAGCGCAAGGTGTGGGAGACGCTGCTGCAGATTCCCCATGGCGAAACCTGGACGTACGGGCGAGTCGCCGCGGCGATCGGCCGCCCGCGCGCCGCCCGTCCGGTCGGGCGCGCCGTCGGCGCGAACCCGATCGCCATCGTCATTCCCTGTCACCGGGTGGTGGGGAGCGGCGGCGCCCTCACCGGCTACGGCGGCGGCCTGTGGCGCAAGCAGCGCCTCCTGGACCTGGAGCGGGAGTAGGGTGCCGGGTACGCTACACTGCATGCAGACCGACTGACAGGAGGTTCCGCCACGTGCCCAAGTTTGTATTCATGCCGCCGCAGGACGAAGAACGGCGGATGCTGGCCGCCCGCCTGGCGGAGGCCGTTTCTGAGTACGAGGTCGTATCGCCGGAGACGGACCAGGAGGCGCTGGCGGCAATCCGCGACGCCGATGCGGTGTACGGCTGGGTGTCCCCGGCCGCCCTGGCGGTCGCCGAGAAACTCGCGTGGGTCCAGAACCCGGACGCCGGCCCGTTCTACGGCTACTACTACCGCGAGTTGATCGAACACCCGCTGGTGATCTGCAACCCGCGCGGCATCTACCACGACCACATCTCCCACCACATCCTGATGTTCGTGCTGGCGCTGTCTCGCGGCCTGCCGTGGTACCTGGACGCGCAGCGCGACCGCACCTGGAACAAGGACGCCCGCAAGACGCCCTACGTCTACCTGGGCGAGGCCACCGCGCTGATCAACGGGGTAGGGGGCATCGGGCACGAGACCGCCCGGCTGTGCCACGAGCTCGGCATGGCGGTGATCGGCATCGACCCGCGCCCGGAGTACGACCTGCCGTACGCGGAGTTGCACACCCCCGACGAACTGGACGAGCTCCTGCCACGCGCCGACTTCGTCATCACCACCGTCCCGCACACGCCGCAGACCGAGTTCACCTTCGACGCCGCCCGGTTCCGGCTGATGAAGCGGTCGGCGTACTTCATCAACATCGGCCGCGGCATGGTGTGCAGGATTGACGACCTCGCCGGCGCGGTCGAGTCAGGCGAGATCGCGGGCGCCGGACTGGACGTCTTCGAGCACGAGCCGCTACCGGCCGATCACAAGCTGTGGGGACTCCCGAACGTGCTGATGACGCCGCACGTGGCGGTGGCGGATGCCGGCAACATCCCCGACCGCCGCTTCCGCATCATCCTCGACAACGCGCGCCGCTTCCTCGCCGGCGAACCGCTGACCAACGTGGTGGACAAGGCGAAGTGGTATTGATAGATCGAGTGTGTTGTTCATTCTCGCAGCGTCGCACTCAGCTCGGAGATGCGGAGGATCAGCAAGAGCGGCTCGCGATCCGAGAAGGGACGGAAGCCCCATCGCTGGTAGAACCGCGTCGCTTGATCGTCGAGCGCTTGGACGATGATGGCACGCGCTCCGATTACCTTGGCGGCCGCCAGTGATCTCTTGCCGGCATCGATCAGCAGGTCGGCCCCCAGGCCCCTTCCCTGATATGCAGCGTCTACGGCAAGCTGGCCCAACAGGATCACCGGGACCGGCTCAGGCATGCTCCTGCCAGCGCGAGACGACACCCGGCGTCGTTCCACCGAACTGGCTGCCAGACTGTAGAAGGCGACCACCCGATCTCTGTCACAGACGACGTACGTCCTGGCGCCGCCCTTGGCTTCGTTGAGCCGGGCTTTCCGCAGCAGCCACGTATTGAGGCTGAGTGCTCCGCAGTCGAACTGTGATACGTCGTGACCAGCGTTCAGCGGCCTCGGAGCGGTTAGCGCTCCCACAGCGGCTGGCGCCCAAACAACTCCCGCAAGCGGTTGTTCGGTTCCACCGGCGCATCGAGTGCAGCGACGAACGAGGAGTACGCTTCAGCGTCCAGTGCGATGACCGGGCGCTCGTTCAGCGTCTCGATCGCCGCCGCCTCGCTCGATCGCAGCACGAACTCCGTCCGTGTGACCCCGCGGATCGCCGCAGCTCGATCGATCAGCGCCAAGCGATCATCTTTCATCCTGAAGTTTACCTGAGCCATAAACATCTGTATACCGTACGTATAGACGCGCCGTCAACGGAGATCTCCGCTGACCTCACTGACCTGATACCGACCAACTCTACCAAAGAATCGACACCGGATAGGCCTTGATGAGTGGATCCGGCGTCACCAGAGAGCAGCCATTCATGATCGCCTGCGCAACCAGGATGCGGTCGAACGGATCAGCGGGGTTATTGGCGAGGATGACAGCGGTGCCGTACTCTGCGACGACGGGACCATGCGCCAGTTCAACACCGCGGGTCCGGTAGTGGCCGAGGACCACTACCACGTCCCGCCGCTGGAGCGGATCGATCTCGACACGGTGCTGGGCCTGGTCCGGGACAAGAAGTACTCCGTGCTGCACGCGCCGCGGCAGACCGGCAAGACGTCGGCGCTGCTGGCGCTGCGGGATCTGCTGAACGGCGGTGGGGCCGGCGACTTCCGCTGCGTGTACGCTAACGTCGAGGACGGCCAAGCGATGCGCGAGAACGTGGCCGAGGGTATGCGCACCGTGCTTGCCGAACTGGCCCTCCAGGCGAGCGTGACGCTGGGCGACGATACCCTTGAGGACCTCTGGCCGGCGGTGCTGGAGCGCGTGGGGCCGGGGCAAGCGTTGCGTCATGCGCTGCTGCGCTGGTGCATGGCCGATCCACGGCCGCTGGTGCTGTTGATCGATGAGACCGACGCGCTGATAGGCGACACCCTGCTGGCGGTGCTACGGCAGTTGCGCACCGGTTACGTCGACCGTCCGGCGCGTTTCCCGCACAGCATCATCCTGTGCGGCGTGCGTGACGTACGCGACTATCGCATCCACTCGAGCGCGGAGAACCGGCTGGTGCTGGGCGGCAGCGTCTTCAACATCAAGTCCGAGTCGCTGCGCCTGGGCAACTTCTCGGAGCAGGAGATACGGGCACTGCTGGCGCAGCACACCGCGGTGACCGGGCGTCCGGATGTGGGATCGCCACCACCGCAAGATTGGTTATGCCAACATAGTCGTCTGGGTTCACCGTGTAGAGCGGCAGTCCAATGGCGATCGCCGTGGCGGCGATCAGGGCGTCGTAGGCGCGGGCTGCCGGTTTTCGGCCGGCACGCCGCAGGTCCGCTGCCACCTGTCCGAACGCGCGAGCGGCCGCTGCATCGAATGCAATCGGTTCGAAGTCGGCTTCGGCCTGCTGTACGTGGGCTTGTCTGGCTGCACGGTCTTCTTCCGTCGCCGCGAGCAGGGGGCCGACCGACAACTCCGCCAGCGTGATCGTGGTGATGGCGGGCAGCGCAGGCAGTTGCCGCGCATCCCGCAGGCGTGGCAGCAGGATCACCGTGTTGGTGTCGAGTACGCCGCGCTGTGCGGGTGCTGCGTCGCTCACAGGGCGGCGTCAATGGTGTCGTCGAGATCGCGCTTGATGTCGCGCCCATCGATATGGGGCAGGTGTTTCCATCGCGTCAGCAGCGCAGACGCGTCCCGTCCGGGTTTGGGCAGGGGCCGCAACTCGGCCACCGGTCGTCCGAGTCGTGTGATGGTCAGGCTCTCGCCGCTTACTACCCGATCGATCACCTCGCGCCCGTAGTTTCGCAGATCACGCATGGTAACATTCGCCATGTCTTATAACGTATCACCAGTGATACGTTCGTAGCAAGCTCGGAGGCGGCGGGTCGATCTCGACACGGTGCTGGGCCTGGTCCGGGACAAGAGTACGAGACAAGAAGTACATCGTGCTGCACACGCCGCGGCAGACCGGCAAGACCTCGGCGTTGCTGGCGCTGCGGGATCTGCTGAACGGCGGCGGGCGCGACGATGCTTGGCGTTCCCGGATCTGCGAGTCCGACTCGAAGGCGAACTTGACAGGGTGCCGCGCGCATGAAAGGGTGCAAGATGGTACTCAAGGAACCACGCCAATGCGCGTGTCGGGAGACCCGTGAGTCGCCTGCCGCGCGCGTGAACCACAGGAGATTGCCGTCGCTGCGTAGCCGCCTGCGTTACGGGCGCGAGAGTGGGCAGGGGCCGGCAACTCGCCTTCCATGCACTCTCACGATCAGTAACTGAATGGAGAGGGCCATATGAACATTCAGAGAATCGCACACCCCTTCACGCTTGTGCTCGTGTTCGCGCTGGCCGCCACCGGTGCGTGGGCGGCCGGCGAAGACGAGGGCGAGACCGCGGCTGTGGACAAGCCGATGATCACCGACCCGACCACCGGCAAGATGCTGACCGCGCCCGAGTACGGCGGCACGCTGACCTACCCGTACAAGCTGGTGGCCGCGAACACCGACCCGGACCTGCGCGGACACTATGCCGGCTGGCTGATCTCGGCGGTCAACGAGAAGCTCGCACTCGGCGACTGGGCCGCGCCCCGCGACCAGATGAGCCTGACCGGGTGGTACGTGCCGACTTCGGGATTCGTCGGCGGCCTGGCGGAGAGCTGGGAGCAGCCGGATGACCTGACGACGATCCTGAACGTACGGCAAGGCGTGCACTGGCACGACAAGGAGCCGGTGAACGGACGCGAGCTTACCGCCGACGATGTCGTATATACCTTCCGCCGCCGTGCCGGTCTGACCGACTTCGTGCCCGAGCGCACCTACGAAATGATCGGGTTGCCGTGGGAATCGATCGAGGCGACCGACAAGTATACGGTCGTGCTCAAGCTGGCCGAGCCGCGCCTCGGGTCGTTGCGCGTCTATCTGGCCGAGGTGATTCAGTGGATCCTGCCGCCGGAGGTGATCGAGCAGAACGGCGACTACTCGAACTGGCAAAACGTGGTCGGCACCGGTCCCTACATGCTGACCGACTACGTCGAGGGCACCTCGATCACCAGGACCCGCAATCCCAACTACTGGGGCCGTGACGAGAAGTATCCCGACAACCAGCTTCCGTATGCGGACGAGCTCAGGGGCCTGTTCATGGAGGAAGAGGCAACCCGCATCGCCGCCATGCGCACCGGCCAAGTCGACATCATCCATACCTCCGGCGGCGGCGTCGAGATCAAGACTGCCGAGCAGGTAGAGGCGCTGCTGCGCACCAACCCCGACATCCAGGTCGGCCCCTACTTTATCCGAGCGCTGCAGGTATTCGGCGTGAATCAGCGCCGGCCGCCGTTCGACGACATCCGCGTGCGCCAGGCGCTGCAGATGTCGATCGACCGCGAGGCGATCAACGACAGCTACTATGGCGGCTACGCGCTGTGGAAACCGCAAGGCCACTTCGGCAATGCGGTGGCCGGCTACCACGTGCCGTTCGACGACTGGCCCGAGGAAGTGCAGGCCACCTACCGGTACAACCCCGAGGAGGCCATGCGCCTGCTCGACGAGGCCGGCTACCCGGCGGATGCGGACGGTGTTCGTTTGCGGGTCGCCTACGACCACCGCGACGTGATCGACCTCGGTTTCGCCGAGATCACCGCCGGCTACTGGAAGGAGATCGGCGTCGAGGTGGAGATCAACATCATGGACACCACGACCTGGGTCAGCCGCCGCAAGGACAAGAGTTACGAAATGACCACCGGCGACTCGGGCTGGGATCTCGCTCCGGTGCAGCTCATGGGATTCTACCGCGGCATCGCCGAGGGAGATCAGGAGCTCAGACAGGAGGTCGAGTACCTGGGCGGACTTGGCGACGAGACCATGTCGCGGCTCTACCAAGAGTTCAACAGCGCCACGAGCGAGGACGAGCGGATCCGGATCGCGCGCGAGTTCGACGCCCACTACATCAGGCACCACTTCCAGATCTACGGCGTCAAGGCGCCCGGCTTCCAGGTGGCTCAGCCGTGGCTCAAGGGCTGGAACGGCGAGACGTTTCTGCAAGACATGGACAACCACCTGACGCTCGCCCGGCTGTGGCTCGACCTGGACCTGAAAGCGGAAATGGGATACTGATCCCGCGCAACTGGATACGAACATAGGCACGGGGTGACGGGTGATTGCACCTGCCACCCCGTTGTGGTTTGCGTCCACGGTGTGCAGCCGGTGGCAATGTCGCCGAGCGGAGGTAAGTCGATATGCGCGCGTACGTGATCCGGCGGGTGTTGCTGGTGATCCCGACCCTGTTCCTGGTCAGTGCGCTGGTGTTCCTGTCGGTGCGCTTCATCCCGGGCGATATCGTCGACGTGATGAGCGCGCGCATGGAGTACGTCGGCAGCGGCGACATCAATCGCGAGTTGCTGCGCGAGCGGCTGGGCCTGGACCGGCCGGTGTACGTGCAGTATGCGCGCTGGGTCGGTGACATCCTGCTGCGCGGGACGCTCGGCGAGTCGCTGTACGGCGGCTTTCGCGTGGAGGAGCGGCTGGCCGGCCGACTGGGGGTCACGATCGAGTTGGGGCTGGTCGCGGTGATCGCTGGGCTTCTCATTGCGCTGCCGGTCGGCGTCTACTCCGCCATTCGCCAGTACACGGCGGCCGACTACGCCGGCCGGTCTTTCGCCATCCTCGGCCTTGCCACGCCCAACTTCTGGATCGGACTGATGGTGATGATCTATCCCGCCATCTGGTGGGGCTGGACGCCGCCGATGACGCACGTGCGCTTCACCGCCGAGCCCTGGGAGAACCTGCGCATGTTCATCATTCCCTCCCTGATCCTGGGAACCTACCTGGCGGCAAGCACCATGCGCATGACCCGCACGATGATGCTGGAGGTGCTGCGCCAGGACTACGTGCGGACTGCCTGGGCCAAGGGCCTCCGGGAACGCAGGGTGGTGCTGCGGCACGCGGTCAAGAACGCGCTGATTCCGGTGGTCACCCTGGTCGGGCTGCAACTGCCCATCATCGCCGGCGGCTCGGTGATCATCGAGAACATCTTCAACCTGCCGGGGATCGGTCGGCTGATGCTGATCGCCCTCAACGAGCGCGACTACCCGGTGATATCCGGCGTGAACCTGTTTTTCGCCACCGTGGTGGTGCTGCTCAACCTGATCACCGACCTTACCTACGCGTTCCTGGATCCAAGGATTCGGTATGAGTAGCAGCGCCGAGGGCGCGCCTGCCGGTGCGCGGATGCCGAGACGTCGCCATTCCGTCGCCGACTTCCTCGTTCGCCTGTTCAAGGAGCATCGGCTTGGCGCCGCCGCCGGCCTGGTAGTCGTGGGACTGATCTTCGTCACCCTCTTCGCCGAGCAGCTCGCGCCCTACGAGTTCGACCGCGGCCGCGTGCAGGACCGCATGCAGGGTCCGTCGGCCGAGCACCTGCTCGGCACCGACCACGCCGGCCGCGACTTCCTGAGCCGCCTGATCATCGGCGCGCGTCTTTCACTCACGGTCGGGCTGGCCGCCACCTCCATCAACGTTCTCATCGCGCTGCTGATCGGCGGCACCACCGGCTTCATCGGCGGTAGGCTCGATATCGTCACGCAGCGGCTGGTCGACGCCTGGATGTCGTTCCCCGGGCTGCTGCTGCTGCTCACCATCATGTCGATCGCCGGCCGCGGCGTGACGCAGATCATCGTGGTGCTTGGCGTCGCCGGTGGCATTCCCGCCTCGCGCATCGTGCGCGGCGCGGTGATCGGCGTCAAGGAAAACGCCTACTTCCAGGCGGCGCAGGCAATCGGCACCTCCACGGGCGGCACCCTGCTGCGCCACGTGCTGCCCAACATCGCCGCCCCCGTGTTGATCGTATACAGCATCAACGTCGGCAACGTGATCATCTCGGAGGCCTCGCTGAGCTTCCTCGGCTTCGGCCTGCCGGCCAACATTCCGAGCTGGGGCGGCATGCTGAGCCGGGAGGGCCGCCAGTACATGGAGATCGCGCCGCGGCTGGCGCTGTGGCCCGGCATCTGCCTCACCGTGACCGTGTATTGCCTCAACATGTTCGGCGACGCGGTGCGCGACCTGCTCGACCCGCGCCTGCGCGGGCAGATGGGGCGGTTCGGCGTCGCCACGCGCGGTAGCGATCGCCGCGGCCTCCGCGCCCCGCGGCCGGGCTGAGTCAGCGCGGAACATCACTCCGGTTGAGGACGGCTGGCGGTCGTGGCTAGTCGACGACTACGGCTGCGTCGAGATCACGATACCAAGGGGCACCAGCTAAGAGGTGGCAACGGCCGATCTCGTTCGGGATTGGTCCCATCCGGACGGGGAGGCGGCCCGCCGCTTCGGCCGCGCGTGGTATGCCGCAAACCGAAGTACACTCCTGATCGTCCCGTCGGTGGTGGCATGTCTGGAGCGCAACGTGTCGTTGCCGGCGCAGGCAGTTCGTGTCAGGATGAGTTTCATGGCTGAACCGATCGTCGGCGCGGTTGCGGCGCCGGTGGAACACCGCGAGCCGGAATCACTTGAGTTTCCCGGCTGCCGCCCGGTGCGCATCACGTGCGACGAGATTGATGATTGCGAGGATTATTTTGAATACTGGGACGCCGACACCGAAGTCGCGATGGTGTGCGAACCGGTCGGCTACTACCACGAACGCCCGGCTCACCGGCTCGCCCAATTGGCCGGGCTGATCGCGGCGGCACGTGGCACGCCGATCGAGGCGGTGGGGCACACGGACCTCCTGGTCCGCAATGCCCGCGGCAAGCGGCAGCGCATCATGCAGGCCGACCAGATACTGTTCCTGCATCCGGCGTGGACCATACCCCATGGCAACGACATTGAGGTGGGCACGGACGCGCTGCCGGACGTGGTGCTGGAGGTGGACAACACGACGGACGTGCGCCGCGGCAAGCTCGGACTCTACGAGTCATGGGGCTTTCGGGAAGTGTGGGTGGAGGTGCCGGACGAGCCGGCGCCGAGCCGGCCGGCGGCGCTTCGTCCCGGTTTGACGATCTACGTGTCGGGGCGGGCGGGGCTGCGTCCGGCGTCGACGAGCCGGGCATTTCCGGGTTGGACGGCAGAGGAGATTCACTTCGCGTTGAACGAACCGGAGCTGTCGGAGGAAACCGCCGGCGTGCTGAATCGGGTGGGGCGAATCCTGGGCGCGGCGCAGGGTACCGGCCCGGATAGCGATCCGTTCTTGCGGCGCCAGCGCCGCGAGAGTCGGGCCGCGGGTTACGCCGCGGGCCGGGAGGAGGCGTCGCGTGCGAGTGCGTTACGGATCCTGGAGTCCCGTGGCGTGCCGGTATCGCCTTCCCTGGCGGTGCGGTTGGCCGAGCTGGAGGGAGTGTCGGAGCACTTGGTCGATGCGGCGCTGGAGTGCCGGGACGAGGAGCATTTCCTGCAATTGCTGGCAGCTCGGCGAGGTTAGACTCCCTTGCGCCCGGGTCGCGAATACCGGAGCACACACCACGGCGCGAACCTCGACTCGATGAGGATCTGGCGACTGACTAGCACGAACGCCCGCCGCCGTTTCGGGGTCGCGGCGCGTCGTGTCAGCAACACCCACGATCCACCCGCAGCGTCTGGTGGGCCAACGCCTCTTCAGCGACCCCGACTGACCGCCGTAGCCTGCAGGTCGACGCCGGCGACGCCGCAGTTCCCGCTTACTCGGGTATACTGGTAAGCGCATGGAGCCAACCACCCCGCACAGCGATCATTCGGCGATTGACCCGCAATCCAGCGCTCCCGGAGCGGAGCCGGCGCGGCCGGGCCGGGTGCTGACGAGGCCGGCGTCGAGCGTGGCGCGTGCCGCCTCGGTGCAGGCAGCAGGGGTTGCCGCGGCGCGGGCGGCGGCGCCGGTGAGCGCCGACATCGAATCTCTGGTGACCGAGGACGATACTCCGGTGGACAACATGCCTTCCGAGAAGCAGCAACGCCTGCTCACCGAGCCGCTGTACAGTTCGTGGGGCGGTCCAGGCGGCGGGCGCCCGTTTCTGGCGGCTGCCAACGTCGGGGTGTTCGCGGAGGCGCGCAACCCGGCGATCGTGCCGGACGTGTTTGTGAGCCTGGACGTGCAGGTGGCGGACAACTGGTGGGACAAGAGGCACCGCTCCTATTTCGTGTGGGAGTTCGGCAAGCCGCCGGAGCTGGTGGTGGAGATCGTGTCGAACCGGGAAGGCAACGAGGTGGGGAGCAAGAGGTTCGCGTACGCGCGCATGGGAGTGGGCTACTACGTGATCTACGATCCGTTTCATCGGGTGATGCGGGAGGATGTGCGCGTGTATCGGTTGCGGGACGGGGGCTACGAACGCCAAGAGTCGCTGCGGTTCGCGGAGTTGAGGTTGGGACTGCGGCTGTGGGAGGGTGAGTTCGAGGGCGTATGGTGGAGCGGGTGGTTGCGCTGGACGGATGAGCACGACGTACTGATTCCGACCGGCAGGGAACAACGTCAGCGCGCGGACCTGGAGCGCCAACGCGCCGAGCACGCGGAACATCTGCTGAGTGAGGAACGCCGACGCGCCGAACGGCTGGCGGCGCTCCTGCGCCGGTCGGGCATCGACCCGGAACGAGGCTGAGAGCCGCCTGCCGACGGGTGGGTGGCGCCGCACGTTCATCGATGGGATCGGGCTTCGACAGCGTGCCCAGGTAGTTGGTGAAGGCGACCTTGGGCAGGCATTCCTGCCGCCTCCGGCGTTCACGTTACTTCCGAAACGCGTACTTGACGGCGCGCCATAGGTGTGCAAGGTTTGAGGTTCGGAACGATGCGGATGATACGTGACGCCACCTCGCAGCTCTGCCACCGGCTAATCGGTTTGCGCTCCAATCCCGTCCAATCCCGTCCAATCCCGTCCAATCCCGTCCAATCCGCGCGCGATCTATAACGGCTCAGCAACCGCTCAGGCAACCGAGCGCTCACAACTCCGGCACCGCCGGCGCTGGCAGCTTGGCGACCGGCACATATCCACGCCATACGCCACGCTCCGATCACGCAGCGGCAGCCCCTGGGCGCATCTCCCCCTTCAGCACGGCTGCGCCGATCACCCCCGTGTCACACCTCGGTACTCTCCGCCGGCGTTGCCGGCCAGACGGCCAATCAGCTCGCCGCTGCGCGCAGACTGCCACCACACCAGCCCATGTGGCGTCGTGACCCAGGCCGCCGCGCCCGCCGCGCGGTCGGTGTGTCCGAATCGACAAGAGGACGAAGGGATGCAACCCAAGACCGGGTACGACTAACGCCGACTAACGGCCGATCGAGCCCGGGCGGCGAGCCGCCGCTGTGCGGTCTCGTCCTGATCGCAACCGGCCTCGGGGCAAGCCCGGCCGGCGAAAAGGCGCCGGCCGCGGCGATGGAGAAGGAAATGGTGCGCGACCCGACCACCGGCAAGATGGTGACCGCGCCGGAGTATGGCGGGACAATCACTTGGCCCACCAAGGCCCTTGCTGAGAATACCGACCCGTTCCTGATTGGTGGTGGCTGGGCGGCCCACTTCGTCAGCGGCGTCAATGAGCCTCTAGCCTTCTCCGACTGGGGAGTATCCAGGGATACATTTGATTTCGGATTCTGGGACCGACCCGCCGAGTACAGTAGAGGGGCTCTGGCTGAAAGTTGGTCAATGCCGGACGACACAACGTTGATCTTCAGCATCCGCGAGGGGATCGCCTGGGACGACAAGGCACCGGTGAACGGTCGGCAGTTCGATGCCTATGACGTCGAGTGGAACTTTCACCGCTATTTGGGTCTGGGCGATTTCGCCGAAGACGGACCTAGCGCTCATGGGTTTCTGCTTGGTGTAACTGTCGAATCGGTAACGGCCACCGACCAATGGACGGTTGAGATCAAGCTGACGAAACCTCAACTCGCCGTGCTCGAGAGTATGCTCAACAACTACTGGCTTTTTCTTCCGCGCGCGGGGGGGGAGGAGGACGCGGACAGACAAGACAGGGGGGGCGGGCGAGTCGAGGAATACGGCGACATGAAGGACTGGAGGAACGTGGTCGGTACCGGGCCGTTGAGACTGACTGACGTTGTGGAGGGTAGCTCGGTGACCTGGCAGAAGAATCACAACTACTGGGGCTACGACGAGAAATTCCCGGACAACCGGCTGCCCTATATCGACGAGTACAGGGCCCTCCTCATGCCGGACATGTCAACACGTCTGGCCGCACTGCGAACCGGCAAGATCGATTACATGGGTAACACCGGCGACGTAAACATCTACTCCATCGACGACTTGGAGACCCTGCAGCGGACCAACCCTGAAATCGAAGCGTGGAGCGTTTATGGCGGACCATCGGGTCAGTTCAACTTCAACTGGGCGTTGCCGCCTGTTGACGACCCCAACGTGCGCAAGGCACTGCAGATGTCGGTGGACCGCGAGAAAATTTCTGCTACCTACTTCAGCGGTCATGGAGATCCAACACCGGGTGGGCTGGTTTCGCAAAATGTGGCGGAAGGGTTTTACTGGCCATATGAGGAGTGGCCTGAAGACGTCAAGAATGGCTACCGGTACGATCCGTCCGCGGCGGAAGCTTTGCTCGATGAGGCCGGACACCCGCGCGGCGACGACGGCTATCGATTCAAGGTCCAGTTAGCCCTGCATGACAGGTTCGACCCGACTTACGCAGAGATCGTCATGGGGTACTTTGATGCAATTGGCGTTGAAAGCGAGCTCGTGTTGCAGTCCAATGCCGAGTCGGGAGCGAGAAATTCTGCGAAGACGGCTGAGTGGCACTTGCTGAGTGGGACATACATGGGCTTCTCCGGTACCTTTGGCATACGTTGGAACCTCGGAACGAAGACCAGTCATTGCAGGGTTTGCTTCAACAAGGCTACGGACCCGCGGGTGGACGCCCTGTATCGTGCGACTGGCGGAGGCTGGCACGCACAATTTCCCGACGCAGATCCTATCGACATTGAGGAGATGAAGAACATTATCAGAGAGGCCGATGAGATCATGGTTAGGGAGCACTGGGGCCTGGCCAAGTCGACCAGCCCCGTGTATAGCGTGAACCACCCGTGGGTCAAGGGTTACAACGGCGAATGGAATATGGGACGCGCTGAACGCAATACCCTCTTTGCCCGCTTGTGGATCGACCAGGACCTGAAGGAGGCAATGGGTTACTAGTGGGTTTCGCCCACCTCCGTGATTGATTGGAAAGCGTGATTGATTAGAATGAAAAGGGAGCTGGGATGCGGTCGCTTGCGGGCGCGGCTGTCTAGCTCCCTAGGTCATTCAGGGAAGGATATTGCGCATGTGGATTACCGCTGCGGTGGGCAAGTGAGATGAGGTGTGGCACGTGAGAGCCTATCTCATCAGGCGGTTGTTGCTGACCATTCCCGCCCTGCTCATGTTGACGATCCTGGTCTTTCTCGCAGCTCACTTCATCCCCGGCGACGTAGTAGACTATATCGTAACCTCGCTGGGGCCGCAGGCGGGAGGGCGTGTGGACGAGGACGCTCTCCGGCGTTTGCTGGGGTTGGACGTGCCTGTCTACGTGCAGTACGGACGTTGGATGGGCAACATATTCCTGCACGGCACCTTTGGTGAATCACTCATTGGCAAGTGGTCGATAGAGGAGCGGATACTGGGTAGATTGCCGGTAACCATTGAGCTTGGTGCCATGGCAATCGCAATCGCGCTCGTCATTGCTCTGCCAGTCGGCATCTACTCGGCACTTCGCCAGGATACGGCCACCGACTACCTCGGCCGCACCGTGGCCGTCATCGGCATGGCAACGCCCAACTTCTGGTTGGGAATCATGGTGATGCTGTTCCCGGCAATCTGGTGGGGCTGGTCGCCATCGGTGGAGCTGATCAGGTTCTCGGAAGACCCACTGGGGAATCTCGGGATGTTCCTCATTCCAGCCCTGATTCTGGGCACGGGCATGTCGGCAGCCATCATGCGGATGACGCGCACCATGATGCTGGAGGTGCTCAGGCAGGACTACATCAGGACCGCATGGTCGAAGGGTCTCAAGGAGAGGGTCGTCGTTGTGAGACACGCCGTCAAGAATGCGCTGATCCCGATAGTCACGCTGGTTGGACTGCATGTGCCCCTTTTGATAGGCGGCTCCGTCATCATGGAGGAGATATTCGTTCTGCCGGGACTAGGCCGCATGTTCCTGGACGCCCTCGATAAGAGAGACTACCCGGTGATCTCCGCAATAAACCTGATCCTGTCCACCGTGGTGTTGCTCAACATTCTCCTTATCGACATGATTTATCCCTACCTGAATCCCAGGTTCCGCTATCAATAAATTGGGCGAACCGGAATATGACCAGTAATACCACGGCACCACGATCGCCGGCAAGGGTACCAAAGAGACCTGGCACGGCAGCTCGTTTCTTTGTCAGGCTGGTCAAGGAGAAGCCACTGGGCATGACCAGCGGGATCGTCATAGTCCTGTTGATCGTGGTGGCCCTATTCGGGGATCAATTAGCACCCTATCCATATAACGAAATGCACCTTAGTGACAGGCTGTCTGGCCCCTCATCGCAATATCTTCTGGGTACCGACCAGACCGGGAGAGACGTTCTCAGCCGCATCATATTCGGGGCTCGCATTTCGATACTTGTCGGTCTGACCGTGACCACGATCAGCGTGATCATCAGTACCCTGATGGGCGGTATCTCGGGATTCGTGGGTGGTAAACCGGATATGATCGTGCAGAGACTTGTCGATTCCTGGATAGCTTTCCCAGGATTGCTGCTCATGTTGACGGTAATTTCCATAGTCGGGAAGGGTCTCTTGCAGATAATCCTGATCTTGGGGATATCGGGAGGCATCGCTGGCGCACGAGTAATCAGAAGTGCGGTCATCGGCATCAGAGAGAGTATCTATTTCGAGATGGCGGAGGCCGTTGGCTCGTCGCGGTGGCGATCGTTCATACGCCATGTCTTGCCCAATATCACACCGGTCATAATCATTTCATTCAGCACCAGTGTAGGCGGCGTGATCATGGCTTTGGCTTCGCTGGGCTTCCTGGGATTCGGTCTGCCACCCGCCATTCCCGACTGGGGAGGTATGCTGAGTCGGGAAGGGCGCAAGTACATGGAGGCGGCGCCGTGGATCGCGCTTTGGCCGGGTCTTTGCTTGACGGTCACCATCTACAGTCTGAATATGTTCGGCGATGCCGTGCGCGACTTGCTCGACCCGCGGCTCAGGGGGGAGACCGCACATGACCACTGACCTCATCGAACGGCGCGACCGGGCGTTCGGCGCCGGCGCGCCGCTGTTCTATCGCGAGCCGCTGCACATCGTGCGCGGGGAGGGCGCCTGCCTGTTCGATGCCGACGGCCGCCGCTACCTCGACATGTACAACAACGTTCTCTGTGTCGGCCATGCCCATCCTCGGATAATCGAGGCGATGGCGACCCAGCAGGCGACCCTCAACGTGCACAGCCGCTACCCTGCACGAAGCCATTGTCGAGTTGGCCGAACGGATCACGGGGCTGCACGGGGAGCGCCTGGAGAGCGTCGTGTTCTCGTGCACCGGCACCGAGGCGAACGAGGTGGCGCTGCGCATGGCGCGGGCGGCCACGGGTCGGCGCGGGATCGTCTGCTCGGACGCCGCCTACCACGGCACTAGCGAGGCGGTCGGGAAGCTCACCCACCTGCACCGGCGCAATCCCGAGCGGGGCGCCGAGGTGCGCGGCGTTCCGTTCCCGCAAACCTATCGACCGCTGGCCGGAGGACCGGTCGACGAGCCGATCGAATAATTCCGGGATCGCTACCTGGATTGCCTGCAGGCGGCCATCGACGATCTCACCGGCGACGGCGTCGGGTTTGCCGCACTGCTCGTGTGCCCGATTTTCGCGAACGAGGGGCTGCCCACGGTGCCCGACGGGTTCATGCCGCGGGCAGTGGAGATGGCGCGCGCGGCGGGCGGAGTGGTTATCGCTGACGAGGTCCAGGCCGGCTATTGCCGCACCGGTCGTTGGTGGGGCTACGAGGTCGCGGGATTCGAGCCCGACATCGTGGTGACCGGCAAGCCGATGGGGGCCGGGCTGCCGCTGGCCGGAACGACGGCGAGCCGCGAACTCGTGGAGACGTTCCGCCGGACCGGCTACTTCAACACGTTCGCGTCGAGCCCGCTGCAGGGCGCCGTCGGCAAGGCGGTCATCGACATCATCGAGGAGGAGGGTCTTCGGCACAACGTCAAGCGCGTCGGCGCGCGCCTGATCGAGGGGCTGAAGCAGATGCAGCCCGACTGTCCGGTCATGGGTGACGTGCGCGGCCACGGCCTGTTCGTCGGGGTCGACCTGGTCGAGGATCCGGTGACCAAAGCGCCCGATCGGGAAGCGGCCGCCGATATCGTCAACGCGCTCAAGGACAGAGTTTCCTGGCCGGCAGCGCCGGCGCGCTCGGCAACGTCCTCAAGCTGCGTCCGCCGCTCGTCTTGAGCGCCGTCGACGCCGACGCGTTCCTGGCCGCGTTCCGGGAGGTGATGGCCGATCGCTGCGGTGGCTAGCGTAGCGGTCGAACAGCGCTACGGCGGAGCGGCTCGAGCGGCGATGGCTGCATTCGGGCTCGCCGGCGGGGCGCTGTCGCTGGTCGCCGTGTCCGAGAACGTCACGTTCCGCGTGGATGGGGTCGAGGGAGACGCGTACGTGCTGCGCCTGCACCGGCCGGGCTATCACACGCTCGCCGAGCTCGACTCGGAACGCACGTGGACCGCCGCGCTTGCCGGCGCGGGGATGGACGTGCCGGTGGGCGTGACCACGAACGGCGGACGCAACTACGTCGAGGTCGCCGCCGCCGACGGCGAGCGGCGCTACGCCGGCGTGACGCGCTGGATCGACGGCACGCCGCTCGGTCGGGTGCTGAGCGAAGCCGATGCGGACGAGCACCTGCGCCATTTCGATGCGATCGGAACCATTGCGGCGACGGTCCACAACCAGTCGAGCGGGTGGGCGGCGCCCGACGGGTTCACCCGGCACGCGCTCGACGTCGCAGGCTTGTTCGGCGACACGCCGTTCTGGGGCCGCTTCTGGGACTCGCCGCTGCTGTCGCGAACGGAGCGCCGGCTTGTGGTGCGCACCCGCGACGCGATCGGCGCCGTGCTCGACCGCTACGGCACCGGCGCAAGGACCTACAGCCTGATTCACTCCGACCTGCACTTCGGCAACGTCCTGGTCGACGGCGACCGGCTCGCGGTGATCGACTTCGACGACTGCGGCTTCGGTTGGCACCAGTACGAACTCGCCGTGGTGCTCGCCGGGCATCCGCCCGAGCGCTTCGACGTGAACTTCGCGTCGCTGCTGCGTGGCTACCGGAGGGTGCGAGCCTTCCCCGACGAGGATGCGGAGTTGGTGCCGATGTTTGTCGTGGTGCGTGCGCTCGCATGGCTCGGCTGGATCGAGCAACGGCCGGAGCACCAGCGTCCGGGCCGGGTGGAGGCGCACAAAGACCGCGCGTGCGCCCTGTGCGAGAGCCTTGCCATCCCGGTGCGCAATGCCACGCGGATGGCGAGCACGTCATAGACCACGATACTGCGAGATGGTGGCAGGGGCTGGGCGACTCAGAGCCAGTGGCGCCAGGCGCGAAAGCCACCTGCCGTGCGCCGAAGCGTGGCGGCCAGATGCCGAGGAATCATGCGCGGAGTGTACAGATGCAAGATAAAATCGTGAATGTGTACGCCGCCCGGTGGCGCCCGGTGGACTGCGCATCCGACGGTTCTTGAGCCTGAGCGGCCGTTGTAGCACCGAAGGGTCCATCGTAGCGGGCCTCCGACTTCATCTGGTCGCACAATCTCGACCAGCGGAGACGCCGTCATTGCTCGTCATTCCCGTCGAATACGCTGCTCGATCCAGATGCGGATCTCTTCGCGGCCGATCCGGGATGCCGCCGCCACGAGGGTCAACTGCTCCAGGGCATCGGTGTCAGCCTCGAATCGGTAGCCATTGGCGAGCAGGAACAGCTCGGTCGCGGCGATCGCGACTCTCTTGTTGCCGTCCACGAACGCGTGGTTGCTCACCAGCGAGTGCATCAATGCTGCCGCTTTTTCCGCCACAGAGACGTAGAGGTCCTGGCCGGCAAATGACGCGGCGGGCCGCGCCAGTGCCGATTGCAGCATTCCCCGATCCCTCAGGCCGTCGGCTCCGCCGGTGGCAGCAAGCAGCGAGTGATGGAGATGGAGGATCTGCTGCTCACTGAGATACTCGATCATTCATCCTCAATCATCGCCGCCGCCGGCGAGGCGTTGGTACAGATCTCGGCGCTCCTCGACGAGAAGGTCCACCATTTTCCGGTACCGCGTTGAGACCTCGCCCTCCTCGAACAACTTGACTCCGGTGCGCACGACGAAGCTGCCGTCACGCGGATCGACCGTCGCGTCGACCTCCATGCCGGGCCGCAACGCGAACTCCTTGACCAGATCGTGCGGCAGGGTGACGGCAAGGCTGTTTCCGACGCGTACGAGCTTGCGCTTCATACGTACAACATACTAACGAGTGGAGACGCCCATCAAGCCCGAGTACGACGGCTGCCGCGGCAGAAGTCGCACTCGTTCACGCTGATGACGAGCGAGGCGCTTTGTGGGGTGGGAGTCTCAGTGGAGGGCGGGGTGGGTGAGGCGCAGCGTCTGGCCCGCTGACACGCCGCGCAGCGAGGTGCGGCGGCCGTCCGGCCACTCCACCTCGACGTCGCACTCGGTGGCGGCGTCGAGGCCGAACACCTGCAGCAGCGGGTTCTGCGACAGGTAGTTGCTGCCGAGGGTCAGCTCGCGCATGCGGGTTCGGGGCCCGGCGGCGGAGGCCGTGGTCACGCTGATGCGGGCGCCCACTGCCTCGGTGTTCGGCGGCGCCCCGCGCAGCAGGACACGCAGGTGATTCGCACCGGTGGTCAGGTTCTCCCACAGGGTCGCGGACTCGTGCAGCAGCAGGATGTCGACGTCGCCGTCGTTGTCGAAGTCCGCGCATACCGCGCCGCGTCCGAACTCGGTGTCGTCGAGGCCGAGCTCGGCGGCACGGTCGGTGAACGTACCGTCGCCGTGGCCCACGAAGGCGCGCGACCGGTCGGCGGTGTAGTCGGCGTCGTAGCTGCCGAGGCTGATCCAGCCGTTGGTGTGGTAGATGTCCAGGTTGCCGTCGTTGTCGAAGTCGATGGCGCAGGCGGCCCAGCCCCAGCCGCCGTCGACCACGCCGGCGGCATCGGTGGCGTCGACGAACACGCCGCCGTCGTTGCGGTACAGGCGGTTGCCGCGGAACGGGTCCGGGGTCTCGCCCGGCCCGCCGTAGTACACGCTGGTCACGAACCAGTCGAGGTCGCCGTCGGCGTCGAAGTCGGCCACCGCCGAGCCCATGCCGTGGTCGTCGATCAGCACGCCCGGGTCGGTGGCGTTGCGGAAGGTGCCGTCGCGGTTGTTGAGAAACACCTGCGAGCGGTTGAAGTCGGCCGCGAACAGCAGGTCCGGGTAGCGGTCGCCGTCGATGCGCGCGAAGGTGGGCGTGAAGGTCCAGTCGCGGCTGAGCGACGGGTGCCCGTCGGGAAACGGCTCCTCCGGATCGGGCAGGGTCAGAATGGTGGCGGCGATGCCGGCCGCGGCGCTGGCCCGCGTAAACCGGATGCCCTGCTCATCGCTGTCGTTGCGCCACAGGTGCTCGGTGAACAGCCCGCGGGTGGTCTCCCGCATGTGCAGCACGCCGGGCCGCGCGGTGCCCCAGTGCGCCAGCGCCAGGTCGAGGTCGCCGTCCAGGTCGTAGTCGCCGAACGCCGCCGAGAAGGTCTGCTCGGCGCTCATGGCGTCGAGCCCGGAGTGGCGGGTCACGTCCGTGAACGTGCCGTCGCCGTTGTTGCGGTACAGCCGCGACGGGTCGCCCTGCAGGCCGCCGACGAACAGGTCGAGGTGGCCGTCGCCGTCGATGTCGGCGAAGGTCGGCCCGGCGTGGCGGTAGTTGCCCTCCGGCGGGCGGGTGAAGGCGAGCCCGGCCGCCGCCGCCACCTCGGTAAAGCGCAGGCCGCCGTCGTTGCGGTACAGGAGGTTGGGGCCGATGTCGCCCCGCACGATGAACACGTCGATGTCGCCGTCGCTGTCGTAGTCGCCGGCGGCGGCGCTGGTGCGGGCCATCAGGTCCACGAACGGGAAGCCGTCGATGCCGCGCATGCCGCTCTCGAACGCGATGCCCGACTGCGCCGTGACGTCGCGAAAGCGCGTCGCCGGCTCCTCCGCGGCGCCCGGCATGGTTGCGGCGGCGGCCAGAACAGCCGCCGCCAGCGGCCGGATGCAGTTCGGGCGGGCTGCCGGGTCGCAGGCTTGGCGGCAGCCGCCGTTCACCGGCCGACCGGGGCACCGGCACCGCGCCGGCGGCTGCGGAATCCTCCGTAGTTGGTGCCGGCGCCGCCGCGCAGGCGCGGGTCGAGCAGGTCGCGCACGGCGTCGCCGAAGGTGTTCATGCTGTACACGGTGACGGTGAGGCACAGGCCCGGCCACAGCGCCAAGTGCGGCGCCTGCTCCATGTAGCGGCGCCCCTCGCGGCTCAGCAGCCCGCCCCAACTCGGTATCTCGATCGGCAGTCCGAAGCCGAGAAAGCTCAGCGAAGCCTCGCTGATGATCACGCCGCCGATGTTGATGCTGAAGATGATCACCAGTATCGGCGCGATGTTGGGGATTACGTGCCGCAGCAGGGTGCTGCCGGTGCGCGTGCCGATTGCCTCCGCCGCCTGGAAGTAGACGTTTTCCTTGACGCCGATTACGGCGCCGCGCACCACGCGGGAGCCGACGATGCCGCCGCTCACCCCGAGCACGATGATCACCTGCGGCAGCCCGCGTCCGACGATCGACATGATGGTGAGCAGCAGCAACAGGCCGGGAAATGCCATCCAGGCATCGACAAAGCGCTGCATCATCAAGTCCAGCTTCCCGCCCAGGTAGCCGGACACGCCGCCCACCAGCAGCGCCACCAGCACGTTGATCGCGGTGGCGCTCAGGCCCACGAACAGCGACAGGCGGGCGCCGAGCAGCACCCGGGTGAAGAAGTCGCGGCCGACGTGGTCGGTGCCCAGCAGGTGCTCTGCGGACGGCCCCTGCAGCCGGTTCTTGGCGTTGACGTCGTTGATGTCGTATGGCGCCAGTTGGGTCGCGAAGATGCTGACCACGATAAGGACCAGGACCACCGCCCCGCTTGCCGCGCCGAGCGGTTTCTCGCGGATCAACCGTCTGAAGAACCGCACGAATGGCGACCGCCGCCGCGCAGCCGCCCCGTTACTGGTAGCGGATTCTCGGGTCAAGATAGACATAGATCAGGTCGATCAGCAGGTTGATCAGCACCACGCCGCAGCCGAAGAACAGGTTGACGCCGGACACGATCGGGTAGTCCCGATCCGACAGCGCCACCAGCATGAGCTGCCCCATGCCGGGCAGGTTGAAGATGTTCTCGATGATCACCGAGCCGCCCACCAGCAGCGGCAGCGCCAAACCGATAGCGGACACCACCGGGATCATGGCGTTCTTGATGGCGTGCCGGACGATCACCAGGCGCTCGCGCAGGCCCTTGGCCCAGGCGGTGCGCACGTAGTCCTGGCGCAGCACCTCCAGCATCATCGTCCGGGTAAAGCGCATGGTGCCGGCCGACATGGCGGTGCCCAGGATGATGCTCGGGATCAGGAACACGCCCAGGCTCTCCCACGGGTCGTCCAGGAACCTGACCATCAGGATCGGCGGCGCCCAGTTCCACCACAGCGCCGGGTAGATGATCACCATGATCGCGAGCCAGAAATTCGGCGTCGCCAGCCCCAGCACGGCGATCGTGCGCCCCGCGTAGTCGGCCGCCGTGTCCTGGCGGATCGCCGAGTAGACGCCCACCGGCAGCGCGATCACCAGGCCGATGAGCAGGGACATCACCCCCAGTTGGAAGGTGGGCCCCACGCGGGTCCAGATCTTCGCCTCCACGGTATCCTTGCCGAGTAGCGACTTGCCCAGCGTGCCCTGCAGGAAGATGCCGCGCAGCCACAGCAGGTACTGCACGTGCACCGGCTTGTCGAGGCCGAGCACCCGCTCCAGCGCGGCGCGGTCGAGCGGCTCGGCCAGGTAGTCCATCCGCGACTCCAGCGCGTCGATCACATCGCCGGGAATGAAGCGCACCGACAGGAATACCAGCGCGCTCAGAATGAGCAGGGTGGGGATGATCAGCAGCAGTCTGCGGATGATATAGGCTCGCACGCGTATGCCCTCGGGGCACTATCGAGACCGCAGTGGAATGCCGGCTGAGCCAACATCCCACTGCGGCGTCATGAACTGGAAGGCGATGCGCCTACTTGACGTACTCGTCCTTCAACTCCTGGTCGATCCAGAGGCGTGCCATCATCACCGGTCCGCGCTCCATGCTGCCGAGCTGCAGCTCGCCGCTGTGTCCGACGATCCACGGCTGGAACACGAAGATCTGCGGCAGCCGGTGCGACCACCCGTACCAGTGGTTGGCGATCAAGTGGAGGTCCGCCTCCTTGACCAACCGCTGGTGCTCCGCCAAGTCGGTGGTTGCCGCGGCCGCGTCGAGCAGCGCATTCATCTTCGCATCATCGATCCCGGGGGCGTTCCAGGTGGCGTCGGTATAGGCCACTACGTGCAGCGAACCGAGCGGATTACCGGTAAACGTGCCCAACTCGCGCCCCGACATCCCCTCGTATGCCCTGCTCTGAATCAGCGGAACCAGGGTGGCGCCATCGTGCGCCCGCACCTCCACCTCAACGCCGATGTCGCGCCAGTAAGCGACCTGCAGGTCGAAGAACGGCAGCGGCCGGCCCTCCCACACGTCGTACTGGGTCCGGAACCGGATGCCGTCCTCCCCGCGCGGATACCCAGCCTCGTCGAGCAACTGCTCGGCGCGCTCCGGATCGTAGCGGTAGTACTGCGCGATCTCCTCCGGCCACTCCGAGAACGGAGTGAAGTACCCCTGCTTGGCGCCGCGGCCGATCCTGCCTTCCGGCACCCAGTCCGCCTGGCCGTCGAAGAAGTCGTTGTTCATGGCTTCCAGGTCGAATGCCATCTGCATGGCGCGGCGCACGTTGATGTCGTCGAACGGCTCGTTGCCGATGTTGAACCCGATGCAGGTCTCGCAGCGGAACACGCGCCGGAAGAACTGCAGCTCGGGGTTGCTCTTGCGCAGCGCGTTGGCGTCGTCGACCGAGTTGATCTGGCTGTTGCCGGGGCTGCCGAGGTGATCGACCTGCCGCGTGCGGATCGCTGCGATCCGGGCGGCGGGCTCCTTCATGAAGATGGCGCGCACCTCGTCGATGTAGGGCAGGCGATTGTCGGGAAACTTCTCGTCGAAGCCCCAGTAGTCGTCGATCTTGTTCCACACCATCACGCTCTCTTCCACCCACTCGACCAGGTCGAACGGGCCGGTGCCGACGTTGTTGCGCCAGTCCTGCACGTCGCCGTGCTCCTCGATTACCTCGGGCGCGTAGATCGCCCGGCTGCGCTGGAAGAAAATGTCGTACAGCGGGTCGAGCCGGGGTCGGGGCAGCTTGAACACCACGGTGCGGTCGTCGGGGGCGGTGATCGACTCGTAGAAGCCGTCGTATCCCGCGCCCAGCGAGGGCGATACCCCCTGCTCGGCAAACTGCCCGAGCCCGAGGTACCGGTGCCAGTTGTAGACGATGTCGTGCGCCGTGAGTTGGCGGCCGTTGGTCGGCGGCCGGTCGCGCCAGAACACGTTGTCGCGGATGGTGAAGACCACGGTCACGTCGTCGGGCATGGTCCAGCTCTCGGCCAGTTGACCGGTCATCACCGACACCGGGATGACGTCGGTATCGTAGGCGTACACGTCGCGGTCGATGCCCCAGTCGCCAATGGCGAGACTCTCGTTGACGCCATTGATGGCGTTGTTGGAGTGGTGGGTGAACCACGTGTCGGAACTCGGCGGCGACCCGACCGCCGCGTAGCTGATCGACCCGCCGTAGCGCGGCGCGAGCAGCATCTTGCCGGTGGTGGGGTCTTCCACCATTTCGCGCGGCTCGGCGGAGGCGGTCTCGGTTTCCTCCTCGCCGCCGGCCCAAGCGCCGGTCGCGGTCAGACACAGGGCCACAGTCACGGCCCACCAGACGTTCTTCATCGCGTTGCCTCCTCGCCGCCGGCGCATGTGCACGCCTGCGCAGCATTGCGAACTGGCACCACCCTATCACCGGTGCAGGCAGCGGTCAAAAAACGTTTCGGGCGCGGTGACCGTGGCGAGCCGAACGGTTGCCGGTTACGCGCGCCGCAGCCAGACGTTCATTTCGCTGCCGCCGCGATGCGACCAGGCGTAGTAGGGGATGAGGGTCAGGCCGCCGCCGCGGATCGTCGTCACGCCGCCGAGCAGGCCGCGATCGTGTTCGGCGGTGAGGACGGCGGCGTCGGGCAGGGAGAGCGCCAGGGCCTTGCCGCCGTTGTCGGCGCCCTCGGCGCAGTACACCAGCGGTCCGCGCTCCACGGCGATGCGGCCGCGGTTGCCGGTCACGCCGTCGTGGCTCACGACGCGCCGGACCGGCATCGGCAGGTCCAGTTCCACCACGTCCCCTGGTCGCCAGCGGCGCCGGACGACGGCGAAGCCGTGCTCCATCTCGATTCTGGCCGGCGCGCCGTTCACGCGCAGGGACGGCGCATCGCCGGCGGCGTCCAGGTAGCGGTACAGGTGGCTCGGCACCGGCTCGTTCCGGGCCCAGCCGGGGATGCGGAGGCGGAGCGCGAACGCCGCCTCCGCGGGCGGGTCGATGGTGATTCTTGTCGCTCCCGACCACGGGTAATCGGTGTGTTGAGTAAGGGTCACGCTGCCCGCCGCGGTGCGGACAGTGGCGGCGCCGGCCACGTACAGGTTGACGTACAGGTCGCCGCCGCGGTGGGCGTAGGCGTAGCCGGGCAGCGACGGCAGCAGCCGCACCACGTTGGTCGGGCAGCAGGAGCAGTCGAACCAGGGGCTACGCACGGCGCCGGTTTGGACGTTGAACGGCCACTCGCCGTCGGAGGCGAGCGGGTTGGCGTAGAAGAAGGTGTCGCCCTGCAACGAGATCCCGGACAGGAAACCGTTGTAGAGGGTGCGTTCGAGCACGTCGAGGTACTTTGCGTGGCCGTGCAGCAGGAACATGCGGTGGTTCCACAGGACGTTGGCGATGGCGGCGCAGGTCTCCGCGTAGGCCTCGGCGTTGGGCAGATCGTAGTCGTCGCCGAATGCTTCGCCGTGGTGGTGGGCGCCGATGCCGCCGGTGAGGTACATGCGCCCGGCCACCACGTTGTGCCACAGCGCGTCGAGCGCATCGACGTAGGCGCGGTCCCCGGTCCAGGCGGCGACGTCGGCCATGCCACTGTACAGGTAGCCGGCGCGCACGGCGTGCCCGACCGCCTCGCGCTGCTCGGTCACCGGCAGGTGGTCCTGCATGTAGCCGGGGTTGTCGAAGTTGGACTGCAGGTTGCCGCGGTCCGGCTGGCCGCGCTGGTCCAGGAAGAACTTCGCCAGCTCCAGGTAGCGGCGCTCCCCGGTGGCGCGGTACAGCTTGGCCAGACCGATCTCGATCTCCTCGTGGCCCGGCACGTCGTTCAGCTTGCCGGGCCCGAACACCTGGTCGATCAGTTCCGCGTTGCGGATCGCCACCTCCAGCAGGGTGCGCTTGCCGGTGGCCTGGAAATGCGCCACCGCTGCCTCGTACAGGTGTCCGACGTTGTACAGCTCGTGGTTCACCTTCAGGTTCGACCAGCGCGTGAGGCCCTCGCGCTCGGGGTCCACCGCCTCGGGGTCGATGGTGCGCGCGGTGTACAGGTAGCCGTCCTCCTCCTGGGCGCCGGCGATCTTGGCGATCAGGCCGTCGAGGTAGGCGTCGAGCTCGGGATCGGGGTGCAGGTGCAGCGAGTAGGCTGCCCCTTCGACCACCTTGAAGACGTCGGAATCGTTGAAGTAGATGCCCTCATGCGGCCCCTCCATGAGCCCGGCCGCCTTGGCGAAGTTGTCGATGCGGCCGGTCTGTTCGCACTTGCGAAAGTCGTAGGGGATGGTGACCTCGCGGTTGGTGGTGAGGCGCGGCAGCCAGAAGCGGTCGTCGAAGGTCACCTCCGTGAAGGCGACCGGTGTAATCGGGTAGTCCATACGTGTCCTCTCGGTTCCTGATTGTAGCCATTTGGTGAGGGAGGCGGCGACCGACGATCAGTAGTGATACCGGGCCGCGAGAAAGCGTAGGCTGCGATCCTCGATTCGATAGACCAGGCGATGTTCCTGATCGATGCGCCGCGACCAGGCGCCGGCAAGTTGCCCGCGGAGCGGCTCCGGTTTGCCCGGTCCGTCGAAGGGGTCTCGGATTACCGCTTCGATCAATTTGAGGATTCGGAGTGCACGTTTCCGGTCCGTGCGCACCCAGTACACCAGGTCATCGAGGCAATTCTGGTCGAACAGCGCATCTTGGCGGCGGGTCTCCGTCACGTTCCTTCGCGGTCGAGGCCGAGCTGTTCACGCAGTTGTCCGATAGTCAAATCAGCGCCCTCGCCGGCGGTCACGCGTCGGTTGGCGTCCGTCAGGCGTTGCGCGTTCTTTGGCGACCGAAGCAGGTAGGCGGTTTCCATCCAGCCGGCAAGTTCATCAGCCGCGACTAGCGCCACCGGCTCCGCGCCGCGCCGGCGAATCAGGACCGGTTCGCGGGTGTCGGTCACCTGGTCCATCAGCGCCGCAAGGTGGGCGCGCGCGTTGCTGTAGGTTGTTTCGTTGATCATGGCAGATTTGTTCCGTACAGCAATGCTGTACAATTTTGCTTCGGCGGTCAACGGGGACCGCTCCGGCTCATCGCGACTGCCTGGGCCGCAGCATGCGGCGGTGGGGCGGGGCGGGGCCGTCGTAGACCGGGTGGAGCGTGATTACGTTTCGCCGCCGGTCACTGCCGTTGGGGTGGGCGGCGTGCAGCAGACGCGCATCGCGGACCATTAGTTCGCCGGCCCGCACCGGCACGTCGATCTTGGTTCGTTCGCGAGCGGCACACGGTGAAACTCCTCCCGCACTGCGCGCGACGACGCAATCCCGGCTGCCGGTGCTGCTCCTCGCTCACCTACCTACCCGCCCCCGGTCGGCTAACCAGCGGGCAGATCTTCCAGGTGCAGGGCGGTGGTGATGCGAATGCTGCCGCGCAGGGAAACGGCCACCGGACAGCGGTCGGCGTGAAACCGATGCGCGCGCTCGGCGGCGGCGCGCTTGTCCGGGGACAGCCGCAGACGGTAGTCGACGTGCACGGCCCGGATCACCAGTACCGAGCCTTCCTTTCCTATATATCCGGTCGTATCGCCCGTGAGAAAGCCCTCACCGGCGGGTATATCGCGCGCTTCCAGCGCGCCTCCCAATGTGCCGGTCAGTCACCCGCCGGCGGCCGCCACCACGTAGTCGAGCGTCGTGGTGTGCGGCTCGTGAACCTCGGGATCGACCCCGTAGTGTTCGGCGATCTCGGAGTGGACGCCGAACAGTACCGGGTCGGACTCGGCCGGCAGGTGAGCGCGGCGCAACGGACCCTTGATCCGCTCGACGCGCACCCTCGATTGATAAACCGTGTCCTCCGGGACACCGGTCGCAGAATCAGCCATACCGTATCCTAACCTCCCGCCCCCATTTTCCGCCACCCCCTTCTCCCTTTGGGTTTCGGGCGCCAGACGCAGCAGAATCAGAACGGCCGTGATCGACGACAGCGTGCAGGAGTGCGCCATGGGCGGCGAGGTCCGAACGCGGCCACGGCGTGCAGGTCGCGCTACCTCGACGGCTCCGGCGGCGGCGCCGGTCCGTAGCCGTGGCGCATGCGGTGATGAGCAAAGCACGATAAGGCCAGGTTCTCCGGCTCCGGACCGCCGCCCTCGGCAACCGGCAGCAAGTGGTCGATCTGTAGCAGGTGGGCGGAATTGCAGCGGCGCCCGGTGAGCGGATCGCGATAGCAGCAGCGCCCCCCGTCGCGTAGCCAGACGTGACGCCGGATAGCAGCGGGAATGTGGCGCCGCACCGGCGCCCGGCGTGGACCGCGCGGAGCATCGCCGGTGAACCGCGGTGATGCTCCCACCGGCGTGCCTCCCGCGCCATGCACAGGCGGCACGCTGCCTGCCAACTCCGGCCCCAGAGGAACGCCCGGCGAGACCGGCGGGAGGTCAGTGCCGTCGGCTGTGCCGCCGCCGGCGAACTGCGGCGCCGGAGGAGTGTCCTGCGGGACCGGCGGGGCGCCGGAGCCCTCCGCTGCGCCGCCATTGGTAGACTTCGGTGCCGCAGTCCCGTCCGGCGCGCCGGACGGTCCGGTCTGGCGGGCGCCGCCTGCCAGCGGAGCTGGCCCCCTCAGGAGCAGAGCACCGGACGCCTGATTCCGTTGTTCGGGCTGTTCAGCCGGCTCCGCCTGCTCGACATCCTGTGGCCGACGATCGGGCACCGTTCGGGCTGGGCACGGCACTCGGGCACCGGCGCTGTGACCCTCTGGCGTCGCAGCAGCGGCGGGGGGAGCCGAATCAGGCTCCGGCGTCGATTCTGTCGGGTGGGACTCGACAACCGGCACCGCGGCAGCGGCGGGAGTGGCCGAAGCAGTGGTAGCTGCGCGGGTGCCGGGCGCCGTTGCGCCGGCTGCCTTCGCGCCGGCTGGCGGTGCAGTGGGTGCGGAACCGCGAACGGGGGCAGCGTCGGGTGACATCGCGGCCCCGCGCTGCTCCCGGGCGGCAGCGGTTTCGGCCTGCGGCGCCGGAGTATCACCGCTCCCACCCCCAGCGGGCGCGGCCGCCGGCACGACCGAGGGTGTCCTGCTCCGCTCCCGCCGCGACGATGCTGCCGTGCTGCCCGCACGCCCCGGTCGGCGACCGCCGCCGCGCGGGTCGTGCCGCGCCACCGCCTCGCGCACCAGGCGCGCCACCAAGTCGCCCCACGACATGCGCGGGTCCAGGTGCGAGATCAGGTTCTTCAGTTGGCGCAGTCCCTGCTCGCACTCCTGGTCGATGCTCACCTTCAAGGTAAAGCGGTCGGGTGCCACCGCGCGCAGCGTGTCGCGCGGCGGCACCACCTCGGGAGCGGCGGTCGCCAGCAGGCCGGCGACCTGGCGGGTGGTCATGCCGGCGGCCTGCTCGATCAGCTCGCGCTGGCGCTGCGGGTGCAGCAGCGCGGCGGCGGACACCGGGACGGCAGACAGTTCGGCCGGCGGATCACCTCGGGACGGCTTCGGTGCGAGCGTAGCGGTAGGCGGCGGCTCCGATGGGGCCACGACCCGCGCCGTGCGACTGGTCAGGGGCAGAAGAGGTGCAGCCGGGCCCTGGTCCGAGGAGGGTGCGGCGGGAACCGGAGCGCGGGAGGGCGCCGGAGAGGGCGAGGCGGCTCCGCTCGACTCCAGGCGCGCCGGCAGCGCATCGGCATGCCCGGCGCCGCGGTGCTGCGTAGCGGCGTGGCTCGCCGGCACTGCCGGCGTGTGTGCCGCCACCTCACCGGCGAGCCCGGTCCGCGGTGCATGCCCCGGCGCCGCTTGCGGTGGCGCGTGCCGGGTGGCGGTATTCGAGTCCGGCCTGTCCGGGACTCGTTCCGGTGTCGAGGCCGGGGCAGCGTCCGAAGTGGCGGCGTGCGATTCCAATCGGCCCGCCGGCTGCACACCCGCTGCTGCCGGGCGGGCATCGACTGTGTCCGGCTGGTCCGAAGATGGGCTGCAGCGGTCGCCGGTATGCCGGTCTTCGTGTCGTCCGGGGTCACGGGGCGACCGTGCTTGCTGGCCGGCGGCGACCAGACCGTGCGCCGCGGCGCTGGCCACTCCCGCTCCCGCCTCATCGGCATCCCGGTCACACGCTGCGCTCGGCCAACCAGGCAGCCCAAGCAGATCGTGGCAGTGCTCCAGACCGACGTTCGGGATCGCTCTCCGGCACTCACGCTCGGCGGCGGCAAAGGCGGTCTCCATCTGTGCCGTCGCGGTCAGACTCATCGCCGCTCTGCAGCATGGCCCGCACCCACCCATGACGCCGGCACAGCCGCATGGTCTGGATGCGCCGTTGCGCGGCGGCATCGGAGAAGCGCAATTCCCGCACCGTGTAGTCGAACAGGCTAAAACATTGGTGTTTCAATCCGTCCCACGAAGTGTTGTTAATTCGTCAGCTATTAACAGTTTATTGGTACGTACTAAACGGTTGACGTATTCATCCCATCCTGCCTATTCTAACCATTATGGTGCTAACGATAGTGATAACCGCTCTCGGACCTCGTAGCCCCACACCGCGACCGTGACACGTACTCGACCGAAGCGGCTCAGCGCATCCTTCGTCCGCACCGTCAACCGACCCGGGCGCTTCGGCGACGGCCACGGTGGGCACGGTCTGAGCCTGCTCGTGAAGCCACGCGCGCACGGCGGCTGGGCGAAGTCATGGAGCCAAAGGCTCCGCA
>MPNH01000084.1 GCA_002238925.1 Spirochaetaceae bacterium bin103 | reverse complement strand
GGTCCTGGTGCGCGGAGAACGACGAATCGAGAGAATTGGCCGAGGCTGCGCTTGCGCATGTTGTCGCGGGTGTCGAAGGCGCCTACATGCGCTCCGACTTGTTCGAGCGGCGGCGCAGATTGATGCAAGCGTGGGCAGACTACTTGGGATGTTCGGAGACGGTCTGACGCAGATGGAACTGGTGCCGCAGCCGATCTTTTTTGGCAATCACCACACCGACAGGCTCTCACGGAAGGCTCTTGCAACAGTATGTCGCGCCGTCACCGGCTATTGCCCACCGGTATTGACGCTACCGAATCGCGTTTTGCAGGACTGCCTTCGCTGCCTCGTCGAGGCCAGGATAGAGAGTCTCACGAGAGATATTCAACATACGTAGCTCGCTTCGGATTTGCTGCTTGCTCTCAGGTGGCACATCCAACATCAAATGGTCGTACACCGGAATCATCGGGTTCCAATTCGTTATCTCGGTTTGCTCGAACCGCTCATGGAACCCCGAGACAAGAAAGGCTCCTGATTGTGCTCTGACACGCTCAAATGATTGCTGCGGCTGAACAATAAGCACGCGAAAAAAATCAAGGGGACTGATTCGCCGCTCGAAATCAGGCTTCTCCTGCCGGATAAGTCCGTATAGGCGGTCCATGGCACGCTTGTATCTTGCCCTTGCCGCAGAGCCTTGCCTCTCGGTGGACTCTCCTGTCCGACCAACGAGCGCGTCTTGGTCAGAGTGGGAGAGCTTTGCGAAGTTCGTTAGTACAGCGATGGTACTGCTATTGAATGGCTTAACGAGGCTCCTTGGTACCAGAAAGAAATGCAGTCGACCAGTTTCGCTGTCCGAGTCGCACGCGGCAAACAACGCCACAAGGGGGTTCCGCGTCACATCGAGGAGTCTTGTCTTGAGACCATGATGTTGAGCCAGTACCCATTGATCGAGTGCTGTGGTTGACGCACTAAAATCAGTTGGCCTCATTGTCATGAGATCAAGAAGCATATCACCTTCCTTAGTGCGAAGTTTGATTGCGTCGTCCTTGCCGCGTCGCATGACGGAGGGGCGTAGTTCCCACGCGTTGGTGCGCTCTCCGCGGAGATAAAGTAGATTGGCATCATGAGCCTCGTCAAGCTTCGCGCATACCCGGATAAGATCCGCAACACAGGTGATATGTTCGCTGTCAATTGACGGCATACTTGATTCGTCTTTCGTTCGGAAGAGCTTCGCCTCCCATAGGCGAGAGCCTTCGACACAGGCTCTCACAAGGTTCGCTGTTGTGAGATCTGTATCCCTTAGATGTGCGCGATACAGATTTGCACCATCAAAAGACGAGAGCACAACCCTGGCGCCGGCGAAATCGGACTCGGAAAGATCCGTTCCGCGAAAGGAAGCCCATAGAGCATGACATTCGCGCATATTTGATCCACTCAAATCGGCGTCGTCGAATTTCGTATTTAAGAAACTGGCACGGTCAAGTTTAGAATTGTGGATGAGCACGTTTTGGCAGTCGGCTCTCGAAAAGTTAGCCTCAGTCAGGTCGGCGGTGAGCATCGGCGCGTCACCGAACAGGATACCCCGGTGACCGGAGAAGTGGGCGCCACGAAGGTTAGCATCAGAGAGATTGACTCCTGCGAGCGGTATTCTGCCATCGTCCGTCAGCCGTCCTTCGGATTTGAATGCGTCGGCGATGTTCGCATCCGAGAGATCCGGTCTGAAGTACATACGATCACGCCTTCGATTCCAGCTTTCGACTCCTTCGAGCAGCCATCCGATGTGATCTCGATTTGCCATAAGGTTGTCCCACTCCAACGCCTCACGTCCGCGTTGTGCCGTTCGGAATTTAGCTGCGAAGACGAGCTGTGCCTTCCCGATGTACCGACGATTAGTACGACGAGCTTCGATAAGCGGCGCTACGCGACTGTCAATCCACCATAGTGGTTTCTTGAAGAGTGCGTCAACCATCGAGAACAAAGGATAGGAGCATTTCAATGATAGCCAGAGCCGACAACGGCTTTCAGCAAGCCGGCTTCTGACCATCCGGGTTGGAATGGCCCTTTGGTCGCGCGGGTTGCAACATCGCTCACGCCAGTCGGGGTCAGGTGAAAATTCAGTAGCAGTTGCTCTGGTCATTGTTGCCTCTGCGCAGTTGTTGCGCAGCCGTGCGCTTGGCCCAGGGAGTGGGGAGGGCCACGATGTCCTTGCACTCGACCCCGGTTGATTGATCCAAGCGGCTTGTTCGAATCGAGCCCCTGGTGTCAACCGGGGGCTCGATCTGTCTATGGCTGTGTTGGAAGCGGCACTACGATAGAACCAGTGAGGTGGTTTTCCAGTCAGTCCACTCGCCACTCACAAGCGCTCGTGCCCGCAACGAAATGGTACCTGTCCCGACGACCCGAAGGTGGGTGATGCCGGGTACCTTTTTGCCCTCGGTCTTTTCCACCCCACTGCCAGTCCATCTTAGATCGAGGTTGGCAGGAAGCTTCGACCAATCCTCGGTCCAGCCAACGTCGTATCGGTCAATCCTGGAGTTCCACATTACCTGAGCTTCGTACTTGCTTGCTCCGGGTACCTTCCCGACTTCCAATTCGATGTAATTCCGTGACCGGTCAGGAACGTCAAGAATGTGGACTATCTTGACGGTCGAGGGAGGCACGTCCCGGGCCGGATCCTGTGGCTCTCCCCGTGGAATCTTGCCCGGCCCGCTGTCGCAGGCCGCGAATACGAGAGCGATGACCAGTCCGACGAGGACTGTCCTGAACACGCGATGAGTCATGCGGTCTCCTGTGCCCGGGCCTGAAGGCGCCGGGCCGTCTTTCGCACGCACCAGGAACAGACGTATCCGTATAGGTGGGTTCCCTGGCTATTCGCCCGCGGCCGGGTAGCTACTCCCTGCCGCTCAACGGGCTATGGTATTCACCAGGTGACCCGGCATGAACGCCAGACCTGGTGCGTGCGACTAGGACAACGTAGCATTCTCGAGGTGCAGACGGCAACCACCTTGACCGGGAGAAAGGTGCATCGCTTGAGCCGTCGGGCTGCCGCCAGGCCGCGCAGGTCCTGTTTGCCGCCCGATGAGGCGCTTTCGATCTTTCCTTTGGATCCGGGGTTGTTCTCCCGCTTCCTGGCGGAGCTGATGTACGCTTCCGGTATGGCTGAGCGACCGGCGTGCCGGCGGCGCGCCTGGATACCTGTTCAGAAGGAAGGAACGATAGTCCGCTGACAAGGGACAGGGGCCGTAGCTCTGCTAGAAAAACGACCGGCCACTGGCGCTGCGCATTAAGGCCTACACGGGATGCCCGCGGTGACAGTCGGTGTGCTTGCGAGGCCACGGGGCGTGGGCGGGAAGCTCGATGCCTATCCGGTGTAGGCCACTATCGCGTTCGCCGACTCAACGGCGAAGGTGCACACAATAGCTTCAGGCCGCGCGAGACCGCTTCCGGCGCAACGCCAGACTGGTAACGACCGTCGACGTAACCAGACTCAACAGCGCGCCGATGGCGATGTCGATGGGAATCAAGGCAGCGGGCCAATTCGCCATGGTCATGAATAGCGGCCCGATATAGGTGGCGTACGCTGCTGCCCCCAACACCGCACTGTTCCTCACCGCGATACCGAGGTCGTTGTCCCTGACGGCCGGCTCGATCGCGAGCCGGCTGTTGGCAAAGGCGATCAGCACAAAAAAGACCACAACTGCGATGATCTCCATGCCGCCCCAGGTGGCCATCTCCTTTCCGTAAGACCACGGCATCGGATTGCCGCTGGCCTCGTGCAGGCTGGCATACATGTTGCGTGCCGGCGGGGAGATATTCCACCCGACATCGATTATCACGTAGACGACAAACGCAAATACGAACCGAATCAATCCACCCACGACGCCTGACACTATCCTAGTTTCCGGCTATCTGCAACAAGAACCAACGCCGGTAACGCCGGTACGAGCCGGTACCCCAAAAGGTTGCACGCGGCGGCCGGGGAGATATACGGAGCAGGGGCCGGCCCGGAAGCGTCGGGGAGTGGCGGCAGATGGTGGACTGCCGGAAGAGGCGCATCACGTAGGGGGACGGAACCACGGGCGACTCGGACAGACGGTGACGCGCGGGGGAGCCGGTACTGCGCGGAGTATCCGGGAGCGGTTTGCGCTGACGCTGACGCCGACGCCCGCGGCGCCCGACCGTGATGGCGAAGAGGACGTAGCCAGACCGCTAGCATCTCTTCGCGGTCGCGTGCACGGTGCGAGGTACGAACCGTTGAGTAGGCCCCGATATCGCTGTACGACCGTTGTGCACGGCCCACGCGGTGAGAGACTGGAGCGCCCCGAGTACCGCCGCCGCGGCGGCGAAGAGACGGCCAAACCCACCCTTGAGTAGTTGGAGGGGTGGAGCAATTGCGGGTAGGCCATGGAGCAACTATGCAGGTGGTAACGCACAAGGATTATCTGGCGTCGGTCGCCCGGGCGGTGTGCGAGCAGTAACCGTCGACGGCGGCGGCGCTGAGCGAAGTGGAGCTGGTGTTCGGGTCGGTCCGCGGCGGCGGGGGCTTGGCGTGCGGCACCGGGTATGGCTGGGCGGGGAAGCGGCTGAACCGTTGCCGCTGATGGAGATCGCCGCGATCGGCGGGCTGAGGCCGGCGAGACCTGCCACGTGGTGCTGCACGAGCTTGCGCATGTGCTGGATTCGGTCATGGCCGAGAGTGGCGCTATGCCGTGCGGCGCGGGGTACGGCTCCTGCGCGGCGGGACCCGGGGATGGAGCGTTGCGCCCGCAGCGCTGCCGCCAGGGCGCGGCGGCATTGGCAACGTTGACCCCCGACGAGCCTGGACGCGCCGCCGTGACGCTGCTGGCGCGCCCATGAGCGGCGCGCGTGGTACGACCAGCCGGGCACCGTGCGTGAGCACGCCGACCGCGGTGGTGAGCTATTCCGCGAGACCCCCTGCGGCGTGGCAGGGGCGACCGGAACAACGCCCCGTAGCCGGCGGTAGGGCGTGACGAGGACGACGCCTTCAGCGATGACTGACGGCGCCGCCGACACTCCCGAGCGGATGAGCGCGATGCTGCTGACCGGTCACGGCGGATTCGACCGCCTCGAGTATCGGACTGATGTTCCGGTACAGCGTCCCGGTGCCGGTGAGGTGCTGATCCGGGTGGCCGCGGCCGGCGTCAACAATACCGACATCAACACCCGCACCGGGTGGTACTCGAAGGCGGCGAAGGCGTCCGACAACACGAGCAGAGACGCCGCCGCCTCGTATGACGCTGCCAGCGCGAGCTGGACGGGAGCGCAACTCCGGTTTCCCACGTATCCAGGGTGCCGACTATTGCGGCCACATTGTCGCGGTAGGCGAGGGCGTGGCGTGTAGCAGGATCGGGGAGCGCGTAGATGCATAGGCGTCCCCTGCTTACAAGCTCCCTCTCTGCCGCAAGCGGTGCCTTCTTCTGCCACGGTCCGCGCCGGCAAAAGCTCCGGCGGTCAACTCCCCCTCAATACTGTTCAACCCTGCCACGATTTCCTGAAGCCGCTCTTTCAGAAGACGTGCCGCACCTGCCACGGATTCGTTGGGATTGACTGGCCGGGGAACCGTACTCTGGATTCTGAACGACACTATGATCGTGTCGTTGTCACGTTCGACTACATCGAATCGAACATCGACTATCTCGGCCTTTCTGGTTTCGCCGGGTTGAGCCGTCAGCGCAGCTACCCGGATGTCCACCTTGGAATTGCCCAAAGAGATGTGCCATTCGTCGCCCATCAGCTCAATTCGGTACTCCTATGTACTGAGCGAGGGAAGAAAATTCCAGAAAAGGACCAGGCAACTCACCTGCCCGGACCGGTACCGCCGAACGGCCCGAATATGTCCTATACGCCCGTACTCGAAAGCGCACTGTGCTGAGAGTCTCTGTCGCATCTTCCCTTGTCAACCAACGAACCGAGTTATTCGCCCCAAGTACACAAAAGAAACACTATTTGTCCTCTAACGGCCACGGTTTGTTGCCTACAGGACTTCTTTCGGGCCCATTACACTACCAGGGACAGTCATTCCGGTAAGGAGTTTCATCATGAAGACCGCTTCAGGAGATGCAGGCGCAGCTCGTCGGTCGGGCGAACGAGGACGAGGGCTTCTTGGTGAGAGACCCCTATCAATCGCATGTACCGCGGCCGGGCGCGCCGCAGCCGCACTGTGCACCATTCTGGTTCTGGTAGCCATGGCTGGCTGTAAACGAGCGACGCCAGCGCCGATGCTGGATCCGTTGCAGGAGGTCTGTCCAAGGCCGACTGGACTGCCGACCCCGCCCGCGAACCTGGTAACGGCCGCGCAGGTGGAGAAAGGCGATGCCACCCTGAAGGAATTCGTGTTGAGTTATCGTCAGTACGAAGCGAGTCTCCGGAAGCACTTGAAGTCGTTCGGGTACATCGGATGTATTCTGACGCACGAGGGGCCTTGGAATTCCGGTTCCACCTACCTGGTTAGCCTGACTCGTCCTGGCGGCAGGGTGGATATGCACGGGCAGGAGGTGGTGCTATCGGGCGGGCGGCTCGATCCTGTTATCTGGGAGAAGATCCAAGTTGCGGCTAGTTCGTCGTCAGATGGCGGCCCGTTCATGGCGGAAGCAGGAACCGCCGCCAGCTACGCCGTCGGGGAGGCCATAACACCGACCGGCGGCCCGGCCATCCTGGTCGCCGGCTTCGATCTCCAGGAAGCCCACCTGGTGCAGGAGGACCCGGACCCGGACGATATGCCTGCAGTCACGGCCAGTGACGTGGTGGACCGCGATACCCTGAAGGCCTTCGTGGACGGGGCGCTCAGGCACGTTATTCGGCCCTTCATGACCGGCGAAGGCTATGAGGGTGTCTTGAGACTCAAGAGGGTGTTCCGGGATCCGAACGGACCCTGGATACACGGCTCCGTGTACCTCTTCGTCATAGATGAAAACGGCTACGTGCTCTTTCACGGGGCGTTTCCGGAGAAGTACGAGTTTCAAACCCCCACCGACACCCTCAGAGACGCGGTCACCGGAGAACTCATTCTGCCGAAAATCATCGAGGCAGCGCTGCGAGACCCCGATACCGGCGACTTCGTCGAGTATCATTTCGACGATCCCAACGATGACTCCGACAGCGCCGAGATACCCAAGACGACCTACGCCGATGCGCTTATAGGGCCGGTGCCGGCGGGAGACGTAGTCGCAACCGTGACGTTGATCGTAGGCGCGGGCTTCTACCGTGAGTAGCCTTACGATGGCGCCCGAGCAGATGCTCGATCTGGCACGCCGGGCAGCCGAGTTACTGGTAGATCGCATCGCCAACCTGCCGGGAGAAAATGCCTGGGACGGCGAGTTCAAGCAGGTGCTCGACGACCAGTTGATGGCCGCCCCCCCGGAGGAAGGCCGGCCGCCGCTGGAGGTGATCGAGCAGGCCGCGCGCGAAGTCCTGCCGCTCGCGATCCGGTTGGACCACCCGCGCAGCTTCGGGTTCATCCCGTCTGCGCCGACCTGGCCGGGAATCCTGGCCGATTTCCTGGCCGCGGGCTACAACGTGAACGCCTGCACGTGGCTGGTCGCGAGCGGGGCGGTCCAGGTCGAGCTGGTGGTGATCGACTGGTTTCGCCGCTGGCTCGGCTATCCCGATGGCGCCGGCGGGCTGCTGACCAGCGGAGGCTCGGCGGCCAGCGTGGACGCCTTCGTGGCGGCGCGCGAGGCGGCCGGCCATCCGGAACGCGCTACCGTGTACATGAGCGACCAGAGCCACAGCGCCCACGTCCGTGCGGCGCGCATCGTCGGCGTGCGACCGGAGGGTATCCGGCTGCTGCCGAGCGACGCGCAGTTTCGCCTGGACGTGGATCTCCTGGCGCGCGCCGTGGCCGACGACCGTGCCGCGGGCTGCACCCCGATCGCGATCTGCGCCAACGCCGGGACCGGCAGCACGGGGGCGGTCGATCCGTTGCCGGCGATTGCCGACTACTGCGCGGCGGAGGGCATCTGGATGCACGTCGACGCCGCCTACGGCGGCTTCGCGGCGGTGACCGAACGCGGCAAGCAGCTCCTGAGCGGCATCGAGCGCGCCGACTCGGTCGGGCTGGACCCGCACAAGTGGCTGTTCCAGCCGTACGAGGCGGGTGCGTTGCTGGTGAAGGACGCACGCACCCTCGAGCACGCGTTCGAAGTGCACCACGACATCCTGCAGGACACGGTGTGGGGAGCGAACCATCCCAACATCTCCGACCGGGGATTGCAACTGAGCCGCTCGTTTCGCGGCCTGAAGGTATGGATGTCGATTCAGACCTTTGGCATGGCGGCGTTCCGGAGCGCCGTGGACAAGGGCATGGAACTGGCTGCCCGCGCCGAGCAGTACGTGCAGGAGAGCGCGGTGCTGGAGTTCCTGACTCCGGTCTCGCTGGGGATCGTGTGCTTTCGTATCAACCCGGCGGACCGCGACCATGACGAAGCGGTCCTGGAACAGATCAACCGCAACGTGCTGGCGCGCGTATTCTGGGAAGACCGTGCGTTTCTGTCATCGACGCTGTTGCACGGGACGTTCGCGCTCAGGCTCTGCATCATCAACCACAACACCACCTGGGACGACGTTCGCGAGACCCTGGAGGCCGCGGAGCGGTTCGGGGTGGAGGCATCCGCGATGGAGGCGGCGTCGCAGTAGCTCAGGAACCGAAACAAACAACGCCCCGTGGCGGCAGTAGAGCGTGACGTGGACGAGGGCTTGGTCAGCGAAGAGTGCGCCCCGATCTATGCCCTACGGCGATGACTGACGGCGCCGCCGACACTCCCGAGCGGATGAGCGCGGTGCTGCTGACCGGTCACGGCGGATTCGACCGCCTCGAGTATCGGACTGATGTTCCGGTACCGCGTCCCGGTGCCGGGGAGGTGCTGATCCGGGTGGCCGCGGCCGGCGTCAACAATACCGACATCAACACCCGCACCGGGTGGTACTCGAAGGCGACGAAGGCGTCCGGCAACACGAGCTGGGACGCCGCCGCCTTGTATGACACCGGCGCGAGCTGGACGGGGGCGCCACTCCGGTTTCCGCGCATCCAGGGTGCCGACTGCTGCGGCCATATTGTCGCGGTAGGCGAGGGTGTGGCGGGTAGCAGGATCGGGGAGCGCGTGATCGTTGCGCCGCTGCTGCGCCACTACCGCGGGTTCCGCCCGTTCGAGGCGGACACGTTGGGGTCGGAGCTCGACGGCGCATTCGCACAGTACACCAGGGCACCGTCTGGAGAAACGTATCGCGTCCGGTGCGGCTGGAGCAGCGTCGAGCTTGCGTCGATGCCGTGTGCGTACGCTACCGCCGAGAACATGCTGCAGCGCGCGGGCCTCGGAGCGGAGCGAGTGCTGGTCACCGGGGCTTCCGGGGGAGTTGGCAGTGCCACGGTGCAGCTTGCCAAGCGCCGCGGGGCGCACGTGACTGCCCAGGCGAGCGCATCGAAGAAGGCAGCCGTGAAGGCTCTCTGTGCCGACGAGGTGATCGAACGCGGGGCCGACGTGGTTGCGAGCATCGGAGCCGGAAAGCTTGATCTGGTGGTGGACGTGGTCGGCGGCGAGAGCTGGTCCCGCCTGCTCGGCGTGTTGCGGAAGGGAGGGCGCTACGTCTGCGCTGGCGCCATCGCCGGGCCGGTCGGACCGTTGGACCTGCGCACGCTGT
>MPNH01000021.1 GCA_002238925.1 Spirochaetaceae bacterium bin103 | reverse complement strand
TGTACCTGCATCCGGCGCAGGCCAAGCCCGGGCCCAAGGGCATGGTGGTCGGCGAGGATGACTTTCCCGACGTGGTGTTGGAGGTGGATCACACGACAGACGTACACCGTGGCAAGCTCGCGCTGTACGAGTCGTGGGGCTTCCCGGAGGTGTGGGTGGAAGTGCCGGACACACCATCGCCAAGCCGTCCGCACCGGCGCCCCCCGGGGCTGACGATTCACCTGCTGGAACGTGGCCGGTTCCGGGTTGCGGCCGAGAGCCTGGCGTTTCCGGGCTGGCGGGCCGAAGAGATTCACCTGGCGCTGAACGAGCCGGTGCCGTCGGCGCAGACGAGCGCGGTAGTGGAGCGGGTGGCAGCGGTGCTCAGCGCGCGTGAAGGCACCGGCCCCGACGACGATCCCCTGCTTCGTTCGCAACGACGCCAGGGGTTCGTGCGCGGCTTGGCGGAAGGCCGCGCTCGGATAGTCCGTCAGATTCTGCGGTCTCGTGGCATCGCAGTGTCGGCGGGTTTCGCCGCGAATGCGGATGCGTTCGCCGCGGCGTCCGAGGAGGGACTGCTGGCGGCGGCGCTCGGCTGCGCCGATGAGGCCGATTTCCTCGCCGCGCTCCGCCGGTCGCACGACCACGACGGCTGACCTCGCCGGCACAGCCGCACCATCCGCATCAGTAAGCGCACATTCTGGTGCGCGCCGGCGGTGCCGGGTCAGGCGGCCGGGCGGCTGCCGAGCGCGGCGAACATCCGGCGCGGTCCCTCGAAGGAGCTGCGCCCGTGGCCGATGAGCATGTTGTCCAGGACCAGCACGTCGCCGCGCTGCAGGGCGAACCGGGCCTCGTGTTCCGTCATCAGGTCGAACCACAGGTGCACGTCGGCGTCCGGGAGCCGGCTGCCGTCTTCCAGGAACATCTGGTCCAGGCTGTCCGGGTCGGCGGCGCGCTGCTGTTCGACCCGTGCCGCGTCCTCGTGCCGGCCATCTCGTTGCGCATCAAGCAGGCGGGTGACCGGGTTGATGAGCATCGCCTGGGTGCACCACATCTCGCCGTGAACGGGATGCGGACGGAAGAACCGGGCGGGCTCCTGCAGGATTACCAAGGACCCGTCAGCCTTCCAGGTAAGGTCCCAGCCGTGTTCGTGCGCAATGGCTTCCGCCTCGCCGCGGTCGGTGGTGCCGAGGGATTCCTGCCAGTACTTCCTGCCGGCCACCACCGGACCGGGGTCGTTGCTGGCCAGCGTGCGCTGCAGCCGCGCCCGTCGGCCGCGGTAGCGCTCCTTGAACGCTTCCGGCAGGTGGGCGTCGAAGGCGCGCATGTCGACGAACAGGTTGGTCTTCTGGCCGTGGTCCGGCGGCCGCTCGCAGTAAAAGGACACGTAGTCGGGCACCGAGTCGAGATAGGACATCTCCTGGTGGCTGTGCAGGGTGACCGCGGGCGGCAACTCGGTGGCGGTATACACGCCGTTGCCGCGCTCGCTCCTGGGGGTGGTGCCACCGACGTAGGAGTGGTGGTGGAAGTCGATGGAGGCCAGGAATGCCCCATACTGGCCGGTGTCGCCGATGCCGGTTCGGCGGATCAGCAGCCCGCCCTCCCGGTCAACCACCTCGTAGATGCCGGCCGCCAGCTCACGGCGCGCCGGCGCATCCGGACAGCCGGTCAGGTCCAGGTCGATGCAAGGCACCGTCACGCCCTTGCCAAGATCCTCAAGACGGTAGTGCATGATACCAGCCGTACCCCCAGCTGAATTGTGACCGCAGCCACGGCCGGCGGTCAACCGGACGCGGCGACCCGGGCATTTGGTACACTCGGGATGTGCCGGCGTCAGGCGCCGAGCCGGATGTGCAGCCCCTCCCAGGTGGCCGTGGCCACCTTCCCCATCGCCGCCTCGATCAGGCTGGCGCCGACCGGCTTCAGCAGGCCGCTCAGCTCCTCCACCTGCACCTGCCACTCCACCCGGCCGCGGCCGTCGCCGTCCGGCAGGCAGCGGATGTGCGCATTCGCGACCGCGCCGGCGCCAATGCCCCTGCTGTCGATCCCGTAGCGGAGCGCCCCTTGACCGGCCTCCTCCCGGCGCGTGATCGTGGTGCGCAACGAGCCGCTGAGAAAACTCAGGCCGGGCCGCACCCGGCACGCCAGGGTATCGCCATCGTTGCGTTCAATGCGGGTCAGGCCGGGCAGCGCCGCCGCCACCTGCTCCAGGTCGGCCAGGGCGGCGTGCACCCGGTCGATGTCGCAGGCGAAGTGTTCCGTGCCGCGGATCTCGATCATGCTCGAGGCGCCTCCATTGCGTTGCGGTGCGCGTTGCCGAGCGCGGTCACTGACCGGGACCGTAGAACATGGTTCCCGCGGCGGCGCGTTCGCTCAGCTCGGTACAGGGCCGGAACCGCTCGCCGTACCGCTCGCGCAACTCCTCCATCCGGTCCACCAGACGACCCAGGCCGCTCTGGTCTGCGTAGCGCAGCACTCCGCCGCGGTGGTCGGGAAAGCCGATGCCAAGCAGCAGCGCCAGGTCGAGGTACAGTGGCCGGTCCACGATCCGCTCCGTCATGCAGCGTGCCGCCTCGTTGACCAGCATGGCCAGGCAGCGCGCTACCCTGTCCCCGCCGTCAGGCGGTTCTGCCGCTCGGCGTGAACCGCTCGTGGCCGCACCCGCCGTGTGGGCCGTCCTGCCAGCGCCGTCGGGCGGCCCTGCCATGCCGCGGAAGCCAGTCGCGCCCCGACCCGTGGCCGTAGCACCCGGCGTCTGGCCGGTGTTGGCGGGCGGCTCGCCGGCGTGACCGGCGGCGGCCATCCGCGTGGCGGAAGCTTCCGCCACAGCGGCGGCGACGGAGTCGTCGTCGGGTACCGCCTCGCGTCCGGTGTAGCGGTAGAAGCCGGTTCCCGCACCCCCCTTGCGGCCCGCGGCGCCCCGTTCCACGAGCCGGTGCAGGAACGGCGGCGGCGCCATGCGCCCGTCGACGGAGGCGGCCAGCGAACGGGCGATGTTCAGCGTTACGTCGAGGCCGATCTCGTCGATCAGCCGGAACGGCCCCATCGGCATCCCCCACGCCGCCAGATCACGGTCCAGCGCCTGCCAGTCGCCGCCATCCTCCAGGACGCGGGCCGCCTCCATGAGGTAGGGAAACAGAATGCGGTTGACCAGGAATCCGGGCCGGTTGCGCACCACCACCGGGGTCTTGCGCAAGCGCCGCGCCAGCTCCACGGCGCCGGCTAGCGCCGCACGGCTGGTCGCAGGACCGGCGGCGATTTCGACCAGCGGCATGCGGTCGACCGGGTTGAAGAAGTGCATGGCCAGGAACCGCTGCGGCCGCCGCAGCGACGCCGCCAACCGCTCCAGCGGCAGCGACGAGGTGTTGGTGGCGATCACCGTGTCCGGCCCGACCTGCTCCTCCAACTCCGCCACAACCCGCGCCTTGAGCGCCGCGTTCTCGCTGACCGCCTCCACCACGAGGTCCACCCCGGCGAACTCCGCGCCGTACGAGGTGGTGGGGACGATCATGCGTTGCCGGGCGGCGGCCTCGTCCTCGGCCAGCCGGCCTCGCGCCACCAAGCGGCGGTAGACGCCGGCCGCTGCTTCGGTGCCGCGCTGCAGCGGTTCCGCGGCCACGTCCTTCATCGCCACCGGCACGCCGGCGTTGCTCAGCGCCCAGGCGATGCCGCCGCCCATCACGCCGGCGCCCAGCACCGCTGCGCGCGCTACCGGCCGCGGCTGCGCATCGTGCAGCCCGAACCGTTCGCGGCGCAGCACGTTGCGGCTGAAGAACAGGGTCAACAGGTTGCGCCCCGCGTCACTCGACAGACACTCGGCAAACGCCTCCCGCTCCAGCGCCAGCCCGTGGGCCAACGGCTTGCCGGCCGCGGCGCGCACCGCCCGCAACACCGCCAACGGGGCGGCCGGGTGCAGCCGGCCGCGGCGGATGCCCGCCTCCACCTCCCCGGCCAGCGAGTCGCTGACCGGCGGCATCACGTCGGGCGGCGTCGCACGCGCGGGCGGATCGGCGCGCAGGTCGGCGATGGCCGCCTCCAGGCCGTCCCTCGCTACGCAGCGGTCGACCAGCCCCGCCGCCGCCGCCTCGGGCCCGCTTAACGCCCGCCCGCTGACCATCATCGGCAAGGCGGCCTGCGGCCCGATAATGCGCGGCAGCCGCTGGGTGCCGCCCCAGCCGGGAATGATGCCGAGCGTCACTTCCGGCAGCCCGATGAGGGTCTTCGGGTGGTCGGTCGCGATCCGGTAGCCGCAGGACAGTGCGCACTCGGTGCCGCCGCCGAGGCAGGCGCCGTCGATCACCGCCACGGTGGGGACCGGCAGTGCTGCGATGCGGCCGAACAGCGCGTGCACTTTCACGTTCAGGCGCGTAGCCGCGTCCGCGTCCGGCAGTGCCAGCAGTTCACCGATGTCGGCGCCGGCAATGAAGCAACCCGGCTTCGCGCTGCGCACCAGCACCAGCCGCACCTCCCGTCCGCCGGCAATGTCGGCTTCCAGCGCACTCACCACCCGCTCCAGCTCCGATAGCAACGCGCTGTTGAACACCACCAGCCGCTGGTCCGGCGGATCGAATACCAGTTCGACGGCGCCGTCACTGGTATGAGTACAACGAATTGCGCTGTTGTCCCGAGGTTCGACCACGGTGAGGAATACTACACCATGGCGCCCAAGCGTCGCCCAACCAGTAAACTGGCTTGCCTGTCGTCCACGTCATTCATGAAGTTGACATTGTATACTCTATGTAGTACCGTAGGCCGTGATCCGCTGGAACCGGGAGAAAGATCGACAACTCCGAAGGGAACGAGGAGTGTCTCTCGAGACGATTGCCGCCATGGTCAGCGGGGGCGAGTACCGGGACATTCTGAAACATCCGACGAGACCAAACCAGTGGATCTTCGTTGTCGACATCAACGAGTACGTGTGGGTGGTGCCGTTCGTCCTCGAGGAAAGTGGGACGAGTATCTTCTTGAAGACCGCGTTTCCCAGCCGCCGCATTCAACGGCGCTATGGAGGTTCAGGTGAGACGAATCAGACTTGACAACTTCGAGCAGCAGATCGAGAACGATGCAGACCGGTTTGTTCCAACGATCGGCGACGACCGCAAGCGCATAGAGCAGATTCTTGCAAAGAGCCGGAAGAGCCGGAACATAAACATCCGCATCAGCGAGCATGACTTGGAGCAGGTCAAGCAGAGGGCGGTGCGAGAAGGTCTCCCCTACCAGACGCTGATCTCAAGCGTTCTGCACAAATACGTCAGCGACCAGTTGGTGGATGAACGTGCGATCGGCAAGACCCTGCAACTCATCGGCAAGGCGGACGTATAGAGCCCCGGGAGGAGCGAGCGGAGTGCGGCAGCCGGGTCGTGCCGGAGCTACCGGCTCACGCGGCGGGAGCGGAGGGCGAGCGCTACTACCAGGGTCAGCAGCGGGATGGCGGCCAGCAGGAGGGTGAGCCAGCCGTTGGGGGACGCGGCGACGATGCGCACCTGGCGGTCGCTGACCGGCAGCGCCCGGCCGTCGCGGTCGTGGACGCGCAGGTGCAGCACCGGCAGGCGGGCCGACAGCGGGAGGTGGAACGCGCGCAGTGACGGTTCACGGCCCTGGTGCTCGCCGCCGGGATCGAACGGCACGATGCGGTAACCGAGCGCGCCGCCTGGGATCTGCTCGACGAAGAACGGCTCCTCCAGCACCATACGCGGCTCGGCGGTACGCGAGCCCGCACCTCCGGCGCTGACCGCCAGCGTGGCCCCCGGCACCTGCTGGATGCGCACCCACTTCATCAGCCCCGGGTTGCCTCTGGCGTCGTTGCGGCGCAGCTTCTCGTAGAACAGGTCGTTGTACTCCTGCTGGTAGAACGGGCGCAGGTACAGGTCGGTGGAGCCGTCCACGTACAGCACCGACGTCGGACTGGTGGACTCCACCGGACGCGTCCACTTGGCGCCCGGAATCACCTCCATTCCCACCGCCTCGGCGCGGCGCTTCTCGAACGTCACGATGCGCCGCTCCGACCCCTCCATCACCTCGCCGTCCGCGGTCAGGAACCGGACATCGTACTCGCCCACCGGCAGGTTGAGAATGAATGCCTGCTGCACCGATGACGGCGGCACCACGTAGTGGCCGGGTGGCTCCGGCTGCGCCGGCGCTTCCATCTTCTCCAGCTCCGCGACCAGCTCGGTCACATCCCTGCCCTCCCTGCGCAGCGCCGTGATGACGGTCGCCAATTCGTTGAGCAGCTCCTCATACAGGGCACGTTCCCGCTGGTGGGTCTGCACCGCGGCGTAGTAGGCCGCGATCAGCTCGCGCGAGTGCTGCACGGCCGCCTCCGCCTCCGCCCCGGTGGCCACCTGCCAGTTCAACTCGTATTCGCCGCGCACGTTGTAATACGTGTAGGGGGTCATGCCGACCGGCTGCTGCTCGCGCCCGCGCCCGGACAGCTGCAGGGTGCCTTCGAACGGCACGTCGAGCCCGGCCAGGTCCAGTTTCCACTCGCCGGTGATGGGCCAGAAGTAGACCAGCGCATTGCGCGCGGTAATGAAGTTGTCCACGTCCGCCATCAGGTAGATGGTGTCCGCCTCGCGGCGTGCGAAGGTGCCGGCGTAGTCGCGCCCGCTGAACGCCACGATCGAGTACACGAACTGCTCCTCGCGCAACGGCGCCTGCGCCGCCAGCCCCGCCGCGGCCAGCAGCATCGGCAGGATCACCCGGAGCATGCTGCGCATCATGGACGCACCCCGCGTACCTTCATGGTCAGGTGGCTAAGCGCCAGCACCACCGCCGCCAGCACGGCCAGCAGGACGGCGCCGGCCAGGTACATGCCCCAGTTTCCTACCTCGGCGAAGCGCAGCGCCAAGTCCCAGTAGAACAGCGGCGAGATCCACTTGATGGCCCAGGTGAACACGCTCGCCAGGTTGCGCGCGTAGCCTTCGATGACGGCAAAGGAGCCGATCATCACCACCGCGAACACCAGGAACACGCCCAGGAACAGGGCGACCGCGGACGCGGAGTTGTCGGTCAGCGAGGCGGCCAGAATGCCGTAGCCGTAGATGGCGCCGGCCACGAACCACAGGATCGCCAGGTTGTGGAAGAAGGAGGCGCCGAGCACCAGGTTGTTGAGGCCCGCGGCAGCCAGCAGGAACGCCAGCAGCACCGCCAGCGATACGGCGGTCATCAACAGGTCCTTGATCAGCGCGGCCAGGAAGTAGGCGGTGGCGTCCGCCGGGCCGTAGGTGAGCAGCTCCAGGGCGCCCACCTTCTTCTCCAGGCCGAAACGGAACACCGTGCTCACCGCCAGGTAGAGCAGGACCGGCAGGAAGGCGGCATACAGCGTGAACAGGAACGGCCCCTCGGCAAACAGCTTGGCCGTGAAGGTGCTCCCGAATGCCCCGGCGAGGCTCCTGCCGATCAGGTCGTAGGCGGGCACCAGGGACAGGTCGATGCCGCTTGAATCGACGGTGCGCACGAACCCGGCGACCAGCAGGTGGGCCAGCACCAGGCCGATGGTCAGCGCCACGTAGTAGCCGGGCGCGATCACGGTTTCCAGGATGCGCCGCCGGGCGATCACGGCGGTGGCGTGGATACGCTGGTTCACGATTCGCCCGCGGGATTCTGCCCGTCGCCGCCCATGCCCGCGAACAGGTCGACGTTTTCGCTGGTGATGGTCACGAACGCCTCCTCCAGGCTCAGGCTCTGCTCCTGGATGCCGAGCGGCACCAGGTCCTGGTCGATCAGGAACTTGCTGAGCGCGCGCCGGCTGTCGCCGGTCTTGGCCACCTTGACCACCAGCGTGTTGCCGCGCCGCTGCACGCCACGCGCGAATTCCAGCGCCGCCACCCGGTCCGGCAGCTCGGGCGGAACCTGCTCCAGGTCCACGTGGATCTCGCGGTCCTTGGCCAGGGTGGACAGCAGGTGCTCCATGCGGTCCTCGGCCAGCAGCCGGCCGCGGTAGATGATCGCCACCCGCCCGCACACCTTCTCCATCTCCGACAGCAGGTGGGAGGAGACGAAGATAGTGCGCCCCTCGCGGCTCTCCTCCAGGATCAGGTCGCGGATCTGCTTGACGCCGAACGGATCGAGCCCGGAAATCGGCTCGTCCAGGAACAGGATGTCAGGGTCGTGCAGCAGCGCGCGCACGATCGACAGCTTCTGCAGCATGCCGCGCGAGAACTGGGCGAACTTCTTGCGCTTCACCTGCGCCAAGCCGACCCGCTCCAGGAGATGGTCAATGCGGCGGTCCGCCTGCGGCACCCGGAACAGGTCGGCGAACAACCGCAGGTACTCGCCGGCGGTCATCCAGCTCCACATGCCGGCCGGGTGCTTCTCCGGCACCACGCCAATGCGCCGCCTGAGGTCGAGCCGGGCCGGGCTGTAGGGCTCGCCGAACAGCCGGATCTCGCCGGCGGTCGGTTTCACCACGCCGAGCAGCATCAGGATGGTGGAGGTCTTGCCGGCGCCGTTGGGCCCCAGGAAGCCGTAGATCTCGCCGGCCGGGATATTCAGGTCGATGCCCGCCACCGCGGTAAACGAGCCGTAGCGCTTGGTCAGTTGCTCGGTGCGGATCATCGCCGGCCTCCGGCCACGTTCCAGGAGGTGAACTGGTAGGCGGTCAGCGTGCCTGCCTGTTCGTGCGTCCCCAGCCGGGCGGCAATCGCCTCCGGCGGCAACTCCCAAACCTGCTCCATGATGCCGTCGATCCCGCCGGCACCGGCCGCGGTCGGAACAGGTACCACGATCAGGTAGTCTATTACCCAGTAGGGCGCGGAACTGGCCTTGATGTCGGCGCCGGGGATGGAAGCGCGGTAGCGGAAGGTGGTTTCCGGCGCCGCATCCCATGTCCACTGCAGCTTGCCCCGGTACAGCTCCTCTCCGCGGGCGGCGCCGGTGTCGGTCTCCTCGCGCACCGGCACGCCGTCCGCCACCTGCACCGAGACGCGCGCGCCGATCCACAGGTCCAGGGCGGGGTGGTTGGTCACCGCCGGCCCGGCGGCGCTGGCCGGGCGCAGCTCCTGGACCAGGTCGCTGCCCTCCCAGCTCTCGAAGATGATCCACTCGGCCAGGTCGGGAATCTCGCGGCCGACCAGCTCCACCGGGTCGGCGAGCCGGTTCTCGCCGCGCTTCAGGCTTACCGGTATGGTCTGCGCCACGTAGGAGGGAGCGCTGATCTCCAGCGTCGCCTGGCCCGGCTGCAACCGCGTGAACACCTGCGGGCGCGGGCCGCGGTCGCTCTGGAAGTGCGACCGGATCACCCGCCCCTGCAAGCGGAAGGTGGCGTCCCACACCCAGTCGCCGCTGACCGCATCGCGCACCACGAACTCGTAGGTGGTATCCACCGGATTGCCCGCCACGTACACCACCGCCGCGACCGCCGCGACGGCAGCCACCGCCAGCGCACCGATCAGCACCCGGCGACCCCTCATCGCGTACCCCGCCACGCGACGTGCTGTTCCCTGACAATCTGTGGATTCATTCGAGTGGGCCTGGAGATGTGCGCATCGTGGTCCGAAACCGGGTAACTTGGCAAGGTGCAGGTGTGACGAGGTGTGACGCCGGCGCGGCCGCCGTGCTTTAATGCGCCGTGATGGGCAAGCGTGTTGCGATTATCGGCCATACCGGCAATGGAGACTACGGGCATGGCCTCGACCAGGCATTCGTGGGCGTGGAGGGGGCCGAAATCGCCGCCCTGGCGGACCCCGACGCGGAGGGCCGGCGCCAATACGCCGAGTCGACCGGTGCGCGCGCCGCCTACGCCGACTACCGCGAGATGCTGGCCGCCGAGCAGCCGGACATTGCCGTGATTGCCACCCACGAGATGAGCGGCCACCTCGACATGGTGCTCGCCGCCGCCGCGGCCGGCGCCCACGTGTACGTCGAGAAGCCGCTCGCCACCACGCTCGGCGAGGTGGACCGCATGCTGGACGCCTGCGACCGGGCCGGGGTGCTGCTGGTGATGGCGCATCCGTGGCGCGGGCGCCCGCAGATACAGCAGCACGCGATTCCGATGATTCGCGGCGGCCGGATCGGCGAGCCGCGCTGGGTGCGGCTGTACGGCCATCCCGCCGGCCTGCCCACCTCAAACTACGGGGTGTTCAGCGGCGACGCCTGGATGATCGACCTGTATCCGCACCTGTTCGACTTCGCCTGCCAGGTGTTCGGGGCGCCGCTGTGGTGCCAGTCGCTGATTACCACCGACGGGCGGCCGGCGACGCCGTCCGACCTGGTGGAGGGGCCGTTCGGGATGGGACCCACCGCCGGCAACGGCATCGCGGCGCAGTTTCAGTTCGAAAACTGCACCGTGGAGTTCGTGTCCTACTGGGCGAGCGGGACGGGGTGGCAGCACGGCGAGTCCCTGCCCTACGGGGCCGAGGTACACGGCACCGCCGGTACGCTGTGCCTGCCCGGCCCGACCATCGAGGGGCCGGACCTGTACCTGCACCCCTTCACGCACTCTCGCGGACCGACCTGGGGCAACCCCCACCCCGCGCTCCGCGGCGCCCCCGAGTGGCAGGTGCTCGCTCACGAGCAGGTCGACCCGCGCCGGAAGTGGGTGAACGCCCACCACCGCATGGCGCACTCGCTGCTCGACCTGCTCGACGGCAGGCCGCCCGAGTACGAGTTGTGCATGGGCAAGGCGGTGCGTGTCCCTGTAGAGATGGCGATCGCCGCCCGGATGGCGCACATCCGCGGCGCGCGCGTTGCGTTCCCGGTGACCGAGCCCGGCAACCCGTTCGAAACCTGGCGGTAGATGTGTCATGATGCGGCCATGAAGCTGATCTATGCGTTTCGCGGGCGCACATTCTATCCGTTCCATCAACAGACGGCGTTTCCCGTCCACCTGCCGCCGCCGGAAGTACGGGCAGCGTGGCTGCGCAAGGTGCGGGAGATCGGCTTCGAGGGGCTGGAGGTCGGCCTCGAAGACCTGGCCGACCGGAGCGACGCCGAGGTGGACGACCTGGGCAACGAGCTGCGCGATGCCGGCCTGCCCTGCCTGGGCATCCGGGGCGGCGGCGGCTTGCACAACCCGCGGGTCGGTGGGCACAACCGCGCCCGGTTGGCGCGCGGCGTCGAGGTGGCGGCGCGCATCGGCGCCGGGGTCCTCAACACGCTGATCAACGCACCGACGCGGCCGGAACTGCCTGGTGTGGGCAGCGGAATCGGCGAGATGGTGTCACAGAATTCCAGCCGCGACGCGACTGAGTCGGACTACCGGATCAACGCGGAGGGGATCGCCGCGGCCGCGGACCGGGCCGCCGGCCAGGGCGTAGCGATCAGCATCGAGCTGCACCAGAACACCCTGTGCGACAACAGTTGGTCGATGATCCACCTGCTGGAACTGATCGACCGGCCCAACGTCGGCGCCAACCCCGACCTCGGCAACGTGTACTGGACCTACGAGACCGCGGAGGAGAGCTGCGAGGCCGCGATCCTGGCCCTGGCCCCGCATGCCAACTACTGGCACATGAAGAACCTGGTGCGCGTGCCGCTGCCCGGAATGCAGCGCGCCTTCTACCTGCGCCGCCCTATTCCCGACGGCGAGATAAACTACCGGTTCGCGGTGGCCGCCATGCTCGAAGCCGGCTACGACGGCTGCTTCGGGGTGGAGGGCATGGTCGCCGGCGACCAGCTCACCGACGACGCCCGCAGCCTGAAGCGAATCAGGAGCCTGATCGCGGAGCACAAGGCATCCGGCTGACCGGTCGCCTCGCCGGCGGCTCCCCAATGCCGTGCGCTACATCCCCCACACGGTAATCGGGCGCTGGTCGGCGGAGCGTTCTTCGCGGCGGAAGATCTTGTCCTCCCAACGCATCCCTGCGGTCCGGTCGAAGATGACAAGGTGGCCGCCATCGGCCGCGCACCGGTCCATGTAACGTGCGGTCTGCGCAACGCCTTCACGAATCGTGCGTTCCAGGCTCGCACGCAGCACCTTGCACTCGATCACGATACGCGCTGTCGCGTGCGGCTCGCGCCGGCCCGGCTGCGGCCACGTGATGAGCAGGTCGGTGCGGCCACGACCAAGGCCGTACTCCCGTTCGATGCGCCCGCCACCATTCACGATCCGCTGCAGGAACGCCTGCAACAGGAGCTGCGGCCCTGCTTCCGCGTAATCGAAACGCGCAACCCAGTGTTCGGAGTGTTCGCGGAAGAACGCCTGGAAGGCGGCCAGCAGCTTGTCGACATCGAGTCCGCCGTCGTCGTCCAGGTACCAGGCAGCCTCCTGGAGCAACCCGGCCTGGACCGCATAGGTGAGTTCCCGCGGCACCACCTCCGCGTAGATCGGGTTGGCAATGCGCAACGGGTCGTCGCGCGCGATCAAACCCAGGTCGCGTACATAATCCAGGTCACGGGCCGTTGCCATGCGCCGGTCGCCGCCGCTCAGCAGCGGCTCGACCACGCGGCGAACGCGGTCTTCGCGGAGCTTGTCCGCCAGCTGATCGAGATGAGTCACCCGGCTCAGGATGAGCTGTTCCTGCGCGTCGAGGAGGTGGGCGGCGGTAATGGGGCGCGTTCGGTCGCGGCCCGCATCGCTATCGAAGCATGCTCTGCGACAGAGGGCGTTGACCAGCCACGGCTGGCCGCACGTCTGTCTCCACAGCGTTTCCAGCGCTTCCGGGGTGAAGGGCTGTCCGGCCTCTTCGGTGTGCTGGGAGAGCAGCGCGCGCACTTCAATCTCGCTGAAGTTGCCGAGAGACAGCGACTCGGCCCGGACATTGAACGCGCTGCCGCCCGCGACCACCACGTTCTCGGAACTGGAGTGGATGCGGTAGTCGCGTACGTCGCGCACCCCGCACAGCACGATGCTCTGCGGAAAGCCCGACGGACGCTGCACGTAGCCGGCGCGCAATTGGCGGAGCACCGAAATCAGCGTATCGCCGATCAGCGAATCGATCTCGTCGATCAGCAGCACCAGGGGTCTCGGATCGGCCATGCACCAGCGGGACAGCGCCGCGCTCAACGCGCGGCCGGGGCCGAATCGTGCCAGGAGCTCCGGCCACACCTGGTCCAGGAACCCGTCGCCTGCGAACAGCGCCTGATCGGACAACTCGCCGACGATGGTCTGCATCGCCGCGGGCAGGTCTTCGCGCAACGCCTGGGCGGCCTCCACGTTCACGTACACGCAGCGAAAGTCCTGCTCGGCGCGGCTGTTGAGCAGATCCCGCAGTGCCAGCAGGGCGGATGTCTTGCCGGTCTGCCGCGGCGCGTGCAGCACGAAGTACCGCATGTCCCGCAGCAGTTGGAGAATCTCCTCGAGATTCACCCGTTGCAGCGGCGGGATGCAGTAATGGCGGTCGGCGACGACGGGACCTTCGGTGTTGAACTTGCGCATGGCGTCACGCCGCAACGGCGGCTGCAACGATTATCCGCCACGCGCGTACCGGTCACAAGTAGGCAGTTTCGGCAGACGCGGCAGACACTCGCTTATTGACAGGCGACGCCCGTGTAGTAGTATGGCCGGAACGGCGCGAGTTTCGCGCTGCCCACCATCGACTCAAGGAGGTAATGAACATGAGTCACTTCCCGGCAAGAGTTGCGCTGGCTGCGCTGCTCGTCATTCCATTGGCAACGGTTGCGTTGTGGGCAACCGGCGAAGCGGAGGGCGCTTCCGCTTCCGCAGCCGACATCGACACCGTACCGGTGTACGGCGGCAACCTGAACATGGCGCAACGCCAGGGGGCCTCGCCGCTCGACCCGATCGACGGCAACCGCGACAGCGTGGCATTCGGCGCGTTCTACGACCTCGCCTACGTGGTCGATTATCTGAAGGGACCGCGCGGCACCGGCGAGGAAGCGTATCCGAACTTCTGGTTCATCGACATCAAGAAGCAGATGCCGCAGTTGCTCGTATCGTGGGAGTTTCCGGACATTGAGAGCGCCGTGTTTCGCGTCCGCGAAGGCGTGCACTGGTGGCGGGCCGAGGACGTGGCACGTCCCAACCCGGCGCTGGCCGACCACTACGGCACGGAGCTGACCGCTCAGGATCTGGTGGACCGCTGGAACGCTGACGCGGCGGTCGAGGGCGCTGCCGCTGCCGACCGGGATTGGCAGTGGAGCGTGCGCGCGGACGATCCCTGGGTCATTGACGTCAAGTTCCCGGAGCCGGACGCCACCAGTTGGTTCGTCGTTACCCTGACCCGCATAAGCTGGTCGCACCCGGCGATGCACAACACCGAGGGCGTCAATCCCAGCGACTGGCAAGATGCGCTCGGCACCGGTCCGTGGATCCCGACCGATCACGTGCCCGGCGTGACTACCAAGCTGAAGAAAAACCCCACTTACTGGGATGTCGACCCGTTCATTCCGGAAAACAAGGTTCCGTACCTGGACACCAAGACGATGACACCTACCGCTGACGACCCGGCGATCACCATTGCGGCGCTACGCAGCGGCCAGCTCGACGTATTCGGGTTTCACGGCCTGCAGCCGGAGGACGTTTCGTCGCTGGAACGCACCAACCCCGAACTGGGACACGTCCCGCAGGGAGCGCTGCTGCGCGGCTTCAACGTGAACCTGAATATTGCCGATACCCCATGGGCCGACAAGCGCGTGCGCTACGCGGCGATGCTGGCGGTCAACCACCAGGAAATGGTGGACTCGTTCTACTACGGACTCGCCTACCCGGGCGGGTACCCCGCGCAGTCGCTGCACGGCGACAACTACATCGGCCCCGACGACTTGAAGGCGATGGGGCGCGACGACCTGGCGGAGCTGTACGAGTACCATCCGGACAAAGCGCGCGCACTGCTGGCGGAGGCCGGCTACCCGGACGGGTTCGACACCACCATCCTGGCGATGCACTCGGTGTCGGAGGATGTCGAGTTGTTCGCCGGCTACCTGCGCGAAGTCGGCATCAACGCGGAATTGGACCTGATGGAATCGGCGGCCTACTACTCCGCCTCGCTCGGCCCGGACCCCGACCCGCGCTTCACCGGGCTCACCTTCATCGACGCCGGAGCGCCGCAGATCGGCCTGATGGGCACGATGAACTTTCACCACGATCCGCGCGCGTCTCTGGTGTGGTACGGCAACCCGCTCGGTGACAACGTCACCCCGGAGAACCGGGCGGCGGCGGAGCGGCAGATGGAGCTGATCGACGCTGCCAAGGTAGCTAGCGACCCCGCAACCTACCGCGAATTGTGGACCGAGCTGTACCTGCACACCCTGGAGGAAGCGTGGCACATCGCGGGCGTCACGGTGGAGCAGCATATCTACTGGCAGCCGTGGGTGAAGGGCTTCGGCGGCGCGATCGGCGACCTGATCTCGCAGACCAACCTCAGCAAGTGGTGGTGGGTCGACTGCAACGCGAAGCGGTCGAGCAGCGGACGCGTCTGCGAAGATTAGGAGCGGCATCCATCGGACGACGGTTTAGGGGCGCTGAGCGGCAACCGTTGAGTCACCTTGGCAGGAGGCTGCGCCGCAAGGCGCGGCCTCCTGTTTTTTGGTAAGCGGGGAGCTGATGCACGCGTACCTCTTGCGGCGGCTGCTCCTGATCATCCCTACCCTGCTGATCATCACGGTGATCGTGTTCGCCGGATTGCGCTTCGTTCCCGGCGACGCGGTAGACATCATGGTCACGTTGACGCCGTACAAGAGCGGCGACGAGGATCCGCGCGTGGTGCTGCGCCGCGAGTTGGGGCTGGATCTGCCGATCCACGTCCAGTACGGGCGCTGGATGTCCGGCGTGGTGCGCGGCGACCTGGGCACGTCGTTCTGGTCCAAGCTGCCGGTGACGCAGCAGATCGTGATCGGGCTGCCGGTCTCCCTGGAGGTGGGCTCGCTGGCCCTGGTGTTCTCGCTGCTGATCGCGCTGCCGGTGGCGATCTACTCCGGCATCCGCCCGGACAGCGTCACCGACCACGTGCTGCGCGCCGTCGCCATAGCCTTCATCTGCGTGCCGAGCTTCTGGATCGGCACCATGGTGCTGATCTATCCACCGATCTGGTGGGGATGGGCGCCGCGCCTGTCGTGGATTCCGTTCGCGGCCAATCCGGTGGCGCACACCATCATGGTGGTGATCCCGGCGTTCATCCTCGGCATGTGGCTGTCCGGAATCACCATGCGCCTGACCCGCAACATGATGCTGGAGGTGCTGCGCCAAGACTACATCAGGACCGCTTGGGCGAAGGGGCTGCGGGAGCGGCTGGTGATCGTGCGCCACGCGCTGAAGAACGCGCTCATTCCGGTACTCACCATGGTCGGCCTGCAGCTTCCGGTGCTGGTGGGCGGCGCGGTGGTGGTGGAGTCGATTTTCAACCTGCCCGGCGTCGGCGGCATCATGGTGCAGGCAATGGAGAAGCGCGATTACGCGATCGTGTCGGGCCTCAACCTGATCGCGGCCACCTTCATTCTGTTTGTGAACCTCGTCATCGACATCAGCTACGCGTGGCTCGACCCGCGTATCCGGTACCGGTAGTGGCGTCAACGTACGAACCCGAGCAAGCCGTCGCGGCGGCCGCGGCGCGACGCGGAATCGCCGTCCTGTTCAGGAGGTTGTTCAAGGAGAAGCCGCACGGCGCCGCCGGCATGATCGTGGTGTTGCTGTTCTTCCTGATCGGGGTGTTCGCCGACCAGTTGGCCCCGCACGACTACGCCGACCAGGACGTGCCGCGGCGCCTGGAGAGACCGTCCGCGGAGTTCTGGCTCGGCACCGACCAGTTCGGGCGCGACTCGCTCAGCCGCATCATCCACGGCGCCCGCATCTCGATGGTGGTCGGCCTGCTGGCGAGCGCGTTTACGGTCCTCACCGCCACTCTGCTCGGGGTGGTCTCCGGCTACTGGGGCGGCACGTTCGACCTGGTGCTGCAGCGTTTCGTGGACGCGGTGATGAGTTTCCCGTGGCTATTCCTGGTGCTGACCGCCATGCTGCTGCTGGGCCCGAGCATCATGTCGATCGCGGTGGTGATCGGCGTGCCGTGGGGCATCGCCAACGTGCGCACCATCCGCAGCGTAGTGCTGAGCGTCCGGGAACACGCGTACGTGGAGGCGGCGCGCGCCACCGGCGCCCGGCCGCTGCGCATCCTGGCTCAGCACGTGCTGCCGCAGACCATCGCCCCCAACATCATCCTGTTCACCATCACGCTTGGCTCGGCGATCATCGGCGAGGCAACGGTGAGCTTCCTGGGGTTCGGGATTCCGCCGCCGCAGCCGACCTGGGGCGGCATGCTCAGCGCGGAGGGCCGCAAGTACATGGAGATAGCGCCGGCGCTGGCGCTGTGGCCCGGCCTGTGCCTGGCGGTTGTCGTGTTCGCCATCAACATCTTCGGCGACGCCCTGCGCGACCTGCTCGACCCCCGCCTGCGCGGCGGCGCCGGACGCTTCGGCTGATACTGGAAAAGTCTCTTGCATACCAATATCTTTTATGTCACATTGAACAAGATTACCGTATAGGAGAACTTCCCTTGGGTCTGGTCCCGCGCCCCCTGTACACGGAGCGCATCCTCCCGTTCATGAACAAGCCGCTCATCAAGGTCATCACCGGGGTCAGGCGAGCCGGCAAGAGCGCGCTCATTCAGCTTCTGATCGACCACCTCACCGCGGGCGGCGTCCCCGCCGGAAATATTCTCAACATCAATATGGAATCGCTGGAGTTTGAAGCGCTCGGCGACTACCGGAAGCTCTACGACCATGTCCGCCGCCACCTGCCGGGCACCACGAAGTCGTACCTGTTCGTGGACGAGGTACAGAACGTCGCCGAGTGGGAGCGGGCGATCGCGTCGATCCTTGCGGACGGGTTGGCGGACGTCACGATCAGTGGCTCGAATGCGCGGCTGCTGTCGTCGGATCTCGCCACCAGGCTCACGGGGCGGTACGTCGAGATTCCGGTGTATCCGTTGCTGTTCTCGGAGTTCATCCGATTCCAGGGAGTGGAACCGGGCTCACCCGATGTTCACGGGGCCTGGACCAGCTTCCTGCGCTACGGCGGGTTCCCGGGCATCCACTACTTGAGTCTGGAAGATGAGCCGGTATTCGCCTACCTCAACTCGCTCTACCATTCGATCGTGCTGAAGGACGTGGTCAATCGGCACGAAGTCAGAGAGCCGGCCCAGCTCGACGGCATCACGCGCTTTCTGTTCGACAACTGCGGCAACATCACCACGGCCAAGCGCATGGCGGACTACATGAAGGCGCAGGGACTGAGCGTTTCTCTGTCGCGCGTGCAGAACTACCTCTCCTACCTGGAGGAGGCGTTCCTGGTATTCCGCTGCCGGCGGTACGACCTGAAGGGCATGCGCCACCTGGAACTGTACGACAAGTTCTACATGACCGACATCGGCATCCGTCACGGCCTGGTAGGATACCGGGACAACGACATAGCAGGACTGCTCGAGAACGTCGTCTACCTGGAACTGCTCGCCCGTGGGTACACGGTCAGCGTCGGCAAGTTCCGCGACTACGAGATCGACTTTGTCGCCGAAAGGCAGACCGAGCGGCTCTACGTCCAGGTATGCTACTCGCTGTCGGACGAGAAAACGGTCGACCGGGAGTATCGGTCGCTCAGGCGGCTGCCCGATAACCATCCCAAGCTGGTCCTGTCGCTCGATACCGTGCAGCCGGCCAACCGGGACGGCATTCGATGGCAGAACCTCGGCGACTTCCTCCTCGACGATGTCAAGCAGAAGTGATCGGTTCGGCGACCGGAGCTACAGCGCGGTCCAGTCCCAGACCAGGAACAGCTCTTTGTACTCGCGGCGCTGCAGGCTCCGGTAGACGGCGGCCGCGTCGCGCGGCGAGACAGTCCGGACCGTCCCGGCCAGCGGGATGCGGCCGGCGGCGAGCCAGGCGAGTGCTTTCTCGTAGCCGGAGAACACGGTGTGGCGGGCGTTGCTGTAGTCGCGGTTGTGGCCGCCATGGGAGAACGGCATGCGGCGCAGCGGAATCTCGTATTCCCAGCCGCTGCGCAGCGTCAGCAGCCGGTAGAACACCGCCTTGAGAATCTCCTGTGCGTACACCTCTGTCTTGCGCAGCCACGGCGTCCCCACCAGCACTATCTCGGCGCCGGTTGCCGCCACCTCGCAGGCGTCCGCCACGGCCGCCTCGTTGCCGGAGCACTCCACCACCAGGTCCACTTGGCCGGCGACCGCGGCGTCATCGGCCGGCAACTGCGCATATACGCGGGCTATCCCGGAGTCGGCGGCCAGCCGGCGGCGGTGGGCATCGGGATCGGCGGCGATCACCTCGTAATTGGCGAGCCGGAACAGGTGTGCCGCCAGGTAGCCGACCGGACCGAGCCCGGTCACCGCGACCAGGTCTCCCGGGCGGGCGGAGGTGGTCATCAGGGTGGTCATGGAGACGCCCATCAGGCGCGCGAGCACTGCCGTCTGCGGGTCCAGGCCGGCGGGGACCGGCGCCGTGAGGTGGGAAACGAACTGCTGCGTGGAGCGGCTGGAGCCCTGGCAGAGCAGGCGGTCGCCGGGCGCCACCCCGGTCACCTCGCCGCCCACCTCGCCTACCTCGAACACCGCCGCGTGCCCGGGGCGGGCGGGCAGCGACTCCGGCATCGCGCCGCCGAATATCGCGAGTATCGAGCCGGGGCTGTCGATTGAGGCCAGGGTCCGCCCGCGCACCTCTCCGCTGCCGAGCGGCGCATCCTCGTACCGGCGCAGCTCCACGCGGTTCGGCGCGGGCATGCAGATCTCCAGGTTGCTCACTCCGCCTCCTCCGCCTCCCGCCTCGGTTGACGCCCTCCCGGCTCGCGCCGGGTGCCTCTACTGGCCTACCGGGGCCAGTTCGCCGATCGAGGACTCCATTCCGGCACGCGCGCTCCTGCGGGACGGCACGTCCTGCTCGCGCAGGACCGCCGGGTGGGCGGTGGGCGGCAGCGGCGTCTGGTACTGGTAGGCGGAATCGGTGCGGCGGTGTTTCTCGATGTCGATCATCTCCCGCCAGCTCTGCCACAGGCTGCGCAGCTCCGGCATGTCGGGGGCGATTTCGCGCGCCAGCTTCTTCAGGTTGTAGCACGGCACGCCGGCGAACATGTGGTGCTCGGTGTGCCAGTTCATGCGCCAGTACAGGAACGAAGTGAACGGGTCGAGCCGGTTGGAGCGCACGCACATGCGGAAGTCGGGCACACCGTCCATCAGGCCAATATGCATCGGCGTGCCTACCAGGCCGGCCAGCCAGTTGCCGCAGAACAGGAAGCCGGTGCACACGATCGATATCCACCATGCGCCGGTTACGGCCGACACCACCAGCAGCGATGCGTGGAACAGGATGGTCAGGCGGGCGAAGCGCACCGCCTTGCGCTCCACGTCGGGGGCGACCTTGAACAGCGCCTCGGTCCACTCGCTGGTGCGGATGCTGGTCAGGTCGCGGCGGTAGCGGGGAATGGCCATGCGCACCGTGGCGCCGACGATCTGGATCATGCCCTGCACGTTGAAGGTAAGCCGTTGCAGGATCTGCAGCGGCTTCAGCGGCAGGTCGATCGGCAGCACCACCTCGCGGTCGCCTTCCTGGTACAGCGTGTAGCGGTGGTGATAGGTGTGGCTCATCGCGTACTCGTGGTAGCTCCACCAGGTGAGCATCGACGTCGGCACCAGGAAAAACTTGTTCAGCCACTTGGTCCGGAACACGGTGCCGTGGCCGAGCTCGTGGGTGCCGAGCCCGCGGATGAAGGTGCCCACCGTGCCCTGGCACCACAGCGCGACCGCGAACGGCAGCCACATGCCCTGCGTGAAGAACCAGGCGGCCGCCGCGCCGAACGCGGCCCACAGGCCCAGGTGGCCGAGGGTCTGAATGGCGCCCTGCAGGTCGCTGCGCCGCATCAACTCGCGCAGCTTCGCGGGCTCGATCGGGCAACGGTACCACTTGACGCGCAGGTCCCTGCGTACCCGCTCCAGCGGCGGGAACTCGCGCGCCGGCGCTTTTAGCTGCATACGGCGGATACTAGTACAGGTGCCGCGGCACCGGCAAGTCTGTCGCTCGACCGGAATTCAAATGCAAGAACGCCGCGATTGCGCCGTGGCGCGAATACTACGGAACAAGGGCCGCCATCAATCGCTGCATGATCGGGATCAACACCGCCGCGGCTCCCATCACCGCGGGTATCCACCGCGTCTGGGTGGTAATCTCCTTGCGTACCTCGGAGATGTCCTCGCGCACGTCGGAGACCTCTGTTGCACTACTGGGGCGCCGGTTGGAAGTAGCTCAGGGCATGGTCGAAGGCCACGATGCCAATGCGCGATCCGAGTACCCTCCCCGGCAGGTCATCGACGCTCGGGTGGATGCCGCCGTACAAACGGGAGATCCCCGCCTCGTCGGCGGCGTCATCGCGATCAAGGAGAACGCGTATTTTCAGGCGGCCGAGGCGATCGGGGCCTCGCGGTCGAGGACGCTCATATGGCATGTCGTGCCCAACATTGTCGCTCCCGTGATCATCGCCTTCAGCATCAACATCGGCGCGGTGATCATCAGCGAGGCTTCCTTGAGCTTTCTCGGCTTCGGTCTACCGGTGGACATTCCCAGTTGGGGCGGTCTGCTCAGCCGGGAAGGGCGCCAGTACATGGAGCAGGCGCCGTGGCTGGCGTTCTGGCCCGGCATCTTCCTGACCGTGCTGGTCTACAGCCTGAACATGTTCGGCGACGCGGTGAGAGACCTGCTCGACCCGCGGCTGCGGGGTGGCGGCGGCCGCCTCGGCCGCGAGCCGGCGAAAAAGGCCTCCTGGAAAAGCTACTAGGGTAGGCCGGCTGGGCCGGAAGCGGCGCCGCAAGGCGGCGGCTTCGGGACGCTAGAGCAACTGCGCAAAGAAGGTCCTGCCTGGCACGACGACGGGATCAGTGCGCGAGAAGCAATCGGTGTCGACGTAGTCGGCATCCATCGACACCTGGAACGCGTGCTCGGCACGCGTCTGCCTCTGGAAGTGATCCAGGTGGGGTGACAGCCCGGCAGCGCCCTGCTTGGCTTCTACCAGCAACCAGGGCTCTTCGTCACGGACCACGAGAAAGTCGACCTCGCGTTTCTGGGTATCACGCAGATAGTGCAGTTCGAACGACCCCAGACCGAGATCGGTCCAGCCCTCGACCGCCTTCAGGAGATGGCAGGCACAGAAGGTCTCGGTGCGCTTGCCCACATCAGCAATGCCGCTCCAATCCCGCAAGAACCATTTCGGTTCCTTGCGCAACGCCTTGGCTACGTTTCGAAACCATGGCCTGACCAGGAATCCGTAGTGGAATGAGCTGAGTGTGGCCACCCAACTGCGCACCGTGTTCTCACTCACGCGCACCTGCTTTGCCAGGCTCGAATGGATGAGCTGATCGCTGCTGCGCGTAGCCAACAGGCGCGCCAGGACCGCCAGCCGGTCTATGTCCTGAACGCCGGTCATGTCGCGGATATCCTCGCGCAGGAGTTGCTGTGTACGCAGTTCGCGCCACCGAAGCGAGAAGCGCGACGAGCGCTTGACGAGCGGTTCCGGATGGCCGCCAAACACACGGAGCGCCTGCCACTCCGCCTCGGGGAGCCGCACCGGCGCGACGTGCGTGGTGTTCGAGAGCGGCCGCCCCGCCAACTCCGCCACGCTCAACGGATGCATGTGGTAGAGGAAGTAGCGTCCCATCAGGCTGTCGCCGCCCCTGCGGTAGACATCCAGCCGCGACGAGCCTGTCACCATGATGCGGACGCGATCCTCGTAGGTGTCGAAGAAGCCCTTGAGGAACTGCTTCCATCGCCTGTACTTGTGCAGTTCGTCGAACACGATCCTGATCGGTCGATCGGCGAGTCGTTCGAGCCCTGCGCGGGCGGCGACGGCGGCGGGGCCAGCAAGAATCAGCTCGCGGTGATCCTCGTTGTCCCAGTCCAGGTAGACATCGGCGAGCTCGCGACAGGTGGTGGTCTTTCCGACCTGCCGTGGGCCGGCCACTAACGCCATCTGCCTATGCTCACGAAGCGCGTCATTCAGAATCGCACGATATATTCTGCCAATCGTCGCCACGCTTGATATTACGCACACTAGTGCGGAATAATCCAGATAATTCCGCAGTGCTGTGCAGAATAGTCCGCGCTGAAGCGGATGTTGCGCTTGCCTCCGATCGCGTAGCCGGCCGCCTCGGCCGCGAGCCGGCGACAAAGGCATAGCTATCGCTACCAGGCTCGGACCGGATCGGATCGCGTGGTGGTTGCAGGCGAACCGGTGCGCCGGGTACAGTGGCGGTCCGCGTAATCCGGCGATGGCGATCAAAGTTGGCGACCGAATCAAGCTTACCTATCGCGAGTATGCACTGCTTCCCGACGACGGCCGTACGCACGAGCTGATCGATGGCAGGCACTATATGAGTCCCTCTCCGAGCGCTTACCATCAGCGCATTTCGCGGCGCATCCAGGTTCAGCTCTACCAGCAACTGGAGGTCAGCGGCCGCGGTGAGGTGTTCAACGCGCCGTTCGACGTGCAGCTCTCCCAATTCGACGTGGTGCAGCCCGATCTGGCGGTGTTCCTGAGTGAGCACATCCGGCGCATCTCCCCCAGCCGGGCGCTTGGGCCGCCGGACCTCGCGGTCGAGATCCTGTCCCCCTCTACCGCGGCCAAGGACCGCGACCTGAAGCTGGAGCTGTATCGCCAGGCCGGAGTGCCGGAGTACTGGATTGTCGATCCCGAGGCGCACCAGGTGATCGTCCATCACCTCCAGGAGGGCAATCTGGACGAGCGCGGCGTGTTCACCGACCGGGTAGCGATGGCGAACCCGGCGGACGTTGTCGTCGACCTGACTCAGGTCTGGTAGGCGGCCTCTCGTTCGACCGGCTGACGAGGCGTCGAGGACGGGGCATGAACCTCGCATGAGCGGCGCGAAGATCCAGGTGGGCATCGTCGGCATGGGCCACATTGCCCGCAACCGGCACTTGCCGGCGATCCACGCCCACGGTGATGACGTTGCGATCCGGGCGATCTGCGATGCCGATCCGGCTGCGCTGGAGCGCGGGCGCGCCGACGATCCCGCGCTCCGGCGCGCGGACGCCTACACCGACTCGCGCGAGCTGCTGGCGGATCCCGCCATCGACGCCGTGCTGCTGGCGCTGCCCAACCACCTGCACCTGCAGGGGGTCCAGCAGGCGGCAGCCGCCGGCAAGCACATCCTGCTGGAGAAGCCGATTGCCCGCACCCCCGCCGAGGCGGACCTGGTGATCGCGGCGGCGCGTCAGGCAGGCGTGATGCTGATGGTCGCCCACTCCGACCGCTACTCGCCGGTGTTCCGCGAGACCCGCCGGCTGCTCGACGAAGGCGCGCTCGGCGAGGTGATCGCAGTGCACGTCGATCACCACTCCAACTACGTCAATCCGCCCGGCGGCTGGCGGCGCTCGCGCGAGCTGATCGGCGGCGGCTGCGTGATGGACACCGGTATCCACCAGCTTGACCTGCTGTCCTGGTACCTCGGCGCGCCGGCCGAGGTGTTCGCCTACGCGGCGACCGACCCGGCGCGGCTGGAGTCGGAGGTGGTATGCACGGCGGTGTTCAGGTTCGCCGGCGGGGCGATCGCCGAGTTGTTCTGCAACTGGGGGGCGTTCCGGTCGCCGCCGGCGCGCGTCCGCCACAACGAGGGCCTGTCGGTGTTCGGCAAGCGCGGCTCCCTGTACGTGATGGACGACGAGACGCTGGTCCTTGCCTCCCCCACCGACGACCCACGCGCGCCGCGCACGCGGGAGCTGAAGGTGGCCAACCCGGGCGAGTGGGTGGTGATGTGGGGGCACTTCATCGACTGCCTGCGCACTGGCGCCACCCCGCTGAGCAACGGCCCGGAGTCGAAGAAGGCGGTGGAGCTGGTCGCGGCGATCTATCGCAGCCTGGACACCGGTAAGCCGGTGACGTTGCCGGTGCCGGTGTAATCGGCCGATCAGGTCTACGCGTACGGGGTAGCCAATCCACTGGCTACGGTGTATTGGTAAGGGCTACCAACCATGGCTACGTCGACCAGCAACGGGACGGTAGGTGCCACCGCCGCCGAATTCCGGCCGATGGCGGAGGTGCGGCGCGACTTTCGGGTCAAGTGGTACCGGTCGCCGGTGGAGCCGGCGCTGCTGCGCGAGTTGATGCGACGCAGCGACTGGCACGGCGGTCTGCACAGCGTCGGCCACCTGCTGTTGTGGGGCGCTACCGGAGCCCTGACCTGGCTGCTGTTCGCGGCTGAGCTGTGGCCACTGTTCGCGGTCACGCTGATGGCTCACGGGGTGGTGGGTTCGTTCTTCAAGGGCGCGGCGATTCATGAACTCGGGCACGGTACGGTGTTCCGGACCAAGTGGCTGAACGGGTTGTTCACCCGCGTGTTCTGCCTGTTCGGCTTCGTCAACATCTACGACTTCAAGGTGAGCCACAGCTACCACCACCGCTACACCCTGCACCCGGAAGGCGACCGCGAGGTGGTGCTGCCGCAGGACCCCACCTATCGGTTCCTTTACCTGCTGCAGTTGTTCACCGTCAACATCACCGGCGGCTATCAATCCGCCGGCCTGTGGCCGGTGCTGCGCCTGCACGTGATCACCGCGCTGAACCGCTACCCGTCCGCCACCGGCGCCGGCGGCGACTGGGACGGCGAGTGGATGCGGGCGATCTACCGCGACGCGCCGGCGATGCGGCGCCGGGCGGTGTGGGCGGCGCGCCTCATCCTGCTCTCGCTGGCGGCGGCGATCGCCATCCCGGCCGCCCTTGGCGTTCCGATCCTGGCCCTGCTGCTGACCGCGCACCTGGCCATCGGCCACTGGCTGCGCTGGCTGGTGGGCGGGCCGATGCACGCCGGCCTGCGCGACAACGTGCCCGACTTCCGCCTGTGCGTGCGCAGCAACACGCTCGACCCGATCTCGGAGTTCCTGTACTGGGGCATGAACTGGCACACCGAGCACCACATGTACGCCGGCGTGCCGTGCTACAACCTCGCGAAGCTGTATCGGGTGATCCGGGACGACGTGCCGGCGCCACGCACACTGCTCGGTTCCTGGCGCGAGATCCTGGCCATCTGGAAGCGGCAGCAGACGGAACCCGGCTACCAGTACGACACGCCGCTGCCGCCCACCGCGCACCCGCCGGTGCTGTCGCAGGCCGACCTGCCCCGCCGTTCCCGCGCCGCCCGCGGCCGTGGCGGCCGCAGCCCGCCCTGCCGCGCCGTTCCGGCGCCGCACGCGGCCGCGACGCCGCGCTCGACTCCGCCGGCGACCCGCTTGCCACGGTAGCCCCCGCCGCCGCCCCGCGCTGACTCCGCTCTCCGTCGGCTGCAGCCGGTCAGTCGTGGCGCAGGGCTTCAACCGGGGGCAGGCGGGCGGCGCGGCTGGCGGGGTAGAGACCGAATACCAACCCGGTGCCGAATGACAGCAGAAACGCGAGCCGGACCGTCGGCCACGACACCAGGCCAGGCCAGCCGGTGAGCTCGGCGATCAGCGCGATTACCGCGGCAGCCAGGCCGACGCCGGCCAGCCCGCCGCCGCCGCACACCAGCACCGCCTCCACCACGAACTGGTTGAGGATTGCGGCCGGCTGCGCGCCGAGCGCCTTGCGGGTGCCGATTTCGCGGGTGCGCTCGCGCACCGACACCAGCATGATGTTCATCACCCCGATGCCGGCCACCACCAGCGAAATGATCCCCAGGACCGAGACCATCGCGGTGATGGTGCCGGTGGTGGATTCGATGGTGGACAGCAGCTGCGCCCAGTCGTGCACGGCGAACTTGTGATGGACGCCGTCGAAACGGCCGTGGTTGGCGTCCAGAATCGCCAGTATCTGCCGCTTGGCGGTCTCGATCTCGCGCAGGCTGACCGCCTCGCCCCACAGAATCGACACCACGTCGAAGCGGGTGACGCGTTCCAGGGTCGAAATCGGCAGGAACACCCGGTCGTCGACCGTGAACTCCTCGCCCACTTCGAGCAGCGAGTTCTGCTCGGGAGCGAGGATGCCGATCACCTCCAGCTCGAACCAGTTTTCAATCGAGATCAGCGCCCCCAAGGCGGGCGCGTCCGGGAACAGGTCGGCGGCGACGCCGGCGCCGAGCACCGCCACCTTGCGCTGCAGGCGGTCGTCCTCGGGATGCAGAAAGCGGCCCCGTGCCAGGCGCGTGGATGAATTGACCACCAGAAAATGGTGCAGGGTGCCGAACATCTCCACCTCGCGGGCGCGCCCGGCCCGTGGTGGGCGGCGGGGGGTTGGTCCTCGGGATGCAGAAACCGGCCCCGTGCCAGGCGCGTGGATGAATTGACCACCAGAAAATGGTGCAGGGTGCCGAACATCTCCACCTCGCGGGCGCGCCCGGCCCGGCGGGCGGAGGCTCCCGGCCAGTTGGCCTGCGGGGTCACCGCCAGCACCGCATCGGCGCGCGCGTTGATCTGTGCGATGTCCTCGCGGGTGATCGACGGCCACTCGTAGCGGCCGTCGCTTGCCTCGATTACCTGGTAGTTGGGCAGCACCATCAGCGAGCCGGCGCCGAAGCGCGAAATTGCGTCGCGTACCACCAGCTTGGCGCCGTCGCCGAGGCCGACGATGGCGATCACCGAGCCGACGCCGATGGTGATGCCGAGCAGCGCCAGGAAGGCGCGGAAACGGTTGGCCGCGACCGCCGCCAGCGCGGCCATGATCAGGGCGCCGATTCCCACGCGCGCCTCAATTGCGGCTCAGGGCGACCACCGGCGGCAGCCGCGCCGCCTTGGCCGCCGGATATACGCCGAAAAACAGGCCGGTCGCCACCGCCACGCCCAACCCGACGGCGGCCACCTCCGGCAGGATCAGGTTCCAGCCCAGCGCCAGCGCTACCGCCAATGTGCCGCCGAACCCCAGCACCACCCCGCATACCCCGCCGAGCAGGCAGATCACCATCGACTCGATCAGGAACTGGCCGAGGATGTCGCCGTCGCGGGCGCCCACCGCCTTGCGCAGGCCGATCTCGACGGTGCGCTCGCTGACGCTCACCAGCATGATGTTCATGATCCCGAGGCCGCCGACCAGCAGCGAGATGCCGGCCACCAGGGTCACGATCAGAGTGATCACGCGCAGCACCTCCGCCTCGGTTTCGAGCCGCGCCTGGTCGGTCGCCACCACGAACGGCCGCACCGACGGCGAACCGGGCAACACGCGGTCCAGGAACTGCTGCACGAGCGCCATCGACTCACCGAGGCGCGCCGAGTCGCGGGCGCGCAGCGTTATGGCCGGCACATGCGGGCCGACCGCCGGATCCCACCGATAGATGCTGCGGTACAGTCCATGCGGCAGGTAGCAGGTGCGGTCGTCGGAGCCGTCGCCGGCGGCGCGGAAGTCGGCCGCCATCACACCCACCACCTGCAATTGCAGGCCGCCGGCGCCCACCACGCTGCCCACCGCGCGCTCGGGGCCGTCGAACAGCGCGTGCGCTACCCGGTCGCCAAGAACGATCACCTTGCGCCGCTGCCGGACCTCCTGCGGCTCGAGAAAGCGCCCCGCCTGCACCGGCAACGGCCACAACTCGGCGTACTCCGCACCGACGCCGAACAGCGCCGCCGGCGCCTGCCGGCCGTGGAAGCGCAGCTCGGTGTCGCCGCGCAGGGTCGGGCTTACCCAACTGGTGTCTCCGACCAGCGCGGATATCGCCTCCAGGTGCTCGATGCGCAAGTGCTGATCGCGGCGCCCGTCGTCCGAGCCGCCATCCTGCGATTCGATCCAGTATAGCGCGCCGCCAAGCGCCGCCAGGTCGCCCATGATCGCGCGCCGGCCCATGATCCCGATCGCCATCACCGCGATTACCGAGGCGACGCCGATCACGATGCTGAGGATGGTCAGCGCGGTGCGCAGCTTGTTGTGGCGCACGGTGTCGAACGCTTCCCGCAGTCCTTCCGTTACCCGCATGTTCCGCCTGCCGCCGCGCGCTACGCGACCGGGTCCGGCGTACGCGCCTCGTCGCGGGTAATGCGTCCGTCGCGCAGGTGGATGACGCGGCCGGCGTAGGCGGCGACGGCGGCCTCGTGGGTAACCAGGATGATGGTGGCGCCGGCGTCGTGCAGGTCGGCCAGCAGGTCCATGATCTCGCTGCCGGTGGCGGTGTCCAGGTTGCCGGTGGGCTCGTCGGCGAACACGATGGAAGGATTGTTGACCAGCGCACGGGCAATGGCGACCCGTTGCCGCTGGCCGCCGGAGAGCTGGCTGGGGCGATGCCGCGTGCGGTCGGCCAGACCGACGCGGGCCAACGCCGCGGGGGGCCGCCGGTGGCGGGGGGCGGGGGTGGCCGGCCGGTGGCGGGTGCCGCGCGCCACGCCGGCATAGACCAGCGGCAACTCGACGTTGCGCAGGGCGGTCATGCGCGGCAGCAGGTTGAAGGTCTGAAACACGAAGCCGATGCGCGCGTTGCGCACCTGCGCCAGTTCGCGGTCGCTCATGCGCGCCACGTCGATGCCATCAAGGGTGTAGCGGCCCCCGCTGGGGCGGTCCAGGCAGCCGATGATGTTCATCAGCGTCGACTTGCCGGAGCCGGACGGCCCCATTACCGCGACGAACTCGCGCGCGCCAATCTCCAGGTCGATTCCCGCGAGCGCGTTCACCGTCACGTCCTCCCCCATGTGGTACACCTTGGTGATCCCGGCGAGCCGAATCACTGCTCGCCGTCCTGCCGGTTGCCGGACATTCCGTCGCGGGTAACCAGCAGGCCGTCGCGCAGCAGCGACAGGTTGCCGACCACTACCAACTCCCCCTCCTCCACGCCCGCGGTCACCTCCACGTCGCTTACGCTGGACGCGCCGAGCTCCACCTCGCGCCGCTGCAGCCGGTACAGGCCCGGTGCGCTGCCGGCACCGGTGTCGTCGGCAGCGGTGGCTGCGGCGGCATCTCCCGTTTCGGGCGCACCGCCGGCTCTAGTAGCCTCCGCTGGGCCCGCCGCACCCGCGCCGTCGGGTACCGCCACGAACGCCACGCTGCCGCCGGGCCGCTGCAGCAGCGCGGCAAACGGCACCACCGTCACGTCGCGCTTCAGCTCCGCCTCGATGCGCGCACGGCAGGAGGCGCCGGCACGCAGCACGGCGCCCGCCGGCACGGCGCTCTGATCCACGTCCACCTCCACCGCGACCAGGTGGTCGGTCATGGCGGGTGGGATGAGGGCGATGCGGCCGGCCAGCTCGACGTCGCGCACGCTGTCGGTGGTCAGCGCCACCTCCTGGCCTACCTGCAGCTTGCCGATGTCCACCTCGTCGATCTGCACCTCCGCCAGGATGTCGTTTAGCGTGGCGACCGTGGCTACTGCCGCTCCGGGTGCCAGGTGATTGCCAAGCGACGCATCCAGCGCCGTGAGCGTCCCGGCGAGCGGGGCGGTCAGAATCGCCTGCTCCAGGTCGCGCGCCGCCTGCTGCGCCACCAGCCGCGCCTGGATCACGCCGGGGTCCGCCGCGACGATGGCGGTATCGCCCGCCGGGTCGAGCACCGGCTCCGCGCCGGGCGCGCGTCCGGCGCCGAGGTTGAGTTGCTCGCGCGCCGACCGGAGCGCTTCGGCGGCATCGCGCTCGGCATGCCGGGCCGCGTCCACCTGGGTCTGCGTCGCGCCGCCGGCGGCGAGCAGCCTGCGGTCGCGGTCCAGGGCATCGCGGGCCCGCTGCCAGCCCGCCTCGGCGCCGCGCAGGTTGGAGCGCAGCGTGAGCAGGCTGCCGCGTACGCCGTCCACGGCTGCCTGCCGCGCCGCCTCGGCGCGGCGCAATTCGAGCCGCAACGCACGGTCGTCGAGCACCGCCAGTTCCTGCCCCTCGCTGACCGTTTCGCCCACCGCGACGGGAATCGCCACCACGCGGCCGCCGGTCTCGCTGAGCACCGTGACGCTGCGCCGCGGCCGGAACGTACAGCTCCCCACCACCCGCGCGCGCAGGGTGGCGGTACGCGCCGCCTCCACGGTTACCGGAATCGCATCCGCCGCCGGGTCGCTGGCGAACAACCGCCACAGTGCGGCGCCGGCGCCGAGCAGCACCACGACAGCGATACCCGCCCGCAGCAGGCGGCTGGTGCGCCGCTTCATGCCAGCAGCGCCCAGCGGCCGCCGGCCACGGTATCGAAGGCCGTCCATAGCGCCGCGATCACCGCGGTCAGTGCAACGGCGCGCGGCGCCGGCAGGCGCAGCAGCGCGGCGGCTCCGGAGGCGAGCACCGCCAGCGCCCACAGGCCGAACGGGTCGGTAAGCAACACGGCGGCGCGCTCCACGACGCCGGCCGGAACCGCGTCAACCAGAGACGCCACATCGAAACGCACCGTTGCGCGCTCGCGGTAGGCGGCGACGGTGGTGGCGCCGGCGGCGGCCGAGGCGGGATCGATCGCCGCCAGGGTCAAGGCGCCGGAGGCGAGGCGGCGCAGCGCCAGCGGGGCGAACGCCACCGCTACCAGTCGAATGGAGGCACGCGGGCGGCCCGGGACACGCGCTTCCTCGCCGCCGAGGAACTGCGCCAGCACCAGCAGCGCCAACCAGGTAACGCCGACGGCGGCCGGAATCACGAGGCCCGAGAGCAGGACGGCGGCGGTCTTGGCAACGGCGCCGGTGGGTGCGGTGAGCCGCCGGTAGGCCGCCGCCCGCCGCCGGTCGACCTCCTCAGGGTCCGCAAACGAGGTGCTGCGCTGCTCGGCCACGTGCAGCGACTCCACCAGCGCAATGCGGCGCAGCTCGGGCCCGTTCGTCCGCCACAGGATCATCGTTTCTCCCGCGGCGGCGGCAGCCAGTTCCAGGGCCAGCAGTGCAATCAGCGAAACCCCCGACGCCACCCGGAATGCGAACGCCCGGTCCGGAACAAACAGAGCATGAATTGCGTTCCGCGTCACACCTACAGCAATTGCTCCCGATCTCTGAAAAAAGTCAACAAAGATATCGAATCTTTCAAGGGGTTTACTCTTCGAGTTGCTTACTACGTGCTACCACTGTCCGGTTTCGGCGAGGGTCTGAAACCGAACCAAGGCGCGGCGCAAGCTCGGCGACCTCGTGACGGCGCGCACCGGGTTCCATCGCTCGCGCGCAAACTCGCTCATCAGCAGGGTGTATTCCGGCCCGACCGTCCGAGAGTCGCCCTCTGCGGGTACGAGCCCTTCACGTATCGATCTGCTTCTCGAACGACGGGCGAGGGAGACGAGGTGAGACTTCGGCGCCGGCAGCCGTTCGGGATCGGGGTCAATCAAGTCGCTTGAAATGCGTAGATAGCGTGCGATGCATGCGCGATCTGCAAGCAACCAGGTTTCCACGGCCCGCACCGCTACTCGAAAGCACATTCCTGAGGCCGGATCAGGAAGAAAGTCCCGCGCGCGACCGGGAGCGCAGTCATCGTCATCAAGGTCACACAGCGCGAACCATGACATATGCCGAGCGGCCTGATTGAACGCCTTCAGCCTCGTCTTGAATGCCGGAAGGCTCTCCAGGTAGAACGCCGCAGGTTCGAGCGCCGAGGTGTCCAACAGTTTCCGTACCACCACCTCGTCGAGCGTCCCCTCGACGAGGCACGGTACTGGGGGCACGTACATCTCAGAAGTCGAACGAGAACTGATGGACATCCTTCGGGGCGGCGCGCGGCATGATTGCGTCACCGGGTGAGAGCTTCCCCTCAACCAGAACCCGGACGTCGTCCAGGTCTGCCGCACACAACACGATGGTGCCCTCTTCGCCCGGCTCAAGCAGATATACCTCGGACAGGTCGATTCCTTCGTCTCTGAGTAGCGCAGCCGAATGCGTGGTCACCAGCACTTGGCGGCCGGATGTGCGGTTCATGCGGGCCATCAAGGTTGCCAAGCGCGAAACCAGAGCGTCGTGCAGACTCAACTCCGGCTCCTCCAGCAACAGCGGTCCACCACTGTCGGCCAGCGCCCAGAACAATCCAAGCAGCCGGAGTGTACCGTCAGAGAAAGCCGCCTCGCTCTGCTTTGCGCTGTGCGCTCGCCAATGGTTGTAGGTGGCGTTCAGGTGCCAGTTACCACCGCTGTCCCGCTCCAACTCGAAGCCGTCGAAGTGCGGGACGGCCCACCGCAACGCGGCCTGAATCTTGCGCAAGCGAGCCTCTCGGCTTCGCCGGTTGGTGTCGGCGACCCGCTGCAGAAAATCAGATCCGTATGGGTCTTCGCCCCGTGGCACCCTGCCGCGCGGGTCGCTTTTGCGGGTGAACTCGCGCACCACTTGGGGCACGAGGTGAAGATACCGAATCGAACCGAAGAACCCGGACAGTACTCGAAACTCCTGGTTCTCGCTGACCTGCTCGAGATGGGTCTGGGTAAGGCGCTCCGAGTCCTGCCGATCCCGCTCGTCTGGTCTGTCAATGATTACCTTGCCATCGAGGCGCACGCACTCGCGCTCCACGACCGGGCGGTGCCGGTTCGGATGATTGCGAAAGTGCAACTCGTACGACCACTTGGCGCTGCCGTCGCGCGGCCCTGCGTCAACGGCGATTCGGACGCCCGGAAACTGCCTGGCATGGAGGGATCGCACCTCACGCATGCCGCCGCGCAACGCCACCGCCTCGTCGAGTCCCGACCCGGCGACGTCGCGCAGAAAACGGAATGCATCCAGTATATTGGACTTGCCGGAGGCGTTCGGCCCGACGAAGAAGGTGCGACCGCGTAGTTTGATCTCCGTCCGTCGACTGAAATTGCGCCACGCCTCCATCTCCAGCCGGGTCACGTTCCAGCGTCGAAAGTCGATCCGATCCGGCATGGATCGACTTTACCAACGAGCCATAGTCGCGGCAACCGGAGGTGATGAATGCCCCCTCACCGGACGTTGGGGCAGTTCCGCACACGACAGTGGCGACTCCAGATAGCGGCAGAATGCGATGGCAAGGTTCAGTGTGGGCGGCCTCGTTTGCCGTTCAGGAGGGTGCCGAGGGGAGAGTCGCGGACCAGGTAGCGGTAGGTCAGCAGACCGAACATGGTGGTGGCGATGGTGGCGGCCAGGAATTTCAGCTCCGCGCTCCAGGCGAACCCGGTCAGCGCGGCGAGGCGTCCGGCCCGGTCCAGGTGGGCGAGCCGGAAGGTGAACCATGCCACCACCGGCAGGTGCACGAGGTAGATCCAGTAAGAGGCGTCTGCCATCCATCGGACCCACGGGCGCGGCGCCCTCAACAGCGCCTCGCAACTGCCCATCAGCGCCAGTGCCAGCAGTACCACCGCGTGCCCGCGCGCCACCACCTCCACCAGCGCCAGCCACGCCGCCGCGCCGCTCGCGCCGCCGCCATCGGCGTCCCGCAGAACAGCGAGCATGACCAGGTGCAGGGCGTACAGGGCAACGGCCGACGCCCACAGGACGGCCAGGTTACCGTGGCGCTTCAGATCGTCGAGCAGCGCGCGCCGGGCCCACAACCCGTAACCGTAGAAGAAGAACACCGCGCCATACAGAAGGTCGGGCACGTTGGGGGGAAAGATCGGCTTCGACTCGTCGCCGCCGCGCACGGCGAGCAGGATCACTACCGCCGCCATCAGCAGCAGTGGCGCTCGCGCGTACACGGCAGCCGCGCCGTGGCGTCGCAACGCGGCAAGCAGCGGCATGGCACAGGCGGCCGATCCGAGCCGGGTAGCAAGCACCCGGCGCAGCCCGAGCAGCGCCGCATACATGATCAGCAGATGCCACAGGAACCACAGGTGCGCCAGCGGCGTTGCCTGCGATGCCAGGTACGGCCACTTGCGCGGATCGAGCACGCCGGGGTCGATGACGAATATTCCCGTCCAGCCGTAGGTCCACAACGCCGGCAGGATCAGCGCCATCACGGCGGTGAACAGGACCAGCGGTACGGCGATGCGCCGCAGGCGGTCACGCATGAACGCCGCGGCCGAGCGGCGCTCCAACACCAGGTGGGCAAAGAAACCGGCCAACAGGAAGAACACCGGCATGCGCCACAGGTGAATGAAGTCGAACAGCACGAACATCGCCAGCGACTGGTCGTCGTCCGCCGGCCACATGAACTCGATGCCGACTATCCGTGCGAAGTACGGCAGCGTCGCGTGCAGCACGATGCCGAGCAGCATGGCGAACGCGCGCAGCCCGTCCAGCCCGTGGTACCTCGACGGCGCGGCGGTGGTTTCTTCAGCAGCCGGCGGGTGAGTGGTCGCCTGCATCGGCATCCGGCGCGTCCGGGATCGGACGGCCGTGGGGGTCGGTGGCGCCGGCGCCGCGCGCCAGGTCGGCGCGCATACCGGCCGAGGTGACGTGCTCCAACTGGTGGGCGGCGAAGTGCACTTCGCCAACCGCGGTGTCGCCCTGCGCGAACAGGTAGCTCTCCCACAACCGGTGGCTGCGCAACAGGCCGGTCGCCAGGCGGCGCCCGGCGGCGGTGAGCCGGTAGCCTCCGACGCCGCTCCGCACCCGGCCGCGCAGCCGCTCGACGAGCAGCGCCACGGTACGGTCGACGCGGGTGGAGCGGCCGGCAATGCGCGACGACTCCTCGCGCACCAGCTCGCGGCCGCCGACCGGCGGCCCGCCGCGCTCCTCCACGCGCATCAGTTCCACCAGCAGGTCCTCGCGGCCCACCGCGAGTGCGACCCGCGCGCGGTGCAACGCCCGCGCCGCCAGGCCGCGTTCCGGCGCCGCCACCAGCGCCGCCGCCACCACCACGCCGGCCACCACCGTCATCATCCCGGCGGTGCTGGTGTCGGAGAAGCCGAACCAGCGCGGCACGGTGATTGCGGTGACGTGGCCGCCAACCGCACACAGCAGCGCCACCGCCTGGCCGGCCAGCAGCAGCGACCACAGACGCCTCGTGAACAGGCTTGCCACCACGCCGGGCACGATCAGCATGGCGATCACCAGGATGCTGCCGACGCTCTCGAAGGCGGCGACGATGGTCACCGCCACCATCACCATCAGGGCGTAGTGGATGAGGCGCGAGTTGAAACCGATGGCGCGCGCAAAGTCGGCGTCGAATGAGGTGAGGTTGAGCTCCTTGAACAGCAGCAGCACGAACGTCAGGTCGGCCGCGAACACCGCCGCCAGGATCAGCAGCGCGCGCGGCAGGCGCACGCCGGCTACCGCGATGTCGTCCAACGGCGTCAGCTCCACGGCGCCGTAGAACACGGTGTGCACGTCGATATGCACGGAGTCGGCGCTGCGCACGATCAGGATCAGGCCGACGGCGAACATGGTGGTGAACACCACCCCCATGGCGGCGCCGCGGTCGACGTTGCCGGCTTGGTGAATGAGCTGGGTGAATGCCGCGGTGAGCACGCCGGCAAGCGCCGCCCCCACCAGGATGACGGCGGTGTCGCGGCTCAACATCACCAGAAAGGCGGCGGCGATGCCGGGCAGCACCGCGTGGCTGATGGCATCGCCCATCATGCTCATGCGCCGCAGCACCAGAAAACTGCCGATCAGCGCGCACGCCATGGCGCTGACCGCCGCCACCACCACAATCCCGGTATCGAGATAGGTCCAGCTCACGACGATCGCGGGGCCGCCGCCCGGGCCAGCTCGTGCGGGCTCGCCGCCACGGTTGCGCGGTCGCGCCGGCGGTCCAACTGTTCCTCCAGCTCGGCGACCAGTTCCGGGCCGAGCACGTGCTCGATGCGGTCGGCCCCGCGGTCCACACGGCTGGTGGCGACGTCGGCGTACTCGATCAGGTAGAGCTCCCACAGCCGGTGGTTGCGCACCACCTGCAACGCCTGTTCCGCGCCGGCGGCGGACAGCCGCAAGTCCTGCCCCGTGACACTCTCGCGGCGCAGCCAACCGGCACGACGGGCGCCGCGCAACGCGGAGGAGAACTCGGGCCGGCTCCAGCCGCGCCGCCCGGCAAGCTGTACCCGGCTCACCACGCCGGCCGCCAGCTCGCGGGGGCCGGGCGTGGTGCCGAGTTCGCCCTCCAGGTGCTCGAACAGCGCGCGCAGCAGGTGTTCGCGGCGGACGCGGCGGTCGGCGCGGCTGCGCTCCACGAGCAGGCGCAGCAGGCCGCGGCGGGTGCCGAACAACACGCTGACAACGAACCCGGCCGAGATGGTAACCACGATCACCGACCCCGCGGGCAGCCGCGGCACCAGCGCCGACAGCCCCCGCCCCCGCGGGCGCCGCCGCCACCGGCGCCGACAGCCCCGCCCCGACGAACCCGCCGGCGGCGCCGATCAACGCCGCCAGGACGGTCATCACGCGCAGGTCGTGGGTCCAGAAACGGGCGGCCGCGGCCGGCGTGATCAGCAGCGCCACGATCAGGATCAGCCCGACCGCCTGCAGGCCGATTACCGTGACCGCCACCACCAGGCCGAGCATCAGCACGTCCAGGAGCGCCACCGGGAAGCCCTGGGTCGCCGCGTAGGGCGCGTCGAAGCAGAGCAGGTTGAACTCCTTGAACAGCAGCACCGCCGCCACCACCAGAACCAGCGCGGTGACGGCGATCAGCAGCGCGTCCGAAGTGAGCATGGAGGCGGTCTTGCCGTAGATGAAGGAGTCCAGGCCGGCGGCGGAACCGCGGCGCATCTGCTGAATCACCCCGAGCAGCGCGATGCCGATGCCGAACGACACCGACAGCACGACGCCGAGGGCCGCATCCTCGTGCAGGCGCAGCACGCTGCGCAGGGTGAGCACCGCCCCGACCGCGGTCACGCCGCCCACCGCGGCCCCAAGCAGCAGGCCCGGAAACCACTTGCCGCTGCCGCCGAGCGCAACCATCACCAGCCACGCGGCGGCGATGCCGGGGAGAGTAGCGTGGCTGACCGCGTCCGACACCAGGGCGCGCTTGCGCAGCAGGGTGAAGGTACCGACGATGCCGGCCGCCATGCCGAGCAGGGCGACGCCGACCACCACCACGCGCGTATTGAAGTCGCTCAGGAGCAGCACGCGCAGCACCTGCTCCCAGGACGGCAGGTAGCTCACTCGCTGCGGCCCCGCCCGCCCGGCCCCCGTCCGAGCGCATCGACCGCCTGATCGAGCAGGGTCAGACGGCCGCCGTAGGTCTTCTGCAGGTTGTCGTTGGTGAACACCTCGGCCACCGGCCCGTGCGCCACCACGCGCAGGTTGAGCATGAGCAGGTCGTCGAAATAGCTGCGTACGGTCTGCAGGTCGTGGTGCACGACGAACACGCTCTTGCCGGCGCCGCGCAGGCGCTGCAGCAGTTTCACGATGGCGCGTTCGGTGGCCGCGTCCACGCCGGCGAACGGCTCGTCCATGAAGTAGATCTGCGGATCCTGAGCCAGCGCACGGGCCAGGAACAGGCGCTGCTGCTGGCCGCCGGACAGCTCGGAGATCTGCCGCCCGGCGTAGTCGGCCATGCCGACCAGGTCCATGGCGGCGCGCGCCGCCTCGCGGGTGGCGCGGCGCACGGGCCGCAGCCAGCCCAGCGACCGGTACAGGCCCATCGCCACCAGGTCGAGGGCGCTCACCGGGTAGTCCCAATCGACGCTCTCGCGCTGCGGCACGTAGGCCACCAGGCGGCGCTGCTGACGGTACGGCTTGCCGTAGATGCTCACCGAGCCCGACACGCGCGGCACCAGGTCCAGCACGCCCTTCAACAGGGTGCTCTTGCCGGCGCCGTTGGGTCCGACGATGCCGGTGATTACCCCGTCGGTGGCCGCCAGGTCGACGTCCCACAGCACCGGCCGGCGCCGGTAGGCGATGGTCAGGTCGCGCACTACCAGAGGGCTGGGCGCGGGGGCGGAGGCATTCACCGCCGCGCCGTATGCCTCCGATGGGGCGCTTGCCGGTTCGATACGGTTCCCGGCCGGCACGGCGGCCGCCGCAGGCGCCGGCGGCGCAGGCGGCGCAGGCGAAGTACGGTTCACGGCGCTGCCGCCGCGAGCGAGAGCCTGCCCTGGAAGCCCCGCTCCGGCGCCTCGCCGCCCAGGGCGTGCGCTACCGTGGTGATGTTGTGGTCCAGCATGCCGACGTAGGTGCCTTCGTAGGTGCCGGGCTGTCCCATTGCGTCGGAAAACAGCTCGCCGCCGACCACCACCTCGTGGCCGCGCGCCGCGGCGCCCTCGATTAGCGCCCGCACGTTGCGGTCGGCGATGGTGGTCTCCACGAACACCGCCCCGATCTCGCGCGTAACCAGCAGGTCCACCAACCGGTTGATGCGGTCCAGCCCCGCCTCCGATTCGGTGGACATGCCCTGAATTCCCTCCACTTCCAGGCCGTAGGCGCGGCCGAAATAGTTGAACGCATCGTGCGCGGTCACCAGGATGCGCTGCCGCTCCGGTACCGAACCGACCACGCGCAGGGCATAGGCGTGCAATTCCTGCAGCGTGTCCCGGTAGGTGCCGGCGCGCTCCCGGTAACCGTCCGCTCCGTCCGGATCGAACGCCGCCAGCGCCCCGGCAACGGCGTCCACCGCCTGCATCCAGCCGGACACATCCATCCACAGGTGCGGATCGTAGTGACCGGCGAACTCCTCCGGCGCCAGCAGCGCCGACTCGTCCACCAGTTCGGTGACCGCGTGCACCGCGCGCCCCCCGCGCGCCACCTTGATCAGCGTGTCGGTCATCTTCCCCTCCAGCAGCAGCCCGGAATAGAACACGATGTCCGCCTCCATCAGAGCCGCCACGTCGCTGCGCGTCGGTACGTACAGGTGCGGGTCGACCCCCTCGCCGATGATCGCGGTCACCTCGCCGCGGTCACCGGCCACCTGCCGCACGATGTCGGCCACCATCCCGGTAGTGGCGGTCACCCGATACGGATCGTCGCGTGCGGCCGCGCCGTCCGCCGCCGCGGCCGCGCCCGGAGCCGACTGTTCTCCTTCAGTTTCGTCACCGCCGGCCCCGCAATTGATCAACACCGCCGCCGCGACGGTGATCGCCAGCAGCGCCGCGGTGCGATGCAGGGCCCGGCATCGTCTTGTTTTTTGCATTGAGAAAATTCCAATTTTGATTAGTCAAAATCAGGATTAGGATAACTATGCATTGGGTGCAGGTCAAGCGCAGAGAGTGCGCAGACGGACATGCCCGCCATGGTATATGGTGCGCGCGAGGAGGCGTGATGCCGAGAGTGTTCGCCGTGGAGGCGACAATAGCCAAGCCCGCGGACCAGGTGTGGGAGGCTCTCACCAACTGGAGCAGCGCGCATCGCTGGATGGCCGGGGTGGACTGGCTGAAGGCGGAGGGCGAGGAAGCCGTGGGCACCCGGATCACCTTTCGCGCCCGCGACCACGACCGCACCTCCACCATCACCTCGTGGCAGCCGGGGCGGTCGTTCGTGTTGCGCTCCGAGCACGGCGGCGTAAGCGCCGACTACGAGTATGCTATCGAGGCCGTGGACGAGAGCACCACGCGCGCCACCCTCGCCGCCGACTGCCAAATGGGCGGCCCGTGGCGGTTCCTGGCGCCGCTGATCCGGATGGCAATCCGCAAGGCCGACAGCGGCCAGCTCGCCGCCCTCAAGCAACTGCTCGAAACCGGCTCCTGACGTCAGGCGAGTTCGATTCGGCGGCCTTCGGAGAGCAGGGCGGCCTCGTAGGTGCGCATCAGGGAAAGCGCGAACTCCAGTGAACCCTGCTGCGCGGGGCGGCCCTCCAGCACACAGTCGCAGAAGTAGCGCATCTCGTTGTAGAAGCCCTGGGTGAACAGCGACTTGTTCTCCAGCGTGGCCAGGGTGTTCTGCGCCTCCCACACCACCGCCCCGGAGTCGATGCCCTCGGGCGCGAAGCTGGTCGTGTACCGGTAGTCGAAGGGAATGCCGCGCCGCACGGTGACGCGGTTGCCGTTCTCGATACTGACGTGCCACTTGCCCCAGAATGCGTAGCGCTCCTGCGGCATGGTGCGCGCCGACACCACGTTGAAGGTGCCCACCGCCCCGCTGGCAAACTCCAGGATACAGGCGCCGACCCGTGACGGCGTCGCGTGCATGGTCACCGCGTTCACTTCGCCGCCGACCGCGAGCATCAGCGCCAGCGGATGGCAGGCATCGCCGAACGGATTGCGCACCCCCGGATCGGACAGCACCGCGGCGCCGTCCGGGGGCAGCCGCAGCCGGTACTCTGCCGTCATCCCTTCCAACGGCCCCGCATCGTCGCGCGCCATGATCTCGATCACCTTGCGGGTGGCGGGCAGGAACGCCTTCTTGAAGCCCACCACCGCGACCCGGTCGCCGCGGTGCTCGATCATCGTCTCGACCTGGGCGGGGTTGATTGACGGCGGCTTCTCCATCCACACGTGCAGGCCCGCGTCGAGTGCCTCGCAGGCGAGCTCCGGGTGGAGGCGCGGAGAGACGCAGATGAACACGGCGTCCAAATCCTCGTTGCGATACATTTCGGCGCTATCGGCATAGCAGGACGAGACGCCGTACTCGGCCGCGGTGCGCCCGGCCAGCTCCAGATTGCGGTCGCAGAACGCGGCCAGCCGCACCGGCAGGAAGTGCATCGTGGGCAGCAGGTTGCGGTAAGCGTGGGAACCCACGCCCACCACGCCGACGTTGAGGCGCCGCTCGAATTCGCGCTGATAGCTCATCTCCTGCCTCCCGCGATCTCGACGCCGCCGGCGATCTCACTTGCGAACGCAAGGTCTCGCGCGAGCACATCGTCGTAGGCGTATCCCGGTTTGCGCTTGCCGTGCGAACCGTTCAGGCAGATCACCGGGCTGACCCCGTCCGCCACCACCTGCCGGGTGATCTCGCGCACCGGCCAGGAGGCATCTTCGAGGCTCGACTTCCAGTGCAAGGCACCGCTGCCGGGCGCGGCCTGCCCTCCCTTCAGGTGGTAGTAGGCGAGCAGCGGGCGCAACTCGCCATACACCTCCAGCGTCGGAACGGTGCCCATCTGCCACATGTTCTGCACGTCCCAGGTCAGGTTGACCGCGTCGCCGCAGTCGATCTCGGCGAACAAGCCGGTCACCTCGTCCGGGGTGGCGAGGATGTTGGCGTGGCACTCGTTCTCGATGGTCACGCGCAACCCCGCCGCCGCCAGCCGCTCCACCGCCTCGCGGTAGCAGGCGATCACCCAGGGGTGCTCGTCGCGCAGCCAGGCGATGCTGTCGGCGACCTGCCCGCGCCGGGTGGTGCGCGCGGACAGCAGCCGGAACAGGTTTGGCCGCAACACCTTCGCCACTGCGATGGCGCGCTCCAGCGGCCTTAGGTGCGCCGCCCGGAACGCCGCCTCGCCCACCTCCACGTCGCCGTGAAAGAGCTGGGTAGACATGCAGTAGACTGACAGCCCGCGCGCCTCGATCAGTTCCGCCGCGCGCCGCGCCTCGGCGTCGTCCAGATCGGCCACACCCTTGCCGAACACCGAGTCCTTCACGTCGAGGTGACGCAGCCCCCACTCCACGTGGCGGTCCAGGGCGGTCTCGAAGTTGCGGTCGGCCATCGAGTTGAGCATCGTTATCGAAACGTGTGCCATGTACGCTCCCCTGCCGTAGTGTCGGCATTCTTGCACGGCACGACGCCAGGGTTCCAGGAGCCGTGCACATCAGGCACATCAGCCCACATCAGCCACGTCAACGGCGACGTTCCGGCGGCGCTGCTCCCAGGAACGGCTCAACACGCGGCGAGCTTCCCAATCGGCGTATATCCTGCATAATGCCTCCTGCATCTTGCACAGTGCATTCGCGCACAGTGCTGCACAGGAGGATCGTAATGCACACATTTCATCGCGCGGTGCTTGGCTTGCTGGCCGTCGCCTGCGCGTCCCTGGTCGCCGTCGGCGCCGTGAGCGCGGACCAGCTCGACGTCAAGTTCTCGCTCGACTGGAAGTTCGAGGGACCGGCGGCAGCCTACCTGCTGGCCGTCGACAAGGGCTACTTCGCCGAAGAGGGGCTGGACGTGACCATCGACACCGGCCAGGGCTCGCTGGAGGCGATTCCGCGCGTGGCCAGCGGCGTCTACCAGTTCGGTTTCGCCGACATCAACTCGCTGATCAAGTTCCACGACAAGAATCCGGACGTCGGCATCAAGGGCATCCTGATGGTGTACGACGCGCCGCCGTTCGCCATCGTCACCCTCGCCAGTACCGGCATCGAGACGCCGAAGGACCTGGAAGGCCGCATTCTCGGCGCGCCGGCTCCCGACGGCGCCTACGCGCAGTGGAAGGCGTTCGTGAAGGAGAACGGCATCGACGCCAGCAAGGTGACCATCGACAACGTCGGCTTCCCGGTGCGCGAGCCGATGCTGGTGGCCGGCCAGGTCGACGCCATCACCGGCTTCTCGTTCTCGTCGTTCCTGAACCTCAAGTCCAAGGGCGTGGCGCCGGAGGACATCCGCGTGTTCCTGATGTCCGACTACGGGCTCGAACTGTACGGCAACACGGTCATCGTCAACCCCGAGTTCGCCGCCGAGAACCCCGATGCGGTGTCCGGCTTCGTGCGCGCCATCATCCGGGGCTGGCAGGACACCGTGGCCGACCCTGCGGCCGCCGTAAAGCACGTGCTGGAGCGCAACCTGGTGGCGCGCGAGCCGGTCGAGCTGGAGCGCCTGGAGATGTCTATCGCGGACAACGTCAACACGGCGTACGTGCAGGAGCATGGCTTCGGCAGCGTCGACCTGGCGCGCCTGGCCTCGTCGATCGAGCAGATCGGCGTGACCTACGAGTTCAGCGGTACGCCGCCGGCGCCCGAGGACGTGTTCACCAACGAATACCTGCCGGCAGCCGCGGAGCGTATGCTACAGTAGCGCCACGGTGAGTGCGGGCGACACGGGAAGCGCGCAGGCGGAAGCGTTCGTCGAGTTGCGCGACGTCAGCCTGTCCTATGGCGGCGATGCTGCGGGCGCGCTGGTGCTGCAGGGACTCGACCTGCAGGTGCGGCGCGGCGAGTTCGCCGCCGTGGTGGGGCCGAGCGGGTGCGGCAAGTCGACGCTGATGAAGCTGATGTCGGGCCTGCTGCCGGCCCGCACCGGAGACACCATCGTGGCCGGAGCGCCGGTAACCGGCCCGCTGAAGATCGTCGGGATGGCGTTCCAGAACCCGACCCTGCTGCTGTGGCGGTCGACCCTGAACAACGTACTGCTGCCGATGGAGATCGTGCAGCCGCACCGGCGCCGGCTGCGCTCCCGGCGCGCCGAATACGAGGCGGCCGCCGAGGAACTGCTGGCGCTGGTTGGCCTGTCCGGTTACGGCGACCACTACCCCTGGCAGCTCTCCGGCGGCATGCAGCAGCGGGCATCGCTGTGCCGAGCGCTGATTCACGAGCCCGCCCTGCTGATGCTCGACGAACCGTTCGCGGCGCTGGACGCGTTTACGCGCGAGGAGTTGTGGTGCGTGCTGCGCGACTTGTGGCAGCGCAAGGGATTCACCGTGATTCTGGTCACCCACGACCTGCGCGAGGCGGTGTTCCTGGCCGATACCGTGCACGTAATGAGCGCCCGGCCCGGCCGTATCGAGGTGACGCGGGAAATCGACCTGCCGCGCCCGCGCGAGCCGGACGACTGCTACTCGCCCGAGTTCGTCGCCATCGTGCAGGAGCTGCGCGACCACATTGCGCAGGTCCGGGTGATATGACCGACTCGGTGGAGGCGCAGGCCGGCACCCCGGCAGGCCCCGCTGCGCCGGACCAGCCGGTTCAGCCGGTTCAGCCGGGACAGGTCCGCTGGCGCGAGAGGCTGTCGCCGTGGCTGATGACGCTGGGCGGCTTCCTGCTCTGGGAGGCGGTGTGCCGGGTGTTCCGGATCCCCTCCTACGTGCTGCCAACCCCCAGCGTGATCCTCGTCACCTTCGCCGAGTTTCGCCGCGCGCTCATCGTCAATTCGATTCAGACGCTGTGGACGACGCTGGCCGGCTTCGGCATCGCGGTAGGGTTCGGGCTGCTGCTGGGCCTGATCATCGGCTGGTCGAAAACGATTTACAACGGCCTCTACCCGATGATGATCGGCTTCAACTGCGTGCCCAAGGTTGCCGTGGTGCCGATCCTGGTGCTGTGGTTCGGCATCGGCTCGCCGCCGGCCATCCTGACCGCCTTCCTGATCTCGTTCTTCCCGATCGTGGTCAACGTCGCCACCGGCCTGGCCACGCTGGAGCCGGAGTTAGAGGACGTGCTGCGCGCGCTCGGGGCGCACAAGCGCGACATCATGCTCAAGGTGGGCATACCGCGCGCCCTGCCCTACTTCTTCGGCTCCCTGAAGGTGGCGATCACGCTGGCGTTCGTGGGCTCGGTGGTGGCCGAGACGGTGGCCGCCAACGTCGGCATCGGACACATGATGCTGATCGCGCAGGCCAACTTCGAGGTGCCGCTGGTGTTCGCGGGCCTGTTTGCGCTGGCCGCGCAGGGAATCGGCATGTATGCTGCCTTCGCCTGGCTGGAGCGGCGCCTCACCGGCTGGGCATTTCGCCGCGACGCCGCCGGCGCCTGATTCTCGATAGCACGGCCGCAGGAGGAACGATGAGCGAGCGACGCGAGGCCGGCGGCGAGTACCTGCTGGAGGCGCGCGGCATCGTGAAGAAGTTCGGCGACTTCGCCGCCAACGACCGCATCACCCTGCGCCTGCGCCCCGGCCAGATCCACGCCCTGCTCGGCGAGAACGGCGCCGGCAAGTCGACCTTGGTCAAGATCATGTACGGTGCGCTGCAGCCCACCGCGGGCAGCCTGCACTGGTGCGGGCAGCGGGTTGCCATCGCCAATCCGGCGGATGCCCGGCGGCTCGGCATCGCCATGGTGTTCCAGCACTTCTCGCTGTTCGAGGCGCTTACGGTGGTGGAGAACATCGCCCTCGCCATGCGCGGCGCATTCGATCCCGGCGCCCTCGGCGAGCGCATCGCCCGCGTGTCGCGCGAATACGGCCTGCCGTTGGAGCCCACCGCGCTGGTGGCCGACCTGTCGGTCGGTGAACGGCAGCGCATCGAGATCGTGCGCTGCCTGCTGCAGGAGCCGAAGCTGCTGATCATGGACGAGCCGACCGCGGTACTGACGCCGCAGGAGGCGGACCAGCTGTTCGTGACGCTGCGCCGGCTGGCCGACGACGGCTGCGCGGTGCTGTACATTTCGCACCGGCTGGAAGAGGTAAAGCAATTGTGCCACGACGCCACCATCCTGCGCCACGGCGAGGTGGTGGCCGAGGTCGACCCACAAGTGGAGACCGCCGCCTCGCTGGCGCGCCTGATGGTGGGAGCCGACGTGCACGAAGTAAACACCGCCGGTCACGTCAAGGGCGGCGAGCCGCTTCTCACCGTCGCCGGCGCAGGGGCCGTTCGGGGTGGCGCTGCGCAACGTGTCCCTGGAGGTGCGCGCCGGCGAGGTGGTGGCAATCGCCGGGGTGGCCGGCAACGGCCAGTCGGAGTTGTTCGAGGCCCTGTCCGGCGAACGTCACGCGGCGCGGGACGCGGTGATCATCGCCGGCCGGCACTGCGGCACCCGCGGCGTGACCGCACGACGGCGGCTCGGAGCCGCATTCGTACCGGAGGAGCGGCTCGGCCATAGCGCGGTGCCCGGCTTCGTGCTGGCCGAGAACGCGCTGCTTACGCGGCACTCCTCCGACCCCGGCATGGTGCGCGCCGGCTTCGTGGACCGCGCCCACACCCGCGCCACCGCGGCCCGCGTCACCGAGCGGTTCGACGTACGCACCAGCCACGCAAACCCGGCGGCATCGGCGCTGTCCGGCGGCAACCTGCAGAAGTTCGTGGTGGGCCGGGAACTGGACCGCGAACCGCGCGTGCTGGTGATTAACCAGCCCACCTGGGGCGTGGATGCCGGCGCCGCTGCGTTGATCCGCCAGGTGCTGTCCGACTTGGCGGAGGCGGGCGCCGCGGTGCTGGTGATCAGCCAGGACCTGGACGAGATCTTCGAAATCGCCGACCGCATCGCGGTGATCTCGCGCGGCGAGCTTTCGGACACCTTTCCCGCCGGCGCGATTGACCGCGAACGGATCGGCCTGCTGATGGCCGGCGCCCACGAGAGCGGCGCCCGCAACAGCGGCGCCAAGCGAGAGGTCCCGGCGTGAAGCTGCAGTTCGAACAGCGCCCGCAGCCGAGCCGAGTCATGACGGTGGTGTCCCCGCTCATTGCCGTCCTGCTCATGGTGATCGTCGGCGCCATCCTGTTCGCCGCGCGCGGCATCGATCCGTGGCGCGGGCTGTACGTCTACTTCATTGAGCCGGTGGCCAGCCTGTGGTCGATCGAAGAGCTTATCGTCAAAGCCACGCCGCTGGTGCTGATCGGCGTCGGGCTGGCGGTGTGCTTTCGCGCCAACGTGTGGAACATCGGCGCCGAGGGCCAACTCACGATGGGCGCCATCGTGGGCGCGGCGATTCCGATCCTGGCCCACCAGTGGCAGTCGCCGCTGGTGCTGCCGCTGATGATGCTGCTCGGCATGGCCGGCGGCATCGCCTGGGCGTCGATCCCGGCGCTGCTGCGCAACCACTTCGGCGTCAACGAGATACTGACCAGCCTGATGCTCGTGTACGTGGCCCAGTTGCTGCTCGACTGGCTGGTGCGCGGGCCGTGGCGCGACCCGGAGGGCTACAACTTCCCCGAGTCGATAGATATGACCGGCTGGGCGCAATTGCCCACCCTTGGCTACAGCCGCGTGCACCTGGGCGGCGCGTTCGCGGTGCTGGCGGTGCTGGTGCTATTCCTGTTCATGGCGCGCACCCTCAAGGGATTCGAGATCGAGGTAAGCGGCGCCGCTCCGCGCGCGAGCGGGTTCGGCGGCTTCTCCCGTCCGCGCACCGTGTGGTTCTGCCTGGCGCTGTCCGGCGGCCTGGCCGGGCTGGCCGGCATCAGCGAGATCGCCGGCCCGGTCGGGCAGCTGCAGCCGGTAATTTCGCCGGGCTACGGCTTCACCGCCATCATCGTGGCCTTCCTGGGCCGTTTGCACCCGATCGGGGTGCTGTTCGCCGGCATCGTCCTGGCGATCAGCTACCTGGGCGGCGAGGGCGCGCAGATCTCGCTCGGCCTGTCCGACAAGACCGCCCAGGTGTTCCAGGGCACCCTGTTGTTTTTCATCCTGGCCAGCGACACCCTCACCCGCTACCGGATACGGGTGCAGCGCGACGCGGCAGGTGCGTCGGAGGTGGCGCGATGACGGGGCTGGAAGCGGTGCTGCTGACCATTATCACGGCCGCGACGCCGCTGCTGCTGGCGGCTATCGGCGAGTTGGTGACGGAGCGTTCAGGGGTGCTGAACCTTGGTGTCGAGGGGATGATGATCATCGGCGCGGTAAGCGGGTTCGGCGCTGCCTACACGTTCGGCTCGGCCGCGGCGGGCGTGGCGGCAGCGATCGTCATGGGAGTGGGCGTCGCGCTGCTGTTCGCCTACTTCACCCAGACGCTGATTACCAACCAGGTCGCCACCGGACTGGCACTGACCCTGTTCGGACTGGGCCTGTCCGGCCTGATCGGCGAGAACTTCACCGGCCTGCCCCTGCCCGACCCGGCAAAGCTGCAGCGCCTGCACATCCCCCTATTGACCGACATTCCGTTCATCGGGCCAGTCGTGTTCGGTCAGGACGCACTGGTGTACGCGTCGGTAGCGATCACGGTGCTGGTGGCGTGGACCCTGGCGCGCACCCGCGTCGGGCTGGTAATCCGCGCCACCGGCGGCAACCACCACTCCGCGCACGCGCTCGGCTACCGGGTGATCGCGGTGCGTTACGCCTGCATCGCGTTCGGCGGCGCCTGCGCCGGGTTGGCCGGCGGCTACCTGTCGCTGGTGTACACGCCGCAGTGGATCGAGAACATGACCGCAGGGCGCGGCTGGATCGCCCTGGCCCTTGTCGTGTTCTCCACCTGGGCGCCGCGCCGGGTGGCGGTCGGCGCCTACCTGTTCGGCACCGTGTGGATCATGGGCCTGTACGCGCAGGGCGCGGGCATCGGCATTCCGCCGCAGTTGCTCTCCTCCTTGCCCTACCTGGCCACCATCGCCGCGCTGGTGCTGATCTCCGGCAACCGCCTGCTGACCAAAAAGAACACCCCCGCCTGCCTCGGGCTGCCGTTTGTGCCGGACCGCTGACGGTCCACCGCGGCCAGCACCCTCCCTTCATTTCTGTACATGCTGTCACAAATAGCGTGCGCTTGCGGTGCGGCTTGACCAAGCGGGCAACTCGTGCTGTGATTCGACCGGCCACATCCATCATTTCATCACACCAAAGGAGTGACCTCATGAGAAAGGTATTCGCACTGATCGTCAGCCTCGCGTTGCTGCTGTCGATCTCGACCATCGCGTTCGGCGATGAGCTGAAAGTCGGCTTTATCTACGTCGGCCCGATCGGCGACCACGGCTGGACCTACCAGCATCACCAGGGCCTGCTGGCCGTCGAGGAAGAGTTCGGCGACCGCGTGGAGACGATCTACGTCGAGAACGTCGCCGAAGGTCCCGACGCGGAACGCGCCATTACCCGCCTCGCGCGCCAGGGCGCCGGCCTGATCTTTACCACCTCGTTCGGTTTCATGGACCCGACCGTCAAGGTGGCCGAGCGCTTTCCGGACGTGAAGTTCGAGCACGCCACCGGCTACAAGCGCGCCGACAACGTGTCGATCTACTCGGCCCGCTTCTACGAGGGCCGCTACATCATCGGCCAGATCGCCGCGCAGATGTCGGAGGCCGGCGTGGCCGGCTACATCGCCTCATTCCCGATTCCCGAGGTGGTGCGCGGCATCAACGCGTTCCTGCTCGGTGCGCAGACCATCAACCCCGACTTCAAGCTCAAGGTGATCTGGGTCAACACCTGGTTCGATCCCGGCAAGGAAGCGGACGCCGCCAAGGTGCTGATCGGCCAGGGCGCCGACATCATCACCCAGCACACCGACTCCACGGCGCCGCTGCAGATTGCCGAGGAGCAGGGCGTGGTCGGCTTCGGCCAGGCCTCCGACATGCACGAGTTCGCCCCCAACGCGCAGCTCACCGCCATCATCGACGAGTGGGCACCCTACTACGTCGAGCGCACGCGCGCGGTGCTGGACGGCACCTGGGAGTCCACCGACACCTGGGACGGCATCGCGCCGGGCATGGTGCGCATGTCCGAATACCAGAACATGCCGGAGGAAGTGGCCGCGATGGCGCGCGAGACGGAAGCGATGATTGCCTCCGGCGAGCTGCACCCGTTCAAGGGCCCGATCTACAACCAGGATGGCGAGATGGTGATCGGCGAGGGCGAAATGCTCGACGACGGCACGCTGCTCGGCATGAACTGGTACGTGCAGGGCGTCGACGACAAGCTGCCCGAGTAACCCACCCGCATCTGTCGAAAAGACCCGCCGCGGGCGCCACCCGGTGCTCGCGCGGGTCTTTTCTTGCGCGCTCTTGTGCGCCGCTACCCGCCGAGGAACAGGCGGCCTACGCGCGGGTCGTCGAGCAACTCGGCGCCGCTGCCGGCCAGGGCCAGGTTGCCGGCCACCAGCACGTAGCCGAGGTCGGCGAACTGCAGGCCCTTGCGTGCGTTCTGCTCCACCATGACGATGGTCTTGCGTTCCCGGTCGCGCAGGTCGACCAGGATCTCGAACACCATGTCGATGAAGCGCGGCTCCAGGCCGATCGACGGCTCGTCGACCAGCAGCACGTCGGGATCCATCACCAGGGCGCGGGAGATCTCCAACAGGCGGCGCTCGCCGCCCGACAGCACGTGCGCCGGCTGGGTTCGGCGCTCGGCCAGGCGCGGGTAGCGGTCCAGAACCCCCGCCACGGCGGCGCGCACCGCGGCCTTGTCGCGCATCAGGAAGGCGCCCATCTGCAGGTTCTCCTCCACCGTCATGTCCGGGAACACCGAGTTGTCCTGCAGGATGTAGGCGATGCCGGCGTGGCGGAGCTTGTCGGCGGAGTGCATGCGGGTGATGTCGCGGCCCTGCTTGCGGATGGTGCCGCCGGTGATCGTGTTGAGGCCGTAGATCGCGTGCAGCACGGTGGACTTGCCGGCGCCATTGGGGCCGATCAGGCACAGCGACTGCCCGCGCCCCACCTGCAAGTCGATGCCGTGCAGGATCTGCATGCGCCCGTAGCCGGCCACCAGGCCGTCGATGCGCAGGTAGTCATCGCCGCCGGCCAACTCCGCGAGCCGCTCGCGCGGCACCCCCTGTTCCAGCAGCGACGCACTCTCGCGCGCCACCTGCTCTACCGAGATGGCAGCGCCAAGCTCGCCGCCGCCGTAGCCGCCGTAACCGGAAACGCCGCCGTCCGGCGCCCTGCCGGCCATCACTCGCCGCCCAGGTACGCCTCGACCACGCGCGGGTCGTTGCGCACCTCCTCCGGCGTCCCCGCCGCCAGCAGGCGGCCGTGCGCCAGGCAGTAGATGTGGGTGGCCAGGTTCATGACCACCCGCATGTTGTGCTCGATAACCAGCAGCGTCACCCCCAGCTCCGCGTTGGCCCGCACCAACCGGTCGATCATGCCGTTGATCAGGGTGGGGTTGATGCCCGCCGTTGGCTCGTCCAGCAGCAGCATCTTGGGCCGGAACATCAGCGCCATGGCGAACTCCAGCAGCTTCTGCTGCCCGAACGACAGGCTGCCGGCGCGATGGTGGCGCAGGGCAGCGAGACCGACGAATTCCAGCAACCCTTCCGCCCGCTCGGTGACCGCGGCCGGCACCCGGCGCAGCAGCACGCCGCCGTGTGCGGTGCGGTGCGGTGCGCTGACCTGCATGTTCTCGACGCAGCTCATGGCGCCGTACACGCGCGTCTGCTGAAAGGTGCGCAACAGGCCGAGGCGGGCGATGCGCGGCACGGTCATGCGTTCGATGCGGGTGCCGTCGAACGCCACCGAGCCGGCGTCCAACGGGTGGTGGCCGACGATGCTGTTGAACAGGGTGGTCTTGCCGGATCCGTTGGGGCCAATCAGCCCGTGTACGGCGCCGGCGGGGACGCTCAGGCTGATCTCCCGGTTGGCCGCCACCCCGCCGAACGACTTGCTCACCCGGTCGACCTCGAGCAGGGCGTTCATGCGCGCCGCCCCTCTGCAAGCGCCGCGCCGCCGCGCCGTTCCCGGACCCAGCCCAGAATGCCGTCCGGCAGGAAGGTCACGATCACGACGATCAGCAGGCCCATGGCGACCCGGTGCCAGCCGAGCAGGAAGGTCCAGAACAGCTCCTGGGTAACATGGAATACCATCGCGCCCAGTATCGGACCCCACAGCGTGCCGCGCCCGCCCATGATCGCCATCAGGATCATCCACACCCCGAAGGTGGCCCCGGAGAATGCAATGTCGAGCGGGTCGATGAAGCCGATGAAGTTGCCGTAGGCGCCGCCGGCCAGGGCCAGGAAGAATGCCGCCACCGACCACGCCACCACCTTGGCGCGGATAGTCGGCAGGCCCATTGCCTCCGCCTTGTCCTCGTCGTCGCGGATGGCGTTGATCAGCAGTCCGAAGCGGCGGCGGTACAGCAGTTTCAGCACCGCGAAGCAGGCGCCGGCCAGGGCCAGGAAGTAGAAGCAGAAAAAGCGGTTGCGGTTGCCCAATGCCTCCGGGAACAGCGGCGTGACCAGCCCGGACCCGGCGCCGAGCCAGTCCCAGGCACTGGCGATCTCGCCCGCCGCCACGCCCAGGCCCAATGTGCAGATGGCGAAGTAGTGGCCGCGCAGGCGCAGGATGCTCGCGCCGAGCGGCAGCGCGACCAGCACCGCCACCAGCGCCGCGCAGGCCAGCCCGAGCCCCAGCCCGCCAAGGTACTGAATCGGCGCCAGGAGCGCCTCTGCGCCGCCGGCGCCGGCGGTGGTGGTCTCCTGCGCGTTAAGCGAGAGGGCGCGCTGCACCACCGCGCTCGCGTACATGCCGGCGCCAAAGAACACGATGTTGCCGAACGAGTTGTAGCCCATCTGGCCGCCCACCACGTCCCAGGTCAGCGCCAGCACCACCATCACCCACAGCACCGCCATCTGCGACTGCAGCCCCGGCGCGACGAACGGAGCGGCGACCGCGGCGGCCGCCAGCACCGCCAGGCCCAGCCGCCGCGGCCCTGCTCCCGACAGCGGGCCGCCGCGCGGCGCCTCCTGCCGGGCGGCGTTCGCGGAGGTACTCATCGCAGCGCCGTACTCATCGCAGCACCTGGCGGCGGCGGCTCAGCAAGTAGCTGCGCAGCAACAGGATCACCACCAGCAGCAGGAACACGAACGCGGTCTGGAACTCGGCGCCGAGCAGGAACCCGGTAATGTTCTCGGCATCACCGAGCGCGGCGCCGGAGATCACCACCGGCGCGATGTTGCCCAGCCCCGCCACCACCACGATCACGAACGAGCGCACGGTGTAGGTGATGCCGATGAACGGGTGCACCACCCACACCATCGCCACCAGCGCGCCGGCGATGCCGCACACCGCGGCGTTGAGAGCAAAGGCGAGCGCGTACACGCGGTCGGTGCGCACCCCCATCAGACGCGCCGCGCGCGCGTTCTGCGAGGTCGCCCGGATGGCGCGTCCGGCGCGGCTGCGGCGCAGGACCAGCAGCAGCCCCGCGGCCGCCGCCAGCGCCACCGCGAACGCCACCAGCTTGATGTTGGCCAGCACCACGCCGTCGCCGAGCAGGTAGGTGGAGCCAAGCCCGGCGTTGGCGTTGCGTATGTCGGCCCCGAACACCTGGTTCATCAACTGCTGCAGCAGGATCGACAGGCCGAACGTGGCCAGCAGCGACACGAACAGGTCGCGGTCCACCAGGCGGTGCACGACCGTCCGGTAGAGCAGCCAGCCGAACGCAAACAGCACGGCTCCGGCCAGCGGAATCCCGAACAGCGGATGGATGCCGAGCGTGGTCAGCCACCAGGTCAGAAACCCGCCCAGAATCACCAGCTCCCCCTGCGCCACGTTGATGATGTTCATCACGCCCCACACCAGCGCCATGCCGTAGGCGGCGAGTGCGAAGATGGCGCCGACCAGCAGCCCGTCCAGGAGGAGCTGCACGGTCAACGGACCGAAGCGCAGCAGGCGCGGCCCGCCCGTTCCGGCGGCGGGGGCGGCGGCGGCTGCCGCCGGGGGGGCGGCGGGGGGGATCGGGGGCGGGGAGGGGGGCGCCGGGGGCAGTGGGGCCGCCGGCGGGATCGGGACGCGGAAAGCGCAGCTCGTGCGACGCCCACGCGGTCGGCGCCACCACCCGGTACTCGCCGTCCTGGATCTGCCTCAGCACCATCGGCTTGGCGATGTTCTTGCCGGTGGCGTCAAAGCGGACGTTGCCGTAGAAGGTCTGCATGTCGGTCGCGGCGAGCGCATCCCGGACCGTCCCGGTGGCGAACGAGCCGGCACGCTGCAGCGCGTCCGCCCACACCATGACCGCGGCCGTGGATTCCGCCGCCTGGTAGGGCGGCACGTAGCCGTACTCCTGTTCGAACAGCGCGGCATAGTCGGAGGCGCTGCCGAACAGGTCGTCCCGGTAGGTCAGGGTCGGCGCCCATTGCCCGCCGCACAGGATGCCCTCGGCGACATTCCCGAACCGCGCGGCGTCGGTCACCTCGGCCGACTCGCAGTGCGTGATGGCGACGATGGGGGCGGAGGCCTTCAGTTCCGCGGCCTGGCGCACCAGCAGCGCGGCGCCCTTGGTGTGGCCGGACACCAGCAGCAGGTCGGGCCGCAACGCCTTGACCTTGAGCAGCGTGGTGGTCATGTCGTTGAGGTCGCGCGGCAGCTTGTCGTCGATTACCACCTGCATGCCGTGGCGGGCCGCGTCGTCGATCACGCCGGCGCGAATGTCCTGCGAAAACGGATCGTTCTCGGTGGCCACCGCGATGGTCAGCGCCGCCGGATCCCGCCCGTCCGCCTGCGCCCGCTCGGCGGCGAGGTTGATCGCCTCCTGCAGGTATTGCTCGGAGGTGGACAGCACCGCGAACAGGTAGCGGTAGCCCTTGTTGAACAACGCGCGCGAGGCGCCGTTGCCCTCCACCATCGGCACCCGGTAGCGCTCGGTGACCGGCGCGATCGCCTGGGTCAGACCCGAGCTGTACGGCCCGAGCATGAACTGCACGCCGTCCTGCCGGATCAGCCGCTCGGCGAGCTGCGCACCGCGCGCCGGGGTCGATTCGTCGTCGTAGTACAGCACCTCCAACCGATAGCTGCGGGCGCCGACCCGGACGCCGCCGCGTTCGTTGATCACCTTGACCGCGAGGTCGTATCCGTTGCGGGTGTGATTGCCGGCGGTGGTGTACTTGCCGGTCAGCGACACCGCCGCGCCAAGCACGATGGTATCGCCATCGACGCGCGCGAGCGCGGCCTTCGGAATCAGACACAGCACAACGGCCAGCAGCAGGAACGGGACGCGGGCAAGCGTGCCGCGGCGCCAACGCCGGACCGGTCGTTGCGTGATCTCGTGGCGGAAAATGGTCATGTTGAGCGCAACCTGCGGAAACTCGGCGCAGCCGGCAAGTGGACGCCTGCCGAACGCACCGAAGATTACCGGACGCCCCGTCAGGCTGCGCGAGACCGCGAATCTCGTCAAGCGGCACCTGCCGCCTCCTGCCGCCTTTTCGCTTCCTCAGACGGCCTCGCCAACCTTCGGTGAGTCCCGCCTAGGCTCGCGGACGCGCCGTGTCGATAAAGAAATAGGAAGCATGCAAGCCACATCCCTGTCGATCGACGCCGTCAATGCTCTGTGCGAGGCGGAATTCGCCGCCCGCTTCGGCGATGTCGCCGAACACTCGCCGTGGGTGGCGCAAGCCGCGTACCAGGCGCGCCCGTTCGCGGACCGCGCGGCGCTGGCCGCCGCGTTCGCGGCAGCGGTGCGCGGCGCGGCGCCGGACGCCCAGCTCGCCCTGCTGCGCGCTCACCCCGATCTGGCGGACCGGGCGGCGATTGCCGGCGGCGGCCTCGCCGCCGAGTCGCGGCGCGAGCAGGCCGGCGCCGGCCTCGACCGGCTCACACGCGGCGAGTTTACCCGCTTCCGCGGCCTCAACACCCGCTACCGCGAGCGGTTCGGGTTTCCCTTCATCTTCGCGGTCAAGGGAGCGACCAAGGAGGACATCTTGAACGCATTCGAACAACGGATCGCCAACTCGGCCGCGACCGAGCGCGCGCTGGCGCTGGCCAACGTGGAACGCATCCTGCGGTTCCGGATCGAGGACCGGGTGGCGTCGTGAGCGTGCCGTGCCGGGGACGGGTGGTGTGCGGCGCGCTGCTCACCTACCGCGACGATCCCGCGCGTGTCGGGTTGGAGCACGCCGTGCTCCATCACCTGCGCGGCGCGGTGGCGGTCGACAGCGACGGCCGCATCGCATGGCGGGGCCGCGCCGCGCAGCTGCCGGCCCGGTTCCGCTCGCTGCCGGTGGACGACCACGGTACGTCGCTGCTGCTGCCGGGATTCATCGACGCCCACACTCACTATCCCCAGCACCGCATGCTCGCCGCGCCGGGCCGCGACCTGCTCGACTGGCTGCACCGGTTCACCTTCCCGGAGGAGAGCCGCTACGCCGCGCCGGCGTATGCAAGCGCCGCGGCCGAGGTGTTCCTGGACCGCCTGCTCCGGCACGGCACCACCGCCGCGGTGGTGTTCTCCACGGTCCACCGCCAGGCCACCGAGATCCTGCTGGCGGCGGCGGAGCGCCGCGGACTGGCCCTGGTTACCGGCAAGACGATGATGGACCGCAACGCGCCGGAGACCCTGCGCGACGATCCGGCCTCCGGCGTGCGCGACAGCGAGGAGCTGATCGAGCGCTGGCACCGTCGCGAACGCCTGCGCTACGCCATCACGGTACGCTTCGCGGTGACCTCCAGCGAGGACCAGCTTCGTGCCGCCGGCGAGTTGGCCGCCCGCTACCCGGACTGCCACGTGCATACCCACCTCGCCGAGAGCGAGCGCGAAATCGCCGCGGTAAAGCGGGACTTTCCATGGGCGTGCGACTACACCGACGTCTATGACCGCTTCGGACTGATCGGACCGAACAGCCTGCTCGCACACGGCATCCACCTGTCGGAGCGGGAGTGCGAACGGCTGTCGCAAGCAGGCGCCACCGTCGTGCACTGCCCCACTTCCAACACCTTCCTCGGCTCCGGCCTGTTCGATATTGAGCGCCTCAGGCAGGTGCAGCGCCCGGTCGGCATCGGCATCGCCACCGATATCGCCGGCGGCACCAGCTACTCGATGCTGCACACCATGGGCGAGGCCTACAAGGTGGCGATGCTGCACGGCCACACGCTCGGCGCTCACGACCTGTTTCACCTCGCCACCCGCGGCAACGCCGTGCAACTCGGGCTCGACGATGAGATCGGCTGTCTTGAGCCGGGCCGCTGGGCAGACCTGGTGGTGCTCGATCCGGCCGCGACGCCGGTGCTGCAGGAACGCCAGCCGTTGTCCAGGCAACTGGAAGACACCCTGTTTGCACTGGCCATCCTGGGCGACGACCGGGCGGTCCGCGCCACCTACGTCGCCGGCCGGAAGGCTTGGACGCGGCCCGGAACCAACGGGACGCTCGGACACCTTGCGCCGGGCGCAGGGGCGCCGCTGGTGGCCGGCGCGCGCCACTAGCCCGAGACGCTCCCTATGCCGCCCATGCCTCGCGACCGTGTCTGCGGTACAATCGTTCCAACAATGCGGAAGCGCAGACCGTGGCACGAGGTAGCCACCCGGCTGGTGGACGTGGCCGCCGGGCGGGAGCCGGCCGAGTTGGTAATTCGCAACGGCCGCTGGGTCAACGTGCTGACCCGCGAGGTGGTGGCGGGCATCGACATCGCGGTCTGCAGCGGACGCATCGCCTGCATCGTTGCCGACGCTGCATACTGCACCGGTGCCGGCACGCGGGTGATCGAGGCCGAGGGACGCTTCCTGGTGCCCGGTCTGACCGATGCCCACATGCACGTGGAAAGCAGCATGTGCACGATCACCGAGTATGTGCGCGCGGTGCTGCCGCACGGCACCACGGCGATCTTCGCCGACCCGCACGAAATCGCCAACGTGTTCGGCCTCGATGGCGTGCGCATGATGGCCGCCGAGGCCGCCGCGATGCCGATCAACGTGTTCCTGCAGATGCCCTCCTGCGTGCCGTCGGCGCCGGGCCTGGAAACGCCCGGCGCCCGCATCACCGCGCGCGAGGTGGAGGAGGCGATGAGCTGGCCGGGCGTGATCGGGCTGGGAGAGATGATGAACTTCCCCGGCCTGGCCGGCAACGATGAGCAGATGCACGCCGAGGTGGCGGCCGCCATGCGCGCCGGCAAGACCGTGGGCGGCCACTATGCCAGCCCCGACCTCGGCCGCGGCTTCCACGCCTACCTTGCCGGCGGACCGGCGGACGACCACGAGAACACGCGCGAGGTGGACGCCATGGAGCGCGCCCGCCGCGGCCTGCGCCCGATGCTGCGGCTCGGCTCCGCGTGGCACGACGTGGCCGCGCAGATCACCGCCGTGACCGAGCGCGGCCTGGACCCGCGCCAGTTCATCCTGTGCACTGACGACGTGCACGCCGCCACCCTGGTGCGGGAGGGGCACATGGACCGGGTACTGCGGCACGCGGTGGCACTGGGCTGCGACCCGCTGGTGGCGCTGCAGATGATGACCATCAACCCCGCCGAGCACTTCGGCGTGGCGCGCGACCTCGGCTGCCTGGCGCCGGGACGCTACGCCGACCTGGTGCTGGCCGACAGCCTGGAAGAGTTCGCCGCCGGCATGGTGATCGCCGGCGGCGAGGTGGCCGCGGAGGCGGGCCGGCTGCTGCTGGACCTGCCCGCGTGGGCCCACGAGGAGCGCTTTCGGCACTCGGTACACATCCCGCGCCGGCTGGCCGCCGCGGACTTCGCGGTGCCCTGCGGCGACGCTGACGGTACGGTAACGGCCAACGTGATCGGCGTACTCGAGAACCAGGCCCCTACCCGCCACCTGACCGCGGAACTGGCCGTGGCCGGCGGCACGGTACAGCCCGACCCGGCCAACGACGTACTGCCGCTGGCGCTGGTGGAACGCCACCGCGGCTCCGGCGCGCTGGTGAACGGATTCGTGCACGGCTTCGGGTTCACCGGCGACTGCGCGGTGGCCTCGACCGTGGCCCATGACAGTCACCACCTGCTCGTGGTGGGCACCGGGGCCGAGTCGATGGCGCAGGCGGCGAACACGCTCGCCGATAGCGGCGGCGGTGTGGTGGTGGTGCGCGCCGGCAAGGTGGCCGCCCTGGTGGAGCTGCCGGTAGCCGGCCTGATGTCCGGCGAACGGGCGGAGGTGGTGGCCGGCAAGTCGGCCCGGGTAGTGCGGGCGATGCGCGATTGCGGGTGCACACTCAACAACGGCTACATGCAGCTCAGCCTGCTCGCCCTGGTGGTGATCCCGGAGCTGCGCATCTCCGACCTGGGCCTGGTGGACGTGAACCGCTTCGCCCACATTCCGGTGATCAGTCAGATTCGGAAGGAGCGATCAGAATGGCATTCGTAAGGCAGCGGTATGGCAAGGCGAACGTGCGGGTGCTGCGGGTGCAGCGTTCATCGGCTCGCCACGAGGTGCGCGAGGCGCGGGTCGAGGTGTCCGTGGACGGTGATTTCGCGCGCGTCTACACGGCGGCCGACAACAGCCCGGTGGTGCCCACCGATACCATGAAAAACCTGGTCAACGTGCTCGCCCTCGAGCACCTGGAGGCCGCAGGCGAACCATTCGCGCTGGCCATTGCCGAGTGTCTTCTGGATCGCTACCGGCAGGTGGCGGAGGCGAGGGTCGAGATTGAGGAGACTGTCTGGAGCCGCCTGCGGGTCGGCGGCGAGCCGCACGATCACGGCTTCGTCCGCTCCGAAAGCGGCACCCCGTTCGCGCGCGTCACGGCGACGCGGTCGGCGCGCGATGTGGTGGCCGGCGTGCGCGATCTGGCGATCATGAAGACCACCGGGTCGGGCTTCGTCGACTACGTGCAGGACGAGTACACCACGCTGCCGCCCACCACCGACCGCATCTTCGCCACTCGCATGCGGGCAGCCTGGCGCTTCGCGAATGGCCCCGCCAACGCAGAGGGTGCCGAACGGCCGCGAGACTACGAGGCCGCCGCTTGCGCCATCCGCGCCGCCCTGCTCAAGGTGTTTGCCGACACCTACAGCTACTCGGTCCAGGACAGCATGTACCGCATGGGCGAGGCGGCCCTGGCCGCCGTCCCCGGCATCTCCGAGATCACCCTGGCCATGCCCAACGTGCACTACCTGCCGATCGACCTGTCCGCGTTCGGGCGCGATGCGGGGGGCTGCCTGTTCCTGCCCACCGACGAACCCAACGGCCAGATCGAAGCCACCATGAGGAGGCAGTAATGGGCATGCTTACCACCCACGTGCTGGACACCGCGCAGGGCAGGCCGGGGGCCGGCATCCGGGTGGACCTGTACGCCGCCGGCCGCGACCGCCGCCTGGTCGCAACCGCGCGCACCAACGACGACGGGCGCTGCGCTGCGCCGCTGCTGCAGGGCGAAGCGTTCCGCACCGGGCAGTTCCGCACCGGGCAATGGGAACTGGTATTCCACGTGGGCGAATATTTCGCGGCTGCCGGACTGACGTTGCCGGAGCCGCCGTTCCTGGACCAGATCACGGTGGCGTTCGGCATGGCCGCCGACGCCCATTACCACGTGCCGCTGCTAGTCTCGCCATGGAGCTACACCACCTACCGCGGCAGTTGACCGCGGCCGCTGCGCGCCGGCCGCGCCGGCCGCGCAGTGGCGCTAGCCGATGCCGAGCATGCACTCCTTGAACGACGCCGCCAGGTCGCGGAGCAGCGTGAAGTAGAGTTCCGGGCCATCCTCAATTCCAGCGCCGAGCGGGTCCACCGTACCAGATCCCGCGGTCGTGCCCTCGGTGACCACGTCGATGACGCGCGAGTCGAACTGCGGTTCGGCGAACACACACACGCCGCCAAGTTCGCCGACCTTGTCGCGAATCTCCGCAATCCGCTGCGCGCCCGGCGCCCGTTCCGGATTAACGGAGATGGAGCCGGCGGCATTCAGGTCGAAGCGTTGCTCGAAGTAGCGATAGGCATCGTGCAGGACAATAAACGGCTTGTCGCGAATCGGAGCCAGTTCGGCGTCGACCTCGGCAATCAGTTCGTCCAGGCGGTCGATCAGCGCATACCCGTTGATTTCGTAGGTGGCGGCGTTGTCGGGATCGGCGAACGACAGCGCCTCGATGATCTCATAGGTCATCAGCACGGCGTTTTCGGGATCGAGCCAGATGTGAAAGTCGACGTCGCCGTGCTCGGGGTGGCCGCCATGCTCGTGGCCGTCGTCCTCGCGATGGTCGTCGTCGTCACCGTCGTCACCGTCGTCATCGTGATCGTGCTCCTCGAACGCGCCGCCCTCGCGCAGCGGCAGCAGGTGGAGGCCCTGCGACCCCGCCAGCCGTACCACCAGGGCATCGTCGCCGAGGTTGCCGATGGGGCCGGCCAGGGCGACCTCCTTGTGTTCGTCGATCAGGAAGATGACGCGGGCTTTCGACAACGCCGCGGCGTCGGAGGGCCGCATGCTGAAGGTGTGCGGCGACTGCGCCCCGCGGATGATCAGGTGCGGCTCTGCCACGCCCGCCATGACGGCGCTGACCAGCGAGTGCACGGGCTTGATCGAGGCTACCACGAGCAACCCGCCGTCCGTTTCGCCATCGCCCGAGGCGAACGCCGCGGACGCGGCCACCGTGAGTCCCGCAATACCGAGCGCCAATACCAGGAAACGTTTATACATTGCTCCTACCCGTGGGTTCCTTGGACCCGTGGTACAATTAAGGCGAAAGCAGCGGCGGCGTCAAATGATCAGCGCAACCAAACCTGGTTCCACCGATACGCAAACACTGATTGCGGCACATGACATCGGCGTACGGCGCGGCGAGCGCTGGCTGATCCGCCATGTCGACCTGCAGGTGCCGCACGGCAAACTGGTCTACCTGATCGGCGCGAACGGAGCCGGCAAGTCCACCTGCGCGAAGTCGATCCTTGGCTTGATCGACATCGACGAGGGCAGAATCGAGCGTGCTGCCGGGTTGGCGGTCGGCTACGTGCCGCAACGGCTGGCGGTGAGCCATACCCTGCCGCTGAGCCTGCGCCGGCTGATGAAGCTGACCGGCCGCTTCACGGCGCGGGAGATCGACGCGGCGCTTGCCGCGGTGGGACTGGAGCGGCTCCGGGCACCCGCCGGGCACCCCGCGTGTGCCGGGCGCCGCTCCGCGCCCCGCCGGCCCCCTCGCTGTCGGGCGGCGAGCTGCAGCGCCTGCTGCTGGCCCGGGCGCTGATCCACCGGCCCGATTTTCTGGTGCTCGACGAACCCGCCCAAGGCGTGGACGTGGCGGGCGCCGGCGTGCTCCATGAGTTGATCGAGGGAATCCGCAGCGACCTCGGCTGCGGGATTCTGCTGATCTCGCACGACCTGCAGATGGTCATGAACAGCGACAGCGACGTGGTAGTGCTGTTGCCGCACGAACACGACCACCCACCGTCCGGCGCGGCTGAAGCGCGCCTGGAATCGGACTGAGGCGGTGCTGGACGATTTCCTGATCCGTGCGCTGCTCGCCGGCGTCGGACTCGCCCTGGTCACAGGGCCGGCCGGCTGCTTCGTTGTGTGGCGCCACTTGGCCTACTTCGGGGAGACCATCGCCCACTCGGCGCTGCTCGGCGTAGTGCTCGCCCTGGTGCTGCAGATCGACCTGGTGCTGGGCATCTTCGTGTCGGCGTGTACGGTCACCCTGCTGATGTTCTACCTGCAGGGCCGCGGCTCACTGCCGGCGGACACCGTGCTCGGCCTGCTCGCCCACGGCGGCCTGGCCACCGGGCTGGTAATCATGGCGTTCTTTCCCAACATCCGCATCGACCTGCAGGCGCTGCTGTTCGGCGATATCCTCGCCGTATCGCGCACCGACCTGGCGCTGATCTGGGGCGGCGGCATGCTGGTGCTGGCGGTGCTTGCGCGCATCTGGCGGCCGCTGCTGGCCGCCACCGTCAATGTCGACCTGGCCACCGTGGCCGGACTGCGGCCGGAGCGGACGCGCCTCATCTTCGGCCTGCTGATGGCCACCGTGATCGCGGTGGCCATCAAGATCGTCGGCATCCTGCTGATCGTCGCGCTGCTGGTCATCCCGCCGGCGACCGCGCGCCGCTTCGCCCGCAACCCGGAGCATATGGCCGTCCTGGCCGCCGCCGCGGGCGTGGTCGCCATAGCCGGTGGCCTGTTCGCCTCGGCACGGGTCGACACCCCCTCCGGGCCCTCGATCGTGGTCGCCGCCCTGCTGCTGTTCGCCGCGACCCGTTTCCGCCGCCCGCGACAATCCTGAAAGCGCGTACGCGCTGGCGAAAAACTAACCCGACGGTCATCGGCTGCTCATGGCGCGCAAGCCAAACTCCGGACCGCACGACCGGAACCGGTTGCGTGCTGGAGCCCGGCATAAGTAGATTGCGGGCATCCCATCTCACCGATTGCCAACGGAGGATCACCACTGTGAGTAATATCGCCAGGATTTCGAGAGCCGCAACGGCCGCGGCCGTGACCGCGCTGCTGCTGGTTGCCGGCCACGCCCTTGCCGCGCCGGTCGAACTGACCATCGTGCACTTCAACGACCTGGATCGCATGGAAGAGAGCGGCGGCCAGGGCGGCGTCGCGCGGCTGGCGGCAGTAATCAATGCCGAGCGGGCGATGCACGACAACGTGATCGTGACCTTTGCCGGCGACGCCATCTCGCCCTCGCTGATGTCCGGGTTCGACAAGGGCGCGCACATGATCGAGCTGCTCAACCGGCTCGGCCTTACCGCCATGGCGATCGGCAACCACGAGTACGACTTCGGCCCGGAGGTCGCCATGCAGCGCATCGCGGAAGCCAACTTCCCGATGCTCGGCGCCAACAACATCGACAGCGACGGCGACATCATCGACGGCGCGCAGGATTCGATCCTGGTGGATGTCGGTCCCTACCAGGTCGGCATCTTCGGGCTCACCACGCTCGGCACCGCGGTCAAGTCCAGCCCCGGCTCGGTGACCTTCCGGGACGTCGAGGAGGTTGCCGCCGAGCAGAGTGCGGCGCTGCGCGAGGCGGGGGCGGAGCTGGTGATCGCGCTGGCGCACACCGACACCTCGGAGGATCGCGCGCTGCTGCGGCAGGGCGCGGTGGACCTGCTGCTGAGCGGCGACGACCACCAGTTGCGGGTCGACTTCAGCGGCGACACGCTGTTCGCCGAATCGGGCGAACAGGCGGACTGGGTAACGGTCATCGACCTCACCCTGGACGAGGTGGAGAGCCGCGGCAACATGCGCTTCACCTGGAGCCCGGCGTTCCGAATCATCAATACCGCGCGCGTGGCGCCGGACGCGGATCTGGCCGCCGCCGCCCAGGTCTACCTCGACCAGCTCTCCTCCGAGCTCGACGTCGAGATCGGCACCACCGCCACCGAGCTGGACAGCCGGCGCGAGACGATCCGCGGCAAGGAGGCCGCCATCGCCAACCTGATCGCCGACGCCATGCAGTCGGCAACCGGGGCCGACGTGGCGCTGACCAACGGCGGCGGCATCCGCGCCAACCGGATCTACGAGCCCGGCACCACGCTGACCCGGCGCGACATCCTGAGCGAACTGCCATTCGGCAACAAGACCGTGGTGTTGGAGTTGACCGGGCACGACATCGTCGCGGCCCTCGAGAACGGCTTCAGCAAGGTCGAAGACGGCGCCGGCCGCTTCCCGCATGTGGCCGGGCTCAGCGTGCGCTTCGACGCCGGCCGGGCGGCCGGCGACCGCGTGCTGGAGGTGACCCGCGGCGGCGCACCGCTGAACCTGGACGCCACTTACACCCTGGCCACCAACGACTACATGGCCGGCGGCGGCGACGGCTACGGCGTGCTCGAAGACAAGGTGCGGGTGGTAGATGCCTACGCCGGCACCCTGATGGCATCCCAGGTCATCGACTACATCGCCGACCAGGGCTCCGTCTCCCCGGTCGTCGAGGGCCGCCTGCAAGCAGTCGAGTAACACCGCCCGGCGCTCTCGGAGCTCTCGGCGCCTCTGGCCTCACCCGCGGTGCAGGGCGAGGAGGAGGCGTTCGGGGGTCATGGGGGCGTCGAGGGTGAGGCCGGCGCCGGGGCGGAAGGCCTTGATGGCGTTGCGCAGGGCGAAGAACACGCCGATACCGTACATCAGCGGCGGCTCGCCGACCGCCTTGGCGCCGAGCGGGCCGTACGGGTTGTCCTCCGGCTCCAGGAACTGCACGGCCATGTCGTCGGGCATGAAGTAGACGTCCGGCGCCTTGTAGGTGGACAGGGCGTGGGACAGGCAGCGGCCGTCCGCGTCCCACTGCAGGTCCTCCATGGTCATCCAGCCCATGCCCTGCGCCAGGCCGCCTTCCACCTGGCCGCGGTCCACGGTGGGATTGATGGTGCGGCCGAGGTCGTGGACGATCTTCACCTGGTCGACGGCGTAGGTGCCGCGCAGGCAGTCGACGGTGACTTCGAACACCGCGCTGCCGTACACGTGGTAGGCGAACGGGTGGCCGTGCTCGCGCTGCTCGTCGTAGTGGATGCCCGGGGTGGCATAGAAGCCGTGCGCGGACAGGCGCTTGCGGGCGTGGTAAGTGAGGTCGACCAGGTCGGTCCAGCCGATGCCGGCGGGCCTGCCGGGGGCGGGGACCCGCTCGCCCGCGGTGGGGGGGGGGGGATGAGAGGCGGTGCGGGGACGGGCGTTGGGGGGGGTGGTAAGTGAGGCCGACCGGGTCGGCCCAGCCGATGCCGGCGGGCCTGCCGGCGGCGTGCACCTGCTCGCCGGCGATGGTGAGCGTGGCCGGGTCGGTCACGCCCAGCTCCGCGGCAGCCACCGCGCGCATGCCGTCGAGGATGGTTTCGACGGCCACGATGGCGGCGTTGCCGTTCAGGTCGGTGGTGGCGCTGGCGGCGCTCGGCGACATGTTGGCCACCCGCGTGGTGTTGGTGCTCTCGACCCGCACGCGGCGCCGTGAGATGCCGAACGTACGCGCCACCACCGAGGCCACGTTGCTGCTGATGCCCTGGCCCATCTCGATGCCGCCGGTAGTCACGCTCACACTGCCGTCGGTATACACGTGCACCAAGGCGTTGCCCTGGTTGAGGTGGCTCTTGGTGAACGAGATGCCGAAGCACACCGGCATCAGCGCGCAGCCCTTCTTTGCCGCGAAGCTGCCTCGGTTGTGCTCGGCGACGCGCTGCCGGATGGCGTCCGCTCCGAACGCTGACTCCAACTCATCCCAGGTGCGCTCGGCACGGCAGCGCGCGGCCACCTGGCCGTAGTGGAACACGTCGCCGTCGCGCAGCAGGTTGGCGCGCTGGATGGCGGACGCATCCGTGCCGATTGCGTCGGCGGCCTTGTTGATGGCGGCCTCGATCACGTACATCCCCTGCGGCCCGCCGAAGCCGCGGAACGCGGTGTGCGGCTGCAGGTTGGTGCGGCACGACGCGGCGGTGACCCGCACGTTGGGGATGAAGTACGCGCCCGTGGCGTGGAACAGCGTACGCGCGAGCACTGGCGACGACAGGTCGGCGAAGGCGCCGGCGTTCTGGTAGAAGGTGGCCTCGTAGGCGAGGATCTTGTGCTGTGCGGTCAGCCCGATCCGGAAGTCCGCCGAGTACGGGTGGCGCTTGCCGGTCATCCGGATGTCGTCGAGCCGGTTCAGCACCAGCTCCACCGGCGCGTTCAGACGGTCCGCCGCCAGCGCGGCCAGCGCCGCCCAGTGGGTAGCCTGGTCCTCCTTGCCGCCGAAGCCGCCGCCGAGCCGCTTCACGTCCACTTCCACCTTGTGCATCGGCCTGCCAAGCACCGCCGCCACCACGTGCTGCACCGCGGCCGGCCCCTGGGTGGAAGAGAACACCTGCATTGCACCATCCTCCCGCGGCACCGCGCGGGCGCGCTGCGTCTCCAGGTAGAGGTGCTCCTGGCCGCCGATCTCGCAGCGCCCCTGCACCACCACGTCGCACTCGCTCCAGGCGTTGGCCACGTCGCCGGCGGCCATGGTGCGCTCGGGATGGATCAGGTCGCCGTTCGCATACGCCTCGCGCGGGTCGACCACCACCGGCAGCTCGTCGATCTCCACCTCGATCAGCTCGCGCGCCTGCCGCGCCTGGTGCGCGGTATGCGCCACCACCAGCGCGATCGGATGGCCGATGAAGCACGCCTCGCGCTCCACCAGCAGCTGCTCGTCCTCAATGATCGGACCGAAGCGGTTGACGCCCGGGATGTCGGCCGCGGTCAGCACCGCCACGACACCGGGGGCGGTGCGCGCTGCTCCGGTGGCCAGCCGGGAAATGACGCCGTGCGCCTTGGGAGCGCCGAACACCGCGGCGTGCAGCATGCCGGAGGGGGCAGGCACGTCGTCCACGTACTGCGACTCGCCGCGCACGTGCAGGTGAGAGTCGATGTGCTTGGTGTCGGCTCCCGTCATGCACCCTCCGCGGCGTAGAACGCTTCGGCGGCGAAGCGGTCGGGAAACAGGATAACGAAGTGGGCAATGAGCAACTGCCGCGCCAGCAGCCGCTTGTACTCCGCCGAGCCGCGCACGTCCGAGATCGGCGCGATCTCCTGTTGCGAGATGCGCACCGCCTGCCACGCCGTGTCCAGGTCGAGGGTACGCCCGTGCAGCGCCCGCGAGGTCTCGTGCAGGTACAGCGGGATCGGCGCCACGCCGCCCACGCTGAAGTGCGCTTCGCGGATGGAATCGCCCGTCTGGCGGATCGAGCAGGCGGCGTTCACCGAGGCGATGTCCAGGCAGGTGCGCTTGGACACCTTCTCGAAGTTGACCCGTGCATCGGTCGGGTCGGCGAAGATCACCTCGGTGAGCAGCTCATCGGGGCGCAGGTCGATCTGCTTGTAGCCGCGGTAGAACTCCTTGAGCGGAACGGTGCGTTGCGTGCCGCCGCCTGCCAGCACGATGCGCGCATCGAGCGCCAGCAGCAGGGCCGTGAAGTCTCCGATCGGGGAGGCATTGACGATGTTGCCCGCCAGGGTGGCGCGGTTGCGGATCTGCCAGGAGGCGATCAGGTGATTGAACGATGCGATACGCGGGATCGCCTCGATCACCGCCGGGTGGGTGCCGAACTCCTCGAAGGTGGTGAGCGCGCCGACGCGGAACTCGCCGCCGGCGCGGCGGATCCCCTTCAGTTCCGGGCGCGCGCCCAGCACCTCGACCAGCCGCTGCGGGATCGACTCCCCCTGTTGCACGTACAGGTCGGTGCCGCCGGCGATCAGCAGCGGCGGCACCGCCGGCGCCGCGGCCGACGCTCCAGCAGCCAGCGCGTCGGAACCTGCCGAAACCTCCGACGCGGCCGTGGCGGCGGACGACGGCGTTTCGGCCACGCTCGGCGCCGCCTCATCCGCAGCCGATGCCAGGCTTGCAGACTCGGCGGACCGTGAACGCCCGCATTCGGTTTGCGCCGCGGCGTGGATCGTGGCGCGCAGGGCGCGGAGCCGCTCGGGAATGGTGGTGAAGTACTCCGGCAGCGCGCCGGCGGCGGTCAGCACCGGCACGCGGCTGGCGGCGCCGTTGGCCTGCAGGCGGCTGCCGAGGGTGTGCTCGAGGGTGGCGGCGCAGTCCTTGAGCGAGCGGTAGCCGGTGCAGCGGCACAGGTGGCCGCTGAGGGCGTACTTGACGTCGTCGAGGGTGAGCCCCTTGCCGTTGTCGAGCAGCAGCCCGTGCAGCGACACCACGATGCCGGGGGTGCAGAACCCGCACTGGGTGCCGCCGAACTCCACGACCGCCTCCTGTACCGGGTTGAGCCCGGCCAGGTTACAGCCCTCGATGGTCACCACGTGCCTGCCGTGCACCTCGGCCAGCGGCACCAGGCAGGAGGTCACCGGCTGGTAGCGGACGGCGTCCCCGTTCAGTTCCCCGATCAGGATCGCGCAGGCGCCGCAGTCGCCCTCCTTGCAGCCCTCCTTGGTGCCGGTCAGCCGCTCGTGCTCGCGCAGGAAGTCCAGCACCAGCAGGCCGGCGGGGGCGTCCGTCTCCACCTCGCGGTCGTTGAGGATGAAACGCGTGCTCGCCGGCATCGCGTCAGCCCCGGTTGCGCTCGCGCAGGATCTGGGCGGCGACGCTGACGGCAATCTCCTCCGGCGTGTCGCTGCCGATATCCAGCCCCACGGGCGCGTGGACCTGGTCGAGCACCTCCTGCGATACCCCTTCCTCTCGCAAGTGGCCGAAGATGCGGGCGACCTTGCGCCTGCCGCCCATCAGGCCGACGAACGCGACCGGCAGGTCCGCCGTCCCAAGCAGGGCGCGCACGTCGGTCCGGTAGTCGGCGGTCATCACCACCACCGCGGTCAACTCCGGCCACGCGATCAACGGCCCCGCCTCCGCGTAATCCGCCACGTGAATCACAGTCCCGACTCGGGCGGCGCGGTCGTGGGTCACTACCTCGGTACGGGTATCGAATATCCGTGACCGGTAGCCAAGCGGCGCCATCGCCTCGGCCAACGCCACCGCACAGTGGCCGCCGCCGATCACCGCCAGCCGGCGCCGGTTCAGCAGGTCCTCCTCGTAGCGCCAGCTCTCCCCTTCCCCCGTCAGGGCAAACGGCGGGCGCGAGAAGTCCGCCTCCCGCTCCACGAGCCGCAGGCCCTCCGCGTCCACCGCCATCCACGCGGGCCGATCGTCCCGTACCGCCGTGGCGAGGGCATCCACGATCGCACGGTCGCCGTCATCGGCGAGCACGCAAAACACGTTGGTTTGGCTGCCCTCGCACACCATCCCCGACTGTTCCCCTTCGGTGGTATCGCTGTGCACCAGCGTACGCTTCTCCGGCCGCGCCCCGCCGCCGCGCAGCAATTCCCGTGCCTGTTCCACCAGCCGGTGCTCCATCAAGCCGCCGCCGACAGTCCCGTACAGCTCGCCGCCCTCCGCCACCAGCAGCTTCGCCCCCGCCGTACCGGGCGAGCCGCGCGTACTCTCCGCCACGCAGGCCACGAACACCCGCTCGCCCCGCTCCAGGCAACCGCCCACCTGCTCCCAAAACGCGCTCATATTCTGTCATCCCATAGTAACCGATGCGAGCCGAGCGAGGCACCGCCGGTCCGCCGATCAGCCGTCAGTGCGCCGGCTGCCGAAACTTCGGCCTGCCGGTTGGCTCGTGCGGGGTGGTTCGACTCTGTTAAGTTGTGACCGATGCAACGCGACACCAACCGGGCGGGGGCAGGCCTGCCCGATATCATCATCTTCAATCCGGATCAGTGGCGGGGGGACGTGCTCGGTCACGTCGGCAACGCGGCGGCGGTGACGCCGGCGATCGACCGCGTGGCAGCGGAGGACGGCGTGTCGTTCTCGCGCGCGTTCTGCCAGAACCCGGTGTGCACGCCGAGCCGGTGCAGCTTCATGAGCGGCTGGTATCCACACGTGCGCGGGCACCGCACCATGCACCACATGCTGCACCCGGAGTGGAACGAGCCCAACCTGCTGCGCATCCTCAAGCAGCACGGCTATTTCGTGTGGTGGGGCGGCAAGAACGACCTGGTGCCCGGAGGGGCCGACCTGTCTCCCTACTGCGACGTGAAGTTCGAGCCCACGGACGAAGACTACCGGCGCTGGGGCTGCGCGCCGCGGGAAGGCACCCACGCCGGCGACCTGGCCTGGCGCGGCGATCCGGACGGCGACAACTTCTTCAGCTTCTTCAAGGGCCGGCTGGAACGGGGCGGCGACCCGTTCTACTGCGACCGCGACTGGGCAAACGTGCTCGGCGCCATCGACTTCGTGCGCGGTTACCGCGGCGAGCAGCCGCTGTGCATCTACCTGCCGCTCGGCTACCCTCACCCACCCTACTGCGTGGAGGAGCCCTGGTACGGCGTGACCGACCGGGCCGCCCTGCCGCCCCGCATCCCGGCACCGGACGACGACACCGGCAAGCCGTCGCTGCTCGGCGGCATCCGCCGCGGCCAGCGGCTGCAGGGCTGGAGCGAGGAGCGCTGGACCGAGCTGCGCGCCACCTACTACGGCATGTGCGCGCGCGTCGACCACCAGTTCGGCCTGCTGTGCGACACCTTGCGCGAGTGCCGGCGCTATGACGACGCGGCGATCTTCCTGTTCTCCGATCACGGCGACTTTACCGGCGACTACGGGCTGGTGGAGAAGACTCAGAACACGTTCGAGGACTGTCTGACCCGGGTGCCGCTGGTGGTCAAACCGCCGGCCGGGGTATCGGTGACGCCGCGCGTGAGCGACGCCCTGGTGGAGCTGGTGGATTTCTCCGCGACGGTCTACGAGCTCACCGGCATCGACCCCGGCTATGACCACTTCGGCCACAGCCTGCTGCCCCTGCTGAGCGGCGAAGGCCACGGCGGCGGCCGCGACGCGGTGTTCTGCGAGGGCGGCCGGCGGCTCGGCGAGGTGCAGGCTTCCGAACTGGAGAGCACCAGCGCCGGCGGCTCCTCGCTCGGCCTGTATGCGCCGCGCATCCGGCTGCAGGTCCAGCTCGACGAGCCCTACCACAGCAAGGCGGCGATGTGCCGCACGGCGACCCACAAGTACGTGCAGCGCCTGTACGAGAGCGATGAACTGTACGATTTGGCGCTGGATCCGGGAGAACGGCGCAACGTGATCGGCGACCCGGCATACCGCGATGTGCTCGCGGAGCTGCGGCTGCGCATGCTGCGCTGGTACCAGGAGACCTGCGACGTGGTGCCGCGCGTCACCGACCGCCGTTGACGTTCCGCCTGATGCGGCCTATGGTGCGCCACGCTCGGAAACCGCTGCGGAGGAACCTTTGATGGCAGCCACAGCAGATCGTCCCAAAGCACTTGTCGAAGAGCATCTCGCCGGCTGCCTCGACACGCCCGCGGGTTAGTACCCGTAACGCGGGGCCTCGGCACCTGTCTGGTACCGGCGTGGTGTCGGAACCGTTTGGAAAATACCCGAGCCACTCGCGACCTGCGAGGTGCGCCACGACGCGGACACCGTCACCGTTTTGCGACGGCACGGCAATGCGTCCGGGCCGCGGCTCGTACTGAGCCACGGCAACGGACTGGCGGTGGACCTCTACTACCCGTTCTGGTCACTGCTCGAGGATGACTTCGACCTCGTCCTGTACGACCTGCGCAACCACGGCTGGAACCGGGTCGGCGCGCGGGACCGGCACAATGTCCCGACGCTGATCAGCGACCACCGGGAGATTCTCGCGGCCATCGACCAGCACTTCGGCGCCAAACCGAAGACTGGAATCTTCCACTCGGTCTCGGGCCTGATCGCGCTGCTGTCATCGGGCACCGCCGCCCTCATGCCGTCGGCTGGATTCGACCCGCTGGCCGCTCAGATCCTGCTCGATCCGGCACTGCGCAAGCCGGGAGCCAGCCCGCTGGAATTCGACGACGCCGCCGCGCGGCCCCTGCGGCCCCGCCCGCAGCGGCCCCGCGCAAAGCGGGGACCCAGCCGGCTGGAATTCGACGCCGCCGCCGAGCGCGCCGCGGAGATCACCAGCCGCCGCGGCTACCGGTTCGCGAGCCGGGAGGCATACGCAGACTTTCTGGCGTATCTGCCGGCATTTACGCGGGTGGTGCCGGGGGTGCGCGACCTGGTGGCGCGGACCACTCTGCGCAGGTCCGCCGACGGGCAAGCCTTCGAGCTGCGGTGCCCGCGCGACTACGAAGCTCAGATCGTCGGCTACATCCGCAGCTACTCACCGCTGGTTGACCTTCACGACCTGGACTGCCCGACCAAGGTGATCGGCGCCGACCCTACCCTTCCGTATGCTTACCTGCCAACGCTCGACCTCGGCGACATGGACACGGTCGACTACGATTTCCTGCCGGAGACCACACACTTCCTCCTGCTGGAGAAACCGGCGGAGTGCGTGGCGATTATCCGCGAGTTCCTCGCGGCCCACCGGCTGATGTAGGACCCGACGGAGCCGGAGTTCGCACCCGGACCGTCACGACGTCGGTGTCGTGGTACTGCTGGTGGCGCACTGACGCCGCGAGGTGGCGCAACAGACGCAACGACACCTCCCGCTCGATGGCCGCCTCTTCGCCCGGCCCCCCGCCCGACGGCTCGCCGAGCACGGCGAGCCGGTCCTGCAGGGTGTGCGCGCCGGGGCCGGCGACAAACCCCAGCGCCGCGCCCCCGCCCCGGCCCCCCGCCCGGCGGCCGGCCGGGGCGGGGGGAGCCGGTCCTGCAGGTTGTGCTCGCCGGGGCCGACGACAAACTCCAGCACCGCGCCGCCGGCTTCGCGGTACGCCGACAACAGCAGGCGCCGGCGCGCCT
>MPNH01000020.1 GCA_002238925.1 Spirochaetaceae bacterium bin103 | reverse complement strand
GTGGAACTGGTACTCGCCGGAGCCGACCTCAAAGGTTACGTAGTCTCCGTCGGCGCGCGCCGCCGTGATGCCTCCCGCACCGTCGTGGAACGCGCCATCCTGCCACACCACCTGTCCGTGTTCGCGGATCACTGGCTGCGCCAGACCCGCCGCCGGTACCGCCACGCTCGCGCTGCAGTTCACCGGCACGGTCACCGCCATTTGCAGTGTATCCGAGGTGCGGGTCCAGCGCGAGCGCACCGTTCCGTTGACGGTGTCCACCGATGCGGCGGCGCCGGTCAGGCCGCCGAGCGGGCGCGGCTTGATGGTCAGTTCTCGGAAACCGCGGCCGGCGGGGGCGATGCCCGCCAGGAAGCGGTACAGGAAGACCGCCACGCTGCAGAACATTTTCATGTTGAGGCTCAGGATGCCGCCCTCGAAGCTCTCCCACACGGTGGTAGCGCCGTTGGCGATGGTGTGGCCCCAGCTCGGATAGGTGGTCTGCGTGGCGATGCGATACATCAATTCGCCGTGGCCGTGTTCGGGCAGCACGTGCTGCAGGGCGCCGGCGCCGATGATGCCGGTCGACAGGTGGCCGTCGTGGAGGCCTTCGATGTCGTCCACCAGCACGGCCAGCGCGGCCGCCTCGTGGTCCGCGGGCACCAGCCCCAGGTCAAGGGCCAGCGCCTGCGAGGTCTGGCTGCCGCCACCGTAGCGGCCGGTGCCCGGGTCCAGGAAGCGGCGGTTGAAGGCGTCCCTGATGGTGTCGGCCAGGGCCCGGTAGCGGGCGGCGTCCGGATCCTTGCCGAGCACCGCGGCGCTGTCGGCCACGATCTCGGCGTCGCGGAAATAGTAGGCGGTGGAGGTGAGCGCCACCGGCGTGTGCAGCGGCCGCCAGCAACTTGCGCCGTCGGCCTGCGGCTCCATGTGGTCGCCGAGCCCCTCCTCGATCACGTGATCCCGCGCCATGGTGCCCAGGTAGTCGACCAGCCGCCGCATTCCGTCGTAGTGGCGCTCCAGCACGCGCCGGTCGTCGTAGTGCCGGTGCATCGCCCACACGAACAGCGGATAGGTGCTCATCCACGCCGGCCACGGCTGCCATGACGCCTGCCGCCAGTGAATGGGGCTGATCACCGGCAGGTCGCCGGCGGCGCGCTGCGAGCCGCGGATGTCGTCCAGCCACTTGCTCCACAGCGCGGCCACGTCGAAGGTGTACAGGTAGTCGTCGACCACGAAGCCGGGGTCGCCGAGCCAGGACACCCGCTCGCTGCGATCGCCGGCGTCTTGCAGGGCGCCCTGGAAGCTGGTGCGGAAGGTCCATTGCACATTGCGGTGAATCTGGTTGAGCAGCTCGTTGGAGCACTCGAAGGTGCCGGTGGGGGCCACCTCGCCGTGCACGACCCGCCCCTCGAACTGGTCCAGGCTTGGCGCCTCCGGCAGGCCGGAGACTTCGACGTAGCGGAAGCCGTGCAGGGTAAAGCGCGGCTCCCATACCTCCTCGCCGCCGCCGCTCAGCACGTAGGTGTCGACCTGGCGCGCGTCGCGGTTGTTGCGCTGGTCCAGGAAGCCGTCGCCGTACAGGCGGCCGCCATGGCGCAGCGACACCTCGGTGCCGCGCGCGCCGCGCACGCGCAGCCGCACCCAGCCGCTGAAGTGCTGGCCGAAGTCGACCACGTACACCGGGGCGTACGGGTAGCGCGGCGAGTGAACGGCGACCGCGGGCAGCGTCTCGCGGACCGAGATCGGCTCGATCACCTGCGCCTGCAGCGCTCCCACCGGCTCTGGGGCGGCGTCCGCCGGCTGCCAGCGGCTGTCGTCGAAGCCGGGCGCGGACCAGCCCGGCTGCTCCAGGCGCGCGTCGTACACCTCGCCGTCGCACAGGTCGTTGGCCACGATCGGACTGGCCGAGGCGCGCCAGGAAGGGTCGCTGGCGACGGTATGGCGGGCCCCGTCGGCGGTGTCGACGACCAGCTGCACCAGGGCGCGCGGCGCGGCGCCGTACGGTTCGGCGCGCGGATCGGGGCGCAGGTGGGGCGGCCGGTCCGAGCTGTACCAGCCGTTTCCGAGCCATACGCCGACGGCGTTGCCGCCCGGTTGCAGCAGGCCGGTGACGTCGTAGGTGCTGTACAGCACGCGGTGCTGTAACTCCGGCTCCTGGTCGTTGTGGTAATAGGTGGGCGCCGGGTCGAGCACGCGGTCGCCCACCTTGGCGCCGTTGAGATACAACTCGGAGAAGCCGAGACCGGACACGTAGGCGCGCGCCCGCGTCACCGGCGCCGGCAGCGAGAACTCCGCGCGCAGCAGCGGCGCGGAGATGGCAGGGTCGGGCGCGCAGATCCAGGACGCCGCCCAGTCGGCGGCCTGATCCGTGAACACCGGCCGGGGGGCGATGCTTGGGCCTCGGTCGTCATCGTCTTCGATGTCACGGAGTGACCGTACAGACTCCAGCAGCCCCATCTCGAACCACGCCGCCGCGCTCCACGGCCCCGGGATGCCGGCTTCGTCCCACACCTGCACCGCCCACCAGCAGCGCTCGCCGCTCGCCAGCTCACGCCCGCCATAGGCCACGTTGGTGGAACCGGCGGCGTCCACGCGGCCGCTGTCCCACAGGCTGCCGCTGCCGGCGTTCAGCTCCTCCGCCGTGGCCGTCGCCACGATCCGGTAGGCGCTCTGAGCCCGGCCGCGCGCCGGCACCGCCACGGCGGATCGAGCCACTCCGGCGAGTCCGGCGGGTCCGTGCGGCATCGACCTGCCACGACAGCCTCGGTATCCGCACGTCTATGCCGAGTGGATCGGCCAGGTACTCGCATCTCAGGTGGACAGCTTGCAGCGCGGGATTCGACGCCGCGGCGGCGGGTGCTGCGGATTCGGGTGAAGTCAGGGCAAGCCTCCGCACGCCGGGAGCGGCGCGACCCTCCCCTGGCAGGATTGCGCGAGTATGGCGGCGCCCCTCTCACCCGGTCAAGGAGCCGTGGGGCTGGCCGAGGCTGGCAAAGGTTGGCCGGTCGCTCGACGCCGGGCGCCGCAACCCGCACATCAGGCGCCCCGAACCGCGCGCTTCGGCGCCAAAGCGGCCCGGCGCCGGTTAGCGAATCAGGCGAAACTACGCGGTGGCGGCGGTCGGGAACTTCGGGGCCGGGTGAGCGAGCTGCGGTTTCGCGACCAGGCGGCGGTACACCTCGTTGCAGGAGGCCAGGGCCAGGCCCGCGCGGCGGGCGTGCTGCAGCAGCAGGTCGATCTGGGCGGCGCCCTGGTCCACCCGGTAGACGGACCAGGGGTGGAAGCAGGGGGAGTAGGTCAGCAACCCCTGGTCGCGGGTGAATTCGATGCCGGGCGCGTATGCCTCGTATACCTCGCGGCCGGTGGTGGGGAGCCGCGGCGGGTAGCCCCACGGCAGCGCCGGCGGGCCGTCCCGGGGCGCCGGCGGGGCCGGGAGGGGGTGTGGGTGGCACCCGCGGGGGGCGCCGGCGGCCGTGCCGTGGCCGCCGGCTGGCCGGTGAGGATGTTGTCGTGCCAGGCATGGGCGGAAATCTCCAGCAGCTCGGGGTAGCCGTCGGCGGCGAACCAGAACGGCTGCGTCAGCGGCGCCGGCGCCATGTTGTTCGGCTGCCAGCTCACGGTGCGTACGTAACGGTAGCCCGCCTCCCACACCGCTTCCAGCAGCCGCGTCTCGCCCACGAAGCCATTGGCAAAGCCGCCCGGCGCGGTAAAGCCGATCACCTCGCGCCCAAACAGGTCCTCGATTGCCCGCTTGGAGTCCACCAGCTCGCGGCGCACGGCGGCGGCATCGTCGCGGATCGCGATCATGTTGTCATGGGTATAGCTGTGCGACTCCAGCTCGAACAGCTCGTGATCCAGGATCTCGCGCAGCCGCGAGCCCGCCGCATCGGCGAGCTGGGCCACAATGAAGAACGTCGCCGGCGCCTCTCGCCGCAGGTGCACCTCGGCCACCGCCCGCACCCCCTCCAGGCACTCGTCCAGGCGCGCTCCCTCGTAGCTCACCATCTCCCGGTAGGTCGCCGCGGAATAGGGCCGGTCGCCATACTCCCACCACGGGTAGATCGCCTCGGTATCGTATCCTGCCACATAATACGTCATGACGCCCCCGACCCTAATGCCGCTCCCCCGCCCCGCGCAAGCAGAACCCCACAACCCATTCCAATCGTCATGCGAACCGGTTGGCAGTGACTAGCGAATCCAAAGATTTTACAATCTTAACTTCTTCTGAAGACAATAGGTTGACAATACCATAAAGATTAGATAATAAATCAAGATATGGTCCGCGTTCCCTCGCTTAGCGATTTCCGCCAAACCATGACCACAGAAGAGTTCTGGGCCTTGTTTGGCGAAGTCGAGCACGAACAACTCGACTTCAAACGCGGCGTTTCAACAAACATTCGCGAGACTATTTCCGCTATGGCCATGACGCACGGCGGTTTGATTGTCCACGGTATCGACGACCGGCGTACCATAGTCGGCTGCCCCCTCTCCCAGAATAACCAGGACCGGATTACTCGCATCGCCACCGAGTGCGGCGTTGACGTCCAAGTCCGCACCGTTGTCGTCGGACCGCACGAATTGACGATCACCGCCGTACCGGAGGTGCGTGGACGAATCGTCACTACCCCTGACGGGCGGCTGTTGCGCCGGGTCGGCGGCGACTCGCAGCCGATACGGGGCGATGCGATGGCCCGCTTTGTACGCGAGCGGGAGTACCGCTCCGGCGAAGATGAACCACTCGCGCTGTTCCGACCGGAGACATTCAGCCTGGACGCATTGAACCAGGCGTTGGCCGCCGACGGTCGCGGACACGTCGGACCAACTCAGTTGATCCACGCTCTGACCGACCTGAATGTTGCCGCCGCGGCCCCGCCGCCGCTCGGAAGCCACGTGTTGCAGGCCGCTGCCATTCTGTTCGCGTCCAAACCACGAGAACTGATCCGCGGAGCCGCCGTGCAGCTTGTGCGCCGCGTCGGTGTTGGCCCCCAACCTGGACCGGCCACCGCTCGCGAGGAGTGCTCGGCACCGCTGGTGGCGACAGCCGACTGCTGCCTCAAGTTTATCGCCGACCACACGCGGGGGGTGGAAACAGTCTCGGGGCCGAGGCGCGAGATACTGCCGGAATATCCCCAGGCGGTGCTGCGAGAAGCGATTGTCAACGCCCTCGCTCACCGTGACTACAGTCTGAAAGGCAGCACCGTGGACATCAGCGTCTGGGACGACCGCGTAGAGGTTCACAGCCCCGGACCGCTTCCCGGTCACATAACCCTCGAAAACATGCGCACCGAACACTACAGCCGCAACCCGAGGATCATGCGGGTGTTGAAGACGGTCGGGCTTGTCGAGGAATATGGCGAGGGAGTCGAGCGCATGTATCGGGAGATGGAGTCGCGGTTGCTGGAGCCGCCGGTGTTCTCCGCCAACGACAGTTCGGTTACGGTCACGCTCTACAACCGCAGCGTGGTCGACGTGGAGGAGCAGCTCTGGCTGCAGGCTCTCGAAGGCGTGAACCTGACAGCAGATGAGCGTCGCCTGCTGGTTGAAGTCCGCCGTGCCGGCGGTACCATCGCTCCACGCCAAGTCCGTGAAGCGATGCCGGGAGCGGACACACGCGAACTGCTTGCTCGTGCCCAGGCCAAGGGCTTGTTGGCCCGCACTGGTACGCGTGGGGGCTCCCGCTACACCCTTGCCGATTTCATCATTCCACTCGCCGGCGGCTCCGTGACCACGCACGCGCAGGTGCTGCTTGACGAAATCCGGCGCCGTGGCAGCCTCTCCACACCCGAAGGCGTCAAGCTGATCGGGATCGCTCCGGGAGCCGTGCGAGCGGTGCTGAACAAGCTCGCACAAGCCGGACTGATCCGGGCCGAGGGCAGGACCCGCGGGCGACGCTACTTTATTCGTTGATGCGGGTGGAACGGCCTTTCTGCGTGTTTTGCGACATTCCGGACGCGCAGGCGGCCCCCATCGGCATCGAGCACGTGCCGGAGGTGCCGCGCGCCGAGCTCGACGACATGGCCTCGGAGCTGTCCGGGCAACCGCGATCGTGGGTACGCCGCGGGCGCGGCCAGGAATGAGTGCCAGCCCGCCACCAACAACCGAAGCCGCGGCGCCAAGCCACCTGCGGATTCCGGCGAGTGGCTGGCCGCGCGGGCAGGTGTATTACTACTGCCCGCGCTGTTGCGCGGTGCATGCGGTGGCCGCCACGGATCCGGCTACCTGTCCTGGGTGCGGGCGGCGCCCGCTGCGCGACATCTTTGCCGAGATGGCGGCGCGCCTGGAACGGGCGTTTGTGTTTTTCGACGCCACCCGCAGTTCGCGGCACCCGTGGCTGTTCGCTGCCGCACCCGGAGAGGCGGCGCCGACACTGTCGATCTCCAGCATGGCCCTCGGCGCCTTCGGTGAGTTGCGCGCCATGGGCTTCACACCGCCGCGGCGTCCGCCATGGGGCGCGGACGAGGCGGTGCTGGACGCCTGGACCGGCGCCATCCTGGAGCACCGCGACCCGGCTACCAACCTGCTGCGCGTCCCGGACGGCGACGGCGCTGTCGGCGGCGCGGTGGCCTCCCCCGAACGCTACGTCTCGTCGGGGTTCGAGTGGCAACTGCGCAACCGGGTGTTCATGGCCGACAGCTACCGGCTGCCCGCCGGTGCGCAGTCCAACCGCGACTACCTCGCCACCGTTGACCAGGCGCGCCGCTGGCTGGAGGAGACCTGGGCCGCGCACCCGCCGTGGACCGCCGGAAGCTGGACCTCGCGGGCCGTGGAAACCCACCTCGCCCTCCGCGGGGCGCCTGGATGGCACGGCGGGCAGCCGCGGGACGCGGTGATCGATTTCGTACAGCGGTGGCTGGAAGAGCGCCAGGACCGCACTACCGGCGCGTGGTATGCAGGCGTCGAGTCGCCGCACGACAACGTGGTCAACGGCATCTTCAAGCTGTTCGTGACCTACGAGCGGCTCGGCTGGGAGATTCCGCGCCAGCGCGCCATCGTGGACTTCGTACTCGGCGGAGCGGACCGCCAGCGCGGCTTCGCCGGCGAGGGGTGCAGCGTGTTCGATCCGATGCAGGTACTGTACGTGCTGCGCTGCCGGGGCAACGACCACCGCGCCGCGGAGGTGGATGCCGCCACCGCCGCCTCGTTCCTGACCTTCCTGGACAACTGGGACGAGCCGGCCGGCTGGTTCCGCGAGGGCACCTGGCACGGCAAACACAACCTCGGCATCCCGCTGTACATGGCGTCGCTGCTGCTCGACCACCCCTACATGCGCATCAACACCATCTACAACTGGCGCGAGGGCCCCATCGTGGAGCGCTCGCCGGACGGCGGCGTACGGGTCCGGCCCGGCATCATCCACCACACCCGCGGGCACCCGTTCACCGGCTGATCCGCTGCACACCGAGTTGCGCCGCTACTTCGCGGCCCAGCTCGCGGTAGGAGTCGGCGTCGCGGGCGTCGAAGCGCCAGCGTCCGGCCCAGCCGGTCTGCTGCTGGATGCCGAGCAGGTCCACGCAGATGTCGAAGCCGGAGCCGAAGATGGCCAGACCGAACGCGTCCCCCTGCGGCAGCGGCCGCGCCATGTCCCACATCAGCCAGGTGGGGATGCAGCGGTCGGGGTAACTGGCCAGCCCCTCGTCCTGCTGCACGTGGGTGGCGAGAATGTAGCTGATGCGGTGGGCGGCCCACTTGAGCACCTCGCCGCGGCGGTATTCCGGGACCTGCTGCCAGGCGGCGGCGATGTCGTAGAACGCGTCGAACTCCTCGCACGGGAACAGGTCGTCGTCGTAGTCGGGGCGGTACATGGTGCGCAGCACGGAGTCCACCAGGCGCTCCGGCTGCGGCACCGGCAGGCCCAGCGGCTGCAGCACCGAGATGATGATCTTGAAGGTGGTCTGGATGCCGCCGGCCCAGAATCCGGTGTCGGGATCCTGCCGGCTGTAAGCCCAGCGCAAACACTCCAGCAGTGGATCGAAACTGATGGCGCCGGCCAGGTGCCAATCCATCAGGCGGCGGATCATGCGCCCGATCCAGCTCCAGTTGGGCTCCACGCGCTGAATCCAAGCGAGCACCTGGTCTGCCTGGTGTTGCTGCGGCCAGTCGGGCGGCGGCGGTCCCTGGATGGCGTCCAGCGTCAGGGCGCCGTAGCCGCGCAGGCAGCCGCGGGCGTACTGGTTCATCGCCTCCTTGTGCGCCCCGGTGGGCGGCCACGGCTCCGCTTCGACGTCCCACCCCGGAGGCTTGTAAGCGAGCAGGGCCGGATCCTCGTAGCTCTCCGGGGCGGTTTCCAGGGAGCGTATCCAACGCCGCCCGTCGCTCTGTTGTTTCGTAGTGAGCACTCGGTCGAGCACCCCCGTGTCAACCAGGCGATTGAGGATGTAGCTGGTGCTGGCCACGTCGGCCGCGCGCAGCGCATCGACCGCCCAGCGGAACCGGAACGGCGCCTCCGGGTCGCGTACCCGGTCGGCCCAGCGCACCAGCCCATCGGTCGCCGCCACCAGGTCCCGGGCCGCGCGCCCGCGCAGCGCATCGAGGTCCTGCGCCTGAACCCGCTGCACGTCTGCCCGCTCCTGCATCTGCATCGTTCCTCCCGCCGGCGCCATGGTGGGGCATTGCCGCGCAACATGCCAGCCCACACGCGACCCACCCACACGCTAAGATGCACGCCGAGTGGCGCACCGAATGACCTACACGGTGGCAGTGATCGGTCTCGGCACAATTGCAGATGCCCACTTGGCCGCCATCGCGGCGCACCCGCGGCTGCGGCTGGTGGCCGTGGCCGACGTGGATCAGGAAACGCTGCGGCGCCGCGGCGAGGAGACCGGTGTGCGCGGATTCCGGGACTACCACGACCTGCTGCAGGCGGCGCCCGACGTGGCATTGATCGCGCTGCCGCACCATCTCCATTGCACCGTGGCGGTGGCAGCGCTGGCGGCCGGCTGCCACGTGCTGGTGGAAAAGCCGCTGGCGGTGTCGGTGGCCGAGTGCCGCACCGTGCTGCACGCCGCGCGCCGCGCGAGTCGCACCCTTGCCGTGAGCGACACTGCCGCCTACCATCCGGGCGCCCTGCTCACCGGCCGCAGGTTCCGGGCCGGCACGCTGGGCCGCTTCCTGAGCGGTCTGCATCACAACGTGCGCTTCTACTTCCACGCCGGGCGCCCCGCCTGGTTCCTGGACCCCGCCGCCGCCGGCGGCGGCATGTTCGCCAACGTCGGCCTGCACCGCTTGGCGCAGACGCGCGCCTGCCTGCCCGGCCTGGCCCCGTGCGCGGTAAGCGCCGCCGTGACCCGCCTCGCCGAGTACCCGGTGGAGGCATGCACCTCCGCGCTGGTCCGCTACCGCGAAGGCGGCGCCATGCACTACGAGGAGCTCGGCTACCTGCCCCGCCCCGCCTGGTGGCCGCTGACCAACCACTACCTGTTCGAGCACGGCATGGTGACCTTCGACGCCGCCCGCTGGCGCATCGCAACATGCACCGGCACCGACCGCGAGGAGCCCCTGCAAGCCCCCGGCAACCCCTATACCACGGTCTACCGCGACCTGCTGCGCCGCCTCGACGCCGAGCCGGCGCTCGGCCCCGACGCCTGGGAGTCCGCCGCCGACGTGGCCGTGGTGCAGGCCGCCTACGCCAGCGCCGCGGCCGGGCGCGAAACCGATCTCACCGCACCCCCCTGGCGCATGGACCACTTCTGAGTTGATGCCTGGTGATGTCTTCGCCGGGGAACCGCCTGTCGAGGGTGAAGACAGCTTGACCGATGAAGATTATAATGAACATTATATTGTTCATGGGATCTGCATGCTCTCGTTCAAGGTAACCACGGTCGGTGCATCGTCGGGGGTCATCCTCACCAAGGCGGCGCTGGCCCGGCTCCGGGTCAAGAAGGGCGATACGCTCTACCTCACCGAGGCCCCGGACGGCGCCTTTCGGCTCACCCCCTACGATCCCGACTTCGCGCTCCAGATGGAGTTGGCCGAACAGATCATGCACGACGACCGTGAGGTGCTACGGGCGCTGGCCAGGTGAGCGCCGGCAGCGAACGGTGGCGCTGGGTTGAAAGCAGCGTCGTCTTTGCGGTCCATGACCGCCAGCTCGCCGAGCATGGCGGCATGGACGGCGTTCGCGATCGGGGCATGGTGGAGTCCGCGCTGGCCCGCCCGGCAAACCTTGCGCGGTACGGAAGCCCCGGCGCAGCCGACCTGGCAGCCGCCTACGCCTTCGGTATCGCCAAGAACCACGGCTTCCTCGACGGCAACAAGCGCACCGCCTGGGTCACCGCGCGCCTGTTCCTGGCCGACAACGGCATGCGCCTCGAATTCGATCCGCTCGCCGCCATCGGCACCATGGAAGCCGTCGCCGCGGGCCGCCTCGGCGAGACCGCCCTCGCCACCTGGTTTCGATCGCACCTGGTTCGCGACGAGGGCCCTCCATGAGAATATCGCCGCGCAATATCTGAAGCTTCGCGGCAGCGCGTGTTTGCGGCTCTGCCGCCACATCGGTCTCAGGCGGACGGCAGCAGCTCGGCGATGGCGTGCACGATGCGGTGCGGTTGCGCGGCGGGCGCTTCCGGGAGTCCCTCCCGGCGGCTGTCGACCCACACCGTGTGCAGGCCGGCGGCGCGGCCGCCGGCGATGTCCTTGGCCAGGTCGTCGCCCACCATCCACGCCTCGCGCGCCTGTCGGCCGATCGCGGCCAGGGCGTGGCGGAACACGGCCGGCTCCGGCTTGCCGATGCCGAACTCACCCTCCACTACCACCGCGTCAAAGTACGGGACCAGGCCGACCTTGTCGATCTTGCCGCGTTGGCTGGGTGCTTCGCCGTTGGTCACCAGCGCCAGGGCCACGCCGCGCCGGCGCAGTTCCGCCAGCGTCTCCAGCGCGCCGGGGAACGGTTGCAACCGGTTGATCCGCTCCTGCACCACGAACGGGCCGGCCCAGCCGGCGGCGCCGTCGTCGCGCCAGCCGAGCTCGTCCAGGGCGCGCCCGGCGATGCGGGTGCGGGCGCCGGCCTGGTTGAGGCGCCCCCAGTCCGCCCGTTCCGCGTCCTGCCAGTACCAGCGGTCGGCTGCGAAAAAGGCCTCGGATGCCTGTTCAGGGTCCCATCCGCGCTCGTCAGCAAGCCTCACCGCGGCCTCGTGCCACGCATCGCGGGAGGCGCGGTAGGTGTCGACCACGGTGTCGTCCATGTCAAACAGAATGGCGGCGGGAAGGTCGGTGCCGGGCACACGGTGCTCCACGCCGGGAAAGTACGAAACGGTAATCCGCGAAGCAACGTACCACCCGGCGTCGATCGGTGTGCGCGCCGCGTCCGGACGGGTCGACCGGTTACATCTGAGCCACCCACCCGGCGCCACGGTCCCGTGGCTGGAAGAGATCCGCGGCGCGAACGAAGGTTCCGCTATGTTTCGCTGCGCTGCGGTTGAAATCCCCGCACATTCGGAGGACAATATGACCAGGAAGCAGGCCGACATGCCGATTTACCGCGAACTCGCCCACCATCCGTTGCGCTCGGTAGCGCTTGATCCGCCGCTGTCGGTAACCGCCGACACCAGCCTCCGTGCGGTAGTGGACACCATGCGAAATTCCGATACTGACTATGTGCTAGTGACGAAAGAGGAAATTCTGGCCGGCATCTTTACCGAGCACGACCTGCTCAACCGGGCGGCAAACCCGGACGGCATCCCGGACGCGCCGGTGGGCAAGTTCATGTCCTCCGACCCGACCGTTCTGGATGTCGCGCGGCCCATCGGCGACGCCCTCGACGCGATGGCGGAAGGCCACTGCCGGCACCTGCCGATCAGCGACGGCGAACGCGGCTGCATTGGCGTGCTGACCAGCTACAACGTGCTGCATTTTCTGGCCGAACTGCTGCCGGGCAGCATCCTCAATCTGCCGCCCCGGCCGCACCAGACCACTCGCACCCCGGACGGCGCCTGATGAACCCCACCGCGCGCTCGGAGCTGGACCGCGTCACCGTACGGTTCGCCGGGGATTCCGGGGACGGCCTGCAGGTCGTCGGATCGCAACTCACCAACACCTCGGCGCTGTTCGGCAACGACCTCGCGACCCTGCCCGACTACCCCGCTGAAATCCGCGCCCCCGCCGGCACGCTGCCCGGGGTAAGCGCCTTCCAGATCAGCTTCGCGAGCGAGGACATCCATACCCCCGGCGACGCCCCCGACGTGCTGGTGGCGCTCAATCCCGCCGCCCTCAAGGCACACCTGGACGATATCCCCGACGGCGGCACCCTGATCGTGAACGAGGACGCGTTCACCAGCCAGAACCTGGCCAAGGCCGACTACGAGAGCAACCCGCTCACCGACAAGTCGCTGGCCCACTACCGCCTCATCCCCCTGCCGATCACCTCGCAGAATCAGGCCGCCCTGGCGCACCTCGACATGAGCCCGCGGCAGGCGGGGCGGTCGAAGAACTTCTACGCGCTCGGCATCGTGTACTGGCTGTACGACCGGCCCCTGGAGCCCACCCTGCGCTGGTTCGAGGCCAAGTGGGGCTCGCGGCCGCAGATCGTGGCAGCCAACAGTGCCGCCCTCAAGGCCGGCTACGCGTTCGCCGACACCACCGAACTGTTCACCTCCGCGTACCGGGTGCCGGCGGCCAACCTGCCGGCCGGCACCTACCGCAACATCACCGGCAACGAGGCCACCGCGCTCGGCTTCGTCACCGCCTCGCACCTCGCCGACCGGCCCCTGTTCTACGCCAGCTATCCAATCACCCCGGCCAGCACGGTGCTGCACGAACTGTCCCGCCACCGCAACCTGGGCGTCGTCACCTTTCAGGCGGAGGATGAGATCGCCGCCATCGGTGCCGCCATCGGCGCGTCATTCGGCGGTTCGCTGGCGCTGACCGGCACCAGCGGCCCCGGCCTGGCGCTGAAGAGCGAGGCGCTCGGCCTTGCCGTGGTGGTGGAGCTGCCGCTGGTGGTGATCGACGTGCAGCGCGCCGGCCCGTCGACCGGAATGCCGACCAAGACCGAGCAGGCGGACCTGCTGCAGGCAATGTTCGGACGCAACGGCGAGGCTCCCGTAGCCGTGGTCGCGCCCGCCACGCCGAGCGACTGCTTCGCGATGGCCGTGGAGGCATTCCGCATCGCCGTTACCTATATGACCCCGGTGCTGTACCTGTCGGACGGCTACCTGGCCAACGGATCGGAACCGTGGCGCATCCCGCCGATGGACGACCTGCCCTCCATCACGGTCCGGTTCCGCACCGATCCCGAGGGTTTTCAGCCCTACCAGCGCGACCCCGACACGCTCGCCCGCCCCTGGGCCATCCCCGGCACCGCCGGCCTGGAGCACCGCGTCGGCGGCCTGGCCAAGGAAGACGTGACCGGCAACGTGAGTTACGATCCGGACAACAACGAACGCATGGTCAAGCTGCGCATGCGCAAGATCGCCGGCATCGCGGACAGCATCCCGAGCGTCGAGGTGGCCGGCCCGCAACGCGGCGGCTTGCTGGTGCTGGGCTGGGGCAGTACCTACGGCGCCATTACCACCGCGTGCGAGAAGCTGCGCGGCGAAGGGGTGGCGGTGTCCAGCGCCCACCTCCGCTACCTGAACCCGTTTCCCCGCAACCTGGGCGAGGTGCTGGCCCGCTTCGAGCGCGTACTGATCCCGGAATTGAACCTCGGGCAGCTGCGCATGCTGATCGCGGACAAGTTCGGCGTGGCTGGGCGGCGGCTCTCCAAGGTGCAGGGCAAACCGTTCCTGGTGCGGGAGATCCGCGCCGCGATCGTGGAAGAACTTGCAAGGATGGAAGCACATGCCAACTGATACCGTAGATGCGCCGCTGACGCGCAAGGACTTCGTTTCCGACCAGGACGTGCGCTGGTGTCCGGGATGCGGCGACTACGCCATCCTGGCGCAGATGCAGCGCCTGCTGCCCAACCTGGGCGTGCCGCGCGAGAACATCGTGTTCATCAGCGGCATCGGCTGCTCGAGCCGGTTCCCGTACTACGTCGACACGTTCGGGTTTCACTCCATCCATGGCCGCGCCATGACCCTGGCGTCGGGCCTGAAGATCACCCGCCCCGAGCTGCTGGTGTTCGTGATTACCGGCGACGGCGACGGCCTGTCGATCGGCGGCAACCACCTGATTCACGCCCTGCGCCGCAACATGGACCTGAACATCATCCTGTTCAACAACCGCATCTACGGGCTCACCAAGGGCCAGTACTCGCCGACCAGCGAGGTGGGCAAGCGTACCGTCAGCTCGCCGGCCGGTTCGCTGGAGGTGCCGGTCAGCCCGGCCCGCATCGCCCTGGCCGCGGAGGCAAGTTTCGTGGCACGCACGGTGGCCACCGACACCAGGCACCTGTCCACCACCCTGGAGCGCGCCGCCCACCATCGCGGCGGCTGCTTCGTGGAGGTGTACCAGAACTGCAACGTGTACAACGACGGCGCCTTCGACTACTTTGCGGAGCGCAGCATACGCGCGGAACAGACCATCAACCTGGAGCACGGCAAGCCGCTGACATTCGGCAAGAACGGCGACAAGGCGATCAAGCTCGACGGACTGCAGCCGGTGATCTGCGCCGACGACGATCCCGGCCGGCTGGTGCATGACGAGCGTGCCCCCAGCAATGTATGGCCGTATCTCCTGGCGCACATGTCTCCCACATTCGGCCTGCCGCTACCGCTCGGCGTGCTGCGTGCCGTGGACAAACCGACCTATGAAGACGGCATGAGCGAACAGGTGGACGCGGCCCGCGAACACTCGGGCGCGGGCGACGTGGCGGCGCTGTTGCGAGCCGGGGATACCTGGACCGTTGAGTAGCGCCAGCAGCAGCCCGGCCGCCGTGCTCGTATGCCCGAAGTGCGGCTTCGAGAATGCCCCCGAGACCGCGATGTGCCAAGCGTGCGAGACCAACGTGTTCCGCCCCGAACGCGGCACCGGCGGCTCGCGCTTCGTCGAGCGGTTGGCCTCCGACGCGGCGGCGGTGCTCGCCTCGCTCCCCCCGCAGTTGGTGGCTGCCGGTTCTACGGCCGCCGAGGCGGTCGCGTCGATGCGCGAATCGGGCGCCGGCTACGTGCTGGTGGCCGACCAGGGGCGCATTCTCGGCATCTTCACCGAGCGAGACCTGCTGCGGCGGGTGATTGCAGCCGGCCTGGTGCCGGCAGATACGGCGATCGAGTCGGTGATGACCCCGGATCCGGTGGTACTGCGCCAGGACGACAGCTTGGCAATCGCCATCAACAAGATGGTAATGGGAGACTTCCGCCATGTCCCGCTTGTCGATGGCGCCGGCCGCGTGCGCGGCGTGACCTCGTCGCACGACCTGCTCCGGCACCTGCACGCGCTGATGCACGACACCGACCGCAACGACTGACCAATGTCCCGCCCCAACGTGATCGTGATCCTGACCGACGACCAGGGCTACGGCGACCTGTCCTACACCGGCAATCCGGTGCTGCGCACCCCGGCGATGGACCGGCTGCAGGCGGAGAGCGTGCGTTTTACCGACTTCCACGTATGCCCGGTGTGCACGCCGACCCGCGGCGAACTGATGACCGGACGCGACGCGCTGCGCAACGGCGCCACCTTCGTGTGCATGGGCCGCTCCCTGCTGCGCGCCGACTTGCCCACCGCCGCCGACCTGTTCGCCGCGGGCGGCTACCGGACCGGACACTTCGGCAAGTGGCACCTGGGCGACAACTACCCCTACCGCCCGCAGGACCGCGGCTTTCAGGAGACCATCTGGCACCCGAGCTGGGGTATCACCTCGGCCGCCGACCGCTACGGCAACGACTACTTCGACGACACCTACCGGCATCGCGACGAGATGGAGGAGTTCCGCGGCTACTGCACCGACGTGTGGTTCGAGCAGGCCACCGCCTGGATGCGGCGCAGCGCCCGCGGCGGCGACCCGTTCTTTGCCTACATCGCCACCAACGCCCCGCACGGACCGCTGTGGGTGCCGGACCACTACCGCGACCCCTACCGCGGCGCGGTGGCCGGCGGCAGCGTGACCGCCGACCACGCCAGCTTCTTCGCCATGATCGCCTGCATCGACGAGAACCTGGCGCGGCTGGACTGGTTCCTGCACCAGAACGGCCTGTATGACGACACCATCGTCCTGTTCATGACCGACAACGGCACCGCCGGCGGCGAGGCGGTGTACAACGCCGGCATGCGCGGCAGGAAGTCGTCGCTCTACGACGGCGGCCACCCGGTACCGTGCCTGTTGCGCTGGCCGGGCCGCCGACGACGGCGGCCCCGGGGTCCCGTGCCGGTGGCGCGGGCCGGGCGGCGGCATCGGCGGCCAGCGCCGGCGCGGTCAGCCGCCGGACGCCGCCGCGGCCGGCACTCCGCCGGGCTGGGCCGCTTCGGATGCCGGACGCGACGTGACCGGCGTAACGCGCGCCACCGACGTGCTGCCCACGCTGGTCGACCTGTGCGGCCTGCGCATCGACGACGGAGTGGAGTTCGACGGCGTGTCGCTGGCCGCCGTGGCGCGCGGCACCGAGGCCGCCCTGCCCGACCGTATGACCGTGGTGCAGTACGGCCATCCCAACGAGGCCCCCGCCTTCGGCAGGACCGCCAAGCATCAGGCCGCCGTATTGTGGGGCCGCTGGCGCCTGGTGGGCGGCAGCGAGCTGTACGACATCGCCGCCGATCCGGGCCAGGAGCGCGATGTGGCAACTGCCCATCCTGGCGTGGTAGCGCGCATGCGCGACCACTACGAGGCGTGGTGGGCCGGTGTCGGCGGCAACCTGGACCGCTATCAGCCGCTCACCATCGGCGCCCCCGAGGAGAACCCGATGCGGCTGTGCAGCGCCGACTGGGCGTGGGCCTATGCCGACAACCAGCGCAACATCCGCGGGCCGGTGCTGGACAGCGGCACCTGGCACGTGCAGGCGGCGCGCGCCGGCACCTACTCGTTCACCCTGCGCCGCTGGCCCGAGGAGTCGGGCCTCGGCATCGCCGCCGAGGCCCCGCCGCTCATCGGCGTGGACGGCGGCTGGCCGGCCGGCAAGGCAATCCCGGCCGCCTCCGCCTGGCTGAGCGCCGGCGCCGCCGAGGCCACCATGCCGGTCCCGGACGGCGCCGCCGAGGTAACCTTTCGCCTGCCGCTCGACGCCGGCCCGGCACAGATCCGCTCCTGGTGGCTCGATGAGGAACGCCGCCACCTCGCCGGCGCCTACTACCTCACCGCCCACCGCGTCAGTTGACTTCGCCCATGGATACGCGAAACACCAACGAGCGGAGCGAGCTGGCCGGAGCGCGGCGGGCCGATGCGGACTGGGCGGCGCTGACCGTCGGCGAGCGCGTCCGCTGCCTGGAGCTGGAGGGCTACCTGGTGCTGCCCGATCTGCTGGATGCGGAACAGATCAGCGCCATCGGCGCCGAGCTGGCCGCGCTGCGGCTCACCGCCACCGACTACTCGCCGCACAAGCAGACGGCGGACGACCTGCTCGGACGCGACATGCCGCACACCATGGCGGCCATCGCGCTGCCGCCCACGGTGGCGTTCCTGGAACGCCTGTTCGGGGACGACGTGCTGTGCACCTCCATCAGCTACCAGCTCTGCGAACCCGGCCACCCCGGCATCGCCATCCACACCGACGCCCTGCCATATGGGTCGCGCGCCTCCGGCGGCCTCAGTTCGCCGGTGCTGATACGCGCGCTGTACTACCTCGACGACCTGACCCCGGAGTGCTCGCCGTTCAAGGTGGTGCCGCGCTCGCACCTGTCCGTGCACGCCGACGGCAACCCCTACAACCGCTTCCTGCGCCACGACGAGGAGGTGATGGTTACCTGCCCGGCAGGCTCCGCGGTGGCGATCAACCAGAAGGTGTTCCACGGCAACTACCCCAACTACTCCACCGCCGACCGCCGCATGCTGGCCATCTCCTACCGCCCGGCCTGGGCCGGCCCGGTTACCGAGGTCGCACCGTGGGCCCCCGAACGGCTCGCCAAGCTGCCCCCGGCGGCGCGCCGCCTGTTCCGCGACCCCAACACGCGCCGCATCGACCTCGCCGTGCAGAACCGCCCCGCCGACCTGGACGGCGCAGGCGCCGGAATCTCCCCCTCCCGCTGGACCGCCTCCACGTAGACGGCTCACGCCACGCGCAACGCGCCGATCTGCTGGGAAGCGGTGCGATGCAGTGATATGCTGCACGCGTTATGGAAGCACAACTCATTCGCGGCATCATTCCGCCGGTTACCACGCCGTTCGACGCAAGCGGCGACCTGGACGAGGCCGCATTGGCCGGGCAGTGCCGCTGGCTGCTGCAACGCGGCGTGCACGGCGTTACCGTGGCAGGCTCCACGGGCGAAGGGCATACCCTGAGCGGGGACGAAGGTCAGCGAGCGGCATCGGCAGCCCTGCGGGCGGCCAACGGGCGGGCGCCGGTAATCGCCGGCATCATCGCCAACAGCACGCGCGAGGTGGTGCGGCGCGGCAAGGCCCTGGCCGGCATGGGCGTGGCCGCCCTGCAGATCACCCCCGTGCACTACCTGTTCCGCCCCGACGACGACGCCATGCTGGATTTCTTCCGCTCCGCCGCCGAACAGACCGGCCTGCCGGTCATCATCTACAACGTGGTGCCGTGGAGCTACCTGGCGCCGGAGCTGCTGTGCCGCATCCTGCGCGAGGTCCCGGGCGTGATCGGCGTGAAGCAGAGCGCCGGCGACCTGAAGCTGCTCGCCGACCTGCTGCGCGAGGCGCCGGCGGACAGCGTCATCCTGAGCGCGGTCGACGCCATGCTGTACCCATCGTTCGCCCTCGGCGCCCACGGTGCCGTGGCAGCCATACTGAGCGCGGCCCCCGCCCCCTGCGTTGCCCTCTGGGACGCCGTAGCCCGCGGCGACCACGACTGCGCCCGCGATCTGCACGGCCGCCTCCTGGCACTGTGGAACGCAATCAACGGCGACAACCTGCCGGCCTGCGTGAAGTACGCCCAGATCCTGCAAGGCTGCCCCTCCGGCCTCCCCCGCGCGCCCATGCCGGTCGCAGACGCCGCCCAGCAACAGGCCATCGCCGCCGCGCTGGCCGCGCTCGACAGCACCAAGTAGCACGCTCGGCGCCGAGACCAGCCGCAACCGGAGCGTTCGCTCGCCCCACCTCCGGCGCTTCCGGCGCGGCAACATTGACAGCGTCCCACCGCGGGTGCATAGTACCCGGCCATACCGGTGGGTTGCCTGTCCGCCGGCGATACCGACGGAGGTTGGTCATGACCGTACGCAAGCCGCTCCTGACCGTGGGGGCACTCATTCTGGCAGCCGGTATCCTGTTTGCCGGCGCCGGAACGGAGGAAGCATCGTCGCAGCCCGCCGCCACCCCGGCGGGCAAGTACCAGGAAGCGCCGATGCTGGCCGCGCTGGTGGCCGCCGGCGAACTGCCGCCGGTAGACCAGCGGCTGCCGGAGGTGCCCTCGGTCGCCGACCTGGTGCCGGAGATTGGCCGCTACGGCGGCACGTTGAACGTATTTTCCGTCAATGAGCGGCCGTGGAACGACCTCACCGCCGAATCAGTGGACAACGGCAGCAGCAACCTCCTGCAGTTCACCCCCGAAGGCGGCATCATTCCCGATCTCGCCCTCTCCTACGAACTCGCGGACGATGCCAAGAGCATGACGCTGGCCCTGCGCAAGGGCACCAAGTGGTCGGACGGCGAGCCGTTCACGGCGGACGACATTGTGTTCGTGTTCGAGGACATGCACTGGCACCCCGAAGTGGAGACCTGGGCGATCCTGTCGGGGGTAACGGGCGTCACCAAGATCGACGACTACCACGTGCGCTACGAGATGGACGATCCCTATCCGGTGCTGGAGGTACAGCTCGGCGCGTGGCCGGGCAGCCAATGGGTCAGCTTCCACCCCAAGCACTACCTGAAGAAGTGGCACATCAATCACAACCCGGACGCCAACGCAGTTGCCAAGGAAGAAGGCTTCGAGGACTGGACACGAGCATTCCACTATCACTTCTGGTGGAGCCCCAAGAAGGACATCGAACAACCCACCATGATGCCGTGGCGGTTCACCGACTTCACGACCACCGTGCGCACCTACGAGCGCAATCCCTACTACTTCCAGGTCGACGCCGAAGGCAACCAGCTCCCCTACATCGATACGATCGTCTCCACGCTGGTCGACCGGGAAACCTACCAGCTCAAGGCGATCTCCGGGGAGGCGGACATCGCCTTCATGCGAACGAGCGTGGACAACTGGTCGCTTTACAAGCAGAACGAAAGTTCCGGCGGCTACACGGTGAGCGGCGCACCGGGAATCCTGTCCGCGGACCTCGGCCTGGCGCTGAACCAGAACCACGACGATGCCGAGTTGCGGGCGCTGTTTCAGGACGTCCGCTTCCGTCGCGCGCTGTCGGTGGCCATCGACCGCGACGATCTCAACAAGGCCATCTATCTGGGCCTCGGCACGCCGCTGCAGGCCACCATGCTGCCCTCGACCACCTTCTACAAGGAGGCGTGGGGGCAGGCCTACACCGAGTACGATCCGGACAAAGCCAATGGGTTGCTCGATGAGGTGGGTCTGAGCGAACGTGACCGCGACGGTTTTCGGATCGGCCCGGGTGGAGACGCCTTGCTGGTCACCATCGAGTGGTCCAACACGCTGTCCACTCCCCCGGCGGCGTTCGAGTTGATCAAGGAGTACTGGGAAGAGGTCGGCATCAAGGTAGGGCTGCGACCGGTCGAGAACTCGCTGTTCTCGGAGCGCGGCGACAGCACCGATCACGCGTTCCGCGCCCGCAAAATGGAGACCGTGGAAGAGGTGGCGTTCTACCTGGAGCCGAACCGCGCCGACGTCGGCGGCCTGGGCTTTGCGTGGGCGCCGGCGTGGGAGCAGTGGCTGCAGGCGAACGACGATATCGACTCCGGCAAGAATACGCTGGCCGACTTCGCCGACGGCAAGCTGCCCGGTGAGGAGCCGCCACAGGAGATGAAGGATCTGCACCGCTGGGTCGGCGAACTGAGCACCACCCGGTTCGGCTCATCCGAGTTCCGGGCGCTCGCGCAGCAGATCTGGGACCTGCACGCCGAAAACCTGTACATCATCGGCACCGTCGGGCTGCAACCGGTTCCCGTCCTGGCAAAGGAGAACCTCGGCAACGTGCGCACCAGCTTCCCGATGGCCGCCGACTACGCCGGCAACCTCGGCATCGACGCCCAGCACCTGTTCTGGCGTCAGTAGCGGCCGCCCCCGGTCAGCGGCTTTCGGACGCCAGTTCCATCTTGGTGCGGTAGGCGGGGATTTCGATCATCGGGGGGCGTTCGACGATGCGGATGTCGTGGGCGGTTTCCTCGTGGCGGCCCTGGTCGACCATGAACTGGTAGAGGGTGGTGTTCAGGGCGGGCAGGTCGCCGATGATTTCCAGCGAGTCGATGCGCTGCAGGAAGGTCTGCAGGATGCCGAACGCCATCCGCCCGAGCGCGTCGGTGGCCTGGTTGGTGTGGATGCGGCGGTCCAGGTCGGTCTGCGCGAAGGCGCCCATGCCCCAACGGTGGTACACGTCGATGAGGTGTGAGGTCTCCACGCCGTAGCCGACCGGGAACGGAATCTGCTCCAGCACCTCGCGCCGCACCGCGTACTCGCCCGACAGCGGCTGGATGAGCGCCGACAGTTCGGGGAAGAACAGCGAGAACAGGGGCCGGATCAGGATCTCGGTAACACGCCCTCCGCCGGACGGTCGCAGCCGCCCCGATTCGGCCAGCGGGCGGTCGTAGAACGCCTTGACGTAGGACACCTCGGGCATGTTGAGCAGCGGCCCGACCAGGCCGTACACGAAGCGCGGGTGGATGTTGCGGATGTCGGCGTCGACGTACACGATGATGTCGCCGGACAACTGGTAGATCGCCTTCCACAGGTTCTCGCCCTTGCCGCGGTGGTGGCCGCACTCGGGGAGGATTTCCGCCGCCGGGTACACGTCCGCGCCAAATGCGCGCGCCACCTCGCGGGTGGCGTCGTCGGAGCCGGAGTCGATCACCGCGATCTCGTCGAGCAGCCGGTGGCGGTCCATCAGTTCCGACTTCAGCACCACGATCGCCTTGCCAATGGTGCGCTCCTCGTTGAGGGTCGGGATGCACAGGGAGATCGACACGCCCGCTTGCCGCTTGCGCCGCTCCAGTTCGGCCAGGTCGAACTGGCCGTGGTGAAAGGTGTTGCTCGCCAGCCAGCTCATTCGCAGTACCCGCCGTCCATGGCCAGCACGATGCCCAGGAGTTGCGCCAGCCCGGTGTAGATGGGTGCGATGCGCACCGCCTCGTTGCGCTGCCCCAACGCTTCGCCGGAGGTGAGCCCCACGGTGACCGCCGGCACGCCCTGGTCGATGAACGCGGACAGTTCGGAGGTACTCGGCGACAGGCGCGGCGTCAGCGCCAGGCTCTGCATCACGCGGCGCGTGCGGCGCACCAGCGGATGGGTAAAGGCAATGCCGCCCGGGCGCCGGCGCGCGAAGATGTGCAAGCCGATGTCGGCGCCGGTCTGCGACGAGACCTCCTCGATGATCTCGTGGATGTTCTGCAGCAGTTGGCGCACCGTGGCGCCCGACTCGCTGCGCACCTCGAACTGCAGCGCGGCGCGGGTGGCGATGGTGCTCGCCGAGGTGCCGCCGTCAATGCGCCCGAGCACAATGGCGGTGCGGGGCCGGTCGGGCGTGGGTATCTCCAGCATCCGGGTGATGATGTCGTTGAGCGTGGAGATGGCGCCGCCGGCCCCGAACCGGCTCCAGTCGTACTCCTCCGGCACCTCGCAGGTTATCTCGCCGCGGATCATCCCGATCGAGGTGTAGCTCAACCGCCCGAGCTGCACGCCTTCCACGCACAGGCCGAACTGCAGTGGCAGCTTGGCGTGGTCCAGGAAGAAGCGCACCCCCTCCAGGTTGCCGCGCCCCAGGCCGCGGCTGCACGCCAGCCCGAGCACGGTGGAGCGCAAGGTCAGCCCGAGCCGCTCCAGCACGGCGGGCAACGACGCCACCACCGCCAGGCCGAGCGAGTTCTCCGCCACCGACGGCCCGATGACCCGCTCCGGCTGCACCATCACCGTGTGGTCGACGGTGGCGGCAACCGGGGTGTCGGTGTGCGCTACCAGCAGGATGTTGCGGTCGGCAGTACCGTTCTCGCTGCCGGGCAGCACACCGGCCACGTTGCCGACCTCGTCCATCGAGCATTCGGAGTAGCCGAGCTCCGCGAACCGCTCCTGCACGAACGCGGCGCGCGCCGCCTCGGCGAACGTGGGCGCCGGGATCTCGGCAATCATCGCCAGGTTGGCAAGCAGGACATCCTGCAGCCCGCGCAGCGCCTCCGGCAACTCCCCCACCCGCTGCACGATGCTCTCGAACCCGGTGACATTCGGTTGATTCACGCTGTCCGCAAGGGTACCCGGTACGCGGCCACTTGACCACACGTCCGATGCTGCTGTTGCTGTCGCGTCCGGTTTGAGCCGACAGACTCAGCCGCGTCCCACCCAGCCGACGCCGTTGCCGGTGTCCTGGCGGATGCGCTCGCTGAGCTGGCCGGCGTGGTGCTGCAGGTGGCGCAGGTTGTAGGCCAGCCGCTCCACCGGGCTGAACGGCAGCCACGAGAACCCGGACTCGACGCCCAGCTCGAGCGCGGCGATGCGACGGCGCGCGTGGTCGCGGCAGAACGACAGGAACTCCAGGATGCTGTCGCGCGAGTATGGCTCCACACCGGGCCGCAGATTCTGCGCGTCGTCCCGGTGGCCGCTCCACGGCACGTGATCGTCCACGGTCTCGAACAGGTACAGGTTGACGTAGAACAGCGTGTGGTAGGCGATGTGCCAGAACCGGTTGACGTGGGCGGAACTGTCCCAGGCGTCGTCGGGGCAGGCCCGCACTGCCGCCTCCAGCATGTCGAGGCCGGCCTGGTACTGCGAATCGAACGCCGATCGAATGGCTTGTTCTGTTGACATGCCCCCAATGGTATGGCCTCGCCGGGCATATCCTCAAGCACCGGCAAGGTTGCGGGGTGCGGACGTTCAGGACACGGTGACGCAGGTTCCCTGGATGCAGGTAACGCCGTCCGGCTCCTGGCCGTAGTAGCAGCAGAACAGCTCGCCGGGGGCGTACTCGATGGTGGTCGGGTAGCCGAGGTCGCCGTTCGGCAGGTCGGCGCGGATCACGATCTCGCGCTCCAGGTCCCAGGTGCGGCCGCCGTCGGCGGACAGGCAGGCGCGCACCCCGAACGGCGCCTTGCGGCGCCCGTAGGTGCACAGCAGGCGGCCGTCGGCCAGGTTCAGCAGGTGCCCGGGGCCGCCGTACATCGGCGTGACCTCCGGCGCGCTCCAGGTTGCGCCGCCGTCCACGGAGCGGCACCCCTCCAGGTAGCCGCCGCGCGCATCGGCGCGCAGGATGCAGTAGATCTCCCCCGCGGCCACCTCCGCCACGTCCGGCTCGCCGTACACGTCGTCTGGCGCCGCCACCATCAGCACCGGCGGATCCCAACTGCGGCCGCCGTCGGCGGAGGTGACCAGGAACGTGTCGCCCTTCGGCAGCGGCGGGTGGTGTTCGGTCACCGCGTAGGCAACCCGGCCGTCGGCCAGTTCCACCACCCCGGTGCGGGTATAGCCGTCGCGGTACGGCGCGCAGTCGATCTTCACCGTCTCGAAGGTGTCGCCGCGGTCGCGGCTCAAGTGGGCGTACAGCCCGTGGTAGCCGCGCGCCCAGGTGCGCTGCGAGCGCTCCCAGTCGGCGTCGGTGAAGTCCTCGGTCCAGCCGCCGAACGGGCGCTCCGGCAGCGACAGGTAGACCGCCTCCCCCGCCGCCCGGCGCTTCTTGGCCACGCCGAGCGGATACCAGCCAAAGCGGAACTGGCTCAGCACCACCGTGCCGTCCGCGAGCTGCGCGATGCCCGGGCACTCCACCCCGTACCAGTCGAAGTCCGGCACGAAGGTGGGCGCACTCCAGGTCGCGCCCCGGTCCGCGGTGCGCACCAGCAGGTTGCGGAACAGCGGGTCGCCCGGCGGATGCTCCCTCGGGTCGCGGCGCCGCGAGCTGCCGAACACCGCGAGCCACTCGCCGTTGTCCAGCACCGCAATGGACGGGTGCGAGTTGTAGGCGAAGTCGTCCTTGTGGACGATCACGGTGCGGCCGACGCTATGCGGCATGCTGTGCTCCTCAAAGAAACGGGGAGACGAAACCACGACACCTCGCGTCCCGCCTCCCCTCAATGCTCGAAAATGATAGGTCGACAGGTCCCCTTAGTGACCCATCTCCTCCTTCAGCTCCAGGTCCAGCCACCAGTTGTGCGCATCCGGGGTGTGGATGTGATACCACACCTCGCCGTGAATGTTCTTTACCCAGGGCCACCAGAAGGTGCGCCAGGACGGGAACGCGAACGGGATCGCGGCCACGTCGTCCTGCTGGCGCAGGTTGGCCTCGGTGAGCATCTGCACGCGCTTGGCGCCATCCTCCTCGCGCATCGCGCCGAGCATGCGCTCGTCGAAATACTCGGAGCGGTAGTAGCCGGCGTTGCGCGGGCCGGCGGAGCCGTAATAGGTGTGGGCGAACAGGATCGGGGTGTGCGTCACCATCACCCAGGCCACGGCGTCGTATTCCATGTGCGCCGGCGGCCGTACTTCCTTGTTCACCGCGCTGCCGTCCTTCACGGTGATGTTCACCGTTACGCCCAGGTCCTTCCACTGGTCCGCCACGATCTCCGCGATGTCGTCGTTCTGGTACACGTTCATGGCCAGCACGTCGACCTCGAAGCCGTTCGGATAGCCGGCGTCGGCAAGCATCTGCTTGGCCAGCTCTGGATCGTAGTCGAACAGCATGCGGGTCGACTCCGGCATCTCGTCCACGGGCACCCAGCCCTCCCAGCCGGCGGCGAACGGATGCATGTTGTACTCCAGATCCGGTTCCATCAGCATGCCGTTGACGGCGCTGCGGTCGGTGCCGACCATCAGCGCCCGGCGCACGTCGCGGTTGTCGAACGGCGACTTGGTGGTATCGAAGGCGATGACATTGGCGAGCCCCGCTCCCGACTTGCGCGATTGCAGGTCCGGGAACGCCCTCTCCAGCGCCGGCACGTGCGGCGGTGTCACCCGCAGGTAGGCGTCGGCCGTGGCCGTTTGCAGCGCCGCCACCGCGGTGGTTTCGTCCTTGATCATCGGCATCACGTACTCGTCCACGAACGGCGTGCGGTACTCCTTGCCGTCGATGATCGCCTTCTGCCAGTACAGCTCATTGGCGCCGAGCGTGAGGTGCGAACCGGGCACGTACTCCTTGACCCAGAACGGGCCGGTGCCGACCATGTTCTCCCAGGTGAGCTTGTCCGGCTCGCTCGCCGCGTAGCTCTCGGGAGCGAACAGCTGGCCGCCGCCGCCCTGCAGGGTGCCGTCCCAGTTGCCGAAGAAGTAGTTGGTCTCGAACACCACGGTGTCCTCGTCCATGGCATAGACGCTCTCCACCTCGGGTTTCTTGATCCAGTCGATGCCGCGGATGTAGCCGCCGGCGCCGGACGCTTCGTCGAACACGCGGCGGTAGTGGAACACGATGTCCTCGGCGGTGACCGGGCGTGCCTCCATGACGTCGTTGATGCTCTCGCCGGACCACATGATGCCGTCGCGAACGTGCAGAATCACCCGGTCGGCGGTCACTTCCCAGCTCTCGGCCACGCCGCCGGTCTTGTAGGGCAACGGCAGGCCGGCGTCGTCGGTGAAGGCGAATGCGCCGCTTCCCCGGATGCCGTGCTGGTGCACGTCGCCCACCTGGATGCGCTCGCCGACCATGTTCTTGGTCGTGGTCGAGCCGGAACCGTAGGCCGGATCCGGCACACCGAGCGCGTCGGTGAGGAAGTTGAGCACCGTGATGGTGCCGCCGTACTGGGGCTCGGACGTCCCCATCGTGTCGGTCGCCGTGGCCTCTCCCTCGGCGGCCCCGAATAGCGGTGGTGCAGCGGCCAACAGCGCCGCCGCGAGCACGTATAGAATCTTGTTTCGCATGGTTTCCTCGTTACCGTGGTGCACGGATGCACCCGGTATTGCTCGTAGTCGAACTCCGGAGCCGGTCCGGAATGATTGATCTTTCCGCTCCTTACACCTCCTTGTTCGCGGCGGCCTTGCCCGCGGCGGCGCCGACGCTGCCGGCTGTGCCATTGTCGGCCAGTTTGCCGCGCAGCGACCGGGCCAGCTCCTTGCCGCGTCCGGTCAGGCCGTAGCGTCCCGAGCCGCCGCGCAGGCGCGGGTCGAGCAGGTCGCGCAGCGCGTCGCCGAAGATGTTGGTGCCGAACACCACCACCGCCAGCGCCATGCCCGGCCACAGCACCATCCACGGCGCCGACATCATGTACGGGCGCGCCTTGCCGCCCAGCATCGCGCCCCAGCTCGGCTGCGGCGCCGGAATGCCGAATCCCAGGAAGCTCAGGCTCGCCTCGCTCAGAATCACGCCGGGAATGTTGAGGCTGAACAGGATGATGATCGGGGCCATGATGTTGGGCAGCAGGTGGCGCATGAACATTGTGCTCCTGCGGCAGCCGATCGCCTGCGCCGCCGCCACGTACGAGTTCTCCTTGATGGCGATTACCGCACTCCTGATGATGCGCGAGCTGGAAATGCCGCCGAGCACGCCGAGAGTCACGATTACCGACCACATGCCGGGCCCGATCATGGAGATGATCACCAGCAGCAGCACCAGCCCCGGCAACGCCATCACCGCGTCCACCACGCGCTGCACCATCAGGTCGAACGGCCCGCCGATGTAGCCGCTGAGCACGCCGATCAGCACTGCGATGGCCACGGTGATCGCCGACGAGGTAAGCCCCACGACCACCGAGATGCGGGCGCCGTAGATGATCCGGCTCACCATGTCGCGGCCCAGGTGGTCGGTGCCGAGCCAGTACTGCGCCGACGGCGGAGCGAGAAAGTTCAGCTTGTCGGTGTCGTTCATCCCGTATGGCGCCAGCACGTCCGCGAACAGGCCGGTGAACAGCAGCGCCAGCGTAATTACCCCGCCGATCGCCCCCAGCGGCTTCTCCCGGAACAGCCGGCGCGCGAGCTGCAGGAAGTTGATCGACCGGCCCTGGCCGGCACCGGCGCCGTCGAGCGAAGGGGCAGCGTCGCCCATGTCAGGCTCCCGTCCTATTCATATTGAATCCTCGGGTCCAGGTAGGCGTAGGTCAGGTCGACCAGGATGTTGATGATGATCAGACCAAACGCGAAAAACAGCATCGCCCCGCTGAGCATCGGATAGTCGCGCGTGGTGGTGGAGTCGACGATCAGCGACCCCATGCCGGGCAGCACAAAGATGGTCTCTATGATCACCGTGCCGCCGATCAGCAGCGGAAGCTGCAGTCCGACCGCGGTAACCACCGGAATCAGGGCGTTCTTGAGGGCGTGGCCGACAATGACGACCCGTTCGCGCAGCCCCTTGGCCCAGGCGGTGCGGATGTAGTCCTGGCGCAGCACCTCCAGCATCATGGTGCGCGCCATGCGCATGGTCAGACCCGACATGCTCATGCCGAGGACGGTGGCGGGGACCACGTAGGCGCGCAGATGGCGCAGGGGATCCTCGAAGAACGGTTTTTTCATGACCGGCGGCATGTAGCCCCACCACAGCGCCGGGAAGATGATCACCATCGTGGCGACCCAGAAGCTCGGCACGGCGATGAAGGTCATCGCTATGCTGCGTCCGACATAGTCGCCGAACGTGTCCTGGCGCAGCGCCGAGTAGATGCCGATCGGCAGCGCAATGACCTGCGATATCACCAGCGCCAGGAAGCCGAGCTCCAGCGTGGACGGGAGCCGCCGCGAGATCTCCTGGTTGACGGTGTAGGGGCGCCAGTAGGAACCGCCCAGGTTGCCCTGCAGCAGCCCGTTGAGTTTGCCGTCGCGGTCGGGCAGCACGCCGATCCAGCGCCCGTACTGCTGCAGCACCGGCACGTCGAGCCCGAGCATCGCCTCGATCTCCTCGCGCACCAGGTCGATCTCCTGCCCCTGCTGCGACAGCCGCAGCGCCATGGCGTCGACGGCGTCGCCCGGCACCAGCCGGATCATCACGAACACGATCACCGTGACGATGAACAGCGTGGGAACGGTAAGCAGCAGACGGCGGGCGAGGTAGGTCAACATACCGAGCTGCCACGTTACGGTGGCAACCACTTGTTGTCAAGGAACGCGGGGCTTGAGCTTCGCAAACGCGTAATTTACAATTTTGCGTATGAAGGTAACCGTGTCGAGCACTTGGGCTGCGCGCAACCTCGGGGACTGCCTGGCTCGGATCAGGCACACCGGCGACCAGTTCGTGCTGGTCAAGAACGGCAAGCCGGTCGCTGAACTGGTTCCGGTTGCGGGTTCGCGCAGGGCAACCTTGCGCCAGGTCTGGGATGCCCTCGGCAGTGTTCGCCCCGACCAGGATTTCGCCGATGACCTGCGCAGAGTCAACGAGGCCGATCGCATCCTGGACAACCCGTGGGATTAGTCCTCGACACCTCGGCGCTGGTCGAATTGGAGCGGGCACTCCAAGCGGGCGTTAGCGAACACTTGGCGTGGGACGACGAATTGGCGCTGCCGGCGATTGTGTGGGCAGAAGCCCTGAGCGGCGTTCGCATGGCGGACTCTGCCACACGCGCTGCGCGCCGGAGAGCCCATCTGGAAACGATTCGAATGCTCACCGGGATAGAACCGTTCAGTGCGGCGATAGCTGAACACTACGCGGACATATATGCCGAGCTGTCGGCCCGCGGAGAGCTGATTCCGCAGAACGACATGGCCGTTGCGGCCACGGCGCGCGAACTGGGGTTCGGCGTGCTGGTGGGTGCGCGCGACGAAGCCCACTTCAGGCGCGTTGCGGGCGTGCCGGTAAAGGTGATCGGCGCCGGCCCCGCCGATGCAGCGGGCGGCGGCGAGGGCGACCGGGGCGGCGGGCAGCGAGCTTGACCGGCGGCGGGTCTGTCCGCACCATGCCGGCGACATGAGCAACCATCGCCTGCGCGAGTCCACGCGCGCCCACTTCACCTACCGCGGCGCCCAACTCAACGAGATTTCGTTTCCGCTCGGCGGCATCGGTTCCGGCTCGATAGGGCTGGCCGGCAACGGCCGGCTGGTCGACTGGGAAATCTTCAACCGCCCCAACAAGGGCAGCGTGAACGGCTTCAGCCACCTTGCCGTCAAGGCGGAGCGCGGCGGCGAGGTGGTGGACGCGCGCGTCCTGCACGGCGACCTGCCGGGGCCGTTGTCCGGCAGCCTGCGCTCCACCTGGCTGCACAGCTACGGCTTCGGCCCCACGCGCGCCTCCCTCGGCGGCCTGCCGCACTTCGCCGACGTCGAGTTCGAGGGCACCTTCCCGGTCGCCACCCTGGCGTTCGCCGACCAGAAGTTTCCCGGCGCCGTGTCGCTGCGCGCCTTCAACCCGTTCATCCCCGGCAACTCCGCCGACTCCAGCATCCCGGCCGCCTGCTTCGCGGTGCAGATTGCCAACACCAGCGACGACGACCTCGACTACACCGTGGCGTTCGCGGTCACCAACCCGGCCAAGCCGGGCGCGGCGGATGCGCCGGGCGCCCCGGTCAACCGTGCGCGGCGCGACGGCGAGGTTCAGTGTCTCACCCTGGGCGCCGCCGGCTTCGCCGCCGACCATCCCCGCCACGGCGACCTGACCGTCGCCACCGACTGCCCGCAAGTCAGCTACCAGGAGAACTGGTTCCGCGGCGCCTGGTTCGACGACCTCACCATCTACTGGCACGACTTCACCGCGCCGGGCGGGTTCACCAACCGCAGCTACCCGGAACCGGCCAGTGCCGGCGGCGGCTTCGGCCGCGACGACACCGGCGTGCTGGCGGCCCGGATCAGCGTGGCCGCCGGGCAGACGCGCAGCGTCCGCTTCGTGCTGGCCTGGAGCTTCCCGAACTGCGTCAACTACTGGCACCCGGTGGGGGTGGACCAGGAACAGCGCGACGCGCCGCCGCCGGAATTCGAGACGGGCGAGTGGCGCAACTGGTACGCCACCCGGTTCGCCGACTCCGCGGCCAGCGCCGCCTACTGCCTGCGCGAGTGGCAGCGGCTGCACGGCGACACGGTGGCGTTCCGCGACGCGCTGTACGCCAGCAGTGTGCCGCCGGCCGTGCTCGACGCCGCCGCCGCCACGTTGTCGGTGCTGAACAGCTCTACCGTGCTGCGGCTGGAGGACGGCACCTTCTACGGCTTCGAGGGGGTGCGCGTCGACCAGGGCTGCTGCGAGGGGAGCTGCACGCACGTGTGGAACTACGCCTACGCGATGCCGTTCCTGTTCCCGGACCTGGAGCGCTCCATGCGCGACGCCGACTTCCGCTACAACGCCGCGCCCGACGGCGGCATGACGTTCCGGCTGCAACTGCCGCTCGGGCGCGAACGGCTCGGCTTCCGGCCGTGCGCCGACGGCCAGTTCGGCGGCGTGATCAAGGCATACCGGGAGTGGAAGATCAGCGGCGACACCGACTGGCTGCGCGGCCACTGGGACACGATCAAGGCCAACATCTCGTTCGCCTGGGCGGACAGCAATCCGGACCGCTGGGACGCCGACCGCGACGGCGTGCTGGAGGGGCGCCAGCACCACACGCTGGACATGGAGCTGTTCGGCCCCAACTCCTGGCTGAACGGCTTTTACCTGGCCGCCCTGGCCGCCGGCGCCGAAATGGCCGACCACCTGGGCGAATCCGGTACCGCCGCCGAGTACCGGGCGCTGTTCGCGCGCGGCAAGGCGTGGACCGACCGCAACCTGTTCAACGGCGAGTATTATCAGCAGCAGATCGACCTCACCGACCGGTCGCTCCTGGAGGTGTACGCTACCGGCGACGACCAGGAGACCTACCGCGGCGGGCGCAGCCAGGTAATGAACTACTGGGACGCCGAGCACGGCGAGATCAAGTACCAGGTGGCGGAGGGCTGCGCGATCGACCAGGTGCTCGGGCAATGGCATGCCAACATCTGCGGTATCGGGGAGGTGTTCGACCGCGAGCAGACCCGCTCGGCGCTGGCGGCGATCTACCGCCACAACTTCATGCGCTCGCTGCGGGAGCACTTCAACCCGGCGCGCCTGTACGGACTGGACGACGAGGCGGGCACGGTGATCTGCTCTTACCCGCGCGCGCTGCCGGTAGTGCCGGTTACCTACGCGCAGGAGACCATGCACGGCTTCGAGTACCAGGCCGCCTGCCACATGGTCCAGGAGGGCATGCTGGAGGAGGGCCTGGCGATGGTGCAGGCGGTGCGCGACCGCTACGACGGCAGCCGGCGCAACCCGTGGAACGAAATCGAGTGCGGCAGCAACTACGCGCGCTCCATGGCCGCGTTCGCGCTGCTGCTGGCCTGGTCCGGGTTCGAGTTCGACGCCGTGCGCGGCTACGTCGGGTTCAGCCCCCAGGTGGCCGACGCCCCCTACACCGCCTTCTGGGCACTCGGCTCCGGCTGGGGCACCTGCACCCTGGATGCCACCGAGATCCGCCTGCAGCCGGCGGCCGGCGAGCTGCGCCTGTCCAGCTTCGCCAGCGACCGGCTGGTGGGCGCAGCCGGCGGCGCGGTGACCGGCGTGCAGGTGGGCGGGGCCGCCACGGCGTACCGGCAGGAGGACGCCACCCTCACCTTCCCCGACGCCGTCCACATCACCAACGCCGCGCCCCTGACCATCGCGCTCGCCGCGGTGGTCTGACCGTGATGCCCGGGCAGAAACCGAACCAGCGCCCGACCGTATCGAGTACCACGCTGAGGATCGGCCTGGAGCGCGCCGCGGCGCAGGATGGGGCGGGCGCCGGGGCGCGCCCCGGCGCTGTGGAGGCCCCGGGGGGGGACGGGCCGGGGGCGCGCGGCGGCGCAGGATGGGGCGGGCGAGGGGCCGCCGGCGATCGAGTTGAGCGCAGACGTGGAAATCCGGCAGAACCGCTACCGGGGCTGGCAGCCGGTGGCCGGAACTTGGGATCCGCGCGCGGCGCCGTTCAACACGCACCACACCATGCAGGTGCGGCCCAACGGAACGGCATTCGGGATGCAGCCGGCGTGCGGGGCGTTTCCCGGTCAGGATGCGGTGACCGGGTTCGAGGGCAAGCGGCTGGTGAACAGCAAGAACCGCAACCTGGGCACCCTGATCGGCGAGTTGCAGTCGGACGTATTCGTGATCGCCGGCGCCGGCATCGACTTCCTGATCGGCGGCGGCGACTTCGCGGACGTGACCTGCCTGAACCTGTACGTGGCCGGGGACGGCGGCTGGCAGCGGGTGCGCACCGCCACCGGCGAGCGCAACCTGGAGCTGGTGCGGCGCGGCTGGGACGTGGCCGAATTCCGCGGCCGACGCGCCTATCTGCAGATCCTGGACTACGCGGCCGTGGAACCGTGGGGCTGGCACGCGGCGCCGCGCTACCCGGAAGACGACTGGGGCTTCATCCTGGTGGACGACATCCGCCAGACCGACGGCGCCGCCGCGCCGCGCCGCGTCGACGAAGCCGGCGACCGGGCGCGCAACTTCGACTTCGAGAGCGTGCTGCCGGAGCGCTTCACGGTGTCCGCGCTGCCGGCGGCGGACGGAGCCGGCGGCGTGTTCGAAATATACGACCGGGCCGCGGGCCGGACCGCCGGCACCCTCCACTGTACCGCCGCCGTGTCGCGGTACGCGGACGAGCCGGGTGCGGACGACGGAAGCGGTAGCAGCGGCGCGCCATGCGCACCGCCGGCCACCGGCGCAGCTCTGGTGGCGTCCGAGTTCCCGGTGGGCAATCGGGGCATTGCCTCCCCGCGGGCGGGCGCCGATCGGGGACGCGCTGAGCAGTGGCGGGTGGCGTTCACCTGGCGCTACCACGGCGACACGCTCGCCGGCGTCAAGCTGCGCATCACCAGCCGGCTGCCGATTGCCGCCGCCGACGCCACCTACACCCTGCATCCCGGCCTGCTGTACGACGGCAACCCGACCGCCGAGGCGTGCCACTACCTAAGCGAGGACTTCCCGGAGGCGGCCGCCACCGTCCCGGCCGGGTTCAGCGTGGAGGATGCGGCGTGGGTATTCGCCGGCTGGGTGGAACCGCAACCGAACGCCGCCGAGCCCGCGGCCAGCGTGCGCCTGCAGGTGGACCCCGGCAGCGGCCGCTACGAGGCCGTGCATCAAATCCCGGAGTCCGCCGTGTTCGGCCGCCGGCTGCTGCTCGACAGCGACGAACGCCTCACCCTGGAAGATGGCGCCCGCTACCGCAAGACCCTCGCCCTGTACGCGGCGCCGCGCCGCCCGGCAGCCGTGTTCCGCCCCGGCTACTGCGGCGCGCTTTCCGCCGCATGGCGCCGGCTGTACCCCGCCTCCCCCACCAATCCCCCGCACACCCTGCGCGCCGACTATGAGCTGCGCCTGCGCACCACGCTCAGCGACCACGGCCTGATCCAGGAGATCGAGCGCGGCGGGCGCACCTACCGGGTGTTCTACGTGGGGCGCTGGGTGTTCGGCGACGCCCCCACCGGCGGCGGGCGGTTCCTGCCCAAGGAGTACTTCCACCGCTTCGTCGGGTTCTCGTGGTCGGGCATGGCCGGGCTGGTGGCGCACGCGGCGCTGGACCACGGCCTGCGCCACGACGATGGCGACGCGGTGCGGGTGGCGGTGGACACCATGGACTTCTTCGCCGAGCACGGCATCTCGCCGCTGGGCATCCTCTACCCCACCTACCACGAGGACCACGACGGGATGGTCGACACCTTCGGCACCTACTACGACCCCGGCCGCATCGACATGGGGCCGCTCGGCGAGGGGCTGTACTGGTACGTGCGCTGCGCCGAACGGCTTCGGGCCCACGGCCAAACGCCGCCGGCAAGCTGGATTTCCGCGCTGCGCGGTTCCCTGGACCGCCTCATGGAGCTGTTCCCGGACGGCGACGTGCCCGGCCGCATCGACGGCACCAGCGCCGCGCCCGCCGCCCGGCGCATCCAGCTCCTGTACTGGGAGCGCTCGCGCTGGACCGAGCGCCAATCGCGCGCGGCAGACATCCAGTTCGCCAAGCCGAGCGAGCGCGGCGCCACCAACTTCGTGTACCTGATCTGGGCCTACGTGCGTGCCGCCGCCTTCCTCGGCGAGCGGCGCTACCTGAACTACGCGGTGGCGATGGGCGAGCTGGCAATGCAGGTGATGGAGCGGTTCGGGGTGTTCGCCGGCTCCGAGATGGACTTCTACAACATCGACAAGCGTCAGGGCCACGCCCTGCTGGCTGCCCACAACACGCTGCACGCCGCCACCGGCGAGGCGCGCTGGCTGGCGGCGGCGCGGGTGGCGGCAAGCTGGTTCGCAAGCTGGCAATACCACTTCAACGCGTGCACCGACGGGCTGCAGCACCTGCCGCTGGGGCGCTGGGACTACCGCACCGTGGGCGGCACCACCGTGGACATCAAGTACTCCACCAACAACCTGGTGTACGCGCAGGGCGCCACCGAACTGATGGAGCTGTGGCGGCACACCGGCGAGGCGGAGTGGTTCGAACGCGCCCGCGCGCTGCTGCACCAGGGCGTGCAGAGCTCGCTGACCGAGGACAAACGGCGCTGGCTGAACGCCCACTACCAGTCGGAGGCGCGGGTGCCGGCGCAGCACGCGTTCAACCCGGACACCCGGTTCGACCCCGCCTGCCTCGGCGGCGGTACCGAGGACGTGCTGCCTGCGTGGCCGTACCGCGGCAACTGGACCACCAAGTACGGCGCTATCCTGAGCATGTACATGCTCGCCGAGGCACTCGACGCCGACCCCATCCTGAACCGCTACGGCGGCATTACCTACCGCCTCGGCGCATCCCCCGAGCAGGACTGGGCGGGCGCCCTGGAGACCGTCGACCAGGTACGCGGCTGGCGCAACGGCGCCACGGTCACCGTCGAAGCGCGCAACATGCTCCCGCACCCCGCCCGCTACACCGCGCAGGTACTCTCCCCCGCCGGCGGCCCCGTAGCTTCTTCCGCGTGCGACTTCCTCCCCGGAGCACGCGCACGAATCGTGATCCGCCTGCCGGCCGAACCACGCGGACCAACAGGCACGGTCGCGCGGTGACTCGTCGAGGCAACCGACGACTTCGGCGATCCGGCCCGGCTGCGGTAGCCGGCACCGATCGTGGCGTTATTGTCCACCCGACGCCGACGCCGGCGACAGAGCCACGCTCGCCGAATGGAGACCGCCCGCACCGCACCGGTGCCGTTCTCTATACCCTTTCCTCGCTGCTGCTGCTCGCCGGCCTGTTCATGGGCTCCGGGATCCTGGTGGCGCTGATCTACGGCGAACGGCAGGCGGTGATCGCATTCGGCGTGTCGGCCGGGGTGGCGCTGCTGTGCGCGCTGAGCGGGTTTCTGGGCTTCCGCCCGTTCCGCGACGCCACCCTGCTGACCCGCGACGGGTTCCTGGTGGTGGTGCTGAGCTGGCTGGTGATATCCGCGTTCGGCGCCCTGCCGTACGTTATCAGCGGCAGCATCCCGAGCTACACCGACGCCTTTTTCGAGACCATGTCGGGGTTTACCACCACCGGGGCCACGCTGCTCACCGACATCGAGTCGCTGCCGCGGTCGGTCCTGTTCTGGCGCTCGCTCACCCAGTGGCTCGGCGGGATGGGTATCGTGGTGCTCACGGTGGCAATCCTGCCGCGGCTCGGCATCGGCGGCCTGAAGCTGATGCGCTCGGAGGCGCCCGGCCCGACGCTGGAGAAGCTTACCCCGCGCGTCGCCGGTACCGCCAAGATCCTGTGGCTCATTTACCTTGGTCTGACGGTGCTGGAGGCGGCGCTGCTGCTGGCCGGCGGACTGCCGCTGTTCGATGCGGTGACGCACACCTTCAGCACCATAGCGACCGGCGGATTCTCGCCGCGCGCGGCCAGTGTCGGCGCCTACGGCTCGGCGTTCGTGGACGCGGTGGTGACCGTGTTCATGCTGCTGGCGGCGGTCAACTTCTCGCTCTACTTCCAGGCCATGCGGGGGCGCCCGGGCAAGCTGCTCGGCAACCTGGAAGTGCGCACCTTCATCGGCATCTACGTGGTGGCGGCGGCGGTGGTGACCCTGTCGGTTACCGGCCCGGTGTACCAGTCGCTGGGCGAGGGGCTGCGCTTCGGCGCGTTCCAGGCCGCCTCGCTGCTCACCGGCACCGGCTTCACCACCGCGGACTACGACGCCTGGCCGACCCTGGCGCGGGCGGTATTGCTGGTGATCATGCTCATCGGCGGCTGCGCCGGATCCACCGCCGGCGGCATCAAGGTAATCCGGGTCGTAACGCTGTTCCGGCAAGCGCTGAACGAGTTCAAGTTCCTGATCCACCCGCAGGGCATCTTCACCCTCAGAATCGGCGACCGCCGGGTCAAGAAGGACATCCTGTACCCGGTGGCGATGTTCTTCTTCCTCTATATCGGACTGGTGCTGCTGACCACTCTGATCGTGGCCGGCTCAAGCCCCGACCTTGCCACCGCCGTATCCACCGGCCTGGCCACGGTCGGCAACGTCGGCCCCGGCTTCGGCGCCATCGGACCGACCGAGAACTACGCCTTCTACCCGGCCGCCGTGAAGTGGTGGCTCAGTTTCGCCATGCTCACCGGACGGCTGGAAGTGTACAGCGTGCTGGTGCTGCTCACCGTCACCTTCTGGCGCCGCTGATATCGAAGCCATGAATCACCGGCCCAACATTGTGTTTCTGCTGACCGACAATCAGCGCGCCGACCTGGTCGGCTGCGCCGGCAACCGCGCTTCGACAACGCCGACAACCGCCAACGCCACCTGAAGGGACTGTACCGCATGATCAGCGGTGTGGACCGCAACGTCGGGCGCATCGCCGCCGCCCTGCAGCGCCACGAACTGGCCCGCGACACCGTCATCATCTTTGCCTCCGACCACGGCATGTACTACGGCGAACGCGACCTGAGCGACTGCTGGCAGCTGAATGAGCAGCCGCTGCGCGTACCGCTAATTGTCTGCGACCCGCGCCGCGACCCCGGCGGCTGGCGGCGCACCGAGCTGGCGCTGAACATCGACGTGGCTCCCACCATCCTGGAACTGGCCGGTGTGCCGGTCCCGGGCCTCATGCAGGGACGCAGCCTGGTGCCGCTGTTCGAAGACGACCCCGCGCCCGGCTGGCGTACCGAGTTCTTCTGCGAGCACCTGTTCGAGCGCTCCGACATCCCCAGGGGCGAAGGCTGCCGCACCGAGCACACCAAGTACCTGCGCTACTTCGAGCAGGACCCCGTGTACGAGGAACTCTACGACCTGCGCACCGATCCGGACGAGTCGGTCAACCTCGCCACCGACCCCCGCCACGCCCAACTGCTCGCCGAAATGCGCCGCCGGTGCGACCGGCTGTGCGCCGCGGCGAAGCGTTCACCGTAAGCTGTAAGCTGGGCCCCTCACGCCGCCAGGGCCGTCACCCGGCCCGATTGAAGGAAGACGGCACCAACGTCTTCGGGCGCTTTCGGGACGTGCACCCCGCCTACGTCGATCCGGCGCGCAACCCACTGCAGAACTGGCAGACGTTCGGCTACACCCTGCTGTGGGAGGTGTTCGACGACCCGATGGGCATCGTCGGCGGCATGTGGAACCAGTACGTGAACAAGCTGCCCCGGTACTTCAACCACGACATCTTCATCATGCTCGACCCGCAGATAGACACCAAGATCCGCGAGTTCGAGTCCACCAACGAGCTGGAGTTCGTGCTCGGCGAGCGCAGCTTCGACGACTGGGACGAATACGTCGAGGAGTGGAAGCGAGCCGGCGGCCAGGAGCTGCTGGAGCAGGTCGCCGAGCAACTCGGCGCAGCATTGCCGTAACGCCTCGCCCGGCGTAGCGGGACTGTCGAATCAGGCAGCCCCGCGCGCCGGCGCGGCTTGGCCAGCGTATCCAACCCGGGCGACAGGTTCATGTCGATCACGATGTTCACCGGATCAGACCGTCAGAGCGACCTCCCGTTCCTCCAACCGCCACGCGGCGTATGCCTGGGATTGATCGATGTCTTCTGACTCGATGTAGGGGTAGGCTGCCAGGATCTCATCCGCCGACCTGCCGGAGGCGAGAAGCCCCAGGACCGTTGCGACGGTTACTCGAAGTCCCCGGATGCATGCCTTTCCGCCCATGACATCCGGGTCGAGAGTGATTCGAGGGAATCGTTCCATATTCATTCCTACCTCACCTGCATTGCTTGTTTGCCGTGACTGCGTCCCGCACACAAGCAACCTACCCCGATTCTTCTATCGTTGTCCGAACACGTCCTGCTGATGCTGACCAGTTGCGCCGCGACGCCTTGGCTTACGTTTGCCTCGCCGACGCCAACACGCACGCCGTCGATGCCCTGGCGCGTGGCAGCGTGTCGTTGGTCGACGCCGGGCCCGTGCACGGGTTCCTACCTCTTCACCAACGCCGGTGCGGGGTGCCGCGCCTTGCCGGCGATGAAGATGCCGTGGCCGACGGGCCGAATGGCAACGGCCTCGCCGGTACGCGATTCCCTACCCTCGCGGGAATCACTTGTGCCAGTGCCGATGCCCTCCACAAGATGTGGATTCTGGGTGCAGGCAGACCGTTTTCTTCCCCACGAAGAACATTCGCCTGCAGCTGTCGGCGTTCGCCCGGCTACCGCGCCCCCAAGGGGGTAGGCAGGCGGCCTACCGTTTCTGGTACTCTCATAGTGCGTTCCGGGACGGCGCAGGCTGCACTATGAATAGAGCCGACCGAGCTGTCGCAGATAGCCATGGACGAAGGAGGGACGTTGGCGTCATCGTGGGACTTCGGGGACACGCGAGAGGATCTCATCCACCGAATCCACCCCTATCCTGCTCGGTTCCCAGCCTTCATAACGACGAAGGCGCTTGAGTACGCCGAAGAAGAAGGCGTCGACGTGCGCATCGTGGCGGATGTCTTTTGCGGCTGTGGCACCACGGCGGTGGAGGCAAGGCGCAACGGCAAGAACTTCTGGGGCTGCGACATTAATCCGGTGGCGACATTGATCGCACAGGTGAAAACCCACAGCTACAGGGATACGATCCTGACACAGACCTATAGAGCGATCAAGAAAGAAGCCACGAGCCGGAAGGTGACCCCAGTGGAACGCTCCGCGATCTGCGAACGGATCCGATATTGGTTCAGCGAAAAAAACATCGACGACTTGATCCGTCTGGATCGGGGGATTCGACAGATGACCTGCCCATACAGCGCTCACCGCAGGTTCTTCCAGTGTGCATTCTCAGCGATCCTCAAGCCGACGTCATACTGGCTGACCAAGTCGATCAAGGCGCAGCGAGACCCGAACAAGACCCCACGCGCAGTCTTGGAAGCGTATGAGGATCAGATTGATTTGATGCGACGCGCCAACAGGGAGAACGTATTTCCGCGCCCCTCGCCGACCACTCGAATCCAGGCTCGGAATTTTCTGAAGGCTCGGAGCTCGCAGGACATGGCAGACCTGATTGTAACGAGCCCACCCTACGTGACGTCCTACAACTATGCCGACATCCACCAGCTCTCGACGCTCTGGCTCGGCTACGCGGCCGACTACCGGTCGCTACGAAAAAACATGCTGGGAAACCGGCACGGCGTCCGTCGTCCGTCGCCAAGCGCCATCAAGAGACTCGGTGATGCTGCTTGGAGAACGTACCGGCACATGAGTGCCCAGGACCCGGGGCACGCGTCGTCGATCGCGAGATACTTCGTGGACTTGGACAAGGCAGTCCGTCGCTGTTGGGACACCCTCCAAGCCGGTGGCATGGCGGTGTTCGTCATCGGCAACACTCAGTACAAGGGAGTCAGGGTTGACAACGCCGAGCATTTGGAGACGAGTATGAGACGGGCCGGATTCGAGGGGATCCACGCGATACCGCGAAGGGTGTCACTGAAGATTATGACGCCCTACCGGGACGCACTCGGTCGTTTCACTCGAGACTCTAGCCAGCGCCAGGTTTATGCCGACGAGTTCGTACTCATTGGGAGGAAGACGTGAAGCCGGATGCATCTGCTCAGAACGAACCGAAGACGCTGTTCGCCGACGCACCGGCGAGGCCCCCTCTCTCGATCCGGCCTTATGCACGGCTGCTGACCATGCTCGGCGAGCAACTCTTGAAGAACGAACGCGTCGCATTGGTTGAGCTGATCAAGAACTCCTATGACGCCGACGCAAGCAGAGTAGATGTCTTGTTCGAGGGCTTCTCGAAGAACATGACGAAGCAGAACCATGCGAGGATAGTGGTGCAGGATGACGGCTCCGGAATGACGGTGGAGATGGTGCATAGGGCCTGGATGAACCCCGCTACACCTACGAAATTCCTGGCAAAGAAGAGAGGGCGACGGCTAACTCCCCTGCGGCAGCGGGTGGTTCAGGGCGAGAAGGGTATCGGACGCTTCGCGGTATTGAAGCTGGCAAAGAAGGTCTCGGTAGTGACACGTGTACGTGGCGCTGCTATGGAAACTGTAATCTGGTACGACTTCACGCGGTTCGACGATGACTTCGTCGAGGAGAACGGCGAGGAGAAGGAGATCTTCCTTGACGAAGTGGAAATAGCATGGGACGAACGTCCACCGAATACTCTTGATCGAGATGCGCATGGGACAATTATCGTGATGGAGGAACTGAAGGGAGCCTGGAACGAACGAGTGGTCGATCGGCTTTGTCGCGACGTGGCGAATCTGACTGATCCCGTTTCCCGTCTCACCCGCAAGGAAGCGAGGGACAACTTCGAAATCTCCGTCTATTGTAATGGAGAGCAGCGATTCGTCGCCGACACCGAACAGGAAACACTAAAAGCACTCATCGAGGACAAGGCGGTTTTCTCGATTCAAGGGCGTTTCTTTAGCAAGAGTTGTGTATTCCGCTTCGACAAGGGAGTGGGGACAGAGGAAGTCAGTCTCTACGACGAGCACATAAGAGGCCTCTGGATATGGCGGCAGAAGTACCGAAGCGAGGAGGAGAGGCTGCAAGCAGCCAAACGGCAGGCTTATACTTGTGGAGACTTTGCATTTCAGTTTTACATATTCGATTTCTCCAGGAGAACCGAGGGCAGGTATGTGTTGACTCAGGACGAAAAAAACCGACTTAAGAGCCATCGGATATATCTGTATAGGGATCGGGTGCGTGTCTATCCGTATGGTGATCCGGATGACGACTGGCTGAACATCGATATTGCACGAGGAATCGGCCGTGCCGGAGATTTCTTTAGCAACGACCAAATCATCGGTTGGGTAGACATCTCTCAAGAAGAGAATCCACAGCTGCGAGATAAGACGAACCGGGAAGGACTGATCGAAACCGGCGGAGCGGCAGAGGAGTTCGTGTTTCTTATCCAGACGTTTCTGTCATATATCAAACAGGGACCATTCCTTCGCTATCTGATGAGACAGCGAAAGAGAAGCGAGGCGAGGGCGATTCGCGACGGTTTGGTGCATGAACACCTTTCTGAGCTAAGGACGTCGCTTGAGAATACCGGCGAAGTCACGCACGCTAAAGTAGTGTCGAGGATCGAGTCGGCCTACGAACACGAGCGGAATTTCCTTACTCAACGTGCCGAGACGACCGAGGACCTAGCGGGGGTTGGCTTGTCGGTTGAAATGGCCTCCCACGACATTATGCTGCTGATGGGAAGGGCCCAGGAGATCGGGCTCACCCTTGCGCACCATGCTCGAAAGGGGTCAATCGATGCAGTTTCCGAGAAGGCAGACACGCTCGTCGGCGTGCTGCAGCAGATAGTGATCGGAATGCGGGATGTGCAGAGCCTCTTCCGTTCGTCACGGCGCCGCCGGAAGGTACTCAAGGTGGAGCCGATATTGGACAAGATTCAACGCATCTACGCGGGATTACTCGCAAAGCTCTCGATTACGTACCGTAAGTCGGTGGTCGGCACATCGCCGCTCGTTGCGAGTACGAACGACGGAGTGGTCATGCAGGTGCTGATCAATCTGTTCGACAACGCGGCATACTGGTTAGAAACGACCGCCCCTTCCGCCCGACGCGAGATACGCGTCACGCTCGACGGCGACGCCGGAGAGCTGACGTTTGCCGACAGCGGACCGGGTGTAGATCCAGAAGACGTACCTTACATTTTCGAGGCGTTCTTCTCAAGCAAGGGCCAGGATGGTCGCGGATTGGGTCTATATGTTGCACGGCGGTTGCTAGAACGCCAAGGATACACGATCGAGATGATCGAGGCCCGCCACGCCGCGCTGGACGGCGCCAATTTCCGTGTACGTTTTTTGGAGGACACAGGATAATGAAAACGAAGGATCTGATGTCCGGAATTGCCGTCGTTATCGATGACGAATTCGACAACGAGCGGAAACGTACAGCCGACGCCCCTGAAGATGAGGATCTGATCTGCAAGATCGTTGATTGGTTCGAGAGAGCGTGGTCGGTGCCATTCGTCACGCAGAAATCGCTACCTCCGAAGGCCCTCTGGCCAAATCTGCTTGGGGCCGCGAGTTTCGTGCTGTTGGACTGGCGCCTCTGGGGAGTCGCAGGTGAGACACTGAAGGAGAGCATGATCGCGGACATCAGGGACTTCCTGACGTCCGCAAGGCAGAATCTTGTGCCGGTGTTCATCCTGACAAATGAGAGCATCGAGGAAGTGTTGACGGAGCTTGGCAAACTTCCGAACGACGTGTTCGACGTGGAGGAGACCAAGAACTTTGTGTTTGTGGAGCAGAAGAGCCAGTTCTGGTCCGGAACCTCGGTCGATCTTAGTAGGTTAGAGAGCTGGGTGTACGGCAACTCGTCAGTGTATGCCTTGAAGACGTGGCACCAGTTACTCGATCGCGCGAAGGCGGAGGTGTTTCGGGCAATGTGTCAGCGAAACGTGAACTGGCCACGCGTATTTTGGAAAACGTACATAGCTGACGGTGCGGAGCCCAGCTCGTCACTCACGAACCTCATCAACGACACCCTGTGGGGTCGCATGCGTGTCAACGCGTTCAAGGATGACTACCTTGGGGATCAGGGTGGCGACGTCTCGGCCAGTGAACTGCGACAGCTCATCGTCGAGACGAGTTTCCGCCAAAACCATGTCATACCACCTGATGAGGTCAGGTGCGGAGACCTGTTTGCTGGCGGCGGAAAATACTACTGGCTAAATCTGAGGCCGGACTGCGACTGTATACCAAGAGGCGCCGATGACGTAGGCGATATTGACGTGTACTGCGTCAGAGGCAAGCGGCTTGGGCCAAGCGAGGAGCGGAAGCTGTTTAACAAAAACGGATATTTCGAAGAGCGCGTCACGCAGAGCGTCGTATTCGGCGTCGTCGACGAGAAGAGCATTCTTTTCGAGTTCGATAAGCTGCGGGTGTGCAAGTATTCGGAGGTCCGGAATCAGCGCGTAGGACGGCTCTTGCACCCGTACGTCACGAGAGTGCAACAACGCTACGCATTGTATATCCAGAGGCAAGCGCTACCCCGAATTCCCGAGGAAGCAGTAGCAGTAATACCCAATCCGGCGACAGGTTCATGACGACCAAGATCTGCACCGGAACAGACGGTCAGAGTCACCTCCCGTTCCTCCAACCGCCACGCGGCGTATGCTGGGGACTGAACGATGCCTGCTCGCTCGACATCGGGGTAGACGGCCAAGATCTCTATCGCTGTTCGAGCGCGCCCAGAACCTTACGGAAGCTGTCGAGGCCGGCTTCGAGGTTTTCGATGATCTGGGCGGCCAGGTCCTCGGGCTCGGGAAGGTCGTCGAGGTCGGTCAGGCTTTTGTCCTTGAGCCAGAAGAGGTCGAGGCTGGCCTTGTCGCGGTCGATGATCTCTTCGTAGGCGTAGCTGCGCCAGCGGCCGTCCGGCGCGGTGTTCTCGTCCCAGGTCGGCGCGCGTTCGTGGCGGTTCTGGGGGCGGTAGCACTTGATGAAGTCCGCCAGGTCCTCGAACCGCATCGGCTTCCTCTTCAGCGTGTGGTGGATGTTGGTGCGGTAGTCGTAGTACCAGACGCGCCTGGTCCAGGCATCGGGGCTGGCTTCGCGGTTGTCGAAGAAGATCACGTTGGCCTTGACGCCCTGGGCATAGAATACGCCGGTCGGCAGGCGCAGAATGGTGTGCAGGTCGGTGGTTTCGAGCAGCTTCCGGCGGATGGTCTCGCCGGCGCCGCCCTCGAACAGCACGTTGTCCGGCACCACGACCGCGGCCCGTCCAGTGGTCTTGAGCATGGTGCGGATGTGTTGCACAAAGTTGAGCTGCTTGTTGGAGGTGGTCGCCCAGAAGTCCTGCCGGTTGTAGGTCAGGTCGTCGGTTTCCTGCTCGCCCTCCTCGTTGGTGAAGCTCAGCGCGCTCTTCCTGCCGAACGGCGGATTCGCGAGCACGTAGTCGTAGCGCTCGCCGTCGTCGGCGACCAGCGAGTCGTTCGGCGAAATGGGAGCGCCGCCGTCGATCTCGCCGATGTTGTGCAGGAACAGGTTCATCAAGCACAAGCGGCGGGTGTTTGCAACGATCTCGTTGCCCTGAAATGAATTGTGCTTGAGAAACGCCTTCTGCTCGCGGTCGAGCGTGAAGTTGGCGTCGTTGGTGATGAAGTCGTAGGCGCCAAGGAAGAAGCCGCCGGTGCCGCAGGCGGGGTCCGCGATGCGCTTGCCCGGCTCGGGGCGCACGCACTCGACCATCGCACGGATCAGGGCGCGCGGCGTGAAGTACTGGCCCGCGCCCGACTTGGTGTCCTCGGCGTTCTTCTCCAGCAACCCCTCGTAGATGTCGCCCTTGACGTCGGCGCCGAGCGTGACCCAGTCGGTATCGTCCACCATGTCGATGAGGCGGTACAGCTTCGCCGGGTCCTGTATCTTGTTTTGCGCCTTGGTGAAGATCTGCCCCAGCATGCCGCTCCGCGTGCCGAGTTCTCGCAGCAGCGAAACGTAGTGGTCTTCCAGCTCCGCGCCCCGCTTCGATTTCAGGCTCTGCCAATCCAGGGCGGCGGGGATCCCCACATCACGGCTATAGGGCGGCCTGCCGTACTCGTCCGCCATCTTGAGGAAGATCAGATAGGTGAGCTGCTCCAGGTAGTCGCCGTAGCTCACGCCGTCATCGCGCAGCGTGGTGCAGAAGCTCCAGACTCTCGAAACGATGGGTGCCGTGCTCATGCGGAGGACTCCTTGGCTGCAGTCTGTCGTGCCATGGCCTCGCCGGCCGCAGTGCGCCGGTAGCGCTGGTGGCGGCTTGTCGGTTTTTCGGGGAGCGTCATCTCGATGAGCCCAGTTTCGAGGGCGGGGCGGAGATACGAAGTCATGAAGTGAGGACGGTGCGTAAGTCTCAGCGCTGCCTGCAATTCGGCTCGATCCATCTCGCTCGCCAGGGCTCCGACCAAGCGCTCGACATGCGGGGTGACTTGCAGGGCGTCATGTTCGGTGTCTTGTTCGGTGTCTTGTTCGGCACCTTGCACGGTCAGCGAACTGCGCGCGGCTTCATGGACCGAAAGGCGGACCAGGAACCAGGTGCGGTCGTCATCGGTCTCGAAGACCGGGGGCGGCGAACCGTTGTCGCGCATGGCGCGCAGGATCTTCGGAATACCGGTGCACCGTCCCTCGGCCAAGTGAAGCTCCTTCAGGAACTCGCCAATGCGGCGGTTCCGGTAGCGACGGCTTACCGCCCGTCCTGACTGCAGATCATCCATGCGGATTGAGCGGTCGGCACCGGGAAAGCTCAGGACCGTCAGTTCCTCCGGGGTGATCCGTACCTCGACTGGCTCTCGCTCCTCGTACGAGCGGTGGTAGATCGCGTTGACGAGAGATTCCTCGATAGCGCCGAGGGGGTAATTCCAGATTCGCTCCGCTTCCGGCCGGTCTGGATGCTTGATGACGGTTTCCTTGAGGTAGTTCCGGGCTACGAAGTCGATCGCGTCGCGAAGGATGCCCCCCAGCGGGCCGCGAAACTCCTTCTCCTCGAAGCGGTCGCCACCAGGACCATCGGGGAACCACACGACATCAATCTGGGTGGCCGGAAAGAAGCGGTGCGGCGCCTCGTTGAAAAACAGTAGCCCCACGTTCTTGGGAAAGCGTGCCTCCGACGGCCCGCCGACGATATTCATGCGGCGTCCCAGGGCCTCGGTCGAAAGCTCCGTTTTCAACGCGAGATCGCTCCCTACGTCACGAAGAAACCGCTCGATCAGGCGCGGCGAAAGTTCATCGAGGGGTGCTGCCTGGTGATAGCGGTCGTCGAATGGCACCGTCGCGGCGAGCGACAGCAGTTCGCGTTCATCCGCCCCTCTCGCGCGGATCGTGCTGCTGTGGCGGCGAATGTAGTACCCCCACTCCGTCGCGCCGCGCGCCAGACTGACTCTGGCCTTGTAAGGGCGTGTCTCGCCGCCCGGCGCCCACAGCACAAGGATTGTCCGGCCTCCAACCTCGTAGATGCCAGTAAGCGGGTGGTAAGGCGGCTGTATGGCCGATTGGCCCAGACGCAATAGCTCGTTCTGCACAGCGTCGATCCGTTCGGGGTCGATGCCCTTCGGTGGCAGCACCGGCAATCCGTCACTTTCCTCGACGCCCAACACGACGTAGCCGCCGCCCAGATTATGGAAATCGTTCGCGAACGAGCAGATAGTATGCAGCACACGCAGCGGATTCCAACCGGCCTTGTACTCGACCCGTTCGCCCTCGATGGTGCGCTGCCGCAATAGATCGCGAAGGTTGATTGGAAGCCGGCTAGTCATACTGTAGCGATTTGGCCGCCCTTCGCTTTCCAACCGGCCGGCGTGTTGTGGACTTCGCGGTGCGTGCTCGGTCAGCGCTAATCTTGTCGAGCACAAAAGACGCCGGGACGATGCTCGGATCCTGGGGCACTAGTTGTCCGCGGAACGCTCTGGCGAGAATCGCCTGACGCAACCCTTCAGTTACGAGCATCCTATCTTTGATATTTCCATCGAGGGCATCGATGATGGCCAGAACTTGCGAAAGTTGCTTTACGATCATCCGCTGTTCGTCCACGCTGCACAACGGAACCACGAGCGATTGTACTTCGCGAGCATTGATATTGTTGACACCACTCGTCGATTTTGCCTTTTCTTCGATCTGCACTCGTATGAATTGGCTTCCGAGCACTAGGTTGAGATACTCTGGAGTGATCACATCAGGGTTGGTTCGTAAACGCATCAAGTAGCCCGCGTAGAGGTATTCTTCCTCCTCCTCAGACACTATAGCTGACTTTCCGACGATGGAGATACTCCCATTGGAACGAATCATCAGAACATCTCCTTGCATCAACGAGAAGGCCTGCACATCAGCGCTGTCGAAACGAGCGCCCTTCAAGTCTTCAGTATTGATCACGCCGTCGACAACATTCGGTATCCGTAGTACCCCCGTGCCCGAGAAATTGTGGCCACACTTCTTTGACGTACCGTACTTTGGTTCGTCTATCAGAAGTCCCAGCCGAAGATACGACCACCCCGCAGGTAGCGTAGGAAGTCGCTCCGTCTCCGTCCGGAGCAACGGGGGAACGGCCTTCGGCGGCGCCGGCCTCGTAGGCCTCTTGTCGCTCCTCGGGCTCTCCGTCCACTCGTCAACCGCCATACGCCACTCTGTAAGTTGGCATTCATAGCGTTCGGTCCGTGCTCGCTTGATGCGATCGAGAAGTTGGGTGGGCGCCTCCAGCCTGTCCCTGCTCATTTCGCCCCACTGTGCGGTTAGTCTGCCATCGAAAGCGTTCTTGAGGACGGATTGGCGGTAGGTCGCCAGTTGAGCGCGGGCCTTCTGCAGGCTCTCTATACCTGCATCCAACTCGGAGAACAGTCTGTCAATCATCGAGACTATTCTGTGTTGTTCGCCAGTTGGCGCGACGGGTATTGCGAGTTCACCGAATGCTTTGCCCGAGAGCTCCAAAAAGGTGGTTCCATTGGCGCGGCTGCGTGCATACTCGCGCGAGGCGATCAAGTAGTAGTAAATGTAGGAGTTCACTAACCCGGACGCGGGAACGAGGCTCTTGAATCCTTGATTCGTAGCCGTCGGTTTGGAGCTGATGACGACATGGCCGACCGGCGCTCGGGAAGAAAAGTGAACGCTTCCGGCGGGCATGACTTTGGCGGAGCTGTTGTTCAAACCGAGTTTGGAAAGGCCCTTACGACCCTTTCCAATCGTCTTGTTCGAATACCCTGTCAGATCTGCCGGTGAGATCCAGGTGATCTCGTCGCCCCAATACGCCGGTTCCTTGGTGGACGGCGTACCGCCCCCTACGATCTCACCGAGTTGCGAGAGCGTTGCCCACGCCCAATTGGGGGGAACCGGCCACCTTGGCCTTACTCCCGCGCTCAACCTGCTAACGCCTCGTTCAGTTCGTCGATTACGGTGTCCATTTGGGTGCCGAAGAGTTGGTGCATTCGGCCCAGGCCACCTTGGGAGTCGAAGGGGGCCATTTCGAGGTCGTCGCGGTCAAGGTGGAAGGAGGTGGCGACGTGGTCGCGGATCATGCGCAGCCAGGCCATCTGCTGGTCGTTGAACTTGTCGCCGCCGCCGCTGTGGCGGGTCATGACCCAGGCCTGGAAGTTCCGGCGTACGGTCTCGGGGTAGGGCGACAGCGTGTTGTCGATGCCGCAGACGCGGCGGATCAGGGCTACGAGGGCGGCCAGTTCCTTGTCCGGTTGCTGGCCGCGGTAGTGGTCGAGCAAGGCGTAGGCCCGCCAGACGCGCAGCGGTGCGAGCAGCGGCTTGTCGGCTTTCAGCTTGTCGAGCACTTCGCGGATCATACGGTAGGTCAGCTCCCGGCGGCGGTGCGGCTGAGTATAGAAGATGGCCAAGGCTTCGATCTGGTCGCGGTTGGCTTCCAGGTAGTCGCGGAAGTCCTGCGCCAGGGCCTGCGCGTTCTCCTGGGCGTCGCCTTCCCACTCGGCGCGCTGCACGGTGTCCAGGCTGTCGTGGTCGATGGTCTGTTCCTTGTCGCGGCGGATCGAGTCGATCAGGTCGATCAGCTCGCCGGTGAACACGCCGGCAGCGTCGGCGGCGAGCTGGTCGCGGGCTTGCTCAACCGCGGCGGGGGCCGGGTCGTCGTCGCCGGCAGGGGGATCGAGTTCACGCGCCTTGGCGTCGATCTGGTCGGGGTCGATGGCCCCCAGCAGATTGCCGACGATGGCGGACAGCTCTACCCCGCCCGCCTGTTGCTCGATGCGGCGCCGCTCGGCGTCGTCGAGTTGCCGGTTGACGCGGGCCAGGCGGCCGGCCAGGGAACTGATCGTTTCCTCGTCGCGGGCGCCCATCATCACGCCCATGGCGAGGTCCTTGAGCGGCACGCCGGGCTTGCTGATGAGCGGGCCGCTGTCGGTCTTGACCGACTTGGTGACGCCGACCGCGTCCACGATGACGTAGTGGGTCTTGGCGGTGGCGGCGGAGGGGGTGACCTTGCGCAGATCGTCGTGGTCGAGGGTGCGGGTACCGCGGCCCTTCATCTGCTCGAAGTAGTTGCGGCTGCGCACGTCGCGCATGAACACGAGGCATTCGAGCGGCTTCACGTCGGTGCCGGTGGCGATCATGTCCACGGTAACGGCGATGCGCGGGTAGTAGTCGTTGCGGAACTGGGTGAGCAGCGACTTCGGATCTCCGTCTACCTTGTAGGTGATCTTGCGGCAGAACTGGTTGCCGGCGCCAAACTCCTCGCGCACGGTCTGGATGATGTCGTCGGCGTGGCTGTCGGTCTTGGCGAAGATCAGCGTCTTCGGGATCTCCTTGCGCCCCGGGAAGATCTCCGGCAGCTTGTCGCGCAAGGTACGAATCACGGTGCGAATCTGGTCCGGGTTCACCACCGAACGGTCCAGCTCCCTGGCGCCGTATGCCTGGTCCTCGTCCTGGATCTCCCAGCGCTTGCGGCGCGTCAGGCGCTCGCGTTTTTCCACGGAGCCCGCCCGAATCCGCCCTCCGTGCTGCGTCCTCTCGGTCTCGACGACGTACACCTCGTTGCCGACGTTGACCCCGTCGGCGACGGCCTGCTCGTGGGAATACTCACTGACCACGTTCTTTCGAAAGAACCCGTAGGTGCGGTTGTCGGGCGTGGCGGTCAGGCCGATCAGGTAGGCGTCGAAGTACTCCAGCACCTGGCGCCACAGGTCGTAGATCGAGCGGTGGCACTCGTCGATGATGATGAAGTCGAAGAACTCGGGCGGCAGCGTGGGATTGTAGACCACCGGCGGAGGCTGTCTCGGCTGCACCAGTTCGGCCGGGTTGATCTCCTCGGCCCCGGCGTCCATCTCCTCGCCCTTGAGGATCGAGTACATGCGCTGGATGGTGCTGATGCAGACTTGGCTGTCGCCGGCCACGTACGAGGAGGTAAGGCGCTGCACGTTGTACAGCTCGACGAACTTGCGGTTGTCGTCGATTGGCACATAGGCCATGAACTCCTGCTGCGCCTGCTCGCCGAGGTTGCGGGTGTCGACCAGGAACAGGACACGCTTGGCGTCGGCGTGCTTGAGCAGGCGGTAAACCGCGGTGATGGCGGTGTAGGTTTTGCCTGAACCGGTCGCCATCTGGATGAGCGCGCGCGGGCGATCGCGCTTGAACGAGGTCTCCAGGTTCTCGATGGCGTTGATCTGGCAGTCGCGCAGACCCGCCGGGTCCAGGTGCGGCAGCCGGTGCAGGCGCCCCCGGAGCGGATCGGGCTGTGCGGCCCACTCCCGCATCGTCTCCGGCCGCGGGAAGCTGAACACCTCGCGGGAACGCGGTACCGGGTCGCAGCGGTTGGTGAAGCGCGTCACCTCGCCGGTGCTCTCGTAGACGAACGGCAGCGGTTCGGAGTTGTTCACCCATTTGAGCACCGCCGTCGCGTAGGCGTTCGATTGGTCCTCCACCGCCGTGATCTTGTGCCCCCACTCGTCCCGCTTCGCCTCGATCACACCGACCGCCTTGCCCTCGATGAACAGCACGTAGTCCGCCGGCCCCACGTCGGTCGGATACTCGCGCACCGCGATCCCGGCTCCGGCGCCGAAGTCGATCTTCGCCATAGACTGGACGCGCCATCCAGCCTGCTCCAGCTTGGTGTCGATGGCGGCGCGCGCCCGCTGTTCGGGGGTACGGTTGTGGTCGGTCATTGCTGCTGTATCATGGTTCGGGGAGGGATTGTGCTTGGAGTGCCGCTACGACTCGTCGGCCAATTGCGGGAGCCAAGGCGGCGAGGTCCTTGTCAGCCGATCGGCTTACCCTGACTATTCGCTCTGCCACTTCCCTTCCAGCCGCTCCACCACATTGGCAAGCGACTCGGTTGGCTCGTTTCGTCGTTGCGCGATGACCGCCAAGTCCTCCAGGTCCTCCAATAGCCGCCCATATTACCCGATAGGCAGCACGACGGCTGTCCGTTTCCCATTTTCATCTACAACGAAGCTGCGTGATGCTATCTCCACCCTGCCCTCCACGTTCGGTTCAAACGGTCGATGATGCGGTGTTGGTACCCTACCACATGGAATAGCGAGTCGGCAGTCTGGTGGCGTGGCGTTCAACGCGGAGGACGTGCATAGCGACGTGCATAGCAACGTCATGCTCCGGCCCACGGATCGACGACCGCCCTACCGGTCGTCTCGAAGTCGATCACGTTTCGCGTGACCACGGTCATCCCGTGCACGATGGCGGTGGCCGCGATCAGCGCGTCCCGTTCAGCCCGTGGGTCGCGCACACATGCAGCCGCGCGCATTTCAGGGCCACGACGGAGTCGACCGGCAGCGTGCGCTCCGCGAACTCGGGCAGCACATGCCGGTCCATCCAGGTCCGCAGCCGCTGCCCTTGCCCGGCGTCGCGACGCTCGATGCGCAGGATGCCTATCTCCAACTCCATCAGGGTCAGCGCGGAGATGAAGAAGCTCGCAGCGTCCCGGCGCGCAACCCATGCGGCGACACGAGCGCCCGCCTTGCCGTCGCCAAGCTTGCGCAACTCGGAAACCACGTTCGTATCGAGCAGGAACATCAGGCAAGATCGGGCGGAGAGACTGCTATGCGGGCGCGCGGGGGATCGAACTCGATATCGGCCAGCCCCGGCAGGGACAGTGCCCGGCACGAGCAGGCGCTGCAGATCCTGGTCCTCGACTACCTGCGCGAGATCCAGACGCGGCAGCTTTACCTGACCCGCGGGTACGGCAGCCTGTTCGACTACGCCATCATTGAGTTTAATTGTAAATATTATAACAGTTTATAGCTTACTCCGATTTTCCGTTATTGCTTTCGCAACCCCTTGGTGGTATCCGATCATCCTTGGTTCGATTCGGCTTGGCGCCGCGACGCGCGTGCAGAGCCATTCATCATGACCGCGGACGGCGCCGACCGCGGCTGCGCCACCGCCCACCTCCCTGACAGTGTTGCCGGAGGAGTCAGGTCGCTACGCGCGAACGGGAGTGGGACCAGCCCTGGATGGCCTAGCCATTGGGGCCCGTCGGGCGGGTAGCCTCACAACGTGGCCGCAGATCAATGACACTCATGAGCACCTCTCTGCAATCGTCCAGAAACTTGGGCAGCCCGGTGGTGAACGCTATGCCCTCTCCGGCGTAAGTCAACACGCCCTGGTCCACGAAGTGGGGCTGAATGAAGATGGACATCGCGCTGTCAGCGGTTTCATCCCAGGCCTTCCCCATCGCTCGATCGTCGATATGCTCTAAGGCGTGCCGGAAGCGGCGTAGCGTCGCTCGGGAAGAGTCGATTCTCTCCGGTATTCGGAGCCCCAGGCAGAACTCCCGCTCTAGGCGATAGAGCATTTCCACCACCCGAGACAGAGAGATCACGGTTACCTCAGCCATGGCGAAGGCTCGGAATAGGATCGTCCTTCGTTCTATCCCCGATGCGGTACGGGACTGGTCCAGCGTATCCATGGCCGCAGACCAGAACACATGCGTGGCGTCCAGCCTTCTGGCGACAGCCAAGAGCAACATCAGGAGACTCTGATCCTCAGCGCCGACTATCCGGTACCACGTCCATATCGTGTCGGCCACCGGGGCGTATCCACCACGCCCCTTCGGACTCCTCGCGTCGATCTCGTTTGAGCTGAACGACAGGTCTCCCGCTCTGATCTCAAGTCGTTTCCCAGCGGGGACGTGTACCGCCTCCCCGGTGTCCTCCTCACCAGGTCGTAGCGACCTCATGTAAACTGCGTTCTCGTCACTACCCGCAGGAACCACCCTGCCGAAAACTAGGGGTTGGTCATCTGGACCGATGTTAAGTAATGTCACTTCTCGCTCCCGAGATCTCCAACTGACGTGAATGGGGTCATCCGTTCCCGTCTTGCTGCCCGTCGCTATGGCGGGTCAGGGGCGCCGGCCCCCGTGATGGCCGTGTTCGGGCCACATCGAAACAGCTTCTCGGTGTGGATGTTGGTACGCACTCTCGCTTCACGGCATCCTCCTGGTTCATTGGGTCGATGACTCCTGACGGCCGATCCCGGTGACCGTAGGCTCCACCGCGAGGCGTTCCCTCCACTCGGCGATCTGTTCCTCATCCACACCGAGCGCCTTCGCAGCCGCCTTGTCGATGGCCAGCCGGACACGGCATTCTTGCGCCTTGCCCATTTGAAGAAGCGCCGTATCGCAGAGACATTCGTAGGCGTCTGCGAGGGCATCCCACGCCAAGTTGCTGAGCTTCGGGATACGGATTGAGCTTAGCTGTTCGAGGCTCCAAGAAAGATAAGTTAGTGTCTTCGTCCTCCGGTTCAGCAGCATCAGCCTCACCGGTGTCGAGTTCCACCAGACCGCCAACGCCTTGGCTTGGTGCTCGTCGTCCACTGAGACCGGCACCCATCCCGATCCGATCGAAGGCTCAGGAGTCCATAGCGCACTCAGACAGCCGCTCACAATGTTGAGTCTCTGAGCGACAAGCAGCTGGCTGCGCTGAGCCCAGTAGTTGGCGGCCATCTTCTCCTTGCTCGGCTTCGGATGGCACCACATTTCCGGTACCCCACGTAGGGTACCGCGCAACTTGGAGCTGACGGACCAGAAGACCCGAATCGCTGCATTCGTGTCTTCATCGCACTTTCGATAAGCGTCTCGGATCCTTTGGCCGGCAGGTCCAATACGGTGACGGTCTGCGAGAGGCTCTAGGTGCTCCGAACCCTCTATGTCTCGAACGGCATCAGCGAGCTTGCCGTCAAACCACTGCGTCGGCGTCCAATCGCCAGCCTGCACGAATTTCGCTGGCCACGACATCCTTCGCCCCCACCGCGAATCCTCGCCTGCAGCTATCGCCTCCGCTGCTGCCAAGGCCTCTTCCGGTGTCTTCGGCATCCGGGACAGCGACACGAACTCCGTTGGTCTTTCACGTTCACTCGATCTTCGCGCAATCAGAAGGCACTCGTGAATACTCGTGTTCTCCGAGAAATTGATCCTCTTGGGATCGTGCGATGTCACTATCCGTTCGATATGGAATCTGCTGGCGAGAAACCTGCGTTCCGCCAGTCCGGAAGCGCTTGTACAAGCGGTGACTGGCAGCACCATTCCCAGTACACCGTGTTCTCGATGGAGCAAAATATCAGCGAGCGGCGAGAAGAAGGTACGGATACTATTGGCGTCGATCACTCTTGCAGCATCGGGATCGCGTGCCGACAGGTTGTCCTTTATTCGCAGTTCGTGCTGCTGCATGGCAACAACCGCACCCTTATACTGGCGGTGGCGATTGAAGTTGGACGTGTACGGTGGATTCATCACGACCAGATCGATGTCTTGAAGCGGGAATGTCGTGCCTTCCGTCCTATTCACCTGTTCCGCTTCCAGATCCTCCATGCTGCGCAGGGGACTGCGGAGCGACTCAAGGGAGCTAGGCGAGTGCGCCATGTTCAAGATCTCGAGCGAGCCCGCACGTACATAGCCGTTCGGTTGGGGGCCATGCTTCAGCGTCAGCAAGTTCATTCGTCGATAGTCCACCGTCGGCGCGCCGAGCGTCAGGTTGCAGGCGGCGAGTTGGATGCCGTGTCGATTGATATCAAGGCCGCACAGGGCGTTCTCAACGAGCCGCCGATGCAGCTCAGCCTCGTCGAGGCCTGCGCAGTCTGCGGACCTTCTCTTGACGGTGTGGAGCGTCGCCATGAGCAAAGTTCCAGTGCCACAAGCGGGATCCATGATGCGCAGGCGGGAGAGCGCTTCCGTGTCAGACCAGTCCGCGAAATCTGGAGCGAGCGCGAGCGTGGCAAGCATCAAGGCGGATAGGTTGTTGGTGTAGTATGCTCCGTCGGCTTGCGCGCTGGGCAGTATGCGGTGGTATAGCGGACCGGCATGGTCGTAACCGAGTTCACTCAGCGAGTCGGCGACGCGGTTGGCGCACTCAACGAGCATCAGGATGGCGTGGCGGACGAACGCTCGGTTGGGAAGCGCCATCAGCACCTCGTGAGCCGGCTCGAATACCGGGGCGTAGTCACGTTTGAGGATGACTCGCCATGCGTCCAGAAGCCGAGTCGGGGGATTCTGCGAACTGCTCACGGCGTCCAGGGTGGGCAGCTCTTTGCCAACGCTGGGCAGCGCACATAGCCGTCGGTGAAGGAGGCAGGCGTTGACGACGAGCAACGCGCTGATCGTGCATACTGACCTGCCCTCCAACGCGAGTCCGAGGACTCCGGAGAGATCGCGCTCTGTATTCCCTTCTTCGAAGATGCCCGCCGCTCGGCGCACCGAGGACTCGACATCGTGTGCCACCTGCATGCCAGGCGTGCCAAGACCGGATGCCGCGACGACGTGCGCATAGATGCTCTGACTTACGTCCTCCAAAGTGGAGAGTGGGAGTAACATCTGATCGTCGCCGCCATCGCCGCCTCTTCTGCTGCCCTTTCTGCTGCTGGTCTGATTGGCCTGGACGAACCGCAGAGGGTCCTCGGACAATCGTCCGTCGTGGGACTGGAGAGCGCGCAGCACGCGGCCCAGTGCGTTGTAGCCATCGGTGTTTTTTTCAAGGGCGTCCGCAAGGTTCATGCCCGGCTTCAAAGGAATCGGAACGACGATGTATCCAAACCTCTTGCCTTCGCTTCGCCGCATGACGCGTCCGACGGCCTGCACGATGTCCACCTGGCTATCCCTCGGTTCCATGAACACGATTGCATCAAGGGACGGAACGTCCACGCCCTCGCTGAACAGCCTGACGTTCGTCAGCAAGCGCGGCTCGTCATCGTGCGCGGCCGCGAGCAACCGCAGTTCCTTGCCGCGGTCGAACGCGCTGTCGGATGCGTCGAGATGGCGGGTTACCAGCTTCATGGCCGCATCGGCCTTTGGATCGCCAGTCGTGCGGGCGCGCCGCGTGGTGGTCGACCGCACCGCCGGATGTGCCAAGGCCGTGGCGAAGAATCTGGACTTCGCGATGGTGTTGGCGAATGCAATGGTCCGGCGCAGCTTGCCAGGCTGTTCGTTGTGTGTACCTTCCGTGACCCCGTTGATCGCTAACGATGTGCCGACGACGCGAACTGCATCATCTGCGCCGACGACTACGGGTCGCTTCGCGTCCTGGCTTTGCAATTCGCCGATTTCGACAAGATTTGTGTGAACACCCCTCGGTACAGCGCTCTCATTCACGCCGAGCACGATCACCCGATAGTCCGAGAGCATTCCGGCTTCTACGGCGTCTGCGAACGACAGGTAATGCAATAGGGGGCCGTAGATGTCGAGATCGCTCATGTCGACCGTTTCAATGCCGCGTTCGTGCAGCCGCCTTCTGGATGACTCTCGGTAGATACGCGGCGTCGCCGTCATGTAGAGGCGCTTGCGCGTCTGGAGTACCTCATCGCGGTGTACACCTTGAAAGCCGGAGTCGCGCTCCACACCCGTCGTGCGGTGTGCCTCATCGCAGATTGTCAGATCGAAAACGGGCGCGCCATGCAGACGCTGTGCTTCCGACACCTGTACGAGGGATTGGTATGTGCAGAACACGACACTGGTGCGGTCACTTGTTCCGACCGCAGCCGCGATCTCGGCTGGATCAGTTTCGACCGGACACTCCAGTTCCGACAGTCCGATGATGTTCTCATTTTCGCGACGGCCTCCTGCGAAGACGTCCGAGCAGACCACGCGACAATTCAGTTCTCTTCTCGTGTGGAGCAGCCACTCCCGCCGCGCCTGCGAAACCAGAGCTATACTCGGAGCGAGGAACAGCACACGTCCGCCGGTCGGTACCACTCGCTCGGCGACGCGGAGCGCGGAGAACGTCTTGCCCGTGCCACAGGCCATTACAAGCCGTCCCCTATCGTGGACACCGAGTCCCGCAACGACGTTTCGGATGGCTTCCGCCTGTAGGGGCCACGGGTCGCGGATCGGGCGTTTGGCAGCTTGCTCCGCGATAGGATCGTCCCAGTGCCGCATGAAGTCGATGCGGCGCACCGGCGGCGCCATCCTCAGGATCTGGTTCTCAGCGTTTTCGGTCCATGCGCACGGTGCCACGATCCACCGCATGGAGAATGGCGCGCGCTGCGTGACCGCTAGGAACGAGTCGATGTCCGGCTTGCCGACCCTACGGGTCTCATCGTAACACTTGCACTGGATGGCGACCCAACCGCCATTCTGGAGCTTAGCTACCAGATCTATGCCGATGTCGCGTCCGTCCAAGCCTGTCAGAGGCTCGCGTTCCGGCCAGTCCACCCAGCGGTGGGTTTCCGCGACTTCGTACTCGGGGTTGTCCATCAGCACCCGTCGGGTCAGGTTTTCGAACCACTCGCCCTTTTCCGATTCGTTCCGGCTGTCACGACGAATACGGTCGAGCGCCTTGCCAACTGTGCCCTCCTTGGGGCGCAGAAGATCGTCGAGGGAAAGCTGCTGTGGGTCGGCGTCCATCATTACTGTCGTTTCGGGAGGGTAGAGGTTCGGACCCCGCTTGTCGATCCTTTGGATTGGACCCGTGACCTAACTGCACCGCGAGCAACGCTGGCTGGGCCTGAACAAGGCTCTGAGGAGCCGTTGGCTGGCAGCGCATGCGATGGGGCGGCGGGAGCCAGGGCATGGCTATCGCGGGTTGGCGCCCTCCGCGTCGCGACCGCAGGGCGGCAGGCTGCCCAACTCAGGGCGAGGATCGCACGGTCGACAGAAGCGCGCTTATCGGACGCCGGTACGCGAACTGGCGCGCGACAATCAAGTTTCGATACCGGCTTGGCGCCTGCGTGATCATGGAAGAATCACGGCGCCAACCGATTGTTGGGAGAGAGTTCGCATAGGGGCGCGAAGTAGGCGGGCTCATCACTGGTGTGACCGTCCTCAGGGGCGAACCCGTATCAAGCACAGTCTCCAGGCCCGTAGCGAAGTCATTGGTGAGGTCGACACCTGCTGGTGAGGCCATCCCATTTGGTGAGCCCCGCCACCGCCTTCCGTGTAGAGTCTGATCCTCGACCGGCGTCACATACACGGACGCGCGTACCAGCCGAAGGCGCGATCCGCTGGATGGCACCTTCCAGTCGAATGCCCGTCTCTGCGTGCGGTGACCATCTTCGAAGAACTACACCGCTGCCATCGAAAGCTTCTGCTATCGTACGGCGCGTGCGCCGGTGGCCCGGCCTGCATGGCCCCGAACAGGAGGTGATCTTCGCGTAGCGGAATCCACCCGGTCGCATCGGTCTGTCCGATTTCACCGTCACCGGGAATCTCAGGGCACCATCGCCGGAGAACCGCCGACGCATCTGCTGTATCACTTCCGCTTGTGCTACTCGGTGTTCCAATGTGCTGACGTGGTGCTCGGAGGAGAGAGCTTAGTCGCCTTGAGCGGCCGCTGCCAGAACGCCTTGTGGCTGCTCGGCGGCGTCCGCAAAACACCGCACCGACAGCCCTGTCGGGTGCCTGCCACCTCAAGCGTACCATCGAACGAGCCCTGCTGCTGCACGGCTCGCGCGACTTCGAGTACCTCGCCGCCGAACGCGCCGTGCACGGGCCGCTCCCCGCGCGACGCGGCGCGGCGAGGATTTCGAGCTGGTGTGCGTCCAGGTCACCGCGCGCTCAGGCTTCACCGTGCGCAAGGTGTTCTACTCGGTGCCTCTCGGTGCCGTCACGGATGATAGGTAACACCCTGCGCGACCACCTCTACGACGATCGGCTCGATGCCTTCGACGAGCGCGTAGCCTGCCGGCGCATGGTCGGTCTGTTGGCCCTGGCTCACGCTTGCTGCCGAGAGCCAGCACTGGCCGCAGGCCGATTGCTGGCACGTTGCCCGAACTGGAATCCCTGGGGCACACTTCGCCTCCGATCCGAAATCGCTGCCGCGCAACTCAACGTACGCCGGAGATCTCCGACCGACTACAACGACCTGCTTGAGACCACCCTGACGAACTTGCCAGGAACGGGCAGGCGTAGCATGAGTACTCAAGAATCCGTGGATTCAGTGCCACCGGAACGTCCCGGGCACCAGTCGCGTCGTGGTGCCGTCTACATGGCCCAGATTCATCGGCTGCGAGTTGCCGCAGAACATCTCAGTGTACTGCTTTAGGAGCCGTGATTCCCGCAGCACCCCCGTGTCGTGTGCGAGGTGGCTGATTACCTCCTGAGATACGAGCACGACCAGCTTCGCTCTAGCCCTCGAGGCTATTACGTTGAAGCGGTTTAGACTCATGAGGAACTCCTCTTCCTCGGCGACTTGGTCAGGGTCGCCCAGCGTGTAGGACGCGATGACTACGTCCCGCTGCTGGCCTTGGAACCGATCAACCGTGTCGACTGCCTCCCTGATCCAATTCGGCATCTGCCCCGTCGCGTTAAACGCTTGTTGCAGCCGCGTCACGATCAGGCCTTGCTGTGCCCGGTGCGGCGTGACGACCCCGACAGCTCGTCGCCAGAAATCGACGGTCGCGTAAGGGGCGGTAGTCCGCGGGAGTGCCGCGCCTGTGACCGCATCGTTCTCGTTCCTCAGGCGAGATGCCACGCGCCCTTGGAGCAGGAAGAGCAGAGCGGCCACAGCGTCCGCCTCGAAGTCGTTGCGCTGGCTACTTCGGCCGTCGTCGTAGACGAAGCAAATTGCTGGCTGGTCCGGATCAAGAAGCCGAGCCCACTCTGGAGTCCAGAAGAGCGATGCTGGCCAGTTTGCAGGTTGGACCGTTGGGACTGGAGAGAGCAGATCCAAACGCATTCGTGGCGAGTGGCTGCTGAGGGTCGCCCGGTAGCCCGTGTCCCTCGCGAAGTTCACGATGGTGTCGTTTGAGCGATAGTTTACTCCCAGTGCGCTCTGTGGCATTTGGTGGAATCGACGCCAGAACGCGTACACAGATCCGACCAAGTCCTCTAGGTCCTTGGGCGGTTCGGCTTGGTGAATTGGTGGCAACTGTAGGGGGTCGCCCGCGAGGACTACGGCACCGTCGCTCGCGACCGCGCTGATCGGGAGTATGGAGTGGGCGACGTCCATCTGGGATGCCTCGTCGATCACGATGAGGTCGAACCACTCGTTCTGGGCGGAGTCGCTGTTGCATGTAAGGAGATTGTGGACCTGTTGGGGGGTTGCGCCCAGCGCGAGGATGTCAACGGGATTCTGGAGGCGGTTGCGGATACTTCGGATTCTTTGGGACGGGGCTCGGGGGTCAAGCACCAAGTCAATCGTCGGCGCTATTGTCCCCGCAGTAGGTTGGGATTTGGATCGCAACCGGAACACGTCGCACGCGCTTGGCAAGACAGCCGCTAAATCCTGTGCGACGTCCTGGAGCACATTGTCGATGGCATTGTATGTGGAAGCCGAGAGGAGTACCCGTAGGGGGCGCCCGCTTTGCTGTGCATCAAGACACGCCCCAAGGATGATTGCCCGCACAGTGGTGCTCTTGCCCGTGCCAGGCGGTCCCCACACCAGCCACGCTCGATGGCTCAGTGAATCCTGCCAAGCTTGCCACTGGGTGGGATTCAGTGCCCTACCCTGCGACCGTAGTCGGTTCTCAACAGTAGGCCGAACTACCGAGAGGTTCCTCGCCACGGCATCCTGAGCCATCGCATTGACGTTCCATAGATAGTCGGCACACGGCGTGTGCTTCGTAGCGCGGGCTCCACGTGTAGTCTGACCGGTGGCCTGACGCACAATTGGATTCGGGTTGCTCCTCGCGACAGGAGGATTCCCTATCGCCTGTAGGGTGACCCGTAGCTTCCGCGTAAAGAAGTCACGATATACAGGATCGAGGATGACATCCTGACTCAGATTAACGACTCCTGAAGCCTCAAGCGCATCGAGAATATTAGCTGGAGTTGAGTTAGCGTCCAAAGCAACAAGTCCGCTGTTGCGGTCCAATGCAACGATCGTGACGCCCAAGAGATTCTGCATGAGCGTTTTCCAGTAGCCACCGCCCAGCTGCCTCTGCAACTGTTTCTGTAAAGGAGTCCCACGAACGACGGAATCCACGCTGCGGTCGAGGAAACCACCGGCATTCTCTGGGGCCAAGGCGAATGTGAAATCCCCAATGTTCGCCTTTACCTCTCGCGAGTCGGAGTTAAGTCTATAGACGCGCCTGCCCGGACGCGATGCTATACTGAGCTGACTGAAAGCGGCTCGTTCTGCAGCACCGGTCAAGCGGACTGCAAGACGTGCACTTCGGAAGCGGGCGGATCGCTCGTGCGGTGGCATCGCCCGCGTTTGGTGAACGTCAAGCTCTTCCAAAGCGGAGTCTAGACGAGCAAACGCGTACCAGAGCTGCCCATCGACGCTGACTCCAGTTTGCCGAATAGGAGGACCGAGTTGGATAAACGGAGCGGTGTGACTCAGTTGCTGCCGGAGGTCGTCTTCAAGGCGCTTCGTCACGGTCTCCAAGCCAATGAGTCGCTTCCCCACGGTCTCTGCGTAAGTCGTCATCTGCTGATGCCAGTGACGCGGTGCCGTCACTTTGGCCCAGATTTCATGCGCCCGCTCAGACGGGATCTGGTCGCTTAGGGGTGTACTGAAAAGTGGGTGCATGTTGAACGCCGCTACGTTAGCCGGAAGACCCTGCTCATGGTATACGCGAGCGAGCTCAACTAGGCTATAGTAGTGCGCCACAGGAGCGGCTAGCAAACCCCGTACGACATCCCGCACGATAGTGATCGGTGCCCGCTGCGTAACCAGATCCGGGTTCGGAAGCAGTTCCTCTGGTGGGAACAGCCATGCGAGATAGTTGATCGTTGGATTCGAAAGAATGGTGTGGAGATGCCGACCGACTACACGAGCGAAGTGATCGTATTGTAGCGAATCCCACATGTAGAACTGGACTTTCGTGCGGTAGTCCGCTTTCCCCACGACGCTCATCCCTGCCAGGGAAGAGGCCGTCAGGGTCTGCTGGTCCTGTCTCTGACACCAAGCAAGGATGTTGTGGATCTCCTGCAGGAAAGCCATCAGCTCACGTTGCTCTGCCGCGAGATCGCGGTCATCGACAATCCAAGTGTTGAGCGGCGTCCCACCGGGTGTGCTGCGGGGCCAAGCTCGAATCTGCCTCTGCGTCGTGAGAGGTGATCGGAAAGCCCGCGGCTCACGCCAGAACGCCCGCAGACCAAACGCCGCCGTGATGGCACTTCCGATATCGAAATCCACGGAAAGGTACAAGTGCAGATCGGCCCACCGTGGCATGCTTGCGGACGTGCCGCTCAGCGGTGGGATTGCCACCTGGCCAGTCCGCAGCGACATCGCTCGGCCTGCAACGACGGTACGAGTAGCGCGCAGGCTCTGGTGCCTGTCGAACGCCGGGCTCGTGTGTTGAAGCCCAGCCAGTGCTGTCACCTGCGATATGCCCGCCTGCGCAAGACTCAACCGTGCCCCTTGCGACACAAATGCCACGCGGCTTACATGGTCATGCACCTTCGCCATCGGGAGACAGTGGTCGGGGTGAGGCGCGACTTGCGGGTCCGACGGCCTCGCGGGACGGGGCTCGCCCAGATATTCGCAAAAGGAGCAGCGGTTATCCACGTGCCACTCGAGGGAGCGCCACGGTTGCGCCAACGCCTGCGGAACGTCAACCTGCAGGAAGCGTCGGATCCGAAGGGCAAACACCTCAAATGGAACGAATTCTAGGTCCTCCTGCATCGCGTCCCACAGCTGCTTGACCGTCGGCGTGATCGCCTGTGCCGCCAAACGTCGGCACTCTCGCAGCAGGTTGGATGCGTCGTGCGAGCCGGGCCACACCGCGCCATCAGGGACGACCACGTAACTCCGGTCGAGACCCTGGTCAGCTAGCCAGCCGGCCAGAGCCATGCTGTAATAGGCAACCTCGGCGAAATACCCCGGGGATGCTTCCGCCGTCATCTTGATGTCGATAACACTTAACTGGCACCGAGTGTCATTCGCGGGCAATGTGTGTAGCGTACCATCTGGAACGACATACCGGAGGAAGGTCGCAGGAGCCAGAACGGCGATCACGTCCGGTCGCAACTCGGCAAACACCAGGTTGAACTGGGACGCGTGGCCCTGGATTCCGAGGGCCGCTTGAAACACCGAACCGACTGAGTACTCTGCCTCGACCAAGAAGCAGATATCCTTCGCACCAGCAAGGGCATGTCCGAGTGGCGTCGACCGATAGCGCGTTTGGTTTGATGGCGTCGAGTACGGCGAGCCGACGATCGCGCCCGCACCGAACGTCTGGGTCAGGTCATCCAGCTTCTCTTCCTGCCATTCCTCTCCCGCTCGTTGGATCTGACGCAGGCCGGGGCGCGGTGACTGCGGGTACGGCATCCCGAGTTTTTGGCGTTCGGGCCGAAACGTCCGATTGTCAGGGTAGAGGTTGAGCGCGAGTTGGCGGAGGCAGTTTGTCCGTATGAACTGAGATAGCGCCTGCTTTCCGAGCTGGGGCATAGCTTCCCCTCCGCTACCGAGTTGGCGCGTGGAGCAGATCGCGTAGAGCGGACGCTCCAGAATTGGGCACGTCACCGAGAACCCCGAGAGCAACCGCTACGAGACCCGCCCTGTGCAGCGCGTGCTTGTCCACGTCGGTGAAGGGAATTCGCGCGTGCTTGAGTTCCTTCACCCACTTCGCAACCAAGCTCCTTACATGTGCCTCGCCCGCTTTGCTAACTCGCAGATCCTCGTCGCGTCTTTGCCGCCCCTTCCGTAGGATGAACACCGCATCCCAAAGCCCCGTGCCCTGGTGCGCGTGGGGGCCAACACCGGCTTCCCCAGGAGCTGGGAGAACGTTGGTGGCACGGAAAGCGGTGGACGCCAGAGCAGACGCGAGCGCTAACCACGCCTCCGGCACTACATGACGGAAGCTGAAGACCAAGAGGCCGTTAGCCTTCAACACCCTTGCAACCTCCTCAAAGGCTTCCGAAAGCCCTGCCGTGAACCGTATCGTGGCGGCGTTGTCGTGTCGCCGGGCGACTAGGCTCTCTCGTGCCACACGGTTACGAACATCGGTCTCACTGATTAAACCGACGAGCTGCATCCACGGCAAGAAAAACTCGGCGAGTTCGGAGTAGGCGATGTTGTCGAAGTAGGGCGGATCAGTGAGGACCATGTCGACTGTCTCGGCGGGGACGAAGGACAGATCCTGGGCTGCCCCGCAGACGATGGTCGGGGACCTCCGCGCACTCTTCGGCGGAACTGACCGGAAGCCTCCGCACCTGACTGGCTCCCTGGGCGTGCGAGCGAACTCCGCAGCACGCATGAGTTTCCTTACGGTGTTTGGGTATGTGCCCCGACCCGTACCGTCGCACCAAGGGTTGATCTCCACGGGCCTCGGGACGTGCCGAAACGCGCGAATGCTGAAGAGCGGAGTCAAGCGCCGCCAACCCGCTGCGTAGGCTGTCATCATGCAGTTCGTCGTCAGGTGGTCGCTGAAGGCCACGGCCAGAGCGCGCCGCACAGGTTCATCGAAGTCTGCGATCGCATCGGCGAGTAGAGAGAGGTGCAGGAGCTGCCGATCGTTAAAGAGGTCGGTCCACTGTCGATACCCGTAGTCGAGGATGCGCGAGTCGGATCGATCTTGGTCCTTGATCGGGGCCAATGCGAATGTCTCTGGATGGGTGTCCCGACGGTCGGACCATAGCTGGCTTGCTTTGCTGTAGAGCGCGATGTCTGTCTCAAGCGTGCGAACGATTCGCCGCTTCGCTAACGGCACAGGACGTCCCTGCTCTTGTGCATCGAGGACCTCCAACGCAAAGAGCTCCCACGTCGGTGGAGAGCGTGAAGCTCTTCCTACACTGATCAGCGTTTGCCGGTGGCCGCAAGCAGGGCAAGCCGCTTTACCATAGGTTACCGGACCTGCCTCAATGCGTGTCCACTTGCTACACTCAGAACACTTGAAGCGCTTTTGACCTGAGGGGCGATGGGCTATGTCGCCGCACGCCGAACATACGACCCATTGAACCCCATCATGCTCGGCAACGAGGTACGTTGGATGGGCCTGAAAGCGACTTCCACAGCCCCGGCACTCCACGACCTGTACCCAAAAGAAATGGAGAACCGATCGCTCGACACCGCTGGCGTCAACACTAGTGTATAGCGGACGGAGATAGGTACCGACCATCTGCTGAAGCTCCGCAAGAGGAGCCCGGAGATCTGGAAGGCCTTCCACCTCCAATTCAAATCGTGTCACGGCGCATGCTACGGGATCTACGTCGACACCGATGACATCCGCACCTAGTCGGCTGGCTTCCACGGCGGATGTCCCCCCACCTACGAACGGATCGAGTATCGTCAACCCACGAAGGTCGGAGGCACTGTAGTACAAACGCCAGAAGTCGTCGGTAGGATCAGCGGTACCTCCGACGAGGAGTGCACGGATGACGCATCCTAGGCGCCGAGCAAACCATTTGTGCGCCGTGTAGATGGGCCGCGGTCTGCGGCCCTCACGTGCGGCTAACTCCGCAAGCTCGCTCGCGGGGAATCGTCCCGCTTCAAGCAACGTCGAATCGAGGAGTGAACGACGCTGCTCCGGCAGCGACCTATTTTTGTCTATAGTGCTCAATCGTCGAGTGTCTAACGCTCATGGCAGGGTTCGGTTATGTCTCCCTCGCGAAATGACGCACTCATTCTTCAGGAAGGCATCTAGCCAATACGCTCGTTCCGCCGCGCCCGGAAGCCCTAGTTTGATATTGGATGGCAATGACAAATGGGAACGGGAGTGATACGAATTAGATGACACAACATACGCGCCACGCGATAGGAAGAATACCGGGTGCGAGGCGAATTGCCTCGTTAGCCATCGCAACTCAGTCTTCCTCCTCCGCCCGCTAGCAGTGCCTCCAGCGCGTCCCGCTCGTCTAGATCGACCGTCAGCGCATACTCGACCTCCACCTAGATCACCCGTTCGGCGAACCATGCGGCATCCCGCGCGCCTTTCTGCGAGAGGTTCACGGTTGGATCCGAGATCGTAAGGCTGTGCAAGTCGCCGGCGATGTTCCGTCGGCGACTGTTCACAATCCGGCTGTCGTATGCCTCCGCTAACGCAACGGTGTGCTCGATGTCCGTCGCAGCGGTCGCGCAAAAATTCGTGACCAGTCCGTTTTTTTCGTCGTCGGAGGCAACGCCCTGATTCGTATTCCACCGTGCTGAAACTCGTCGCGAAGGCGTCGGCGGCCGTATGGCAGGACCCATCGCAGCCGCTCAGCAATGTACCAGCATTGCAGTACGTAGCAACCTCCTCATGCAACTCCCCTTCGTTCTCCACTCACGTCCAGCGGATGCCGACCGAGATCAGCGAGCCACGCTTTGACTGATTCAGCGCCGCCGCGCGCTACCGTCCAGCATCCGTCGCTTGCCAACGATCCGATCCGCCGCGAATTTAACACGAACGCTCGGCGGGCAGGCAGTGCTCTAACTCGTCAAGGCTCCTTGGCAGCGTATTCGGGAGCATCACTCGCCAGAGCTACTGCCGGACATCGGCGCCGGGCAGCAGAAACACGACGGCCTACCGATCAGAGGTTGCCAACACCAAGACTTCGCCGCTGCGATACGCGCAAACGGCCCGGCGGTCGCCGCCGAGTCGTTATCCCTGCCTCGCCTTGCCTCTCCAAGCCATGCCCGGCCATGCCGCGCCACGAGAACAAAAAGGATAACCAATTGGGGCCGAGGACGGCAAGGGACCGCCGACGTCGGCGGTGTGTCGACAAGGGGGCTTGCGGCGCAGGGTATGGATGAGATGGTGATAGCTGACCATGTGGCCACGGCGCCCATCGCTGTGGGCGACCGCGGCGCAGGGACATCTGTGGGGGGAACCGAGCAACAACCACCAGACGACCATCTTACAGATGGACACGCAGGGTGCGACCTATCAGCCGTGACGTCACCGAGAGGTAGAGCACCTTGCGTGCGGTGAAGCCCGAGTTGGGTTGCCTGGACGGGCTCCACCCGAAGCCCTCGCTGCACCGCAACCGCTCGAGCATGGCCCGTTCGTCGGCAATACGGGCTCGGTGGCGAGCATTATGACGACCAACAGTCTCGGCGATGAAGGCGCGATAGGTCCGTTCGGCAATCTCGCGGCGATTGTGCCGGGCGGCGGACCACAGGGCGAAGCCGCGTGGGCAGTTCGTGCCCTCGGGAAGGTTCGGATCCGCGCCGGGCTCCAGCAGCAACCGCACGATGCGCCCGTGGCCCCGTTCGCCTGCGGACGACAAGCGGGCGCTTGCCGCACGCCTCCGGCTGGTTGGCCGACTCCCGACCGCCTCCCAACAAGGTCTTTACGCGCATCTCATCTCCCAGGGCGGCGGCCATCGTGACCGAGTACTCGGAGCCGCGAACGAGCAGGTGGCGCGCCATGGCAAGGTCGTTGCGCTGTCCCCAATAGGGATGTGCCACAAGGCGAACTCCGCGGGCCGGGAGCCGCTACCGCCGGTATGGTCGTCGCCGCCAAAGCCGAGTGCGTTGATGTCGGCTCCGGCATCGAGCAGCAGGGCCACAGGTCAGCGGCGGCCTGCTGCCACGGCGTAGTGCAACGGGCGCCGCCCCCAGGTGGTCGCCGCGGTTGGCGAGCCGCCGATCCGCGCCTAGCAGCCGTTCCACGGCGGCCGCGTCGCCGGCGGCCAGCGCGTCGTGGATCGGGTGGCGTGTCCCCGCCGAGGGGTGATCCGACCTGCAACGCGTCGGTCAGGATATTTCGACCGTGGTCGACAGAGACCCGGGGGCTTGAACAGTGGACTCCCGGGAGCCCACAACCTAGTTGCCAAGTCGAAACCTTAAGGGCATTCTGGAGGTATAACTCGTTATGACCTTGATGATAGGATGAACCGATGTGGACACGGACCACCTACAGCGATGGATACGGACGCGACTGATCGGCGAAAGCGAGAGTTCCGCTCGTGGACGAGCTATCAGGACTTCGCGCATGACGTGAAAGAGAAACGACGTTACGTTTGGGGACATGACACTCGTCAGTTCCTGAGTGCAATTCTAAGTACCCGGTATGAGCGAGAGTCAAAGATACCAATCGATTCGATCGTTTGGCGCGCCCAGATTGGTATTGAGTATCATCCGCGGGATGATCCCGAGGGCAAACAATATGATGAAATGCCCGTTGGTTTTCTCGAAGAGCGAATGAAACCTCGGTCGGACGCGGCGCGGGAAGGAAGAGCCAACCCGGCAGGGATACCGGTACTATACGTCGCGACTGGAAAACAGACGGCTATTTCGGAAGTACGTCCTTGGATCGGAACAGATATTTCACTGGCTCGATTGAAGGTGATTCGCGATCTCACCGCAATCGATTTGTCCGTTCGGCACGGCGCGTCATCCATGAGAAACCTCACGTGGTGCGGAGATACGCCGATCGATGCTGAAACCAAGGAGCGGGCAGCGTGGACTTCCGTAGACAACGCGTTTTCACTGCCGGTGTCGTTGGAAGATAGCACCGGTGCATACGTCCCTACGCAAGTACTCTCTGAGTTATTCCGGGATGCTGGGTACGATGCGGTAATCTATGGGAGCCAATTTGGTGATGGGCACAATATTGCTATTTTCGACATCGAAAACGCAGAGGTGGTCGACTGTAGGCCGTGTAGCGTTTCGAGAATCGTGGTAGAATATCGTGAAACAGGGAATCCATGGTACAAGGTGAAGTCTGAATGACGGAGCATGAGACCTACTCGAAGCCGTCATTGCCGCTTGGATGTCTGCCACAGCGGGCTGCATGTCAGACCTCAGGCACGAGACACGGCCGATGTCGATCAACTCTGCTCCCATGGCTATCAGCAAGGTGACGCGAGAATGAGCACACTGGATGTTCCGATTTATACCGACAACCGCAGAGCTGGCCGCGAGAGCGGGCCGACCATGCGACGCTCGACAGCACTACTGAGAGGGACTTCGCCTTGCATCGGCAGGAGACGATTCTGAGGCAGTCCGAGAAGTGGCGCGGAATGCTCGCCGCGTATGACACCGGCGAGGAATGACTCAGGTGGATCTGACGTTTCGCATCGACGTGCCGCACGAAACGATCGGCAACTGGGAGCGGGGCAAACATGGCACGACACGCACGGGCAGAGCAGTGGCCCGAGTGTTCGACAAAGGGCCCGAGCAGGCCCCGTGGATTCTGTGCGAATGAGCGATGCACTATGGGACGCATACCTCGCAACGGCGAGGGAGCGGTACGAGGAGATTGACCGGGAAGAGCGGTACAAGATCGAGCTTGGGAAGGCGTTGTCGAGAGCACGCGGGGCTTTGATGGGTAGTGGACGGAACTGGCAGAGGCTGGTGGAAGAAGCAATACGACACAAGCAAAACAATCTTGTTCACTGGGTAAATCGCCGGAAACTCCTAGATTGGATCGGAGGCGATCTGGATGCTGCACATGGTGCATTGTCAGAGCTGTGGGCCGAAGACGATCAAACACTCGGCGACCGAGTTCGCTCATTCAGTTCCAAATTGCCCGAGAGCGCCTTCTCCCCGTCAGCCACCGATGTAGGAGGCGAGTACGAACACGCCCTGGAATTCCTTGATCGATTACTCGAAAAAGCCCGGAGCCGGGGAATGGCGAAACCGAGTACTAGGCTGGAAGCTCAATCAATTGTTTGGAATCTTCGCCAGCCCAAGTCATCGCCTCCGCCCGTAGACCCGCGTCCACCCTCGCACGCCCTGAATACGATCCTCTACGGTCCGCCCGGAACCGGGAAGACATGGCATACCGTCACCTACGCGATGGCGGTTGTCGAGAACCGGGAAGTCAGCGAGGTGGCGGAGGAGGACCGCGTTACCGTCAAGCGCCGGTTCGACGAGCATCGAGGCGCCGGACGGATCGAGATGGTGACGTTTCACCAGAACACCACCTACGAGGACTTTGTTGAAGGTATCCGGCCCGTCCTGGCAGACGGCGCGCGCGCCGGTGCGGAGCCCCGGGCCAACCCTGGAGATGTCGGAGAAGTCCGATATGAGTTGTCGCGCGGCGTGTTCCGGCGCATTGCGGCGCGCGCCGCGCTGGAACCGGACCGGCGCTATGTCCTGGTTATCGACGAAATCAACCGCGGCAACATTGCCCGAATCTTCGGCGAGCTGATCACCCTTATCGAAGATTCAAAGCGGATCGGCCAAGCCGACGAGGCGCGGGTGACACTGCCCGGCTCTAAGACGGAATTTGGCGTGCCGGCGAACCTGCACGTCGTCGGGACGATGAACACCGCAGACCGATCCATCGCCCTGCTGGACACTGCACTGCGACGCCGGTTCGTGTTTGAGGAAATGATGCCGGATCCGTCCCATCCAGGACTCAGCGCGGACGTGGACGGCGTCGATTGCAGCAAACTTCTGGCCGCGATGAATCGTCGCATTTGCGTATTGCTGGATCGGGAGCACCAGATCGGACACACCTACTTCCTTGGGGTGGGTACTGTGGAGTTGCTTGCGAGCAGGTTCCGGACCCGAGTCATGCCACTGCTGCAGGAGTACTTCTACGACGACTGGGAGAAGATCCGTGCGGTTCTGAACAACAATGGGTTCGTCCGGAAGTCTGACCCACCGGAGGAGCTGGCCAGATTAGACCTGGTGGATGCCAGCCGGGCCGTGTACGACCTGCAGCCCGCGAGCGACAGTCGGTGGGCCTCTCCGATGGCGTACCGGGCGATCTACGAGACGAAGACGGAGGGCGGCAGCGCGGCCCGAGCCGACCCTGAGCGAAGCGTGCCGGAGTGACGCCAGCGCGACATCCATCCGACGGAGGCTCCATCACCGCCGCGCCGCCGGGGTCACGACACACCGTGTCACGCGCGCTGGTCGTTCGAGAGTACGAGCCGCTCAACGGATTGCGTGAGGACGAACAGCGTGATCTGGAGAGATTCGCACTCGCGCAATCGACCGACGAACGGAGTCAGCGCCAGGCTGTCTTCGCTTTACGGAACGGTCGCCTCCACGCACAGAACTACGTTGGGATCATCGAAACACGCCGTGGGACCGTGATCGAAATCCTGCCGAAGGTTGATCTGACAAGCGGCGGGAGACACCAAAAAGAAGGGCCGGCAGGGACTCCGCCACGAGAGACGGACGGCGATCCCGATGCCGTGGCAAGCGAGGAGGAAGACACTCGGCGTGTCTTTCTGGCCATGCTGCGGGATTGGCGCGGTCTCGGTGAAGCCCGGCTTGACAGTGCCGGCATCCGAGCGATCCGCCGCATGGACATGTTCGAGGCATTTGTCCATCTGTTCCTGGCGAGCGTCGTCCTGCTGACCCAGCGCGGCCTCGCCCGTGTGTACCGTACGCGGGAGGCGAATCTCACTTGCCTGCGTGGACGGATCCTGTTCCAGCCACACGTTCGCGAGAACCTGATCGACCGCTCCCGGTTCTACGTTGGCTACGATGAGTTTACTGCGGACCGGCCGGCGAACCGTCTGATCCACCTTGCGTTGCGGCGGCTCATGGGTGTCGTGCGTCATCCCGAGAACCGGCAGCGGGTTCACCAGTTGTGCATCGTCTTCTCCGAGGTGCCGCCTTCGACGAACCTGGACGACGACTGGGCGCGGCATCGAGTCGACCGCTCGATGCGACACTACGACGCCGTGATGCCATGGGTCGGGCTGTTTCTGTTCGGCCACGGGCTCGGCACCTTCGTCGGTCCGCATGTCAATCGCGCGCTGCTGTTTCCGATGGAGGAAGTGTTCGAGGACTTCGTCACCGCCGCTCTCCGTTGTCACCAGCGGCGATTCACGGTGCGCGCCCAGGGACCGATGCGGCATCTGGCGACGGACGGCGCCGGTAAGGAAGCCTTTCGGCTGAAGCCGGACATCATCCTGATGGAATGCGGGCAAGCTCGGTTCATCCTAGACGCGAAGTGGAAGCGTCTCGATCCCGACGCTGCGAACCATGGAGTCAGTCAGGACGACGCATACCAGCTATTCGCCTACGGGAAGCGATATGGCTGCCGGCGTGTCGTCCTCGTCTATCCAAGGACGACGGCGTTTCGCGAGACGCTCCATTTCCGATTCGTCGAAGATCACGATTTGGAGATGACCTGTTTCCCGTTCAACGTGGCCGATTCGGCAGAAGCAGTTGGCGCGATAATGCGGGAGTTGCGATGACCGCCGTGGCTCGACAGATGGCAGCTTATCGGACGCTGTGCGACGGTCGCCCGAGCGGTGAAATTGAGCGGAGGCTCGGGATCCCCTGACGGGTCGGCTGATTTTCACGCGTCGGCCTGGCTGAGCAACTCGGGAAGCTCGTGGAGAGAGGAGATTTCGGCCCGCGCGGGATGGGGTCGCCGACGCTACGCTGTGCACCGGATCGGTTAAGCCAGATGGAGAATATGCCGACTCGGTTGGCGCCGCCGATGTCCCATTGCAGCGAGTCTCCGACGTAGGCGCTGGACGCTGGTTCGGCATCCAACGTTGCGAGGGCGTGGTCGAAATGGCCGGCAGTGGCTTGCCCACCCCGCAGTCAGAAGTAGTAGCCAATTCGATGTACGAATCTCGACCGGCCGCGGTGCACTCCACTGGGTGCCCCCGAAATCATGAATGGCACCCGAAGGCGCCGTTCTTCAGCGTCGCTACCCGCTACGGGACTCGACACGCCTGCATCCTGCCTCGAACCGCAATTCGTCACCGACGCATGTCAACGTCCTGGCATCCCCATCAACCACGGCCTACCCTGCACAGACCCTACCGCTGGCAATGCAGGTTCCCGGATCCTACAACAAGCCACCCAGGACAAACTACCGGCCGGAACGCGGCTACCGCTCCGAACTACCTTCGAGCGGTCCGCGCGGGCCGCCAGATTGATCAAAGAGACCACCTATATGTGCTCGTTGTCACAGGGTCGGAGGTAGTGTCCCACCGAGTGGTGTAATTCCAAGGTGATGAAAAAGGTCACCGGGGTCTCCGATAAGCTGTTGATGAACGAAAACCAAACAGCAGAGGAGAGCACCACGGTGACCGAAGAGAGCATGGC
>MPNH01000019.1 GCA_002238925.1 Spirochaetaceae bacterium bin103 | reverse complement strand
TGCGGTGAGCACGAACCGCTTGGCGTCTGATAGGATGCCGGCATGGCCTCGCCGGAGAGCCAGCCATACCAGATCCCGCCGTTCCCGGCGATCCCCTACGGGCGCGCCTACTTCAAGGGCATCCGCCGGGAGGGTTGCCTGTACGTCGACAAGACGCGCTTCCTGCACCCGCTGGAGCAGGAGCGCTTCGTCTTCTTCGTGCGCCCGCGCCGGTTCGGCAAGAGCTGCTGGCTGTCGATGCTGGAGTGTTACTACGACCGTAACCAGGCGGACGATTTCGAGGGCGTGTTCGGGGGCCTGGACATCTACCGGCAGCCCACCCCGAACCGCGCCCGCTACGTGGTGGTGCGGTTCAACTTCTCCACCTTCGGCACTGACCCGGCCAAGCTGGAACAGGAATTCGACGAGTACTGCCGCCGGCACGTGCGTGATGCCGTCGAGGACAATCCCGACCTGTTTCCCTCTGCGGCGGTCGACCGCATCCAGGCTGCATCCACGGCCAACGGGCAGCTCGACGAGCTGTTCCTGCACGCCCGGCGGGAGGAGATCCCGCTCTATGTTCTGATCGACGAGTACGACAACTTCGCCAACACGATCCTCGCCGGCCAAGGAGCGGAGGCGTACTACGCGTTCACTCACGGCGGCGGCTTCTACCGCAGCTTCTTCGCGACCCTCAAGGCGGGCACCGAGAACGGCAGCGTGGAGCGGCTGTTCGTCACCGGTGTCTCGCCGGTGACCATGGACGACGTGACCAGCGGCTTCAACATCGGCGCCAACCTGAGCCAGCGTCCCGAGTTCAACGAGATGCTCGGCTTCACCGAGCGTGAAGTGCGCCACATCGTGGAGACGTACCGGGATCTCGACGTGTTCGACCAGGATGTCGAGACGGCGCTGGACACCATGGGCGAGTGGTACAATGGCTACCGGTTCGCAAAAGCCGCGCAGGGAATCGTCTACAACACTGACATGGTGCTCCACTACCTGAAGCACTCGGTGCCTAACAAGCGCGGCCCCGACAACCTGATCGACACCAACGTGCGCATCGACTACGGCAAGTTGCGCCACCTGCTGCTCACCGGGCGCCAGTTGAACGGCAACTTCGACCTGCTGCGCCGGGTGATCTCCGAGGGAAGGGCGGACAGCGAGATCGTGGAGACCTTCCCGCTGGCGCAGCTTACGCGGCCCGAGAATTTCCTCTCCCTGATGCACTACTTCGGCCTGCTGAGCATCCGCGACGTGGCCGCCGGCGTGGTGCGTCTGGGCATTCCCAATCAGACCGTGCGCAGGCTGATGTACGGCTACCTGCGCGATGCCTACGCGGAGGTGGGCGTATTCTCGTTGAACCTCGTCGACTTCGACCGGCTCACGCGGCGCATGGCGCTGGAGGGCGACTGGCGGCCGGCGGTCGAGCGCCTGAGCGAGGCGGTAAGTGAGCACACCGGCATTCGGGACTACATGCAGGGCGAGAAGGTCCTGCAAGGATTCATAGCGGCCTACCTGAGCGCGTCGGAGTATTTTGTTTTCCACCCGGAGCAGGAGCTGGCGAAGGGCTACGCGGACATCGTGCTGGTGCCGCTGGAGGCGCGCTATCCCGGCATGCGGCACGGCTTCGTGGTCGAACTGAAGTACCTGAGCCGCGGTCCTGAGACCGAGGCCGGGGTAACGGCGACGGCAGCGGACGCGGTGGCACAGTTGCGCCGATACTTGGCGGACGAACGGCTGGCGCGGCAGTACCCGAACGTGCAGTTCAAGGGGGTGGCGCTGGTGTTCCGCGGCTGGGAACTGGTGCACGGCGAAGAGGTGGCGGTCGCCGAGGGCGATGGGGCGTAGGGGGCGGAGGGATGAGAATTGCCGATGTGGTTACGTATACCGTGCAGCCGGCCGGGGTTCCGCTGGTGGTGGCGAAGGTGGTAACCGATCAGCCGGGGCTGCACGGGTGGGGCTGCGGCACCTTCACGCAGCGCTTCCGGGCGGTGCAGGCGGCGATCGAGCGGCATCTGAAGCCGTTTGCGATCGGGCGCGACGCGGAGGCGATTGCCGACTTCTGGCACAGCGCCATGCACGACGGCTACTGGCGCAACGGGCCGGTGCTGAACAACGCGGTGAGCGCGGTGGAGATGGCGCTGTGGGACATCAAGGGCAAGGCGGCCGGGCTGCCCTGCTACCAGCTCTGGGGCGGGCGCAGCCGCGGCACGGCGGCGGTGTACGTGCACGCCAACGGCAACGAGCCGGGCGAGGTGCTCGACCAGGCGCTCGGCTACTGGGAGCGGGGCTTCCGCCACATCCGCTGCCAGCTCGGCGGCTACGTCGGGGTCGGCGCCGGAACGGCCAGCGGCGCAGCCGGAGCGTTCTCCGCCGCCGGCGGGCCGGGCTCTCTGTTCTTCGATCCGGGCGAGAAGCTGCGCCGCGTGCCGGAGTTGTTCGAGACGGTGCGCGCCGGGCTGCCGGCGGAGGCGGAACTGCTGTACGACATCCACGAGCGGCTGGCGCCGGTCGACGCGGTGCGGCTGGCCAAGGCGCTGGAACCCTACCGGCTATTCTTCCTGGAGGACGCGCTGGCGCCGGAAGACATCGGCTACTTCCGCATGCTGCGTACCCAGTGCGCGGTGCCGCTGGCGATGGGCGAGCTGTTCGTCCATCCCCTGGAGGTGGAGCCGCTGGTCAGCGAGCGGCTGATCGACTTTGTGCGCGTGCACGTGTCCACCTACGGCGGCATCACCGCGGCCCTGAAGCTGGCCAACCTGTGCGCGGCGTTCGGGGTACGCACCGCCTGGCATGGCCCGCGCGACGTGTCGCCGGTCGGCATGGCCGCCAACGTGCACCTGGACCTGCACGTGGCCAACTTCGGCATCCAGGAGTGGTCGTTCCGCGCGCCCGCCGAGGAGGACCTGTTCGCGGGCATCCCGGAAGTGCGTGCCGGCGCGGTAGACGTGAACGAGAAGCCGGGCTGGGGCATCGAGATGGACGAGAAGCTGGCCGCCCGCTTCCCGTGCGACGATGCCGCCAGCCTGCGCCCCGTCCCGCGCCTCGCCGACGGCACCAGCCGCCCCTTCTGAGTGTCAGCCGCCGAGGTCCAGGCCGAATTGGGTGGCGTCGAGGCCGCTGTCGGCGGCTAGGCCGCGCAGGCTGATCAGGACATCTTCGGGGAGCGCTATCCCCTCGGCGAGCGCCTGCTCGCGGCGCTGCCACTCCATCTCGCCGGGCAGGTAGATGGTGCCGCCGGCGGCGCGGTCGGCGCCCTTGATCGCGGCGCTCAGCGTGGCCATGCGGGCGAAGAACTGCTCGCGCGGCATCATGGCGCCGATGTCCAGCACCAGGAACGCATGGCCCTGGTTGGGGGGATCGGGGTCGTCGGCCACCCAGCTATGCACTTCGCCCATCATCGCCGAGCCGGTCAGCACCGCGGTCAGGATCTCCACCAGCACCGCCAAGCCGTAGCCCTTGTGGCCGGCCATCGGCAACTGCGCGCCGTGCTCCGGGTAGATGCTGGGGTCGGTGGTGGGCGCACCGGCGTCATCTACCAGCCAGGTGTCGGGGATGCTGCGGCCCTCGGTCTTGGCGGCAAAGATCTTGGTGGCCGCCACCGCGCTGGTGGCGATGTCGAGCATGATGGTGCGGCCGGTTCCGGTCGGCGCGGCCCAGGCGATCGGGTTGGTGCCCAGGATGCGGCTGCGCGCCCCCGGCACCGTCATGCACGGCTCCACGTTGCACATCGCCATACCGAACATGCCGTGTTCGGCGATCAGGTTGGCGTAGTAGCCGGCGGCGCCGAAGTGGCTGCTGCCGCGCACGCCCACATACGCCATACCGGTGTCGCGCGCCTTGTCCACGCCCAGCATGGTGGCCCGGCAGGAGATTGCCGGCGGCATGCCGTCGCGCGCGTCGATCATCGCCCAAGACGGTCCCTCGGCCGCGACCTGCTCGCGCGCCCCCGCCGCCAGGCGTCCGCGCCGGACGTTCCTCATCAGCCCACGAATCTGTCGCGTTCCGTGGGTGAAGGTGCCCCACGTATCGGTGGTCACGAACACCCGCGCCGACAATTTGGCGTCCTCATCCCCTATCCCGGCTGCTCTCATTGCGGCGACGCAGAATGCTTCCAGCGCCTGCGCATCGACTCTCGTTTCCGCCATTCCGGTTCTTCCCCCTCTTGTCATTCCCATTGTCTTCCCGTGCTGGACACGGAGCCGACTGGCCCTGATAGTCAGGCCCGTGACCTCCGACCACCGCAACGTCCTGTTCATCATAGCCGATGACTGGAGCCCGTTGGCACGCTGCTACGGCAACGACGTGATCAGGACGCCGCACGTCGATGCCCTCGCCGGGCGCGGCGTGGTGTTCGACTACGCGTTCTGCACCAGCCCCTCCTGCGCCGTCAGCCGCGCCTGCATCATGACCGGGCACCACAGCCACACGCACGGCCAGTACGGCCACTGCCACGGCATCCACGGCTTCCGCACCCATCCGTTCATTCCGTCGTTACCGGGTATTCTGCGGAGCCGCGGCTATGCCACCGCGTGCATCGGCAAGAAGCACGTCGAACCGCCGTCGGTGTACCCGTTCGAGTACGAGCCGGAGGTGGACGCACGCAGCCCCGACGACATGGCCGCCAAAGTCACCCGGTTCCTCGCCAACAACCGCGGCCGCCCGTTCTACCTGCACGTCGGCTCCACCTATCCGCACCGCGCCGGCGCCAGCTTCGGCAACGAGCGCACCCACGCCGGCATCACCCCCACTTCCTACAACGCGGCCGAGGTGGTCGTGCCGCCGTTCCTGCCCGACCTGCCCGAGGTGCGCGCCGACCTCGTCGAGTACTACGAGAGCGTGTCCCGTTTCGACCAGGTGGTGGGCGCCGTCATGGCGGCGCTGGAGGCGTCGGGACGTGCCGGCGAGACGCTGATCTTCGTCACCACCGACCACGCCATGCCGCTTTCCCGGCGCCAAGGCGTCCGGGTACGACAGCGGCCACCGCTGCCCGCTGATCGTCTGCCACCCCGGGCTGCGCAAGCGCGGCATGCGCAGCCGGGCGCTGATGAACTGGACCGATTTCTGTCCCACCATCCTCCAGTGGTGCGGCGCCCCCCTGCCGGATGAAGACGTGCCGCTGCCGGGCCGCTCGCTGCTGCCGATCCTGGAGGACGACCGCCCGCATCCCGGCGGCAGTGCCTGGGAGGAGACCTTCTTCTCGCACAACTTCCACGAGGTGACCAACTACTACCCTTACCGAGCACTGCGCGGACGCCGCTACAAGTACCTGCGCAACCTCGCCCACCGCCTGGAGACGCCGCTGCCGAGCGACCTGTTCCGGTCGCGAACCTGGACCGCGGTACGCGAGCAGGGAATCACCATGCTGGGCAACCGGCCGCGCGCCGGCTTCGAGCATCAGGATCGCGAGGCCCTGTTCGACATGGAGACCGACCCGACCGAGGCGCACAACCTGATCGACCGCCCGGAACTGGCCGGGGTCGCCGCCGCGATGCGAACGAGGCTGCTGGAGTTCCGCGCCGCGACCAGGGATCCGTGGCTGGAAGTGTCATTCCAGGAGGGAGAGGTGGCACAGTTCCAGCCCTTCTGACCCGGTACTCGCCGTGGCGAGTTGAACCGGGTTGGCGCGCGTGGCCCAACGGGGGGTAAGCAGCCGCGGGACTCAGAGCCAGTGGCGCCAGGCGCGCACGTCTACGCCGTTCCGGATCGCGCTCTCGTCGCCGCCGTAGATGAGCGTGGCCGGGGCGCGCCGTCCGGATAGCGACTCCCAGTCGGCGAGGCCCTTGAACATATCGGTCCGAATGGTCTCGCCGGATTTGATCTCCACCGGGTGTGCGCCGTCCGGGGTATCGACCACCAGGTCGACCTCGTTGCCGCGGTGATCGCGCCAGAAGTGGAGCCGCGGTAACTCCCCGGAGTGGTACGCGATCTTCAGGGCTTCGGCGATCATCATGTTCTCGAACACGGCGCCGCGCAGCGGGTGGCGTGCCAACTGGTCCTCATCGCGAACCTGCAACAGCCAACACAGCAGACCGGTATCGACGAAATAGAGCTTCGGACTCTTGATCAAACGCTTGTTGAAGTTGCGATGATGCGGCTGCAGGCGAAAAACCACGAAACTGGTCTCCAACACCGACAGCCAGCGGCGCGCCGTGTCATGACTGATGCCGCAGTCGTTGCCCAAGCTTGAGAGATTCAGTGTCTGCCCCGCGCGGCCGGCGCACAACATTACGAAGCGGCCGAAGCTTTCAAGATCGCCGACTTGGGTAAGATCGCGGACGTCGCGCTGCAGATAGGTCTGAAAATAGCCCGGGAACCAGTCTTGGGGGGAGAGGTTACGATCGTGGATCGGAGGGTAGAAGCCCCGCACCGCGTGCGCCAGCCACGGACCGTCGAGTGACGCGGCGGTCCCGGTTATCCCGGCGGTTCCGGCTGGCCCGGCCAGCAGACCGGCGACCGTGGCGGACTGCCGCCTCGCCAGTTCCGCCAACGAGAACGGCAGCAGGTTGCTCACGTATACGCGCCCGGCGAGGGATTGGGAGATACGGGCCATCAGCAGGAAATTCTGCGAACCCGACAGTATGAAGCGTCCCGGGGTCGGATCCTCGTCGACGGCTACCTGCACGTAGGAGAACAGGTCGGGTACGTGCTGTACTTCATCGAGGATCACGCCGGCGGAATGGTGACGCAGGAAGCCGCGCGGATCCTCGGTGGCAAACCGACGCTCATCGGGCCGCTCCAATGACACGTAGCGGAGGTTGGGAAACAGGCTGCGCAGCAGCGTGGTCTTGCCGGACTGGCGTGGCCCGGTGACCGACAGCACGGGAAAGCCACCTGCCGTGCGCCGAAGCGTGGCGGCCAGATGCCGGGGAATCACACGCGAACTGTACAGATACAAGATAAGATCGTCAATGTGTACGTCCCAGGACGGGCGCTCCGGCCAGGGGCCATGCAGGAGATGGCCGAGGGGGCCGAGCCCGACGCCAAACCGCTGCACGAGATGACGCCGGAGGAAGCGCGCGCATTTGCGCGCTCTAGCGGGAGACACGGAATGAGAGTCACCGAATTGAAGACCATGGTGGTCGAGGGAAAGGAACGGGATTGACGGACGGGTACGTCCAGTGAAGTGCCCGGGCGAGGGCGAGCATGCCGTGCTCGACCCGCGAATCGTTCCAGCGGTCGTCGCTGCACCCGAGCCCAAGGCGGCGCCGCGGCGTGCGCTACGGTCCCAGCGCTCCGATTGGGATCACGTGGATCCCGTCCGGGCGAACGTAGCCGTAGCCACGAGCCACAATCACCGCGAGCGCGGCGGGGGATCCGCTCCTGCTTGTGTCCACACGCGCGGCGAAGCGCAGCAGGTTGGCCGCTGCGTGGTCGATCATCCCCGTCCCCAACTTGACTTCGAACGCCGCCCACTGCCCATCCGGGCGCTGCACGATGGCATCGACCTCGAGACCGGTATTGTCACGATACTGGAGTACCTCGGCGTCACTGTGTTGGGCGTAGATGCGCAGGTCGCGAACAACCAACGACTCGAACAGGAATCCGAACAGGTTGAGGTCTCGCAACAAGCTTTCGGGGTCCGCCCGTAGTGCCGCCACCGCGAGAGACGGGTCGACGTAGTGGCGCTTGGGGGCGCCCCGCAGCCGCGACCGCGATCGCAGGTGGGGCGCCCAAGCCGGCTGGTCCTCGATGATCATGAGTCGTTCCAGGGCGCTCAGGTAAGCGTCCGCCGTGTGATTGTTCAGGGCGGCAGCCATGGTCGACGCGGCCGCGTAGGTCGCCACGTGGCGAGCAAAGGAGTGCAGGAAGCGCCCAACCTTGAGCGGGTCGCGGCGGACCCCATCGACTCGTGCGACGTCTACCCGACGAATCTCGTTGAGATAGTCCCGATTGGCTTGCAGCGACTGGTTCACGGAACGCTGGAGATGAGCGGGCCATCCGCCCACGGCGATGTGCTCGGCAAGCTGGCTGAGGGGTAGCTCCGACTCCAGACGCGCTGCCGAGTGTCCGCCGAGGAGTTGCTGCAGCGACACGACACCGGAGGAGTGGCCGGTTTCGAATAGCGACATGGGGCGCAAGCGTAGTCGCGTCAGGCGCCCTGCGCCGGTGTGGCGTACGATGTCGTCGGCCGGCACCGCCGAACCGGTAAGGATGAACTGCCCGGCCGTGCCGCGATCGTCGACGGCGCGGCGCACATGGTTCCAGATCGCGGGCTCGATCTGCCACTCGTCCAAGAGGCGGGGAACGGCTCCCTCCAGCACCAGGGCCGGGTCCACGGCGAGGGCGCGCCGTGCGTTCTCGTCGCTGTCCAGCAGGACTTCGCTGGCAGCCACCTGACGGGCGGTGGCGGTCTTCCCGCACGCCTTTACCCCCTCGATGACGACGGCGCCGCTGGCGTCGAGGCGGTGCACCAGCTCTCGGTCTGCAATTCGTGCTCGGTAGGTCATCTACAGTCGGTCATCAGCACCTGGACGAAGCTCCTATTAACAAAAAAGCAAGGTTCTCAGCAGCACTATAGCAATCTTGTCAGTAACAGAAAAGCAAGTCCAGACGGAGCAGATGTGCCCGAGCCGCCCTGAGCCGAGCAACGCCGTCATCCCGGCACGACGGGATGCGCGCCGGCAAGTGCCCAAGGCGGCGCTGCGCGGGTACACTGCCACTGGCAGCGAGGTCGGCCCGCGACCCGCAACACCGAGAACATGAACGGGGCGGTGCACGGGCATCGCCCGCCGGTCGCGGCGCGCGCACCGGCGCAAGGAGGAACAGTGGCCAAGACGCGAGTGCTGGTAACCGGACTGAGCGGCGTGGTCGGGCAGGCGATGCAGGCCGAGCTCGCCGACCGCTACGAGCTGTCGTCGCTGTCGCGCTACGGCACCGAGGGGCTCGACGACGCGCACAACTTTCGCGGCAACATTACCGACATCGATGCGCTGACGGCGGCGTTTCGGGACCAGGAGGTGGTAGTGCACCTGGCCGCCGACCGCAGCATGAAGGCGCCGTTCGAGTCCACCGTCGACTTCAACATCAAGGGCCTGTACAACGTGTACGAGGCGGCGCGGCAATGCGGCGTACGGCGCGTCGTGTTCGGCAGCTCGCAGCACACCGTAGGCGGCTTCTACCGCGATCCGCCGTACTGCCATATCTTCGCCGGCGAGTTCGATCGGGTGCAGCGTCCCTATGCGCTGCTCGACGAGACTGCGCCGATCCGCCCGTCCGGCTACTACGGCATGTCGAAGGTGTACGGCGAGGCGATGGGCCACTACTACTACGACATCTACGGCATCTCCACCATCGCGATCCGGATCGGCTTCACGCTGTCCAACAACCTGCCCACCTTCGACGGCTCGGCGCTCTCCCTGTGGCTCAGCCACCGCGACACTACCCAGATCCACGTACGCGCCATCGACGCCCCGCCCGAGGTGGGCTTCACGGTGGTGTTCGCCACCTCCGACAACTACTGGAAGATCTTCTCGCTCGACAAGGCGCGGGAGGTGCTCGGCTACGAGCCGGAGGATGATGCCGGACCGGTGCTCGATCCCGGTGCGCAGCAGCTCGAACGCGACTTCACCGAGTTCAAGGTCCACCCCGAGTAGCGATGAGCGGACGCGGAGCCCGAGTGCGCGGCGGGCAGGGTCAGTTGCCGGCGGTGCCGTCGAAGTAGGTCAGGGCGCGCCGGAAGGCGTCCTTGCCGATGCGTGAGCCGATGCGCCGGCCGGGCAGGTCGTCCATGCGCGGGTGAATGCCGCCGTACAGGCGCGAGATGCCCGCCTCGTCGGCGGCGTCGTAGTAGGTCGCCCATTGCAGCACCAGGGTCTCGCTCGGCCCCTCCTCGAACACCAGGAACTCGTTCTTCTCCGCCACGAACTCGCCGAGGCCGCCGGGGAAGTACTCGCTGCCGGTGAAGTGCGCCATCACTTCGGCCGCCGCGCGGCTGAAGGTGCTGTGCCCGGAGATGTAGCCGGCGAACGGCGGCGTCACGAAGGTGTCGCGCTGGTACGGTACCCAGTCGACGCCCAGGATCCAGTCGACGCCGGTGTACTCGGTATCCTTCTCCGGCGTGCCGAGCCAGGAGTACACCGCGATCTCGCCGACGTGCTCCGCCAGGTGAGCGTGGCGTTCGCCGGGGGCGGCGCTGGCGGCGGTAATCAGCTCGGCAATCCCCGGCTGCAGCGGCAGGCCGTGCTCGTGGTAGGAGGGCAGGCCGGGGTCGGACGATTGCCCCAGGCTCGCCATGTAGCGGATGGCGGTTATCGGGCGCACGTAGTCGTAGTGTCCCTTCAGGCCCCAGGCGCACACGGCGGCATCGTGCGTCGCCCCGTTCAGCGCCAGGTACAGCTTCACGTCCCACTCCAGCGGATCGAGAATCGGCCCCGTGCCCTGCAGGCGGCGCTCCGTGTCGGGATGGTCGGTGACGTAGTTGGCCAGGGTGTTCCAGTGCCCCGGCGGCGTTTCCGAGTCGGGGCCGTCGGCCCAGAACTCGGCGATTACCCGCGACCAGTCGCCGCGCTTCACCAGGTTCGGCGCGTATGGCTTGCCGGTGACCGGGTTCACGTCGTAGCCGGAGCCGTCGTTGGCGCCCAGGCTGTTGTTGCCGAACGAACGGGGCGAGATGTCGATCATCACGCCGTCGTCGGGGTCGAGTGTGGCGGCGTAGCGCAGCACCTCGGCAAAGCCGTCCTGGTATTCGTCGCTGCCGGCGCCGCCGAGGTAGGGCGGCGGGCCCGGGTCGTGGAACACGCCGTCGCCTGACATGGTCGCGGTACCCGGCAGGGGCAGGGAGAACGGCGCCACCAGGCCCCAGTGCGAGCCGATGAAGCGCTGCACCCGGCCCGGCTGCACACGCCCCGCCTGGTCCACGAACAGGCGCAACGACAGCGGTTGCCAGCGGTTGGGATCAAGCAGGTCGCCGGCGCCGGAATTGGCCACCACCATCGGCGGATTGGCCGATCGGTAGTCGAACTCGAACGCGTAGGAGCCGAGCTCGTCGGCGCCGTCGTCATAGCCGTGGTCCAGGATCAGCTTGGCGATGCGGTTGCCGACCGCGGCCGGGTGGTCGCCCTCGCGGTCGGTCATCCGGTAGTCGTAGCCGAGCTCGATCAGCAGGTCGTCGAAGCTCGGCAGCGACTCATAGGCGCCGGGCGATATCTGGTAGCGGCGGTACAGTACGCGGTAGGCGGCGTAGCTGATCGCCTCGTGGCGCGCCGCATCGACGTCGTCGGCGTGGTGGCGTTCCTTGAGGAAGATCGGTTCGGCTACGTCGTCGTACACCGCCCACGCATCCCACATCGCCGCCGCCACGTGGTACAGGTTGCGCGCGTGCAGCGGCGGGCGGGCGAAATCGTTGCGAATTGCCTTCAGCATCACCTCGTTCCACAGCCGCGCCACCGTGTGCGGCTCCGCCTCCGCGCTCGCGGTTATCGCCGCAGCAGCGACCATGGCGCAGGCAAGCAGCCGCCGCGGCCACGCCGGCAGGCCCCGCCTTAGACCATCACAAGCTCGTGCAGCAATGCCCATCGGAAGTACCAAGGTTGCCAGCGGTCTCGGTAAGTTGTCAACATCGACGCTAACCTAACCTGACTGACCTGACCATGACCTGACCTACCTGTTGACGTGAGTTACCCGAAGTGCTACAAGTAGCACTATGGATGCTATCGGAGTCCGGGAGTTGCGGCAGCGGGCGAGCGTCTACCTGCGGCGGGTAGCGTCGGGAGAGACGTTCGAGGTGACCGACCGCGGGCGTCCGGTGGCGCTGCTGACTCCGGTTTCTGACCGGATGCCGCTTGATCGGCTCCGTGCAGCGGGCGATCTGGAGGAAGCGGCCGGATCGACGGAGGACCTGCCCGAGCCGGTCGATCTCCAACCGGGCACGGAATCGCCCTCGGACCGGCTTGCACACCTGCGCCGCGATGAACGCTGAACGCGTCTGCTATCTCGACTCCTCGGCGATCGTCAAACTCGTGGTACGCGAAAGGGAGTCTGCAGCGTTGCGGCGCTATCTGCAGGGCCGTACCCTCGTTTCGAGCGCGCTCGCTCGTGTGGAGGTAGCTCGGGCGATCACGCCGCAGGGAGCCCGTGCGCTCCGCAAGGCCAAGGACGTGCTTGCCCGCTTCGATCTCGTGCGGATCAATAGCAAGGTGCTCACCGAGGCCGCCGTCATGGACCCTCCGGATCTCCGCACTCTCGATGCAATTCATCTTGCTACGGCCGCTCTGTTCGGGCGCTCCCTGAGTCGATTCGTGTGCTACGACGGCAGGTTGGCGGACGCGGCGAAGGCTGCTGCCTGGCACGTCGTGTCACCCGGTTGATCGTCATGGGAAGCTGGCGGTAGCGCCGGCGGTTGCCGCGCGATTTCGCGCTTGCGTAAGTTGCGCCCTCCGTGGCACCGCTTGACCCGGCAGCAACATCCGACTCCGGCGGCAGCACAGGGATGGTGCGCTTCGTGCGCGGCCTGCTCAGCTACCGCCCACGGCTGTACCTGGCCAACCTGCTGGCCTGGACCTGGTCGGCGGTGGCGCCGCTGCTGCCCGGTTACCTGATCAAGGTGTACTACGACGGCCTGGCCGGTGAAGCACCGCTGGTGATTACGCCGTGGCTGATCCTGGTGCTGCTGGCCTCAATCGGCGTGACGCGGGCGGTGGCCAACTTCGGCGGCAGCTGGTATTGGGGCGACCTGTCGACCCGCGCGGCCGGGCTGGTGCGCAGCAATCTGGTGCGCCTGATCGCCGCCAAGCCGGGCGCCCTGGCGGCGGCACGCAGCTCCAGCGAGACGGTGAGCCGGGTGCGCGACGATGCCGACGGGTCCTGCCTGGTGGTGGAGGAGATGATCGACGGGCTTGGGGTGATCGCGTTCGCGGCGGCGGCGATCGTGATCATGGGCACGGTGGACTGGCTGATCACCGCCGTCGTGGTGGTGCCGATCCTGCTGTCCGCGCTGGCCGCCGAGCTGGTCCGGAACAGGGTGATGGCGCTGCGCGGCGCCGCGCGCGCCGCTGGGGCGGACGTGGCCGAGTTCGTCGGCGAGGTGTTCGGCTCGTTCACGACGTTCAAACTGTCCGCAAGCCGTGCCGGCGTGGTGCGCCGCCTGGGGGAATTGAACGAAGCGCGGCGCGGTACCGCGCTGCGCGAAAAGGTGCTGGCCCAGATTCTGGAGGCGATTGCCGACAACACCGCCGTGTTGTGCACGGCGGTCCTACTGCTGTTCCTCGCCCTTTCGGCCCGCGGCGCGGAGTTCACGGTCGGCGCGTTCGTACTGTTCGTGACCTACCTGGAGCGGGTGGCAGACTATGCCAACTGGATGAGCGGCATGCTGATCAACGTGCGGCGCTCCAAGGTCTCCGTGGGCCGGCTGCTGGCGGCGGCGCCGTCCGGAACCAACGGCGCCGAGCTCGCCGCCCACCACCCGGTGGCCCTGCTGCGGCAGGCGACAGAACCTGCCGGTGAGCGGCAATCCGCCGCGGGCGGGCGAGCTGGAGTCGCGGGGCGGCGGGTACCGCCGCCGCAAGCGGAAGCGCCCCGCCCGGGCGCGGCGGCCGATGAGCGGCGCGGCCGACGCCGGCCGGCACAGTCAACCAGTAGCCGGGAATCCGACCGGCAACGCGGTTCGGGCTCGGCCGGCGCTGCGCCGTTGCGCCGGCTTGAGCTGCGTGCTGCCAGTTACCTCCATCCGCACGGCGACGCAGGCATCCGCGACGTTTTCGTTACCCTGGAGCGCGGCTCGTTCACCGTGGTCACCGGGCGTGTGGGAGCCGGCAAGACCACCTTGCTGAAGGTACTGCTCGGTTTGCTTCCGCTGCAGGCCGGCGAACTGCGCTGGAACGGCGCGCCGGTGGCCGATCCGGGCCGCTTCATGACGCCGCCGCGCGCCGCCTACACGCCGCAGATTCCGCGCCTGTGCAGCGACACCATCGCCGGCAACATCACGCTCGGCGCGCCGGTCACGGACGACGCGCTGGCGCGGGCGGTGCACGACGCCGTGCTGGAGCCCGACCTGGAGACGATGCCGGAGGGGCTGGACACGCGCGTTGGCCCGCGCGGCGTTCGGCTCTCGGGTGGCCAGATACAGCGGCTGGCCGCCGCCCGCATGCTGGTGACGGGCGCCGACCTGCTGGTAATCGACGACCTGTCGAGCGCGCTCGATACCAACACCGAGCGGCAGCTGTGGGACCGCCTGCTGAGCCGGGTGGCCAGCATGCGCCCCACCTGCTTGGTGGTGTCGCACCGCCAGCGCGTGCTGCGCCGCGCCGACCGCATCGTGGTGCTGCGCGATGGGCAGGTAGACGGCGCCGGCAGCCTGGACGAACTGCTCGCCGAATCAGCGGAGATGCGCCACATCTGGAACGCCGCCGGCGCCGCCCGGCGCGCCCTGGAGCGGTAACGCCGATGCGTCCCACCCTCGCCGTGTATCGCGGCTTCCTGACCCGCTACCTCGCGGACTGCCGCGGGCAGATGGCCGTGCTGGCGCTGCTGCTGCTCGCGCACACGGCCGCCGGCGTGTATGCACCCCAACTGCTGCGCGGCATCGTGGACGAGTTGACCGCGCGCGGGGCATCGGCCGTCCTCGCGCACGCGGCGGCATGGTACCTGGCGGTGGCCGCCCTGCGCCAACTCACCCGCGGGGCGGCCGCGGTAATCGGCGAGAATGTCTCCTGGATCGCCACCAACCGGGTGCGCACCGACCTGGTCCGCCACACCCTGGGCCTCGATCCAGGCTTCGTCGGCCGCCACCCGCCGGGGGCGATGCTGGAGCGCATCGACGGCGATGCCAACCAGCTCGCCGCCTTCTTCTCGCAGTTTTCGCTACGCCTGCTGGCCGCCGCGCTGCTTCTGACCGGGATCCTGGTAGCCCTGCTGATCGAGGACTGGCGACTGTGCCTGGCGCTGTTCCTGTTCGCCGTCACGGTGACCGCGCTGCTGCTCAAGCTGCGCAGTTTCGGCGTTCCCTATTACGACCGGTTGCGGGAGGCGTCCGCCGACCTGCACGGTTTCGTGGAGGAGCGGCTGGCTGCCATCGAGGAGATCAAGGCCCTGGGCGGCCTGGTGCACACGCTGCGCCGCATGACCAGCCTGATCGGGGCGCAGGTGCAGCACGCCAAGCGGGCGTACAGTCTCGGCACGCTGGTGTGGCCGCTGGTCAACGTGGTGATGGGCATCGGCACCGGGATGATGATGGCGTGGGGCGGGGTGATGGCGCTGCGCGGCGACATGACCCTCGGCACGCTGTACCTGATGTTCAGTTACATCAACCTGCTGTTCTGGCCGTTCGAGGACCTCGCGCACCAGATGGAGGAGCTGCAGAAGGCGGGCGGCAACGTGGTGCGCATTCAGCGGCTCCTGGCCGAGCGCAGCGCTCTGGCCGATGGCACGCGCGAAACGTTTCCGCGGCGACCGGCGCACATCGCGCTGGAGCAGGTCAGTTTCCGTTACCCGCCCGCCGGCGCCGGCAATCGGAACGAAACCAGTCACGAGGTCGATCGGGAACTGGTACTGCACGACCTGTCGCTGACCGTCGCACCGGGACGTACCCTCGGCATCCTCGGCCGCACCGGCAGCGGCAAGACCACCATTGCCCGCCTGTTGGCGCGCTTGTACGACCCGCAAACGGGCCGCGTTACCGTGGACGGCGTCGACCTGCGCGATTTTCGGCTGCGGGAAGTGCGCGCCCGGGTCGCGGTGGTGACCCAGGAGGTACAGTTCTTCGGCGCCACGATACGCGACAACCTGACCCTGTTCGACGCCGCGGTCGACGATCGGCAGGTCGAGACCGCGCTTGAGCGCCTGCACCTGCGGCCGTGGCTGGCGGCGCAGCCCGATGGGCTGGACACGGTGCTGGCGAGCGCGCAATTGGCGCTGTCGGCCGGCGAGGCGCAGCGGCTGGCGCTCGCCCGCGTGCTGCTGCGCGACCCGGACATCGTCATCCTCGACGAGGCCGCGGCGCGGCTCGATCCGGCTTCCGAGTACGAGGTGGAGGAGGCGCTCGCCGAGTTGCTGGTCGGCCGCACCGGCGTGGTCATTGCGCACCGCCCGCGGTCGGTGGAGAAGGTGGACGACATCCTGATTCTGGACGGCGGCCGGATAGCGGAGCATGGCCCGCGCCGGCAACTGCTCGCCAACCCCGACTCCCGGCTGCACGAACTGCTTGCGCTGAGCACCGCGGCCGAGCCCTCGCCCGGCGCCGGCGCGGCGGGCTGACAAGCCGCGCGCCCGCACAGTTGCGTGTGGTTCGCGGTTCACACCCTCACCGGACGGCTGTCGCGTTTCCGTGGCCTGCTCGCCGGCCGCCACCCGGTGCCGGCATCGGCCGCCGGCTCCGTGACCGTCCGCCGGCAGTTGCCGCCGGCTCACGGCTCGCCCGCGGGCCGTGGAGGCCCCACGTGCCGCGGCGCGGGATCGGGCCGCCTGGTTCGCGCGTTCGCGTCAGCCCGGTGCCGCGGTGCGGGCGGCCTCGGCTTCGCTTCGTGCGCCGCTCCACAGGTGGCGCATCTCGGCGCTGCTGGCGAGCAGCTCCTGCAGCCGGCCGCGCGCCGTGATTGCGCCCTCCTCCAGCACCACGATCAGGTCGGCGCGGCGCAGCAGTGCCTGGCTGTGGGAGACCGCCACCACCGACAGCTCCGGGGAGCGGGTGAACAGGTTGCGCCACAACTGTGCCTCGGTCTCCACGTCGAGCGCGCTCGACAGGTCGTCCACCACCAGCAGTTCGGTATCGCGCACGAACATGCGCGCCGCCGCGATGCGCTGCGCCTGGCCGCCCGACACGCGCACCCCGCGCGGCCCGACAATGGTGTCGAGGCCCCGCTCCAGGGTTGCCAGGTCGTCCTCCAGCATGGCGGCACGCACCGCCGAAGCCAGATCGACCTTGCCGCGCGGCAGGCCCAGCAGGACGTTGTCGCGCAGCGATGCGCTGAGCAGCGAGGGCACCTGCGGCGTGTACGCGACCCGCGGCGGCACCATTGCCACGGCCGCCTCGGATACCGGCTGCTCGTTCCACAACACTTGGCCGGCGTCGGCGGGCAGCAGCCCGAGCAGCACCCGCAGCAGCGTCGACTTGCCGGAGCCGATACGCCCGACCACGGCCACGCACTGACCGCGGCGCACCTCCAGGTCGATGCCGCGCAAGCCCGGCCCGGTCGGTGCGCTCCCGTCCGGTGCCCGGTAGCGGTACGACACGTCCTTCACGGTCAGGCGCTCGAAGCGGTCGTCCGCGCGCTTCGGCCGGAACGGGATCCTGGGCAGCGGACCGCGCAGGTGCACACTGCTCGGCGCCACCAGGGCGCGCTTCCCGGCGTCGCCGAACAACTCCTGCAGCCGGTCGAGCGACACCCCGGCCTGGCGCAGGCGGGTCAGGAAACCGCCGAACATGCCGACCGCCTGCTGGGAGAGATAGGTCAGGTTGTACACGAACAGCGAGAAATCGCCGACCGTGAAGCTGCCGTCGATCATGGCGCCGGCCGCCACCACCATGATCACGCCGGTGCCGATCTGGGCCAGGTTGTCGAAGCCGGAGCTGAGCAGCTTGGTCAGGAGCTGATCGCGCACCGCGCCGTCCAGGCGGCGGTCGTTGAGCTGCTGAAAGCGAACCGCGGCGCGCTCCTCGGCGGACAGCGCCTGCAGCGCCGGAATCGCCGCGTACAACTCGGCGATGAAGCTGGTCACGGTACCAGTGTCGCGCCGGAACCGTGCGTGCACGGTGCTGATCTTCTGGCGCAGGAAGCGCACGATCACCACCACCAGGGCCAGCGGCACGAACACCAGGGCGGTGAGCAGCGGGTCGATGCCGATCATCACGACACCGCCGGCGACCGCGAACGCCAGCGTGCCCACCTGGAAGGAGGCCTCCATCAGCAGTCTCACGACGCCTTCTACGTCGTCGCGCAGCCGGCTGATCGCCTCGCCGGGCGTGTGCGGCAGCGCGTTGCCGGCGGGTCGGCTCAAGACTCGTTCCAGGACGTTCTTGCGCAGCAGCGAGGTGAGTGCGAACTCGGTGCGGAAGTGCAGCGGCACGTCGATGAACACCACCACCGCGCGCGCCAGGGCGACGGCCACCAGGCCGCCGCACAGCAGCCAGGGGCCGAACACCAGCGGGCGGGCGCCGCTCAGTTCGTCGAGCATCACGCGCGAGACGATGCCGATCATCTGAAACGACACGCCGAACACCAGCACGCGCGCGCAAGTCATGAACAGGAAATTCCACTTGCGGTAGGCGAGCAACCGCGTCAGCACGGCCAGCTTGCTCGTTCCAGCACCCTGCCTCACTGCGGCACCCTTCTCACTGCAGCATTTCCTCGGTGCCGTGGCGCAGCAACTGCGACAGGCGGGAGGTGGGATCGGCCAGCAAGTCGGCCCGGCGGCCGAATTCCGCCAGCCGCCCGCCGTCGAGCAGCGCGATGCGGTCGGCGCGCATCACGGTGGCCAGCCGGTGGGCGATGATGATCGCCGTGCGCCCCGCGATCAGCCGGTCCACCGCGCGTTCTATGGAGCGCTCGGTGCCCGGGTCGAGGCGCGAAGAGGCCTCGTCGAGCACCACCACGCCGGGCGCGCTGAGCAGAAATGCGCGCCCAAAGGCAAGTAGCTGCGCCTGGCCGGCGGACAGCTCCGCATTCTGGCCGGCCAGCTCGGTGTGGATGCCGTGCGGCAGCTCCCGCCACCACGGCCCCAGCCCCAATTCGTCCAGCACCTCCTGTACGCGCTCGTCCGGCAGCTCCGTGTCGAACAGGGTCAGGTTGTCGTGCACCGAGCCATGCACCAGGTCGACGCGCTGATTCACCATCGCCAGCCGGGCACGCAGATCGGCCAACTTGAGCGAGCGCACGTCGTGGCCGCCGAGCCGGACGCTGCCGCGGTCCACGTCGTAGAACCGGAACAGCAGCCGCGACAGGGTGGTCTTGCCGCTGCCGGTACGGCCGATCAGGCCCAGCACCTCGCCCGCCGGGAGATGCAGCGAGATCTCCTCCAGCACCGGGTTGGCCGGGTCGTAGCCGAACGTGACCGTGTCGAAATCGATGGCGAGCGGACCCGGCGCCAGGGCAGGCCGGCGCGCTCCGAGGTCGAAGCGTACGGGCGGCGCGGGCAGGGCCGACCGCGCCCGGAACAACCGCACCGCGCGGCGCGCTGCCGCCGCGGCGCGCTGCAGATCCTCCATCTGCCACGTTACCACGCGCAGCGGCCGGGACATCATGCCGGCGTAGTGGAACACCAGGTAGGCGACGCCGAGGGTGGCCGCGCCGTTCAGGTACAGGAACGCGCCGAGGCCCAGCCCCACGGCGAAGCCGAGCGTATCCACCATCAGCCACGAGTTGACCATGAACGTGGTACGCATGGCCGCCTTGATCTGGTGGCGCAAAAAGCGTCTCGTGAGGCGGTAGAACTGGCGGATCACGAACGGCTGGCCGGCACTCGTGTGGATGTCCTCCATGCCGGTAAGAGTCTCTTCCAAAAAGCCGAACAGCTCGCCGCTCGCCTGTCGGGTGCGCTGCCATTGCTCCACGCCTATGCTGCGCAGCGCCAGCAGCAGGGACCACGACACCACCACGTACCCGGCCATCACCGCGCCCACCCGCCAGTCCTGGCTGAACACCACCGCCATCACCCCGATGATCACCAGCGCGTTGCCGACAATCTGCACCGCGAACTCGGCGAAGTAGTTGCTCATCAACGTGATGTCGCCGTCCACCCGTTCGATCATCTCGCCGGGCGAGTGGTCGTGGTGGAAACGCAGATCAAGCCGCACGGTGTGGCGCAGCAGATCGGAGCGCAGGGCGTTGGTGGACTGCCAGCCAATGCGCACGCTCAGCAAGGTGGCGACCACGGTGACGGCGTAGGCGAGGGTGGCCGCCCCGCCGTAGGCGGCGCCCCACCACACCAGGTCGGCGAGCGCCGCGCCGGTCGTCGCCGAGTCGATGACGTGGCGCACGATCAGCGGAGTCAGCGCCTGGGCGCCGGTGCCGGCCAGCAGCAGCGCTCCGAGCAGCGCCACGGTGCCGCGCCGGCGGCGCAGGTAGTGGCGCAGCATGCCGAACAGTGTTGTGGGCATGGCGGGGAGGGCAGCGTCGGTCACCGGAGCCGCAAGGTACGGGTCCGCCGCTGCAGCGGGCAACCGGCGCGGGGAGGGGCGGGCAGGTCAGGCCCGCGTCAGTCGTAGCGGGGGATGCGCGGCGTATACTCCCATACCGCCATCGGGTCGATGTCGTCGGGCGGGCTGATGCCGGATTCCGCCGGCTTGGGAATCGGGCCGCGCAGAATCGGGTCGTCGGTTGCTTCCATCCAGCGCGCCAGGCGCGTACGCAGATCGGCCAGGGTGGCCGCGTGGCGCGGCTCGGCGACCAGGTTGGCCGCCTCGTTGGGGTCGAACACCGTGTCGTAGAGCTGCTCTTCGGCCATCGGCAGTTCGGCCCAGCCGTGGCGCAGCATCACGTCCTTGCTGATGCTGTTGTCGCAGTTGGCCAGCGAGGGGATGGCTCGCTCGGTGAAGCGGCGAATGTACTTCCAACGCTTGGTGCGGACCATGCGCTGCGGCTCGTACTGGCCGTGGTAGTTGACCTCCGCGAACACCTCGTCGTTGACCTCCTCCGCCTCGCCGCGCACCAGCGGCAGCAGCGAGCGTCCCTGCAGCCACGCCGGAGGCTCGATTTCCAGCAGCTCGCACAGGGTCGGGAACAGGTCGATGTGCGACACCAGCGCGTCGCTCACCCGGCCGCCTTCGAAGCCGCCGGGGCCGCGCAGCATCAGCATCACGCCGGTGCCGTGGTCGGTCAGGTTGCACTTCATGCGCGGGAACGGCAGGCCGTGGTCGGTGGTGCAGATCACCAGTGTATTGTCCGTCAGGCCGGCTTCGTCCAGGGCGCCGAGCACCGTGCCGATGCCGTGGTCGAGGGCGGTGAGGCTGGCCTGGTAGGCGGCCATGTCCGCGCGCGTTTCCGGGGTGTCCGGGAACGGCGCCGGCGGGCGCACGTAGCGGGCGTCGTCGGCCGGCGCCGGCGGCGGAAACGCGCGGTGCGTCTCGCTGAACCCGACGGTCAGAAAGAACGGCTCGCGCGGCGCCGCGGCGAGAAACTCGGCCGCGGCCGGCGCCACGTCGCGCGCCTTGCGCGATGCGGTGTTCAGGATCTCGTCGTAGCCGATGGTGCGCGGATCGCGGCGCACGTGCTGTATCCCGCACAGCGTGCTGCGGTAGCCGGCGGTGCGCAGCGTGTGCACCAGGTGGCGGCTCGGATCGGCGAGGTCGAAGCCGCGGTTGACCAGTCCGAACTGGCCGGCGCTGTGCGGGCACATGCCGGTGAGCAGCGCGGCGCGGCTCGGCGAGCAGGTGGGCGCCGCGTTGTGTGCCTGCCGGAACAGCATGCCCTGCTCGGCGAGCCGCTGCAGGTTGGGCGAGCGCACGCCGTAGCCGTACGGCTCAATGTAGCGTCCGGTGTCGTGGGAGTGCAGGTAGATAACGTTGGGCCGTGCCATGGCCCGACACTGTGCCGCTAATTCCGCCGCCGATCAACCGGACTCAGGTCACGATGCATCAGGGCGCCGGCGCAAGCGGCGCAAGCGGCGGCGATGCGGTCGGTTGGCTGCTGCCACCAGTGGCGCGCGGAGAAGATTTCGAACTCCAGCGGGCCGGTGAAGCCGGTGGCCGCCACCAGCGCCAGGAACGAGTCGAAGTCGATTACCCCGTCGCCGGGCATGCCGCGGTCCAGGCGCAGGTCGCGGGTGTCGGGCAGCCAGTCGGCGACGTGCAGATGGAGCAGGCGCGGGCCGGCGCGCGCTATCTGGGCAGGCAGGTCCGGGTCCCACCAGGTGGCGTAGCTGTCCAGGGCGATGCCGACGGTGTCGCCGGCGTCGAGCAGGTCGCACCAGTCGTTGGCCTGCGCCAGCGTGGTGAGCACGCCCCGGAAGGCACAGGTCATCGGATGCAGCGGCTCGATGGCCAGCCGTACGCCGGCGGCGCGCGCAGTCGGCACCAGCCGGGCGAGCCCCTCCAGGGCACGGTCGCGCGCGAAGCGCAGGTCGCGCTCGCCGTCCTCCAGGCCGCCGGCTATGGTGACCAGGGAGCGTGCGCCGATCGTCGCCGCGTCGTCGAGCAGGCGCCGGTTGTGTTCCAGCGCCGCCTGCCAGCGCCGCGCATCGCGCGCGGTCAGAAGGCCGCCCGGGCACAGCGCCACGGCTACCACGCCGTGGTCGGCCAGCACCCGCGCCGCCGCCGTTGCGCCGATCGCCGCCAGCTTGTCGTGCCACACTGCGGTCAGGCCGACGCCCTGCCGCTCCAGGGCCGCGACGCAGGCGGCAAAGCCGCGCTCGAAGCCGAAGCACACCTGGTGGATGCAGAGCGTGTTCAAGTCCGCATCCCGATCGGGCACGTCAGTAGTCGGCGCGACCGCCGGACACGTCGAACGCCATGCCGGTGGTAAAGCTGCACGCCGGGCTGGCCGCGAACACGGCCATGGCGGCGATCTCCTCGATCCTGGCGAAGCGGCCCATCGGGATGCGCGCCTTGCGGTCGGCGACGTATTCCGCGGACATCCCTTCCAGGAAAGGGGTTTCGGCCATCGACGGGGTGATGCAGTTGACCAGCACGCCGGACAGCGCCAGCTCGCGGGCGAGTGTCTTGGTGACGCCCACCACACCGGCCTTGGCGGCGCCGTATGCAATGGCGTCCGGGTTGCCCTCCTTGCCGGCGATCGAGGCGATGTTGACAATGCGCCCGTAGCCGCGCGCCCGCATGCCGGGAATGAGCGCCCGCGCACACAGGAACACGCCGGTCAGGTCCACCGCCAGCACCGCGTTCCACTCCGCCAGCGTATACTCCCAGGCGGGCTTGGTGGGGCCGTTCACCCCCGCGTTGTTGATCAGGATGTCGATGTCTCCGGCCGCCGCCGCGGCGCCGTTCACCGCCGCTTCGTCGCTCACGTCGACGGTACGGAAGTGGGCGAAGCAGGGGTCGTCCGACGGCTGCAGATCCCATCCCTCGACGCCGGCGCCCGCCTCCTGGAGCAGGCCGGCAATCGCCCGCCCGATGCCGCGCGCGGCGCCGGTCACCACCGCGGTCTGCCCGGACAGGTCGAGCTTCATCGCACGCCCGCCACTCGGGCGACTCGGGCGGCTCACCGTTGACGCGTTGCGACCGGCCTCCCTACGCTGTGCGGCGGCGACAGCCGGCGGGGGCAGCAGTGGGATCCGATTTCTACGTAAGCGTGGGGCAACGCACCCAGTTCACCAAGACGGTCGGCGAGTCCGACGTTTACCTGTTCGCCGGAATTACCGGCGACTTTTCTCCCAATCACGTCAACCAAGTGTACATGGAGCGCTCCAGTTTCGGCACCCGCATGGTGCACGGCGCGCTGCTGGTCGGCTTCATGTCCACCGTGTCCTCGATGGCGATCGCCCATACCCGCGACGCGCCCGAGACGCCGGTCTCGGCCGGCTACGACCGCATCCGCTTCATCAAGCCGGTACTGCTTGGCGACACCGTCACCGTGACCTACACCATCGCCGCGATCGACCGCGACCGGCGCCGCTCGACGGCAGACCTCGAAGTCTGCAACCAGCGCGGCGAACTGGTGGCGGTGGGGCACCACATCCTGCAGTGGGTGTCGGCCGACGTGCCGGGCCCCCGTGGTGCGCCGTGACGGACGCCGTTCAGTCGGCCTGCGTCACGGCCACGCTGGTCCCGGAACGCGCGGCTTCGAACAGGGCGAGGGTGGCGGCCAGCGTGCACTGCCCCTCGCGGCCGGTGACCAGCGGCGCTGCGCCGTCGCGCACCACCGCCGCGAAGTGGGCGAGTTGCAGCGCGAACGCGTCGCCGTCCGGCACACTCACGTGCTCCGCGGCAAGTGGGCTGGTCCAGCTTTTTGGGCCGCGATAGCGCCACACGGCCAGGCGCGGGAACTCCAGCGCCGCCTCGGTACCGAAGAAGCGGGTCGGATTCTGGCCGCTGGCCGGGAACTGCGGGCTCTCGCCCGATGCCTGCTCCCAACTCCACGGCGACGGCGCGCTGTCGGACATCACCACGCTTGCCAGGGCGCCGCCGGCGAAGCGCATCGTCAGCGCCGCCGAGTCCTCGGTCGCAAAGCCGCGCACGGCGTTGCCGGTGAACCCGGCGACCTCGGTGATGTCGCCGGCCAGGTAGCGCAGCAGGTCGATTTCGTGGATCAGGTTGGTCAGCACCGGCCCGCCGCCCGGCTGCCGGCGCCATGCCGCCGCGTAGTAGCTGTCCGGTTTGCACATGCACCAGATGGTGCTGATTGCCACCAGCCGGCCCACGACGCCGTCGTCGAAGAGCCGCTTCGCAGCGGCTGCCGCCGGGTTGTAGCGCCGGTGGTGGCCAACCAGCAGCGCCACGCCGGCCTGATCGGCCGCGCGGTTCAGCCGTTCCGCCGACGCCACCGTGGCGCAGATCGGCTTCTCGACCAGAACCGGCACCCCGGCGTCGATGCAGCGCAGCGCCACCTCCTCGTGCAACCCGGTCGGCGCGGCCACGATGGCGCCGTCGATCGGCTCACCGGACAGCAGCTCATCGATGCCGCGGCAATACCGAACGCCATGCTCGCGCGCCGCCCGCTCGGCGGCCGCAGCGGGGTCGACCACCGCGGCCAGCCGGCATTCCTCGCTTGCGGCGACGTAGCGAATGTGCTTGCGGCCCATGTAGCCGGCGCCGACCACGGCGATGCGCAGCGCGCTCATCGGTGTCCTCCCGGTTCGGAGAAGTGCTCGGCGGCCATCGCCGCCGGCGGCCGCGGGATGAGCGGGTGGAACTTCATGCGCGCCAGGATGTCGGCCTCCAGCTCGGCTCCCGGCGCCACCTCGTCCAGCCGCAATCCCTCGCCGGTCAGCGTGAACACCGCGCGCTCGGTCACGAAGCGTACCGTTTGGCCGCGTGCCATCGCCTGGCTGCCGGAGAAGGTGATCTGCGCCACCGCGTCCACGAACTTGGCGATGGCGCCGTGGCGATGCACGGCCAGCCGGCCGCCGCCGGGCCGCACGTCGGCGCCCTTGGCTTCGAAGGTGCCGCAGAACACTACCGTGCGCGCGTTGTCGGCAATATCGACGAAGCCGCCCGGCCCGACCGTCAGGCCGCCGAGCTTGGAGGCATTGACGTTGCCGGCGGCGTCCACCTCGCCGAACCCGAGGAAGGCGATGTCCAGTCCTCCGCCGGAGTAGAAGTCGAATTGCGATGGCGCGTCGATCATCGCGGTCGGGTTGCGCGCGTAGCCGAACAGCATGCCGGTGAGCAGGTCGCCGCCGTAGGTGCCGTGCTCGATGGTCTGGTAATAGAGCCCGGTCTCGCCGCGCGCCGCGACCAGCGCCGCCACCGCGTCCGGGATTCCGAAACCGTAGTTCACGGTGTCGCCCGGGCGCAGTTCGCTGCGCGCGCGCCGCGCCACCACCTGGCGGATGTCGAACGGCGGCGCCGGCGGCGGGTCGACGGCACGGCGCCGCTCCCCGGACAGGGACGGGTCGTAGTCGATGGCATAGCCCTGCCGCTGCCCGGGGTCGACGACAATGGCATTCACCAGCACGCCGGGGATGCGCACCGCGCGGGCCGGCAGGCTGCCGTCGGGCACCAGTTCCTGCACTTGGACGATCACCGTGCCGCCGCTGTTGTGCGCCGCGGCCGCCATGGCGTACAGGTCAACGTTGGCCGGCTCCCGGTCCAGGCTGACGTTGCCTTCGCGATCGGCGCAGGAGCCCTTCAGCAGCGCCACGTCGATCGGAAACGGGCGGTAGCGCAGCAATTCCCGGCCATCGATCTCGACCAGCTCCACCAGCTCGTCGCGGGCGCTGGCATTGAGCCGGCCGCCCTCGTGGCGCGGGTCGGCGAACGTGCCAAGTCCGACGTGCGTGAACAGCCCGGGCCGGCCGGCGGCGATCTCCCGCAGGAGCTGCATCACCACGCCGCCGGGCAGCACGTACGCCTCGATCTTCTCGCTGCGCGCCAGCTCCTGCATGCGCGGCGACCACACCCAGTGGCCGCCGATCACCCGCCGCACCAGCCCCTCGTACGCGAAGCAGTTCATGCCGCGCCGGTCGCGGTCGCCGATGCCGAGCGCGTGCACGCAGGTCAGGCCGCGCGGGGCGCCGCTGTCCAGAAACCGGGCCTCGACTGCCTGGTGCAGGGTGGTAGCCTCACACAGCCCGCCGCCGCCGCCCACCAGACCCACGGTCGCTCCGTCCTCGATCAGCGCCGCCGCCGCGGCCGCCGACATCACCTTGTTCGGCTTCATCGGTGCGCGTTCCTCGTCGAGCGGCGCGCCGGCAGGCCGGCGGTTACCGGCTTCGATGCAAGGTTACTCCTGGTCGGTGTGAAAGTTGATCATCCAGGCTATGCCGAACCGGTCGGTGCAGGTGCCGAAGTAGGCGCCCCAGAACTGGTCCTGCATCGCCATGGTGACGCGCCCGCCGTCGGACAGCTTGGCGAACAGTTCGTCCGCCTGCTCCTTGCTGTCAGGTGCGAGGGAAAGCGAGAAGTTGGTGCCCTGCACCGGGAGCGGGCTGAACTGCTCGATGGTGTCGCTGCCCATCAGCACGCCACCGCCCACCGGCAGGGTGACGTGCATGATCAGGTCATTCGCCTCCTCGGGCGCGCCCATGTCGGCGGGTCCGTCCCCGAAGCTCTGCATGAACAGGAAGTCGCCGCCGAACACGGAGCGATAGAATTCGAACGCCGCCCGGCACTCGCCAGCGAACGTCAGGTAAGCATTGATGGTCATGGTTGTTTCGCGCCAAGAATAACGGCACCCCGGCGCCGCCGGCAACGCCGGCAACTCCGGCAGTGCCGGAATTCCATCCGGTGTATGCCCTGCGCCTCCCACCGGGTAGCGGCAAACGTCGGCGCCCGATACAGTACGCCCGATCATGGACTACAAGGAAAGCTGGCAACCGCGCGTCGAAAACGGCTGCCTGTTCATAGACGACACCGACCTCGGCGGGGCAATGCTCCAGCATCACGCCCGCCCTGGCATCGGCTCCTACATTCATCCCGTGCGCGTCGGTGCCCGGCACCTGTGCCTTACCGCGGACAGCCCGTGGCACCATCCCCACCAGCACGGCATTCAGACCCGCTTCGTGGGTATCAACGGCAGCGACTTCTGGCACTTTCCCGGCCAGCGCCCCGGTCAGACCCTGGGCCGCATCAACCCGGCCCTGCCGCGCATCACCGGCACCAAGCCGCCTCGGTGGGTCATTGAGGCGCTCTGGCAGCACGCCGACGGGGGGCACGTGCTCGCCGACCGCCAGGACTGGCAGCTCGGGCGCGCCGGCGACGTGCTGGTGCTCGACCTGGACTGGACGCTGCGCGCCATCCCCGATGCCCGTATCGAGCCGTACCTCTATGGCGGTCTGTACGTGCGCATGCCGTACCACCGCCACCTCGGAGCGACCGTGGTCACCTCGGCCGGCAACCGCGACCTCGCCGCCGAGCAGGAGCGCGCGGCGTGGGTGGATGTGCACATGCCGATCGATCAGTCGTGGCGCCCCGACGACCCGCCGGCCAGCGCCGGGATCGCCGTACTCGATCATCCCGCCAATCCCGGCCACCCCGCCCATTGGCGGATCGACCGCCAGTTCGGCATCAATCCCGCACCCAGCATCGCCGGGGCCATCGACCTCACGGCGGGAAGTGCGTTGCGCCTCCGATACCGCCTGCTCCTGCATGAGGGGCCGCTTCCGGAGCCCCGGATCGGCGAGCTGTTTGCCGGCTACGCATCCGGTTAGCGGCCCGATTTCGCCGTCCGCGGCAGCCGCGGCAGGGCGCGGAAGCGAATCAGTTTGACCGCGGTGTTGGCCGCGTGGTAGTTTGACGTTCGAGATCAGCGACCGGTCAGGTCCGAGAAGAGTGATTGCAGCGATGTACGCGTTGGTAGAAATTCAGGGACGGCAGTATCGGGTGCGCGAGGGCATGCACGTCACCGTGGAGCGCATGGCGGGGATCGGCGACACGGTGGAATTGAACAACGTGTTGCTGGTCGCGGCGGATGGCGAGACCAAGATCGGCCGTCCGCACGTCCCCGGAGCCAAGGTCACGGCAGCGCTCGCGGACCATCCCCGCGGGCCCAAGCTGGTGATTTACAAATTCCGCCGCCGCAAGAATTACCGGCGCAAGCGGGGCCATCGACAGTCGCTGACGCGGCTGCGTATCGAGAAGATCGAAGCCGGTACCTGAGGAGAGAGCAGTGGCACACAAGAAGGGCGGAGGAAGCTCCCGCAATGGCCGCGATTCGCGCGGCAAGCGTCTTGGCGTAAAGCGCTACGGTGGCGAGCAGGTCGCCGCGGGGACGATCCTGGTACGCCAGCGCGGCACCAGGCTGCATGCCGGGGATAACGTCGGCGTGGGGCGCGACTTCACCCTCTACGCCCGCGTCCAAGGCACGGTTGTGTTCAAGAGCCGGCTCGGACGCAAGTTGGTCGCCATCGAACCGGTCGGCTGAACCGCGGCGGTAGCGACTCCAGTCGACAGATCGGGAGCTGGCGTGGCGCGTATCGGAGCGAGATTCGTCGACCGAACGGAGATCACCGTCAGTTCCGGCAGCGGCGGTAACGGCGCCGTTTCCTTTCGCAGGGAAAAGTACGTCCCGCGCGGCGGCCCGGACGGAGGCGACGGCGGCCGCGGCGGCGATGTCGTGTTTACCGTGCGCCACAACGTACATACGCTTGCCCATCTTGCCGGCCGCCATCACTACCGGGCCGAGGACGGCGCGCCGGGCCGGCGCCGCCGCCAGCACGGCGCCAACGGCAAGGAGGTGCGCATCCCGGTGCCGCCCGGCACGCTGGTGCGCGATGCCGGCAGCGGTGAGGTGCTGCACGATCTGGCCAGTCCCGACGAAGAATGGTTGTGCCTGCAGGGCGGCGCCGGCGGTGCCGGCAACGCCCGTTTTGCCACCTCCGTGCGCCGGGCGCCGCGATTTGCCAAGCCCGGCCGTCCCGGCATCGTGCTGCAGGTACGGCTGGAGCTGCGCAGCATCGCCGACGTGGGATTCGTCGGCCTGCCCAACGCCGGCAAGTCGACCCTGCTGGCGGCACTGACCAACGCGCGCCCCAAGATCGCCGCCTATCCGTTTACCACCATTGTTCCGGGACTGGGCACCATGCGCGTGGGCGACGCCGCGCCGGTGGCCGGGAACAGCGTAGCGCCCGGGCCGCCGGCCACCACCCCGCCGACGCCGCCGGCCCGCTGGTCGGCGGCACCGGAGGTCGTGCTGGCGGACATCCCGGGCATCGTCGCCGGAGCCTCGGGAGGCACCGGTCTGGGGTTGCAGTTCCTGGACCACATCGCGCGGGCACGCATGCTGGCTTACGTCATCGATCTCACCGGCGACGGCGACCCGCTCGCCACCCTGGAGGCGGAATTGCGCGCGTACGACGCGGCGCTGATCGATCGGCCACGTGTCCTGGTGGGCACCAAGCAGGATCTGGACGGCGATGGCGCCCTGCGCCGCCGGCTGCGGCGGCGCTACCCGGACGACGAGGTGGTGACGGTGTCCGCCCACGACGGAACCGGCATGGACGACCTGCGCGGCGCTCTCGGCCGGCTCGCGCGCGCCGCGTGAAGAGGCCGCGCGTCGCGCTGCTCGGCGGATCGTTCGACCCGGTGCACATTGGGCACCTGCACATCGCAGCGGTGGTCCTGGCGAGCGGCGGTTACGGTCGCGTGCTGTTCGTGCCGGCCAATCTGCCGTCGCACAAGCCGTCGGCGCGGCTGGCCGCCACCACACATCGCCTGCGTATGCTGCAACTCGCGCTTGCCGGGCACCCCCGGTTTGCGGTCAGCGACGTGGAGGTACGGCGCGGGGGCATTTCGTACACCGTGGATACCGTGCGCGAGCTGCAGGCGTGCGGCGCAATCGGCGAGCGTCCGGGGCTGGTGATCGGCGACGACCTGGGCGCCGACCTCGATACCTGGCGGGAAGCGGACACGCTGTTCGGCATGGTCGAACTGCTGGTGGCGCGCCGGCGCCGGTCGCCGCTGCCGCTCGCATGGCCGCACCGGGTGCTGGCCAACCATCGGTTGCCGATTTCCTCGTCCGATCTCCGCCGGCGGGTTGGCGCCGGGCAGGTCATTCGGAATCTGGTTCCGGAGGCGGTGGAAGCCTATATTCGGGAGCAGCGGCTGTATGGCCTCACCGCGCGGGACAGTGCGCCATGCGCATGAGGGGAGGCCGGAGCGGACGCCGCGACTTCAGCTACCTCCTGTTGGTGGCAATCGTGGCGTTGCTCGCGGCCACGGCCGTGTTCGCCGCCACGCGCCTGCGCACCGACGAGGTCTCCCGGTGGCTGGAGGAGCACGACCTCCTGGTCGGCCTGATCGTGCTCTCCGACCCACGCCACCGCATCGCGGTGGAGGTGCTGCTGATCGATCCCGACACCGATCGTGCGGGGCTGCTGTTCATCCCCGGCAACGTCGGCGCGCTGATTGCCAGCCGCAACCGGATGGACGCCCTGGAGACCATCTACCAGGATGGCGACGCAGCGCCGTTGCGCGACAAGGTTGCGGAGTTGCTCGGCGTCAGCCCCCTGTTCGTACTGGAGATCACCGGCGGGCGCATGCGCGACCTGGTGGATTTGCTCGGCGGTGTCGAGGTGTTCCTGCCCAATCCGATCGACCAGGAAAGCCCGGAAGGGCGGGTACTGTTGCCGGCCGGCGCCGTACTTCTGGACGGCGACAAGGCGCTCGCGTACCTGAACTACCATGCGGTCGACGAACCGGAGGTGGAGTGGGCGGCGCGCGTCCATCGTCTGTTGCAGGCGGTGCTGCGTTCGGTCGGCGAGCAACGCCGGATGTTGCTGCACCGCGACGCGCAGCGTTACCTGCACCAACGGCTCGGCAACGACCTGACGGAGGCCGGATTCACCACCCTGCTGTCATCGCTTACCGAGATCGATGGCGAGCGGATGATCTTTCAGTATACCATTGGCCAGCCGCAGACGGTCGATGGCCGCACGCTCATATTCCCGCACTACGACGGCGCCCTGTTGCGGGAAGCGGTGACGCAGGTGGTCGCCGCGCTGGTCAGCGGGCAGGCGGACTCGGTGGCATCGGCGAACGTGGAAATACTGAACGGCTCCGGCGTGACCGGCCTGGCACGCGGGGCCGCACCGGTGTTGCAGAGTTTCGGATTCCGGGTGGCGCGGGTCGCCAATGCCGATCATCATGGCTACGCGGCCACCGAGGTGATTGACCGCCGCGGTCGGCTGGAGGTGGCGCAGCGGGTGGCAGACCTGATGGAGTGTGGGACGGCGCGCACCGAACCGTACGCAGCCGCGGATGCTGCAGCGGGCGACGAGGCGGATGCCGTCAGCGATATTGACGTGACCGTGATTCTGGGAGGTGATTTCAACGGACGATCCTGTAATCAATAGACACGCCGTAGCGGACGGCCAGCGCGCACCGGGCGGCAAATCGGCGCCCGGCAACCGGCGCGCCGAGGACCCGAAGAATCCCGGCACGCACGACGAGGAGGCGGTCTGCGCGGTGGCGCGCCTGCTCGCGGATCACCGTTGCGAGAATCCGGTGGTCCTGGACATCTCCTCGGTCAGCGATGCCGCCGACTACTTCGTGATCGCGACCGTGCGCAGCTCGACCCATCTCGCCGGCGTATACGGCTACCTGATGACCTATTGCAAGGAACACGGCATCGAGCCGCTGGGAGGATCGAAGCGGGTGCCGAACAACCCGTGGCTGCTGGTCGACTTCGGCAATATTGTGGTGCACCTGATGGAAGGCGAGACGCGCGAATTCTACGAACTGGAGAGGCTCTGGTTCAACGGACGGATCGTACCCGTTCCACCGGACCAGGGCAGCCGGGCAACCGAGTCACCGGGCGACGACACCCCGGCGGTGTAGCCGGTCAGAACTCTTCCAGGTCGAGTTCGTCGTCGTCCGAATCGTCCAGCGTGTCGTCCAGGTCGTTCTCGTCGTCATCGAACATGGCGTCGAATTCGTCCCCGTCATCGTCATCATCATTATCGTCGTCGTCGTCCTCGTTTCCGGCGTCGTCGCCAGCGTCGTCGTCGTCGTCGTCGTCGAACTCATCCGCGTCGTCGCCGAGATCGTCGTCCTGAAACCCGTCGTCGAGGTCGTCGTCGTCCAGTTCGTCGTCGTCGAAGTCGTCCTCGAATTCGTCGAAGTCCTCAAGATCGGTTCCGTAGGCCGTGAGCGTGCGGAAACCGAACCGGCGTTCGCCGCCGGGACGGGAGCCCGGCTGACCTGGAGCAGCGCGCGCCATTGCTGTTGCCGTCACATACCGAGACAATTGTTCCTCCCCACCATCCTTCAGCAATGTTGGTCGCCACGCGGGATGGCGATGGCGAACTATAGAATCCCCCTGCGCAGTTGTGTCAACGGCCATGCCGGCAATGCTGTGCCCGCGCGTCCGGTCGGCACCCGTGCGCATGGCGCGGCGCGCGCGGTGCGCATGGCACTGGACAGCGGCGGCTTGGCAAACTAATATACTGCTGTTGACTGCTGCGCTTGGCGTGTTTTGCGGATATTGTACGCACCTGGGTTGTGGCGGTTGCCGGGCAGCGTGGCTCGTGCGGAGGGCCCAGTGGAGATCACCGACATTCGCATAACGCGCAACGCGGTCGCCGGCAAGCTGCTGGCTTACGTCTCTGCCACGTTCGACAATTGCTTTGTTGTGCACAACATCAAGATAATACTGGGACGTGGGGGGCCGTTTGTGGCAATGCCGAGCCGCAAGACGCAGAGCGGTCGCTACCGCGACATCGCTCACCCCATCACCGCGGCGTTCCGCGACGTGTTGCAGACGCGCATCCTCGATGACTACCGGCGCAGCGAGGAGTCTGCCGACGCCGAACCGGAACCGGAGTCGGGTGCGGAAAGCTGAGGGATGTTCACGGCGAGCGGGCCCGTGCCAGAATGGCCGCTCCCGTTGGGACGTCGGCAAGTGGTAAGCCACCGGTTTTTGGTACCGGCATTCGCAGGTTCGAATCCTGCCGTCCCAGTTCGAGATACCGCGCCATGAGCTGGCGCGCCGCCTGAAACCATAAAACGAAACAGGAGCCTGACATGTCCGACAGAAGCTTGACCGCCGAGTTGCGAACGGAGACCAAGAAAGGGGCCGCGCGCCGCCTGCGCCGCCAGGGCCGCATTCCGGCCGTGATGTACGGGAATCGCGACCCGCTGCTGCTGAGCATCGATGCCCGCGAGTTCTCGCGCAAGTTCCAGCGCATCTCCGAGAGCACCATCATTCACCTGTCGGCCGGCGGCGATACGTACGATGTGCTGGTCAAGGACTTCCAGATCGATCATATCATCGAGCGGCTGGAGCACATCGATTTCTTCGAGATCGAGCGCGGGCGGGTGCTGCGCGCCCGGGTGATGCTGCACTTCGAGGGCAATCCGATCGGCGTGCGCGAGGGCGGCCTGCAGGAGCTCCTGGTCCATGAGGTCGAGGTGGAGAGCCTGCCGCGCGACCTGCCCGAGCGGATCGACGTGGATATCGAGAACCTCGAGGTGGGGCAGTCGATGCACGTCAGCGACCTGGTGGTCCCGGACGGCGTCCGCGTACTTGCCTCCCAGGACCAGGTGGTCGCGCTGATTGCCCACAAGGTGGAAGAGGTCGAGGAAGAGGACGAGGGCGAAGAGGAAGATCTGGAAGGCGAGATCGGCGAGGACGAGTAACGGCGCCTGCCTTTCGCCGCGCCTGGCGAGGCTTTGCCGATGGCATTGGTATTGGTCGGCCTGGGAAACCCCGGCCGGCGCTATGCGCGCAGTCGCCACAACGCGGGCTTCCAGGTGGTGGAGTGTCTGGCCGCTCGTTTCGGCCAGCCGCTGAAGCGCCGGCGGCACCGCAACTACGCGCTCGGTCACCTGCGGGTCGCCGGTACGCGGCTTACCGTCGTGCAGCCGCACACCTACATGAATGGGTCCGGCGATATCATCAAGCCGGTGCTGTCAGATTGCGCCGCCGACGTGCAGGAACTGGTTGTCGTGTGCGATACCATGGACCTCGCTCCGGGCGCCAGCCGGCTGCGACTGTCCGGTTCGTCGGCCGGCAACCGCGGACTCGCGTCGGTGCTGCGCGTGTTGCGAACCGAGGAAGTGAAGCGGGTCTACATAGGCGTTGGCCGGCCGATGCCGGGCGTGGCGGTGATCGACCACGTGCTGAGCAGGCCGTCGGCGGCTGATGCGCAGGCCATAGCGGCGGCAGTGGGGCGGGTCTGCGATCATGTCGATCTGCTGGTGGAGGGCGACTACCAACGCGCCATGAATCTGATCAATCAGCGCGGCGCGACGGCTTGAGCCACGCAAGCGCCGGAGCTGCCGATCCGGTGGCGGCCGCGCGCGAGGTGTTGCGGGAGGCCGCGCTGGCGCGTCCGTGCACGGTGGTGGCGGCCATGTCGGGGGGAGCGGACTCCGCCGCCCTGGCGCTGGTGCTGAGCCGCCTGTCGACGGAGCTGGACATGCACGTGGCGGGCGCCCATTACGATCACGGCATTCGGGACGACGCGTCGCGGGCGGCGGAGCGGGCAGCGGTGCGGGAGCAGTGCGCGCGCCTTGGACTGGCGCTGCACGAAGGTGGCGCCGCCGCCGGCGAGCTGCAGGAACTGCGGCGCACCACCGGGCGCAGCCTGGAGGAGCTGGCGCGCGAGCGGCGCTACGCCTTCCTGCTGGGGGTGGCGGCGCGTTGCGGCGCGGCCGCGGTGGCGGTGGCGCACCACCTCGACGACAACCTGGAAACGATCCTGATGCGGGCCCTGCAGGGCAGCCTGCGCGGCGGCGGCATCGCCGTACGCAGCGGCCCGGTGCTGCGCCCGCTGCTCGGCGTGCGGCGGCAGGCGTTGCGCCGCTGCGTGGCGGCGGCCGGGCTGCCGGTGATGGACGACCCGGGCAACGCCGACCCGGCCATGCTGCGCAACCGGGTGCGTGGACTGCTGCCGAAGCTGGAGGCCGCGGTGCCGGGCGCAGCTCGCAACCTGCCGCTGTTGGCGCACGGCGGTGCCGCGGCGGGCCGCGATCTGGCCGCCCGGGCGCGGCGCGCGGTGCCGTGGCGCTACGCATGCGATGCCCGCCGGGGCGTCCACTACCGGGTTGCGGCGCGCGCCTTCTGGGGGGTGCCGCCCGGTGTCCGGCAGGCGGCCCTGTATCAGGCGTGGGACGCGGTGACCAGCCGCGGTCTGAGCGGGCGGCGCGACCGCGCGCGGCTGCCGCGGCGCTTTCTGCAGCCGCTGCTCGAAGACCGTCCGCTGCCGCGCCGCCTGGATCTGTCCGGGCACGGCGTACGCATCTTCTGCGGTCCGCGCTCGGTGATCGTGGCGCGGCACCGCGACCCGTCACCCGAGCCGTGACCCGGCGGGAGCGAGCGGCGATCCGGGCCGGTTGTCCTGCGTGCCGCTTTACCGATATCTTACTTACGTCGGGTTTGGTTCTTCGTGAGCGAGTCCGACGTATAGAATAGCGCAACCGGAATGTGTCCCACATCTACCCAACCGGCGGTCGCGGCGGGTGCAGCAGACCCGGTTCGGGTCTCCCTCTGTTGTTGCAACGGCTCTGTTCTTGCAATGGCAATGGCGCGCCGCATCCTTGGTGGCTGGGGTCCACCGCAATGGTTGGGACCATGAGTGGTGCCCTTCGTGGGCAAGGCCGCTTGGTCCGGTGGCGACGGTGCCGGCCGGCTGGTGCCGGGGGTGTCCCGAGGAGGGAATCGTGAGTAACGGAGAAAACAACAACTCGCAGAAAAAAGGTCCCGAGCCCGGGTTCCCGAAATTCAATTTCAACAATCGCGTCGCCCTCATCACGCTGCTGATCCTGATCATCTTTTTCATCTTCTTCTTCGTGTACAACCAGGGCTCTCTGACCCAGGAAATCGCCTACTCCGTGTTTCTGAACTACGTCAACCAGGACATGGTGGAGGCGGTCAAGATCATCGATGGCTACGAGATCCAGGGGCAGCTCAAGGGCCGCCCGGGCGAGTACTTCAAGACCAACATTCCCTATTCCGACCCCGATCTGCTGCGCACGCTGCAAAGCAAGACGGTGCAGATCACCGGCGGGCCGCGCAATGTGTCGCCGTTGCGGGTGTTCATCGACTTTCTGCCCTGGATGCTCGGGTTCGTGTTCATCTGGTTCATGTTCCGGCAGGTCCAGGGCAGCGGTAATCGGGCGTTCTCGTTTGGCAAGAGCCGCGCCAAGCGCTTCGTGGAGTCCAGCAAGAAGATCAACTTCACCGACGTCGCCGGCCAGGACGAGGCGAAGTACGAATTGCAGGAAGTGGTCGAGTTCCTGAAGAACCCGGGTAAATTCGCCAAGATGGGAGCGCGCATCCCCAGGGGCGTCTTGCTGGTCGGCATGCCGGGAACCGGCAAGACCCTGCTCGCCAAGGCGATCGCCGGCGAGGCCAACGTGCCGTTCTTCCACATGTCGGGATCCGACTTCGTGGAGATGTTCGTTGGCGTCGGCGCCAGCCGGGTGCGCGACCTGTTTGAGCAGGGCCGCAAGAACGCGCCCTGCATCCTGTTCATTGACGAGCTCGACGCGGTCGGGCGGACGCGAGGGGCGGGCTACGGCGGCGGCCACGACGAGCGCGAGCAGACCCTCAACCAGATGCTGGTGGAGATGGACGGATTCGACACCAAGGACGGGGTGATCATCATCGCGGCCACCAACCGGCCCGATGTGCTCGATCCGGCCCTGCTGCGGCCCGGCCGCTTCGACCGCCAGGTGGTTGTGGACATGCCGGACGTGCGCGGACGCGAGGAGATCCTCGGTATTCACATCAAGCAGATTCCGATCGCGGCAGGCGTGGACCTGAACCGGGTGGCGCGCGCTACGCCGGGTACGTCGGGCGCCGATCTGGCCAACATCGTCAACGAAGCGGCCTTGCTGGCGGCACGCCGGAACAAGGAGCGGGTGGAGATGATCGACTTCGAGGAAGCGCGCGACAAGATCCTGATGGGCGTGGCGCGCCACTCCAAGATCGTGGAGCCAAAGGAACGCGAGATGACCGCCTACCACGAGTCCGGACACGCCCTGCTGCACTACTACCTCGACAACGCCGACCCGTTTCACAAGGTCACCGTGGTCCCGCACGGGCGCGCCTTGGGCGTGGCTTTTTCGTTGCCGGAAAAAGATTACTATTCCCGCGGCAAGGCTTGGCTGATGGACCGTATCGCAATCACCATGGGCGGTTACGCGGCCGAGCGGCTGGTGTACCATGAGACCACCACCGGGGCCCAGAACGACATTGAGCAGGCCACCGAGCTGGCGCGCAAGATGGTGTGCGAGTGGGGCATGAGCGACGTGCTCGGGCCGATCGCGTATGGTCAGAAGGACGAGCCGATCTTTCTGGGCAAGGAGATCGCCCGCCACAAGGACTACTCCGAGGATACGGCGCGCCTCATCGACAACGAGGTGAACGGGATTATAAGTTCGCGGCTGGACCGGGCACAGGAGCTGCTCGCCGAGCATCGCGAGCAACTCGAGCTGCTGGCCGCCACGCTGGTCGACAAGGAGACGCTGGACGACTCCCAGATCCGCGCCCTGCTCGGTTTCCCGCCGCGCGCCTCGACGGATGGAGAGACCAGCCAAAAGGCGAGCTGAGCGCTGTCGGCGGCCAGCGATTTCAGCGCGCTGACGGCGGCCCGTTAATAATGGCCGCTCGCGGCAGGTTCCTCTGCACGATTGCGGTGGTGGGGCTGGCCATGCTGGCCGCTGGTTGCGCAACCGTGCGCCAGCCGGGGTCGGGTCCGGGGCCGGGTCCGGCTACCGGTGCAACCACGGCGTACGTCAAGGCCGACATCGAACGGCAACTGGCGGCGGGCGAGCCGCTGCGTGCGCTGCAGCACATCTGGGCCCTGGAGACACGGAGCCCGGACGCCATATCGAGCGAAGATCTGACCGGGTTGCGGCGCAGTGCGATCGGTGCGCTGCGCGACGATTTGGCGTTGGCACGCCGGCAGGAACGCTACCTGGATGCGGTGGCGTTGGTGCAGTCGCTGGCCGCGGCCGGCGGGGAAGCGCCGTCCGCGCAGACCGCGCTGCTGGCCGAGTTGTACCAGCACGAGGTGCGGCGCTTGATCACCGCCCGGCAGCACGTCAGCGCGTTGCTCACCGGACTGCGGGCGGCGACCGAGCGGCAGTTCCCGGCCGCCGCTCTGCCGGTGCTGCGCGACCTGGCGGTGGAGGTGGGCAGCCGGCACGCGCTGACGGTGCTGGCCGACGCGGCCGCGGCCGCGGGCCGCGAGCTGGCGGTGCCGGAGCTGCCGCCGCCCGCGTCCTACCAGGAAATGCTGGCCGGCACCGTTACCGTCTGGGTGGATCGCGGCGTGGCCATTCGCCGCGGTGTGGGCTACCCGGATCGGGTAATCGGCAGCGGCTTCTTCATTGATCGTGACGGGCACCTGTTGACCAACTACCATGTGATCAGCAGCGAAGTCGACCCGGCGTACGAGGGCTATTCGCGGCTCTACATCCGGCTGTCGGAGCGGCCCGACGAGCGGGTGCCGGCAAAGGTCGTGGGGTACGACCCGGTGTTCGACCTTGCCCTGCTGAAGGCCGAAGTAGTGCCGGACTACGTATTCAGCGCCGTCACCGCCGCCCGCCCCGCGCCCGGCGACCCAATTACGGCGATCGGCACCCCCGGCGACATCTCCCTGGCCAAGACCGTAACCTCCGGCATCGTGTCCGCCGTCGGGCGGCGGTTCCTGCAGGTCGGCGACGCGTTGCAGGTCGATGCGCCGCTCAATCCCGGCAACAGCGGCGGTCCGTTGCTAAACCGGGACCGCGAGCTGGTCGGCGTCACCTTCGCCGGCATGGAACAGTTCGAGGGCATCAACTTCGGCATCGCCGCCGAGTGGATCGAGCGGGTGCTTCCCAAGTTGTACGAGGGTGGGGCGGTGTCCCACCTGTGGCTCGGGGTCAGCGTGCATCGCCGCGATCGGGAGCTGGTGGTGGACTACGTGTTGCCCGGCGCGCCCGCCGACCTGGCCGGGATCGCCGCCGGGGATGTGCTGGCGCGGATCGGTGAGCACGCCGCGGCCGACGTCGTCGGGGTGCAGCGGTACCTGCTCGGGTTCGGTGCGCCCGCCCTGGTCGAGGTCGAAGTGGTGCGTGCCGGCCGGTCGCGCCGCCTGCTGGCGCTGCTCGGACCGCGCCCGTTTTCGCCGTTGGCCGAAGCGCTGCAGCGCGACTCGTGGCAGGACGCATTGCTGCCGCTGTTCGGGCTCGGCGTGGAGCACGTGCGCCGCACGCTGTTCAAGGATGAGTACCGGGTGACCACGGTCGTACCGGGGTCGGTTGCGGACGACTCGCGCATCTCCGCGGACGATCCGGTATGGCTGGAGGAGTTCGCGGTGGACGAGGGACTTCGGACGGCCTATCTGCGCCTCGTGGTCCGCAAGCGGCTCAGCGGGGCGCTGGAGGCATCGGTGCTGCTGTCCGCTCCGCTGGAGCAGAACAGCCTCCTGTAGCGCTGCCCTCCGGCGCCGGCGCCCGGGGTTGAGCGCCGTCAGTCCGACGGCGGCTTGAGGACGGCCAGGAAGGCGGACTTGGGCAGTTGCACGTCGCCGATCTGCTTCATGCGCTTCTTGCCTTCCTTCTGACGCTCGAGCAGCTTGCGCTTGCGGGTAATATCGCCGCCGTAGCACTTGGCGGTAACGTCCTTGCGCACCGCGGACACCGTCTCGCGGGCAATGATCTGGCTGCCGACCGCACCCTGAATCGGAACCTTGAACTGGTGGCGCGGAATCTCGTCCTTGAGCCGCCGGCAAATTTCGCCGGCGCGCTGGCGGGCACTGTCGCTGAACACCAGTTGCGCGAGCGCGTCCACCGGGCGCCCATTGAGCAGGATATCGAGCCGCACCAGGTGCGACGCGTGGTAGTCGGTGAGTTCGTAGTCAAACGACGCGTAGCCGCGGCTGACCGACTTCAGGGTGTCGTAGAACTCGTACACCACCTCGGCGAGCGGCATGTCGTAGGTCATTTCGACGCGCCGCTCGTCGAGATAGTTCATGGTGTTCTGCACGCCGCGGCGGTCGAGGCACAGCTTGATTACCGCCCCCACGTAGGCGGTCGGGGTGATGATGCTGGCGCGGATGAACGGCTCCTCGCTGTACTCGATGTGGCCCGGATCCGGGTAGTCAAGGGGATTGTCTATGAACCGCTCGGTGCCGTCGTTCAGCACCACCCGGTAGCGCACCGTGGGTACGGTCACGATCACCGCCAGGTCGAACTCCCGCTCCAGGCGCTCCTGCACGATCTCCAGGTGCAGCATGCCCAGGAAGCCGCACCGGAAGCCGAAGCCGAGCGCCGCCGAGCTGTCCTTCTCGTAGGTGAGGGCGGCGTCGTTGAGCGCCAGCCGGTCGAGTGCCGCGTTGAACTCCGCGTAGTCGTCGGCATCCACGGGGTACACCGAGGCGAACACCACCGGTTTCACGTCGCGGAACCCGTCCAGCGGCCGTTCGCACGGCAGGTCGGCGCGCGTGACCGTGTCGCCGACGCGGGCATCGCCGATCCGCTTCACCCCGGCGATCAGGTAGCCGACGTCGCCTGCCTTCAGCTCTGCCGTGCGCTGCGTAGTGCCGACGCCGAAGGTGCCGGTTTCCTCCACCACGTGCGAGCCGTCGGTGGACCAGAACCGGATCGGCATGCCCGGCGCAACCGCCCCCTCGAACACGCGCAGGTGGATCACCACGCCGCGGTAAGGATCGTAGGCGGAGTCGAAAATCAGGCCGCGCAGCGGGTCGCCGGCGCTGCCGTCCGGCGCCGGCACCTGGTGCACGATCGCCTCGAGCAGCTCGTCCATGCCGGTGCCGTGCTTGGCTGACACCCGAATGGCGCGTTCCGGGTCCAGCCCCAGGTCACGGTCGATCTGCTCGGCAAGCCAGTCGTAGTCGATGCCGGGCAGGTCGGTCTTGTTGATCACCGGAATGATCTCCAGGTCCTGCTCCAGGGCCAGGTAGAAGTTGGACAGCGTCTGCGCCTCCACCCCCTGGGTGGCGTCGATCAGCAGCAGCGCCCCCTCGCATGAGCAAATGGCGCGCGAGACCTCGTAGGTAAAGTCGACGTGGCCGGGGGTGTCGACCAGGTTGAGATGGTACTCGGTCCCGTTCACGCGGTAGGGAATCGACACCGCCTGCGACTTGATGGTAATGCCGCGTTCCCGCTCGATCGGCATCGAGTCGAGCATCTGATCGTGAAACTCGCGCTCGGACACCATGTGGGCGCGCTGGATGAACCGATCCGCGAGCGTCGACTTGCCGTGGTCGATATGGGCGATGATACAGAAGTTGCGCGTGCTCTGATTCAACGCGATGGACGCCTCAGAAGGCCGCCTGGGTCGGTGGGCCTTGCACCGGCGTATTGAGGACGCGCAGGAACTTCAGGTAACCCTCTTCGAAGTTGTCTACCAGCCGGTCGGAACTGAACACCTGGGCGTTTATGGCGCGGTCCAGGGAGCCGGTGACAAGGAACGGGTAGTAGCTCGCGGCGCGGTCGAGCGTGGCCTCCTCGGCGCGGCGCTCCTCCAGCATCTCCAGCACCAGAATGCGGTCGCCCAGGACGATCGGCTGCGACACCGCGCCGGGGGCGAGGGTGAAGGCGCGCTCGAAGAACTCCTCGTGAAACGGCGCCGACTGCAGGCTCGCATTCGCCGCGGGATCGTCGCCCTCCTCGGCACGCACTCGGCTGACCGCGATCAGATTCTGGAAGTTGATCGGGAAGAAGCCGGTCTCGAAGGTTGCCACGCCGAGTGCCTCGGCGGCTTCGGAGAAACCGGCTGCCTGAGCGCTCTGCCGGAAGTCCGCCGCCCGCGCGGTGTAGTAGTCTTCGACGAAGCCGCGCTCATACCGCTGCAGGTAGTCCTGCACCGCCGCGAGCGCTTCCTCGCTCTCGAATTCCGGCGCCACCAGCGCGGCGTCGGCCCGGTAGATCACTTCCCCGAAGCGGCTGGTCAACACTTCGGTGTGCTCGCCGGGCGCCAGGGCGAAGACCGCCTCCACCGCATCGGCGCCGTCGAAGTCGCGCTCCAGGTCGTAGAAATAGCGCCAGCCCACTTCTCCCCCCGACGCTAAATCGTCGATCGAGAACAGCCGCGCGAGTTCCTCGAAGGTGGCCGATCCATCCTGCAGACGGCGCAGCACGTCCTCGGCTTCGTCTCCGTCGCGCATCAGGATCCGGCTCAGCTTGATGCGCCGGAACAGCGCGGCGTTGTCCTCGCCGAACCGCTGCAGTTCCGCTTGCGGCAACTCGGCAAAGCTGAACGCCGCAACCCGGAAGCGGCGCTCGACGGCCGCCATGTCGCGGAAGAAGTCGACCGCATGCGAACTGGTGTGTACGGAGGTGAGGTCGGAGAAATACTGGCGCTCCAGGAGCTGCTCCTGCACCAGCTGGCGGTTCACCTTGCGCTGCGACGCGGGGGTGGCATTGTACCGCTCCTCGCTGAACACACCGCCGACCACGTACGGGCCGGAACGGATCAACTCGCCGTCGATACGCTCCGTGGAAACGGCCAGCGATGCGCTCGATGCCTCCGCGAGCACTGCGACCCGGTACGCCGCGCGCTGGAACGCCTGCCGAACCACGGTGCGCGCCTCGGTTTCGGTATCCTGGCGGAATCCGCTGTTGCGGCGCTGCTGCGAGATCTGCAGGATCTGGCTGTCGAAGTAGTTGCCGCGACGGTGCTCGATCGCGATTTCGTCATAGGTTCCGAACACCGTTCCCGCGCCGCCGCCGGCGAAGCGGCCGATCGCCGGCGTGCCGATGAAGGTGACGGTAATAATGACAAGCACGATGAGACTGCCCACGTAGAGCAGCGGGTGATTGGAGCGCTGCGCCGCTATGGCGGCGTGCGGGCGCTTCGAGGGATTGCGATTTCGGGTTTTGGCCATGGAAGGAATTGCTCATATGGTACGCAATAGCATCGTCCGCAACAAGGCCTGCATCGGCGTTTGCACGTTGGCGGACGTTGACACTGGGCCGGCGCGCTCCTATATTGGGCGCGCTGCCAATTGGGGGCGTGGCGAAGGTGGTTATCGCGCCGGCCTGTCAAGCCGGAGGCCGCGGGTTCAAGTCCCGTCGCTCCCGTCCATCCATCAGGTCATCCGGAGACAATCTGCTGATGTCCCGCTGATGTCGCTACGGGCTGTGGCGCAGTGGCTAGCGCGCTCGGTTCGGGACCGAGAGGTCGGGAGTTCAAGTCTCCCCAGCCCGACTCCCCCCTCCACACCGGCGGCTCACTGACGAGACGCGACAAGTTTCGCTCCCGTTCAATACCCGCTCTCCAGTTCAGGCGCCGCCGCTCCGAAATTAAGGCTATGGGGCTTCTCTTGCGGCTTGGCTTCCCATCGTGGAACCCGGCGCCGCGCCGCTCGAATGCAGCCGGTGTTGCGCCACGTGCTGCCAGGACGTTGTTGTGCGTTCTGGTAGTTGTGGCCACGGCGGCGGCCGTGGACGCGGCGGCCCAGACGCATCGGATCGCCCGCGGCGAGACTCTCTACAGCATCGCCAGGAAATACGGCGTGACCGTCGACCTGCTGCAGCGCAGCAACAACATCACCGATCCGACGCGGCTGCGCAGCGGGCAGGAGTTGACCATTCCGCACGCACACGTGATGCGCAAGGGCGACACCATCTACTCGGTGGGTCGCAAGTACGGTGTGAATCCCGCCCTCATACTGGCGGCAAACGAGATTATAGATCCTACCACGGTACGCATCGGCCAGTTGCTGGTAATCCCGGAAGGCGGAACGAGCTCGCCGCCCCGGACCGAAACCCCGGCGGCGCAGCGGCGGCTCCCGGTTGCTCCCGGTCCTGCCGCCACCGCCCGGACCGGCAGCGGCGAGAACCGGCTCTGGCCCACCGACGGCCAGCGCACCCGTATCAACGGCAAGCTGACCGGCCTCAAGATCGCCGGCACCGAGGGCGCGGCGGTTCGCTCGGTCTCCTCCGGCACGGTGCGCTGGGCCAGCCCGAGCCGCGGCTTCGGCCAGGTGGTTCTGGTCGAGAATCCGCTGGGCTACATATTCGGCTACCTGGGCAGTGCCGAGACCTACGTGGTGGTCGGCGACCAGGTGGAGATCGGCACCGAGATCGGGCGCCTGGGCCTGAACCCGCACGACCAGAAGCCCAACCTCTACTTCCTTGTGTTCAAGGATGGCATTCCGGCCGACCCGTGGCAGGCGCCGCGCGTATAGCTGCCCATGACTTCTGTGATCAACTACCGATTCTCCGTTGCCGACCCGAATACCGAGGTGCGGTTCGAGCAGCGCATGCCGGCGGAATTCCGCAGCGCCGCCAACCGCGTGGTCGTGTTCGACGCCAACACGGCACGGCTGTTCGGCGCCGGCGTTCCCGATCCGGTGCTGCTCGATGACCGCGACGGCGCCAAGCACTGGGCATCCGTGCAGCGCGTGTTGCTGGCCGCGCTCGACCGCGGCATGGACCGCGGCGGCGAAATCGTCGGCGTGGGCGGCGGGGCGGTGTGCGACGTGGCCGGGTTCGCCGCTTCCGTCTACCTGCGCGGCGTGCGGCTGACGCTGGTGCCCACCACGGTGACCGCGATGGTGGACGCCTCACTGGGGGGCAAGACCGGCATCAATCTGCGCGGCGGCAAGAACCTGGTCGGCACGTTCTACCCGGCGCACCGGCTGGTGGTGGTTCCAACCGTGGTCACCCACCTTTCCACCAGCGACTACCTTGACGGGCTGGCGGAGGTTATCAAGACTGCCATGCTCGGCGACGGCGGGCTGTTCGGGCTGCTGGAGTGCCGCCGTGACGAGGTGCTGGCGCGCAGTCCGGCGCTGGTCGGCGAGTACGTGCGCCGGTGCCTGGCGGTGAAGGCGCGGTTCGTGGCGCACGATCTGCGCGAGGAACTGGGCACCGCGGTGAGTGCGGACGGTACCTCGCGGGCGTTTCTGAATCTCGGCCACACGTTCGCGCATGCGCTCGAATCTGCTTCCGGCTTCGCCTGGAGCCACGGTGCCGCGGTGGCCTGGGGAATGGGGCGCGCGATGCGTCTCGGCCGCGTGCTCGGCATCGTCGACCCCGGCTATGCCCAGCGCGTGATCCGGCTGCTGCGCGCGTACGGCTACCGCCTGTGCGCGGCCGAGGTCGACAGTGACCGGATCGTGGCCGCGATGCGCGCGGACAAGAAGCGCAGCGGCGACGAACTGCGCTTCGTGCTGCAGCGCGGCCTCGAACAGACCGAACTGCGCGCCGTACCGATCGACGCGGTGCGCGCCGCGCTGCGCAACGACCAATAGAACCGGGTCGCAACTACAACAAGTTCGCCACCCGCCGGTAGACGGCGCTCACGCTCGCCTGCTGCGCCTCGTCCAGCGCCCGCGGCGGTGCGTCGGCCAGGGCCTCCAGCGAGGCCAGGCTGTCCGCCACGGCGTTTTGCAGGTTGCGCCGCAGCGACAGCCAGAAACCGCCGTTGGCATCGGTCTGCAGAGCGACGAAGCCCAGCTTGTGAGCGCCCGGGCGGCGGGTACTCATCGCCAGCAGATCTCCGAGACAGTCGAGCAGGCGCGCGGCGTCCTGCGGCAGGCGCATGGTGTCGCGCGGCCAGCCGGCGTCGATGCGGTGCGCCGGGTCGATCTTGGCGAGCACCTCGAACAGCGCCTCGAGGCGCGCCCCCGGCATGATCTCGGCGCCGTCCAGGGAAATGCGGCCGCGCCACGAGCGGTACGCCGCCAGCGAGCGGCGCCCGGCGCGGCGGGCAACGGGGGCGGCCTCCCGCCACGGCAAGGTTACCAGCGGCCGCTTGCGCTGTTCGGTAACTTCGAACACCTTGCCGAGCAGGTGCAACTGCCGCGCGGCGTCGCGGGTGGAACGCGGACGGGCGGGCCGGTCGGAGCGGTCCGCCGCGCCCGACCGGTCCCGGCCACGGCCACGGCCCGCGCGGCGCTCGCCTTTCGCTCCGTCCCGCGACACCGCGATCAACTCGGCGAGCAGGTCGGGCGAGATGGCGCGCACCTCCTCGCGGGTCAGCGGCGACACCGAGCGCGCGTAGGCACGCGCGGTGCGCATGACCTCGCCCGCCACGATGTAGCGCGCCGGCTGCTGATACATGCCCGATCCGGGATGGATGAAGATGTTGCCGGCCGTCGGACTGCGGTAGCGCCCCGGCCCGGAGGCCACGCAGATGAATTGAATCAGGCCGCGCCCGACCGCACGCAGGTAGTGGCTGATCGGGCCGCCGCCGCTCACCGGCACCCCGAGCCCGCTCACGATCGCCTCCAGTTGTTCCTTGACGTTCAGAATCTCGTACATGGTGCGCGGTTCCAGGTAGTGGCGCGCGCAAAAGCCATCCCGGTCGCGGCTGTCGCGAAACAGGCCGTACAGGTCCAGGCAGGCTACCAGGTCGCCGAGCGGGTGGCGAAACGCGTGGTGAGCGTGGCGCGCCTCCAGCTCGTGGCCATCAGGCATGATGAACGGGGTCGGCACCGACAGGAAGGCGGCGGCGATAATCGCTTCCTCCAGCACCTCGGGGTAGCGGTACATCGCCTCCACCAGGATACGCGCGTGGCGCGGCAGGATCGGGAACCTGACCATGGTGCGTCCGACCTCGGTCAGCTCCCGGGCTTCGTCGAGCGCGTCGAGGCGCCCGAGCAGCGCCACGGCGCTGGCGATCCGTTCGCGTCCCGGCGACGACAGGAAGTCGAACTCTTCGAACTCGGTAATGCCCAGCTCCGCCATCCGCAGTACCACCTCGGACAGGTCGGTACGATGGATTTCCTCGGTCTCGAACAGCGGGCGCCGCTGGTAGGAGGCTTCCGAGTAGAGCCGGAAGCAGGCGCCGGGACCGGTGCGTCCGGCCCGCCCGCGGCGCTGATTGCAGGACGCGTGCGAGATCGGCTGCTCGGTGAGGGCGGAGGTAAGCGTTCGGGTATTGAACGAGTTGACCTTGGCCAGACCGGAGTCGATCACGAAGCCGATACCGGGGATGGTGATGCTGGTCTCCGCGATGTTGGTGGCCACCACGATCTTGCGCCGGTCCGGGAACGCCGCGAACACGCGGTCCTGCTCGGCGCGCGCCAGCCGCGCGTACAATGGCAGGAGCTGCCATCTGCGGCTCTCGCGGCGGGCGGCGAGGGTTGCGATGCAGGCGCGGATGTCGCGTTCGCCGGACAGGAATACCAGGATGTCGCCCGGCATCCCGGCGCGGTCGATCTCGAGCACGATTTGCTCCACGGCGGCGAGCAGTCGCTCGGGGTCGCCGGCGGGCTGAAACGGGCGATAGCGGATCTGCACCGGGTGTACCGGTGTGTCGATGCGCACAATCGGGCAGGAGTCGAAGTACTCGGAGAACACCTCCGCGTTGATGGTGGCGGAGGACACGATCACCTTGAAATCGGGCCGCTGCGCCAGCACGGCCTTCAGCAGGCCGAGGACGAAGTCGATGTTGAGCGACCTCTCGTGCGCCTCGTCGACCATCAGAACCGAATATTCGCCAAGCAGGCGGTCGTGCTTGAGTTCCTGCAGCAGCACCCCGTCGGTCATCACCTTGATGCGAGTGTCCCGGGTGGTGGTGTCCTCGAACCGCATCTTGTACGCGGCCAACGCCACGTCCGGGCCGCCGCCTCCGGCGTCGGCTCCGGCGTCGGCGGCGAGTTGCGCGAAAATGAAGTCGGTAACCGATACGGCGGCGATGCGGCGCGGTTGGGTAACGCCGATACGGCCCGTGTCGCCGTAGCCGGCATCGAACAGGATGCGGGGAAGCTGGGTGGTCTTGCCCGATCCGGTCGGGCTCTCCACCACGGTTACCGGGTTGGCGGCGACCTGCTGCAGGATCTGGTCACGGTGGCGGACGACTGGCAGCGTTGCGGCAAGCTCGCTGATCGACTCCGGAAAGGGCTGCATTCCCCCATAGTCTAACCCCGGCGGCGGGCCGGCGGCATCCGCCCGGTGTACGGCGCGGCGGGCGGCGAATTGTGTGCCCGCCTGGGCTGGCGGTACCGCCCGCGGGGATGATAGGGTTGCCGCGTTCATGGCACTCGCGCGCCAGACCCGCAGCCTGCGCCCGCAGCGCAACGATCAGGAGATCGTGCTGTACGTGCGCAGCATCCCGTTCCTCACGCCACGCGAAACCGCCGCCACCATCCGCGAGATGGGCTACGTCGGCCAGGAGCGGGCGCTGACGGCGGTATCGCTCATGGCCTACCGGCACGTGTCGCGGCTGCGCAAGATCCACCTTGAAGGGGTGAGCCGCGACCTGCTGCCGGCTAAGACCAACCTGCTCATGGTGGGTCCGACCGGGTGCGGCAAGACGCACCTGATCGAGTTGCTGTTCCAGCATATCCTCCACTTGCCCACGCTGATCGTGGACCTGACCGGGTACTCGGAGACCGGTTACGTCGGCCAGGAGGTGACCTCCATTCTGACCCGGCTCCTGTACGCGGCGGATCTGAATCAGCACGCCACCTCGGTCGGCGTGGTGTGCCTGGACGAATTCGACAAGGTGGCGGCAGGACACAACAACGCCGTGTTCGCCGGCGCGGCCACCACCAAGGACGTTTCCGGTCTCGGCGTGCAGCGCGAACTGCTCAAGATGCTCGAGGCGGCCGATATATCGGTGCCCAACGACCTTTCCCATTCCGAATACGGCGCCCGCACGCTGGTGTCCACCGCCGATATCTCGTTTATCGCCTGCGGCGCCTTCTCCGGCTTCAAGGGAGTGATCGAGGCGGAAGACAACTCCGGCATCGGTTTCGGGCGCCGCGCCATCGGCGACGAAGCGGAGCGCATCGCGGTGTCGTACAGCGAGGAGGATGTCGCGGCGGTGCGGTACTTCCAACGGTTCGGGTTTCTGCCCGAGTTGATCGGCCGGTTCAAGCGCATCGTGCCGTTCGAGTCGCTGTCCGCCGGCCAGCTCACCGGTATTCTCAAGGAGAACATCATCACTCAGTACCACAACGAGTTCCTGTTCGAGGAGATCGAGCTGGAAGTGGACGACGCGGTGGTGGAGTTGATGGTGCGCCAGGCGCTGCGCAAGGAGAGCGGCGCGCGCGGGTTGGAGTCGGTATTCGCGCGCCACCTCGAAGATGCGGCGTACGAGGCGTATTCGGAACAGGGAGTGAAGCGGGTGCGCCTGGAGCTGCGCGGCGACGACGTCGGCTTCACGCTCGGCTGACGCTTCGCGCGCGGCTTTCCCGAACCATTGCTCAAGCGATATCGAAGATCCGCGAGCGGCGCCACGCGCGCCACCGCCAACGTCTACCTGCCCAGCGAACATGGCATTCGCGGCTCCGCGATCGATTCCGGAGCGGCCGCCATTTGCCAGCGGCTGACCCGCGGCGGCCACGAGGCATACATCGTCGGGGGCGCGCTGCGCGACCTGCTGACCGGGCGCGACCCGAAAGATTTCGATATCGCCACCAGTGCCCGGCCCCGGCAGATCACCGCGCTGTTTCGCGGCGCGCGCATTATCGGGCGCCGCTTCAAGCTGGTGCACGTCCCTTCCGGGCGGCGGGTGTTCGAGGTGGCCACGTTCCGCGCCGCGGATACCTCCGCGGCCAACCGCTACGGCACGGTCGACCAGGACGCGTTCCGCCGCGACTTCAGCTTCAACGCCCTCTATTACGCACCGCGCAGCGAGCGGCTGATCGACTACGTGGGCGGCTTCGACGACATCCAGCAGCGTGCGCTGCGCACTGTGGAGGATCCGGAGGCGTCGTTCAGGGAGGATCCGGTGCGCATGATCCGGGCGGTCAAGTACGCGCGCCTGGCCGGTTTCTCCATGGAGCGGCGCTATCGCACGCTGATCGGCCGCCATGCCGGGTGCCTCCGGGAGTGCTCGGCCGAGCGGCTGACCGAGGAGCTGGTCAAGATCCTGTCGTGCGGACGGGCCACCGAGATTCTCGATTCCGCCCATGACCTGGGACTGTTCGCCGTGCTGCTGCCGAACCTGATCGCCCGGGTGAGCCCACGGCTGGAAGGATCCGCCGTTGGCCGGCGCCTGGCGGCGTTGGACGAACAGGTGGCCGACGAGGTGGCGACCGGCCGGCGCCTGCGCACGCTGATGTTCAGCGCGTTGCTGAGCGACGTTGCGTTCGAAGACGACACCTGGCAGACCGAGGAGCGCCCGGTGAAGGGGCTGGCGCAACGGTTGCGTAGTGCCATGGAGCCGCTGGTCCTGCCACAGGTCGACGCGCTGCGGGTCGCGGAGCGGCTCGCGAAGGCGCCCTGACGGGCGCGGTCACCGCCGCGGACGCCGGTTCCGTCTGCCCGGTTCCGGTTTGCCGCCGTCGGTCGCGGTTGAGGCGTCCGGCGGGCCGGCACCTTCGATCTGGTCCACGGTGATGTCGACCTGGTCCAGCAGCAGCCCCGAGAACCGTTCCACGCTGGATATGATGTAGTCGCGGAGCTGATGCAGCCGGCCGGCCACCGGTACGTCGAACGGCACCCGCAGCATCACCTCCAGCCCCGGCTGGCGCAGGTCGCCCACCACCACCAGCCGTTCGACGGCGAACTCGGGCGCGAACTCGCCGACGCAGTGCAGCACCATCTGCGTGAGGGCCGCTTCCGACACCGTCACGCTGCCGCGGCGTTCGAACTGTGGGCTCACCACGGTTTTTTCGAATACCTTGCCGCGCCGGCGCAGGATCTTGTTGCGCAGAAAGATGGTGATCGAATCGATCACAATGTGGCCGTAGTCGCGCCGCACCTCGATCGGCGGCACCGGTATGATGTGCCGGCCCTGCGCGCGCCGGGAACGCAGCGCGGCGTCGATCTCCTCTTCGGTTGCCACGTCTTCGATGCTGATGATGCGCTGCGGGCGCGGCAGATCGAGCCGGCCGGCAATCCGCACCGCCATCTTCTCCGAGGTTGCCAGGATGAGAATGCGTTGCGCTCGTATTCGTTCCAGGACGCGCAGCACCTCGCGCGCGTGGGTCTCGTCGTGGAACACGGCCGCCTTCACCGCCTCGATGGCGCCGCGCTCCCGTTTCGCCGAGCGCCCGGCCAGGATCTTCTGGCCCTGTATGAGGAGCCCGTCGTCGACGATGACGTCGATGCCGTATTTCTGCGCGATGAGCTGCGCGCGAAAGCTTTTTCCGGTGCCGCTCTTGCCCACCAGCGCGGTCACCTGGACGCCGCGCAGCGTCCACAGCACGCTGCGCAGCATGCGGCGCAACCTAACCATGTTCGAACTCCCCCGAGTGCCCCGCATTCGCGTCGCGGCTGCCGCCGGCAAGCTGCCGCGCGACGGCGGAGCGGGCGCGGCGCACGGCGGCGGGGCCGAATTGCCGTTCGATGGCCCGGCAAGCGCCGGACGGCAGGGGAGCCGCAACGGCTGCGCAGTGCGCGGCGGCATCGTTGCCGATGGCCGCGGCGTGCAGCACCGGCCAGCCCGCCCCGGGGCCGGATGCCGTGCTGCCGCTCGCGGGCCCATGGTGCGCGGCGCGGTGTGCGCGGCCGCGATGCGGTCCGTCAGCGTAGCGGATGTCGCCGAGCAGCGCGTGCCTGCGGGCGGCCGCCTGGGCGCGGATCTGGTGCCGGCGTCCGGTATGCAACCGCACCAGCAGCAGCGTCGCGGCGAGCCGGGCGCCGGCGGCGCCGGTGGCTCGCGCCACCGCCCACACCCGCGCGCGGGCGTATGCCCCGGCCGGGTCGGGCCAGGCGCGCCGCGTGCGCCGGTCGTAGCGCAGGCGATCCTCCCACAGCGCCCCTTCCGCCGGCGTGCGCAGGTCGCCGGCCGCCACCGCCAGGTACAACTTGACCACCTGGCCCGAACGCAGGGCCGCCGACCAGCTGCGCGCCGCCGCCAGCGTGAGCGCCACCACCAGTGCGCCGCTGGTCACGCGGTCGAGCTGATGTACCGGCGCCGGCGCGAAGCTCAGCGCCTGCGTGCGCGGCAGGGTGCGCGCCGCGAGCCGCGTCATCACCGAATCGTGCTCGCCATGCACCGCCAGCCCGGCAGGTTTGTCCACGATCAGAATATGGGAGTCGCGGTACAAAACCGGCACCGGCGGGGCCGGACGGGGCGGGGGCCGCCCCCGGGGCGGGGGGCGGGCCGGGGGGGCCGGGGCGGCGCGCGGTGGGGGCGGACGGGCCGGCGCCGTCCCGGGTGGCGCATGCTGGCCGGGCTGCCGGTGTCCGGTTGCGGAGCGCCCGGATGCCGCCAGGATCGGGTCGACGCGGATCAGGTCGTCCACCCGGGTACGGGTCGCCGGCGTTACGCGCGCCCCGTTGACGCGGATGTCACCCTCGCGCAACGCTTGGTAGAGCCGCGAGAGCGGCAGCCGCGGAAGCAGCCGGCGGACTACTCGGTCTACCCGCCGGTCGACGTCGTCGGAGAGCACGCGAAACGCCGTGCGCGGCGATTGAGGGACGCTTCCCACAGTGAGACCGTATCCGTGGCCTGATTTTGCTGTCAATGGAGAGTCTGGAGAGTCGACCCGGAGCCCGCGCGCGTAAAGCGGCTGCGAGGCGGCCGTGACGGCGGGGGCGGCGCTGCGCATCGGCGCGGGGGCGGTGGCGGCCGTGGTGCTTGGCGCCGGCTGGATGGTGGTGCACTCGCGCCCGACGCTGGCGGAAGCGGTGCAGGTGTGGCGCGGCTACTACACGTTGGCGGTGTCGAGCGATTCGTCCGAATTGCTGGACCGGCTTGACGAGGCTGGCCTGGGACCGGTGGTCGCGGCGGCGACCGCACGCGAGACAATAACCACATTCCGCGGCACCGAGCTGGTGCCGGTGGCCGGCCTGGATCGGCGCCTGGACCGGTTGGACCCGCGCTACGACCCCTACCTGCAGGAGGCAGGAGAGTGGTTCGCCGCCGGCCCCGGCGGCCTTGACGCGCGCGTCGTGTACGTGGCCAGCGTTCAGCCGCCCGCGTCGTTCGCGGCGCGCGTCGCCCGCGCTCTTGCCGGGACCGGCGTGCGCTGGGAGATTGCCGGCCTGCCGTGGCGCAGCCTGCTGTCCGCGCTGCTGTTGTACGCCGCCGCGGCCGCGGTGCTCATTGCGCCGCGCGGCGGCGCCGTTCCCCGCCGGTGGCGCGCGGTGCTCGGCCTGCCCTGGCTGTTTCTGGTTGCGCACGGCGGCCTGCCGGCGGCGGTGGTGGCGGTCCCGGCCCACATTGCCGTGCTGCGCCTGGCGGGCATAGCCGCGCTGCGCGGCGTGGCCACGCCGCAGCCGCCCGGCGCCGTACGTGCAGCGGCTGCGGCGCGCACGGCGCTCGGCGTCAGCCTCGCCGCCGGTGTTGCGGTGGCCGCGGTTGGCCTGGCGGTGGCCACCCCGGCCGGCGCACTGGTCGCGGCGATGGCGCGCTACCTGGCAATCGGTTCGTTGTGGAGTGCGGCGCTGGCCGCATGCGCGGCGCTGGCCGGGGTGCTGCCGCGGCCGGCGCCGCCCGCGTCCGGACGGAGCCCGGCCCGGTCAGCGGGAGCCGTGGCGTCTGCGCACCGGAGTCCGCTCCCGGCGCGCCTGGCCGGCGCCGCCGCCCTGGCGGCGGTTGCCGTTGCGCTGGTGCTGCCCGGCGGCGTGAATGCCCACGTTGCCCGGCCCGATGCTCGGGCCGCCGCCGGACCGGTGACCCTTGCCGCCATGGCCAGTTTCAGCGCCGGCGCCGAACCAGGCTTGCCGGTGCTTTCCGACTACGCAACCCACCTCGCCTACCAGCAGACCCTGGCGGTGGGCCGTCCCTACCGGCTGCCGGCTCCGGACGAGCCGGTTACGGTCAATCACTACCGGCGTACCGCCGACGGGCGCGTGGTGAGCGAGCAGCGCGAGGTGGCACGCTTCACTGACGCGTGGTTGGCCGCCGCGCTCGCCGATGCGTCGGACGGCAGTATCGCTGCCTTGTTGGTGGCGCAGGGGGGGCTGGTTGCGGCCCGCCGCGGTCCGCCGGCGCCGCGCGCGGCCGGCGAGGTGGCACTGTGGCTCGCCGTCACCCTGTTGCTGTGCGTGTGGACCATCGATCCGCTGGCGCCGGCCGGGAGGGCGGCCACACCGCCCCGCACGCCGTCGTCTGCGCCGTCTGCGGCTTCCCCTTGATGCCGGGGCCTCGATTGGGCATGTTATCGCTCGCGAGGCAACCTCTTGTTGGACGAAATCGAGCAGCAAATCACCGACCTGCGCAGCGCGGTCGACGAATCCTGGGGGTATCTTTGAACGGGACCGCGTAGAGGACCGCTTGCGCGAGCTGGAGCGCAAGACCGAGCAGCCCGACCTGTGGCAGGACCGGGAACGCGCCGAGGGCATCCTGACCCGCCTGAAGAGTCTCAAGCGGCGCTTTGAGCCGTGGCAGAAGCTGCGCGCCGAGGTGGCCGATCTGGCGGAGTTGTACGAGCTTGCGGTCGCCGAGGAGGAAGGCGACCTGGAGGAAGAGATCGCCGGCACCGCCGCCGACCTCGGCCGTACCTACACGCAACTGCAGCAACGGGAGTGGATGTCCGGCGAGCACGACGCGGCCTCCTGCTACCTGACCGTGCATGCCGGCGCCGGCGGCACCGAGGCGTGTGACTGGGTGGCGATGCTGCTGCGCTTGTACAGCCGCTGGGCCGAGCGGCATCGGTTCGGCGTCGAGATCATCGACCTGACGGAAGCGGAGGGCGGGGTCAAGTCGGTGACCACGGAAGTGTCGGGCGAATTCGCATTCGGGTTCCTGCGCGCCGAGAGCGGCATCCACCGCCTGGTGCGCATCTCGCCATTCGACGCGAGCAAGCGGCGCCACACCACGTTCGCCTCGGTGGCGGCGTCGCCGGTCATCGACGATTCGATCGACGTGGAGATCCGGCCCGAAGATCTGCGCGTGGACACCTACCGCTCCAGCGGCGCTGGCGGGCAGCACGTCAACAAGACCGACAGCGCGGTACGCATGACCCACCTGCCGACCGGCATCGTCGTGCAGTGCCAGAACGAGCGCAGCCAGCACAAGAACCGGGCTACCGCGATGAAGGTGCTGCGCTCGCGGCTGTACGACCATTATGCGGAGCAGCAGCGCGCCGAGCGCCGCGACCTGGAGGCCGACAAGCGCGACATTTCGTGGGGCAACCAGATCCGCTCCTACGTGTTTCAGCCTTACACCATGGTCAAGGACCACCGCACCAAGTTCGAGGTCGGCAACGTGCAGGCGGTGATGGATGGCGCCATCGATCCGTTCATTACCGAGTATCTGAAACAGGCGAGCGGGTCACGCCGTGCGGCAAACGGCGGTTCGGCCGGCGCTTCCGGCTAGCCGCCCGGAGATTTCCGCGATGCCGATAGTGCTGCCCTGCGCGCGCCCGCGCCGCTCCGCCCCGCCGGCCGCTGCGATGGCCGTGGCCGGTCTGCTGGTTCTTGCGCAAACCAGCCTGGCCGCCGCCGACAACGTACCGGCCGACCCGCGCGGCGATTGGCGCGTCGGCTTCACCGAACTGCGCGGAGTGGGTCTGGCGCCGGAGAACGTCTACCTGAGCAGCGCGTTGCCACGCCTGTTGCGCGAGCGCCTGGCCCCGATCGGCCAGCACACCTTGAGCATGGCCGAGCGGCGCGGCCTGGCGCGCCAGGTGCTGGCCGAGGCGCGCCGCACCGCGTACGCCGATCTCGCCGCGCAACTCCGCCGCCGCGACGGTCAGGTGCTGGCCGGCGGCGACGGCGACGGCGACGGCCTGGCGGCACAGGTCGCGGAGCGGCGCGCCCGCCTGGACGACCTGCAGGGGCTGACCTGGGAGGACGTGGAAATCGCCGCGCGCAAGCCGCTGGTGATCGTGGCCGGCGCCGACGACCGCGACCTGCTGCCGACGCCGCGCTACTCGCCGCTGCGGGCCGCGCGGGAGGCGGATCTCGACCTGCTGGTGACCGGGCGGCTGGAGCAGGTGGAGGGGGTCCTGTTCGTGGAGTTGCAGGCGGTCAGCCCCGCCCTCGGCGGCGCCGCGGAGCACTACCAGGACGCACTGAGCCGGGACGGGCTCGCCGAAGCGGTCGGCGAGCTGCAACAGCAGCTTGCCCGGCTGTTCGTGGGTGAGCCGTGGGGTACCATCACGGTGGTGCCGACGCCGTTGGAGAGTGCCGTGTACGTCGACGGCGAGTTTGCCGGCCACGGCCGCGTGGAACTGCCCTACCGGGTGCTCGGCCGGTACACTGTGCGGGTCACTGCGCCTGGTCACGAAACGGTACAGCGCGCTGTCGCGCTGGCCGGCGCCGGCGCGGCAGTCGCGGTGACCCTGACGCCGTTGCCGGCGCGCGAGGTTGAGGTGGCGACGACTCCGGCGGGGGCGGCGCTGTACGTCGATTCGAAGTGGATCGGCACCACACCGCTGCGGATTGCGCCTCCGGGGCAGGCGGCGCGCCTGCTGCTGCGCCTCGACGGTTACCATGACGCGGCGCTGATACTGCGCGACGGCGAGGCCGGTCCGATCCACGTCGAACTGGAAGCCGCGCAGTTCGACCTGGTGGAACGGCAGGAGGAGATGCGCAACCGGTTCTACGATCAGTTTGGCACCGCGCTGCTGTCGCTGGCCGCCCCGCTGGCGCTGTTTTCGGTCGCCGGCAATGTGGCCCAGGACGCCGCCGCCGGCGGCGACCGCCACCTGCTGTTCGGCGGCGGCATCGCCGCCACGGCGGTGACCGGCGCGCTGCTGACGCGTGCCCTGGTGTCCCTCGGCGACTACCTGGCCGCCGCCAGCCGGGGGGCGCGCTGATGCGGGCGGGCGGCGGGTCCGGCACATTCGGAGGTCGGCTGCGCACCTGGTTCTCGCGGGCGTCGGGCTGGCGGGAGGCCGACTTCGACGCGCTGGAGGACACCCTCCTGGAGGGAGACTTCGGGCCGCGGCTGGCGGCCGAGATTGTCGACGAGGTGCGGTCCGAGCGCCCGCGCGACTGGCAGCAGCTGCAGGCCGCCCTGGTGGAGAGCCTGCAAAACGCGATCGCCACCACGGTGGTGATGCCGCGGCGCCGGCAGCTGACCGTGGTGCTGATGCTCGGCGTCAACGGAGTCGGCAAGACCACCGCGCTCGCCAAGCTGGCGCATCGTTACCGGCGTTCGCACACGGTGATGCTGGCCGCGGCCGACACGTTCCGCGCCGCCGCCATCGACCAGCTGGTGCGGCACGGTGAACGGCTCGATGTGCCGGTGGTCCGCCAGGGCCGGGGGGCGGACGCGGCGGCGGTGGTGTTCGACGCCATCGCCAGCGCCCGGGCGCGCGCCACCGAGTTGCTGCTGGTGGACACCGCTGGGCGCATGCACAATCGAACCGACCTGGTTGCCGAGTTGCGCAAGCTGGCGCGCGTGGCCGAGCAGCGCGCCGAGGGCGCGGTGCATCATCTGCTCGCGGTAGACGCCACCACCGGGCAGAACGCGGTCGAGCAGGCGCGCGTATTCCACGACGCGGTGCGGGTGGACTCGTTGCTGCTTACCAAGTTCGATTCCTCCGCGCGCGGTGGTACCGCGTTCGCGGTGAGCCGGCAGCTCGGCCTGCCATTCTCGCTGCTCGGGACCGGCGAGGGCATGGAAGATCTGCAGGTGTTCGATGCCCAGCGGTTCGCCACCGCGGTGGTCGAGCGAGAGTGACCGCCACGCGGTTCCGGCGACTGGCGGCGCGCGGGCGGGCTGCCGCAACCGGCGGAATCTCCGCGCTCGCCGCCTGCGCGGCGCTGCTGTTGGCCGGCACCCCGCCGGCTGCCGGCGTGGAGTACTACCGTTCCGACGCGTACGGCACCAGGCTCGCCCCCCTGGACGGCGACTCCGCCGGCCACCCCGGGTATGCGCTGGCGGTGGACACTCCCGACGAGGCGAAGGCGGCGGGGCTGGCGGCGCGCCGCCAACTGTTGCAGGGCGGTACGGTAATCACCGAGTGGCGCCGCAGCACGGACGGCGATGGCAGCGTGGAGAGCGAGTTGCACACCGGCGAACTGGTTGCGGAGCGCCGCTACGACGCCGCGGGACGCCTGATCGAGGAGCTTCACTTCGCCGCCGGCGACCTGTTGCGGCGTGCGGTGCTGACCTATAGCGGCGGCATGCTGCGCCGCATACAGCGTTACGACGGTGCCGGCACGCTCACCGCCACCGAAAACTACGAACTGACCAGCAGCGGGCGGCTGCGCGGGTTCTCCCACACACCCGCCGGTGCGGCGGCAACCGGCGCAACTGGTGCTCTGGCGGGCACCTCGCTCGACTTCCTGTTTCACCGCGGAGAGCTGGTCGAGGAACGCCGGCGCACCGGCGACGCGGAGGTGATTGAGCGTTTCCGCGGCGGGGAGCAACTCGCCGCCGAACGGTGGCGCGGTGAACAACTCGTCAGCGAGCGCAGCGCGGGGGCCCGCATCGACCATCCCGGCGGCACCCGCACCGACACCACCGTGGACGACGCCGGGCGTGTCGAGTCCGAGCGCGTGTACGACATCACGGACGGCGAGGACGCCCGCTTGCTCGAGGAGCGCACCTATGGCTATCGCGACGACGGCACCGTGCTGTCGGTGCAGGTGATCGGAGCGTCCGGCACGGAGACCGTCGACTACCAGTTCGGCGACGACGGGCGGCTCGTCCGCGAGCAGGTGCGCCGGCGCGGGCGGCTGGTGCGGGTGGTCACCTACCTCTCTCCGGACGAGCGCGTGGTGGAGGTGCACGCGGCCGGCGGTACGGTGCTGCGGGTATTGTGGCGCGACGGCGAACCGATTCGGGAACAGCTGCTGCGCGGGGGCGAGGTAGTGCGCTCCCGCGACTTGGCGCCCGATACCGCTCCGGGCGGCGGCAGCGCGCCGCTCCCCGACACCTCGTGATGGGTCTGCTCCTGCGTCACCTGTGGCTGGTGGCACGTGTCGGCAGCCGCCACCTCGGCGTGGGCCGCGGCGGTCTGCAGGCCGCCGCCCTGCTTGCCGCCGGCGGGCTGGCGGCGGGCACCGCCACCCTGCTGGTAGTGCTCGCGGTGATGAATGGATTTCAGCTGGGGTTCATCGAGAACATCGTGGAGATCGGCTCCTACCACGTACGCGTGGCGCCCGGTGAACAGTCCGCGGGCGCCAGTGCGGCAACCGCCGATCGGGAGGCGTTCGCGGCGCAGCTGGCCGGCGTAGACGGGGTGTCGGCGGCCGTTCCGTTCGCCGAGCTGCCAGCGCTGATCAGCCCCTCGGGCGCCCGGCCGGGCGCATCGCGAGGCCTGGTGCTGCGCGTGGTGCCGCCCGACGTGCGCCGGCTCGACGCCGGGTTCGCGCGCCGGGTACGGATGGTGGCCGGCGAGTTCGCAGTGCAGGAGCCGGGCAGCGCGGTGGTGGGCGCCGAGTTGGCGAGCTGGCTAGGCGTGCTGCCCGGCGACACGGTGGCCGTCGTCACCCTGGACGGTGCGGCCGGCGGCGGCGCCGGCCTGCAGCCGCGCCACGTGGAACTGGTGGTTACCGGCATCTTTCGCAGCGGCCTCTACGAGTACGACCTGAGTTGGGCGTTCGTCGGTCCGGCCACGCTGCGCGCCGCCGCTCCGCGCACCCCGTTCGTGTACGGGATCAAGCTCGCCAACCGGTTTCGCGACACCGCCGCGCAGACGGCGCTGGCGGCCGCGCTGGCGGCGGTCGACCCGGCCGCGGGAGTGGAGTCTTGGCGGGTGTACAACCGCGCGCTGTTCGCGGCGTTGCGCGTCGAAAAGCTGCTCTTGACCGCCATTCTGGGTCTGGTGTTCCTGGTGGTCGCCTACAACGTGCTGCAGGGCCTGCGCCGGCGGGTGCTGGAACGCGGCATGGAAATAGGGCTGCTGCGCGCCATGGGCGCGCCGCCGTGGGTGGTGCGCGCGGTGTTCATCTGGGAGGGAGCGCTGCTCGGCATCCTGGGCGCCGGCGCCGGCACCGCATTGGGGCTGCTGATGGCCTACAACCTGGACGGCGTCTTCGGCTTGCTCGAAACAATCGCCAATGCCGCGCTTGCGCTGGCGGCACTGGTGCCCGGCATCGGCGCCGCCGCCGCACCGGTCGAGCTGTTTTCGCCGCAGACGTTCTACCTGGTCGAGGTGCCGAGCCGTCTGGTGTTCTCCGAAGTCCTGCTGGTGGCGGGCTTCGCCGCGGCCGCCCCGGCGGCGTCGGGGTTGCTGGCGGCCGCCCGGGCGGCACGCGTCGCGGCGGCCGCGGCGCTGCGTGCGGAGTGATGCGCGTGCACGCAGCGGCGCCGGGCCGATGGCGGGAGCGGCGATGGCGATGGCGGTAGCGGTGTGCGCCGCCGGCATTCACAAGCACTACCAGAGCCCCGCCGGGCCGCTGCCGGTTCTGCGCGGTCTGGATCTGACCGTCGATTCGGGCGCCTGCGCGGCCATCACCGGAGAAAGTGGATCCGGCAAGAGCACGCTGCTGAACATCATCGCCGGACTGGATCATTTCGGTCCGGGCCGGCTGCAGGTGGGCGGCACCGACCTGGCCACGCTCGACGAGACCGAGCTGGCCCGCTACCGCCGCACCCTCGGCATGGTGTTTCAGTTTCACCACCTGCTGCGCGACTTCAGCGTGCTCGACAATCTGCTGATCCCGGCGTTGATCCGTGGCCAGCGCCGCGCCGCGGCACGCCGGCGGGCGCTCGAGCTGCTGCACGCGGTCGGCCTGAGCGGGCGCGCCGCCCACGTGCCCGACGAGCTGTCCGGGGGCGAGCGGCAGGCGGGGGCGGGGGGGCGGCGGGTGGGGGGGGCGCGCGCGGTGGTCGGCGAGCCGGGGCTGGTGCTGGCCGACGAGCCGACCGGCAACCTGGACGAGCGCAACTCGCACCTGGTCGCCGATCTGCTGTTCGACCTGGTACGGCGGCAGGGCACCACCCTGGTGTTGGTTACCCATGACGCTGCCCTCGCCGCGCGCTCCGATGCCGTGTACCGGCTCGCCGGCGGCACGTTGCAGCCGCTGCCATGACGGCGCCGCGAGGAGCCGCCGCACGCGCGAGCTGGCGGCTCATCCCGTTGTTCGCTTGGCGCATTCTGGCGCGCCGGCGCGGCGCCGGCGGCGCCGCCGGCGGCAGCGCGTACCTGACCGGCGCAGCGGTCGGAATCGGCCTGAGCCTGGTGCCGCTGATGGTGGTGATGGAAGTTTCCGATGGGCTCATCGAAGGCATTACGCGGCGCTTCCTTGAGGTCGGCAGCTATCACCTGCAGGTGCGCCTGCCGCCCGGCATGGAGGTGCAACAGCGGGTGCGCGCCGAGCTGTTGGACGAAGTGGCGGCGCGCCTGCAGCAGGGCCTCGGTGACGGCGCGCTGGCCACCCGCGAGCGGCACGGAATCGCCCTGGCCGCCGCCGGCGGCCGGAGCCACGTGGTGACGGTACGTGCGGTAATACCGGAGCTTTACGAACGCGACCCGGGGTTGCGGCAATACCTGGCGGTGGCGTCCGGGGCGTTCGACTTGAGCGGCAATGGCATTGTCGTGTCGCACGAGGTGGCGCGCCAGCTCGACGCGCAGGTAGGCGACCGGCTGCTCATGGTCACCGCCATCGACCGCGGCGCCGGCACCGGCCAGGCGCTGCTGATTCCGAAGCTCACGCCGCTCGAGGTGCGCGGCATCGTGTCGTCCGGTTACCAGGAACTGGACAAGCTGTGGGTGTTCGTTTCGCACGCCACCGCGGAGGTGCTGTTGCCGCCCGGCGGCAGCCGCGACTTCGTCGGGGTGAAGATCGCGGATCCGTTTGCCGACCTGAACCCGGCGATCGAGCGCACCGCGTCGCTGGCAGGACCCGGCTACGCCATCTACACGTGGCGCCAGCTCGAGCGCGCCAACTACGAATCGTTTGCCACCAGCCGCGCCCTGCTGCTGCTCATCATGGCGCTGATCGTCGCGGTGGCCGGCGTCAATGTGTCTTCGGCGACGGTCACCATCGCCCTCGCGCGGCGCCGCGAGATGGCGTTCCTGAAGAGCCAGGGGTTGCCGCCGGAGGTGGTGTTCTGGACGCTCACCGCGAGCGGTCTGCTGGCCGGCGCGCTCGGCGCCGCCGTCGGCATCGGTGCGGGACTGGCCGCCGCGCTCAATATCAACCAGTTGGTTGCCGGCATGGAGACCGTCGCGAGCGTGCTGCGCACTTCGTTCACGGCGCTGCTGGCGCCGGCCGCGGAGGCGCCGGCCGCGGTGCGGTTCTTCGACCGCGGCTTCTACCTGGAACACATTCCGATCGCGGTCGAGCCCGGACCGGTGGCGATCGTGGCCGGCGCCACCATTGCGCTCGCCGGGTTCGCGGCCGCGCTGCCGGCGGCGCGCGCCGCCGGCCGCATGCCGCTCGAACTCCTGCGCGGCGTCTCGTTCGCCGATGTTGAACAGGGGGGATCGCGGCGTGCTTGATCGGTGCTCCGGCTTAGACTATAACGGGGGTGAAGATCGCACGGTCGGCAGTCGCACATGTGGTATACTCCGGTGTAGTATTCCGGGTGTCCGGTACGCTGCTGGTCAGGTAAGCCGCACGGGCGGCCCGATCGTGGCAGCGACAGCATCATCGAAGGAGCCGTATTAGTGAGAGCACAGATTCGCGGTACGCGTGCACGGTACGGGCAGCATGGCAATCCTGGCGCACGGCGCGCGGGATCGGCACATGTTTAGGGGTCTGACGCAGCGGGCTCACAAGGTCCTCACCATCCTGGCCCAGGAAGAGGCAAAACGGTTCCACTCGGAGCAGTCACTGCCGGAGCATGTCATTCTCGCCCTCCTCAAGGACGGCGAAGGGGTGGCGGTCAAGGCGCTGCAGCGCGTCAAGGTCAACGTCGCCGAGATGCAGACGGAGATCGAGCGCACCGTGCCGAAGGGCTCGGGCGGCCTCATCCTCGGTGACGTGCCGGCTTCCAAGCGGGCGCGCAAGATGCTGGAGACCTCCGCGGAGGAAGCCTCGAGCATGGGCCACGAGTACATCGGGACCGAGCACTTCCTGCTCGCCGCGGCGCGCGAACGCGACGGCGTGGTGCAGCGCTACCTGGAGAAGTTCAACGTTACCCCCAACATGCTGCGCGAGGCGATCATTCGCATCAATGGGCTCGGCGACGTGCAGCCGCGCAGTACCGGCAGCAGCGGTCAGCGGCGCCGCGGCCAGAGTTCGAGCCGCAAACCGACCCCGACCCTGGACGAGTTCAGCCGCGACCTCACCACGCTCGCCCGCGAGAGCAAGCTGGACCCGGTGATCGGGCGCGCGCGCGAGATTCAGCGCGTCATCCAGATCCTGGCGCGCCGCACCAAGAACAACCCGGTGCTGATCGGCGAGCCCGGGGTGGGCAAGACCGCCATCGTCGAAGGGCTCGCCCAGCGCGTGGTGAACGGGACCGCGCCAGACGTGTTGCACGGGCGGCGCGTGCTGACGCTCGACCTCGCCTCGCTGGTCGCCGGAACCAAGTATCGCGGCGAATTCGAGGAGCGGCTGAAACGGGTGATGAAGGAAATCACCGGCGCCGGCAACGTGGTGCTGTTCATCGACGAGTTGCACACCATCATCGGCGCCGGCGGGGCGGAGGGGGCGATCGACGCCTCCAACATGCTCAAGCCGGCCCTGTCGCGCGGCGAGTTGCAGTGTATCGGGGCCACCACGCTCAACGAGTACCGCAAGTACATCGAACGCGATGCCGCCCTCGAGCGGCGCTTCCAGCCGGTGTTCGTGGAGGAGCCCGAAGTCGACGACACCGTCGAGATCCTCAAGGGGATCAAGGACCGCTACGCCGAGCACCACCAGGTGGTATACACCTACGAGGCGCTGGAGTCCGCCGTGCACCTGTCGCAGCGCTACATCAGCGACCGCCACCTGCCGGACAAGGCAATTGATCTGCTCGACGAGGCGGGCGCGCGCAAGCGCATCGACAACAGCGTGCGTCCCAAGACGCTCACCAAGCTGGACGAGAAGATAGAGCGCCTCACCATCGAGAAGAGCAACCTGGTCAACAGCCAGAATTACGAGAAGGCCGCCGCGGTGCGCGACCAGGTACGCCAGTTGAAGTCGGACCTGGAGTCGCGCGAGCGCGACTGGCAGCGCGACATGCAGGCCGAGCAGCGGCTGGGGGACATGGGGGGCATCCCGCAGGTGATCTCCGACATCACCGGCATCCCGCTGGCCCGCATCGTGCAGACCGAATCGGAACGTCTCCTCAACATCGAAGAGGAGCTGCACAAGCGGGTGGTCGGCCAGGACGAGGCGATCAACGTGATCGCGGCCGCCATTCGCCGTTCGCGCACCGGGCTGTCGTCGCCACGGCGCCCGCTCGGATCGTTCGTGTTCCTGGGGCCCACGGGTGTTGGCAAGACGCTGGTGGCAAAGACCCTGGCCGAGTTTCTGTTTGGCAACGAAGACGCCTTGGTGCGTATTGACATGTCGGACTTCATGGAGAAGCACAACGTCTCCCGCCTGGTCGGCGCACCTCCCGGGTACGTCGGTTACGAGGAGGGCGGCATGCTTACCGAGCGCATTCGCCGCCGGCCTTACAGCGTGATTCTGCTCGATGAAATCGAGAAGGCGCACCCGGACGTATTCAACCTGCTGCTGCAGGTGCTCGAGGAAGGTCAACTGCAGGATCAGCTCGGCCACACCGTGTCGTTCCGCAACACCGTGTTGATCATGACCTCGAATGCCGGCGCGCGCGAGATCAGTGCCGAGACTTCGCTCGGGTTTCAGGTGGAGGCGTACGGCAAGCAGTTCGCGGAGATCCGTTCCCAGGTGCTGGCGGAGATGAAACGCCTGTTCAGCCCCGAGTTCCTGAATCGGATCGACGAGTCGGTGGTGTTCCATGCCCTCAGCAAGCAGGAACTGGAGCGGATACTGACGCTGGAGCTCGACGAGGTGCGGGAGCGGCTGCGCGATCAGCGCATCGAACTCGAGATGCGCAAGGAAGCCCGCGATTACCTGATGGAGAAGGGGTACGACCCGCGGTACGGCGCGCGTCCGTTGCGCCGCGTCTTGCAGAAGGATATTGAGGATCCGCTGTCGCTCGATATCCTCAAGGGCAAGTTTCTGCCCGGCAGTGTCGTGGTCGGCTACATGCGCGACGGCAAGCTGCTGTTCCGGCGCAAGCGCAGCAACAGCAATAGCAACACCAGCACTAACAAGGCCGCCGCCCGCTCCGAGAGCAGTTCGGCGGAGCTGGTGGGTAGCACCAAAGAGTAGTGGCATTCGGGCGGCGCCGCAGCCGCGCCACGCCGCTCCGTGCCGTGTGGGCGGTGCTCGCCGGTCTGGCGGCAACCGCCGCCGTCGCCCAGGTCTCCCCGGTTGACCTGTACAATCAGGGCGTTGCCGCCTTCGAGGCGGGCCTGTACGACGTGGCGGCGCGCAATTTCCGCGACGTGGTGCGCAGTGCGCCGGGTTCCGGGGAGGCGGTTCAGGCGTCGTTTCTGGAACCGCTGAGCATCTTCTACGGTGCGGCCAACGGTCCCGCGGCCGCCGCCGCGGACGGCTACGGGCGCGCGGCGGAACGATTCGCCGCCCATCAGCGCCGGTTCCCGGAATCCCCCTACGGAAACCAGATCTGGTACTGGATCGGCACCGCCCGGCTGGCCGCGGGCGATGCGGACGAAGCCGTGGGCGCGCTGCAGCGCCACATTGACCAGCCTCCCGAGCCGATGCCGCCCTACCTGGTCGCGGCGCGCGAGACGCGGGCGCGTGCGCTGGAGCAGCTCGGCCGTGGTGATGAGGCGCGTGCGGCATACGATGCCCTGCTGGCCGCGGCCGGGGCGGATACCGAACCCGACGCTCCGGCCCGCTGGCTGGAGCGCGCCGGCATGCTGCTGCTGGCGGATGGCCGCTACGCGGCGGCGGAGGACCGCTTCCGGCGCATTCTGAGCGACTACCCGGCCTCGCTGCCGGCGGTCGATGTGCTGTTCTTCGTTGCCGAAGCGAAGTATTTCCAGGGCGATCTGGCGGCCGCCGCGGCCGACTTCCGGAGCTACCTGGAGTTGTTCCCCGACGCCGCACACCGGCAGGGCGCGCTGTTTCGGCTTGCGCGCATACTGCTCGAACAGGGCGATCTTGCCGCGGCGCAGGAGACAGCGGCGGTGCTCGATGACGCCACCGCCGCGGATCGCTCGGCCGATTCCGGCACCGCGCCGGTGGCGGGGGCGGTGGGCCTGCTGCACGGCGACCTGGCGGCGGCCGCAGGCGACTGGGGCGCCGCCGCCGCCGCCTATGACCGCGGCCTGGCGAGTGCCCGGCAACACGACCTGCGCCAGGTGCTGAATCTCAACCTGGCGTTCGCTCACGTCGAGAACGGCTCGGCGCAGCAGGCCATTGCCAGCTTCGAGGAGGCGGCGCTCGGGCCCGACGCCGGCGTCGGGGAAGCCGCGCTGTTCAACCGCGCCGTGCTGCTGGCCGCCGAGCAGCGCATCGAAGATGCCGCCGCGGCCCTGCGCGGGTTCCTGGAGCAGTTCCCGGACAGCGGGCACCGGGCCGACGTGGAAGCGCTGCTCCTGGACGTGTTGGAACGCGCCGGCGACCAGCCGGCATTGCTGCGCCTCCTCGGGCAGATCGCCGAACGGCGGCGGCTGACTGCCGAGGAAGAACAGCGCCGCGGCATCGCGCTGCTGGAAACGGGCGACGAGATCACCGCGCTGGAGACGCTGGCGCTCAGCGCCGCCGATCTGCCGCCGGCGGCGCGTGCCGAGAGCCAGTACCGCATCGGCGCGGTGTATGCCCGGCGCGGCGAATTCGCCCGTTCGGCGCCGTTCTTCCGCGCCGCCCTGGACGAGGCCGGAGAGGACGGCGAGTTGCGGCGCCGCGCAGGGTACGCGCTGGCGGTGAGCCACTTCAACAATGGCGAGTACGAGTCGGCACTGGAGTTGCTGGAAGAAGTCACGGCGACCGCGCGCGGGTCGTGGCTGGCAGCCGCCCACTTCGCGCAGGCGGCCACGCTGTACCGGCTGGAACGGCCCGCGGACGCCGCGTCGCACTTCGGGCTGGCGGCGGTAGCGTACGGCTCCCGCGAAGCACAAGGAGAGCTCATTGCCGGGGCCGCGGAAGGTTCCGCGTCCCTGGCGAGAACCTGGCAGGCGCTGGCCCTGTTTCGTGACGGCGACCTGGATGCGGCGCGCACGCTGTTCCGGCAACTCGCCGCTGATCGGGAGAGCGGCCCGCACTGGTACCGCGCCGGGTTGGCGTCGTCGTTGCTGGAGCAGCGCGGCACCGCGGAAGAGGAGTTCCTGACCGCCCTCGAGGCAGTACCGCCGGGTGACCCGTTGCGGCCGGCCATCCAGTTCGAGCTGGCCCGGCTGCACCTGGCCAGCGGCGATCTGACCGGGGCGGAGGCGTGGCTTGAACGCCTGTCCGCCGCGCAGCCCGGGCCCCCGCTGGGCGCCCCACGGCCCCCGCCGCTCCCGCCCTGGCCGCCATCGGCCGCCTGCAGCTCGCCGATGCGCTGCGTATGCGCGGCCGGCTGCGCGCGTCAATCGACGCGTACGAGATCGCGATCGCCGCCGCCGGCGCCGGCGACACGGAAGCCGGTCCCCCGGTAGCGGAACTGGCGCGGTTCTCGGTCCTGCAGGTGCTGGCGGAGCTGGACGACATCCCCGCCATGGCGGAGCAGGCGTGGACATACCTGAACCACCACCCGGCCGGGGCGCGCGTCGAGCAGGTCTCGGAGCGCTTCCGTGCCGTCGTGTCCGCCGCCGGAGCGGAGTTGGCGCTCGGCTACTACCGCCGCGCCACGGGAGTGCAGGGCTCGGAGAAAGCGACGCCGGCGGCGGCCGACGCTGCCCGCCTGGCGTACGGGGAGGCGCTGATCGCCGCCGACCCCGGCGCCGCCGAGCCGGTACTGCTGGAAGTGGTGGAGGAGGGCGGCGACGATGCCCGCATCGCCGCCTACCTGCTGCTCGGGCGCACCTATGAGACCGCCGAGGACTGGCCGCGCGCGATCAGTCTCTACCGTGGGCTGGCGCTGGCCGACGACATCGAGGTGGCGAGCCGCGGCGCGCTCGGCGTGGGGCGCGCCATGGCCGCCTCCGGCGAACCGGCCGAGGCCGCCGAGGAGTACGGCGCCGCCGCCATCCGCTTCGCGGACAATGAAGACGTGGCCGGCGAGGCATGGCTGCGCGGCGCCGAGGCGTGGCGCGACGCCGGCGACCACGATGCCGCGGCACGCTTCGTAACCCAACTCCAGGAACGCTTCCCGGACAGCACCTGGGCCGCCCAAGCCGCCGAGCAGTTCCCGGAACCAGAGTCGCATCCCGAACCTGACCCGAGCTGACGGCGCTGGCCGGTGTCTCGCTCAGGATGGCGGTGCGCCAAGGATGGCAACGCGAAGGGCGCGGCGGCGGGTCTCGCGCACCAGTTGGAACGGCCGGCGCTTCGCGAGCAGCGGCGCCAGCGTTGGCGCGCCGCCGTACAGCACGGCGTGGCCTCCCGGATACAGCAACGGCGTCAGCGTCGCAAACAGGCCATCGCGGGCGGCGGACGGAAGGTCGTCATCGGGATGCAGCAGAGCCAGTTTGTGGCCGCCGGGCGTGGCGTGCAGCGCCACTTGGTGGCGAAGCGCGATCGCGTCCGGCGGAATGCCGTGCCGGCATAGGTTGGCCCTCGCAGCCAGGAGTTGCAGCGCATCGCGGCTCATCAACGTGAAGCGCTGCCGGCCCCCGGCGTTCGCGGCCGTGCCGGGGGCGAGGGCGCGCATCAGCCACACCGGCAGATGGCCCTGCATCGGGTTCCACACCAGGATTGCTTCCGGAGCCGGCGCCGTTCCAGCGAGCAGGCGGCGCTTCATGGTGGCCGCGGCGAGTTCGATCAGGTGGCTCGGGCGGTCGAAGTCGGGCAGTCCGTAGCAGGTATCGAGCGGGTAGGAGATTCCAGCTGCGGTCATGTCTCCGTGCCGGCGTTGGTAGGCGGCGGGCAGCGCCGTCAGGGCGGCGTTGGCCGCGGCGGCCGTGCTGGGCGGAGTGCCGGGGACGCGTGGGCGGGCGTGGAACACCGTGTGGCGGCTGCCCTCGCGCTCGTGGATCAGGTCTGCCACGTCGGCGAGGTGCCGGCGGGGCTGTTTGGGCCGGGTGGTTTTCCCCCCCACCCCGCCGCGACCGCCCGGGGCGGGGGCGGTGCCGGCGGGTCTGTTGGGCCAGGTTGCTTACCACCACTACCGCGACGCGACCGCCGGGGGCGGTGACGCGCACGGCGGCGCCGATCATGTGCGCGAGCACCGGCTCGCCCGCCTTGGCCGGCAGGTTCGATACCACCAGTTGGAACGGTCCGGGTTCGCGCGTGCCGTCCAGGTTGGCGGTGTCCACGCCGCCGGCGGTGCGGCAGGCGATGCCGTTGGCGGCGGCGTTGTGGGCGGTGACCGCGAGCGCCAGCGCGTCCCGGTCGCGCGCGGTCAGCTCGGCGCCGTAGTGCTTGGCCAGCGCCAGGCCGAGCACGCCGGTGCCGCATCCGAGGTCCAGGATCGACCGCAGGCGGCCGTGTTCGGCGGGGTCGGCGGAGAGCTGTTGCGCTATGCTGGCAAGCAGCAGCCGCGAGCCGGGGTCGACGTCGAAGCTGCTGAACCAGGATTGCGAAAGGGCGAACTGGAGGGGGTGGCGGGGAGGGTTGTGGCGCGATGCGGGAAAGCGGCGGCGGGGAGCCGGTGTCGACGTCGAAGCTGCTGAACAAGGATTGCGAAAGTGCGAACTGGAGGGTGTGGCCGGCGAACGCGAACGAGACCGTCTTGTGCAGGTAGTCTCGCAGCCAGGGCTCGCCGTGTTCCGGCGGGTCGCCGCTGCTACGACGAGCGCTCGACATACTCCCCGGTTTCGGTGTTTACCACGATGCGGTCTCCGTCCTTGATGAACAGCGGCACCTTCACCTTCAGATCGGTCGCGGTGGTGGCCACCTTGGTGACGCCGGTGGCGGTATCGCCGCGCTCGGCGTGCGGTGCGTCGGTCACCTCCAGCGCCATCTTGATCGGCAGCTTGATATCGAGCGGCGTCTCGTCCCACACCACGATCTGATAGGTCTCGCCGTCGAGCAGGTAGTGGCGGCGATCTTCGAGGCCGTCCGGCGGCACCGTGAACTGGTCGTAGGTCTCGGCGTTCATGAACACGTAGCCGTCGCCGTCGCTGTACAGGTACTGCGCCGGCACGGTGTCGATCTCCACGTCCTCCACCTGCTCCTGGCTCTTGTTCACCTGCCGCACCACCAGTCCGGTGCGGATGTTCTTCAACTTCAGCCGCACGAATGCCGACCCCTTGCCCGGGTTGACGAATTCCCGCTCCGTCACCAAGTGAGGAGTGCCCTTCACGAGCAGATACATGCCCTTGTCCACTGCGCCTGCTTTTACCATCGTTCCGCCCCTATCATACCAAGATCGCGCCACTTTGTGCGCCCTCAGCCGGAGTCTGCGCACGCCATGAGCGGCGTGATCGCGGGCAGCCCGAGCAGCAGCGCGTACAGCCGGTCGACGCCCACGGCCACGCCCGAGCAGGCGGCGACGGAGCCGAACGCCTCCGCCAGCGCCAGGTCCGGGCGCGGCACCACGCGTGCGGAGCGCTGCCGAGCCGCCTCGTCCGCGAGCAGCGCCGCCAGCGCGGTGCCGTCAGTTTCTTCCTGGAAGCAGTTCGCTACCTCGACGCCGGCCAGGTACAGCTCCCAGCGCTTCGCGTGCACGCCGTCGCCGGCGGTGGCGGCCAGGGTCGGGATGCGGGCAGGGTAGTCGAGCACCACCACCGGGCGGTGCGTTGCGATGCACGGCTCGACGCGGGTCAGGAAGATGCGGTTGAAGAGCTGCTCCCAGGTGTCCGATTCGGTGGCCGGAATGTCGAGCCGCCGCGCCAACGCGGCCAGTTCCCGCGCCGTCGCGTGCGCCGGGTCGCAGCCTACCTCGTCGAGCCACAACTGCGCCATCGTGACGCGCTGCACCCGAGCGCCGGCGGCGGCGCCGGCCTCACCGCCGCCGCCGGGACCGCTGCTGCCACCGTCGGCCTCACCGGCAACGCCAGGCCCGCAGTTGTTGCCGAGGGTGCTCGCCGCTGCCACCTCGGCGCGCAAGGCTGCCAGCAGGTCCTCCATGCGCGCCAGCGCCTGGTGGTAGTCCTCGTCGACAGCGTACCACTCCAGCATGGTGAATTCGCGGTTGTGGAACGGTCCCTGCTCCTCCACGTTGCGGAAGCAGCGCGCCAACTGGTACACGCGCGGCATGCCGGCGGCCACCAGCCGCTTCATCCACAGCTCCGGCGACGGCGTCAGGTACAGCTCCCGGGCGGAGCCGTCGGCATGGTGCTGTTCGGTGGCGAAGATGCCGATCGACGGCTCCGGGATCAGCCGCTCCGCCAGCAGCGGCGTCTCCACCTCCACAAACCCCGCATCCTCGAAGAACCCCCGCACGCACCCGTTCAGCCGCGCCCGCACGCGCAGCAGTGCCGCCTGCTCGGAGACACTCCGCATCCTGCCGTTCGCAGAGTGCGATTGGAGGCTCGGTTTTCGGGCGTGGGGTCGGTCCGACATGGCCGACAGTGTATGCCGGCGCGGAAGTGTTGGGCAGGGCTTCACCGCGCGGCCGTCACGCCAGCCGCCCCAGCCGCGCCAGCCGCGCGGTGAAGGTTGTCGGCGGGAGGGTGGGGTCGGTATACTCGGGCGGCTCGATTCGGCCTTTCGGGTATCTCTTTCGGGTATTTGCTGACTATTCGCCATGAACATTGAGGTGTTTATTCTGGGCACCGGCGGCATGATGCCGCTGCCGGGGCGCGGCCTTACGTCGGTGCTGGTGCGCCGCGAGGGTGAGTTGTTCCTGTTCGACTGCGGCGAGGCGACGCAGATCGCGTTTCGCCGCCTGGGTCTGCGCTGGAAGAAGATCTCCCATATCTTCATTTCCCACACCCACGCCGATCACGTCACCGGGCTGCCGGGCATGCTGTCGCTGTCCGCCCAGGTGGAGCGCGACGAACCGCTGCACGTGTATGGACCGCCGCGCGTGCGCGCCTACATCGAGCAAAGCCTGCGCACGCTCGACATCTACATCAACTACGAAATCATCATCCACGAGACGTTCGACAGCGGCGTGCTGGTGGCCGGCGACGGCTACGAGGTTCACGCCTGCCGTCTGCGCCACTCGAAGCCGTGCCTCGGCTACACCTTGGTGGAGAGCGACCGGCCCGGCGTTTTCCACCCGGAGAGCGCCGCGGAGCTGGGAGTGCCGCGCGGCCCGCTGTGGGGCCGGCTGCAGGGCGGCGCCTCGGTCACCCTCGAAGACGGGCGCGTGATCGAGTCGGCGCAGGTGATGGGCGACCCGCGCCCGGGGCGCAAGTTCGCGTTCATCACCGACACGGCGATGGTGGGCGGGCTCGACCGCTTCGTCGCCGACGCCGACCTGATGATCTGCGAGGGGATGTTCTCCCAGGATCTGCGCGACAGCGCGCGCGACAAGAAGCACCTGACCGCGCGCCAGGCCGGTGCGCTCGCGCGCGTGGCAGGCGTGCGCCGGATGGGACTGATTCACTACAGCCCGCGCTACACCGAGCGCGACCTCAAGCAACTGCTGCGCGAGGCCAGGCGGGAATTTTCCGGTTCCTTCCTGACCCGCGACCTGCAGGAACTGTCGATTCCGTTCCGCGACTAGCGGACCGTTAGTGGCGCGCGGTTGCCTGCAGCACGCGGTAGCGCTGCGGGTCGGCGCGGAAGGCGACCAGGTTGTGGCCTCCGTTCGCCATTGCGCGGCCGAGGGCGTGCTCCACCTCCAGCAGCAGCCGGTCGCCGTCCAGGTCGCGGCCGGCGCGGGCGCCAATGCCGACCGCCACGCACAGGCCGGCGTCGAGGGCGGCTCGCCGCCACCGCTCCAGCAGTGCAATCGCCCCATCCAGGTTGGTTTCCGGCAGGATCAGAGCGAACCCGCTGGCGCCGTAGGCAAACGCCAGCTCGGGAAGCGCGGCCAGTTCGCGGACCAGTCCGGCGAGACGCGCTGAGCTGTCGTCGGTGGTGGCCTCCGCCGCCAACAACACGCCCAGTGCCAGGCTCAGGTCGGTCCGGAACGCCGATGCGCGCTCCAGCTCGCCGCGCAAGCGGTCGCCGAGCGCCTCCTGAGGTTCGAGGGCGGTGATGTGGACGGCGGACTCCAGCGGGGACGGCTCGACTTCGGCATCCTCCCCCAAGGGGCCGTTCGGCCACGGGGTGTTGTCCTCCGAGGTGGTGTGCGGGGTCAGGGTAACGATCAGCAGCAGGGCGATCGCACAGGCGAGCAGAAACGCGATCACCAGGAACAGCGCATCTCGGACAATGCGGAAGGCGTGGTCGCGGGTAACCAGGCGGTACACCGCGGTCAGGATGGTGGCCGGCTCGGCCGGGAACGAACTGGAGAATTCCTGGTGCAGGCTCGGGATGCGCAATTCCACCAGCTTGCCGTCGGCCAGCTTGACGATTTCCCAGGTGTTGTCGAATGCGTAGCGCACACCCTCCGGGCCGCGCAGCAGCAGCGCCACCAGGCCTGCCTCGCCCTCCATCGACGAGACCTTGTCCCGGAACACGGGCGACTGCACGCTGCCGTTGGCCACGTACACGTCCGCCAGTTCCTGGTGGACCAGCTCGAAATGGCTGGCGGCGTCGCGCCCGCCGGCCTCGCGCGCCAGGTAGATGCGCACCGCCAGCAGGCACACCAGGAACACCACGAATACGGTGGCGGCGACGCCGAACAGGCGGATCAGTCGGCCGTTTTTGCGGTCAGCCATAGCTTCTTGCCCCCATTGTCGTTGTCACTCGTCATCCAGTCCCAGTTCGGCGAACAGCGCCTTGTAGGTGGCGAACTGCGGCGACTGGGCAAACTCGCGAACCCGCTCCGGCGGCAGGTCGTCGAGTAGTTGATCGAGATACGCGAGCACGGCGCGGACATCGTTGCGGAATACGTCGGGTGACGGGCCGGGGGACGCGTCGTGCGGCGGAGCCTCGGCGTGCACTTCTTCCTCGGCGCCTTCCGTTGCGGCGCCCGCGGCCGTGTCGGTGCTCGGAGCGTCCTGCTCGTCGGCAATCGGCACCAGCCGGATCATCGGCGCAGGATGGCTGTCGTGGGCGGCGGCCTCCGCGAGTGCGTTTGTGGGCGCCGGACTGCCGCTGTCCGCCGGTTGCCCGGCGTCGATTTCCTCGATCGACACCTGCAGCGGATCCGAATCCTCCGCAGCCGGCTGCCCGGGCTCAGCCGCCGCCACCGGGGTATCGGCGGCGCCGGCCGGCTGCAACCGGGCAACCTGGGCGGCGATCTCGGTGAGGTCGGCGGCCAGCGCGGCAACCCGCGTCTCCAGGCCGGCCAGCGTGTCGCGGCCGGCCTCCTCCTCGGAGGCGGGATCGGGTTCTGCCGTGACCGCTGCGCTCGGCGCGGGTGCCGGATCCAATCTGCCGGCCGGCTGGTTCGCCGCCGCTTGCGGCGGGCGCGGCTCCGGTTGCGCAACAGGACGCGGTGTCGGCTGAGCGGTGCTGGCGGCCTCCGGGACTGGCGGCTGTGGTACCGGGACCGCCGGCAGCGGCTC
>MPNH01000018.1 GCA_002238925.1 Spirochaetaceae bacterium bin103 | reverse complement strand
TCAGGTGCAGCGGCGTGGCGGTCATGACCGACGACATGACCGCGTAGGCGACCGCCGCCGCCAGGACCGCCACGCCGAAGCCGGGCGCGGACAGGAGGGGGGCGGCCGCCGGCCCCCCCTCCGGGGGCGCGGCCCCCGCCCGCGGGCGCTGCGGGGGGAGGGGAGGGAGGCGCCCGCTGGCCGCGCCTCGGGCGGCGCGCCTGCGACCGGCGTGCGATGGGGCGGGGGCGTGGCGAAGCGAGCGCCGTTGTCCCGCAGGCGGCTGACCACCAGCGCCAACAGCACCAGCAGAGCGGCAAGCACCAGAAAGCCGCCGGCAAATTCGGCGTCCAGCAGATGGCGGCTCCGCCTGGCCACCTCGGGCCCGAGCACACCGCCCACCATGCCGCCGACCAGCACGTAGGCAACGGCGCGCCCGGCATACTCGGGCGTTGCGCTCTCGGCGGCGGCAAAGCGGTACTGCTGCACGAACGCGCCGTTCATACCGAGCACCACGGCCGCTGCGCAGAACAGAGCGAAACTGACGCGGCTGACCGAGAGCGCGAGCACCAGTGCCGCCGCGGTTGCCAGCAGCGCCCCGATAACGAACGCGCGCCGCCGGCCGCGCCGCCCCAACACGGGCGGCCCGCCGCCGGCGGAGCCGGCGCGCCAGCAGCGCCGCGGGGATGGTGGTCGCGGCCAGACCGATGATGACGAGCGCCAGGGGCAGCGTCGCCAGCGCCGGCCGGGGGGCCAGCTCGCGCCCGACTATGCCGCCGATGAAGACCATCATCGACATGGCCGACAGCCCCAGCGCCTGCGCGACACCGAGCACGCCGAGGTTGAACACGTCGGCTGGCGGTGTGGCCCGACTCTGCATGCGCCGCCAGTCTAACGGAGTTCGCGCGCGCAGTCGCGCGCCCCGCGTGGGCCGACAGTCTCACACCCCGTATGATGCAGTATCCTGGCGGCATGAAGGGGAACCCGGCTCCCATGCTCTACCGGCGACTGGGACGAACGAATCTTGCCGTGTCCGAGATCTCCTATGGCGCGGCGCGCGGCGCCGCGGCGGGCCGCAAGCAGTTCATTGCCACCGCAAGGGCCGCGCTGGACGCCGGCGTGAACTTCGTCGACACCGCGGCCGGCTACGAGGACGGAGCCTGCGAGGAGGCACTCGGGGAGGCGTTGCACGGCTATCCCGACGTGATCGTCGAAACCAAGTACCGGCCCTACGACGGGTGGGGACCCGAGGCGGTGTACACGGGTTCGCCGCGGGAACTGGTCGCCTCGGTGGATGGCAGCCTCGGGCGGCTGCAGCGTGATCGGATCGACATTCTGCTCGGACACGGCCTGCGCACGCTGGAGACGTTGGACCGATTCATCTCCGACGGTTGCCTGGACGCCATGGTCCGGCTGCGCGATCAGGGCAAGGTGCGGTTCGTCGGCATCAGCGAGTTGTCGGAAGCTGACGGCACCCACGAGGTTCTGCAACGCGCATTGCCCACCGGCGCATTCGACGTCGTCATGCTCACGGTCAACCTTCTGCTGCAGACGGCCGCCGCTACGGTCCTTCCGCTGTGCCGGGAGCATGACGCGGGAGCGGTGGTGATGATGCCCCTGAACCAGGCATCACGGCGATCCGGGCTGGTGTCCGTAGCGGCGGCCCTGGAGTGCGTGCGGCGGCACATCGCCGAAGGCAACCTGCCGCCCCAACCGCCGTACACGGACCCGGCGCTGTTCGAGTTTCTGCAGCCCTACGGCATCCCGGAAGCGGCCCTGCGGTATGTGCTCGCGCATCAGGTCGGCACCTGCTGCGTAGGGATGCGCACGCCGGCTCGCCTGAACGAGAATCTGCGCGCATTGGACCCGCCCTACCTGGACACGGCCCGGATGAATCGACTGCGCGAGCTGTTCGGCACGATACAGAAGCAAGTTCGTTGACGACGGCATGCGACGGCATGGATCAATGGTAGACACCGCCCATCGCTTTCGGGAGCGTCGCTGTTACCAGATCACCTCCACGTCGGGGTAACGGCGCAGCCGACGATCCTTGCTGATCAACCGGCAGTCCAGCTCCTGTGCGGTGGCGACGATCAGGCGATCGGCCGGGTCGCCGTGAATGTCTGGTAACACCACCGATCGTCGTGCCATGTGCTGGTCCACTGCGACGAACTGGAGGTAGGACAACCGCTCGGCACGGCGGAGCAGGGCGTGCGGAGTAATGGTCAGTTCCAGGCGGCCCTTCTTCACGAGCATGAACAGCTCCCACACGCTGATCGCGGACACCAGCGCGGCGCGCTCGGCGCGTGCCCGCTCGATTGCCGTTCGCGCGGGAACCGAGAGCTCGTGCGGCGCGGTAAGATGCCAAATCCAGGCATGGGTATCCAGCAGCGTCACTCCGCGGCTTCCCAATCCTCGGCCACCGGCTCGAGCGGCTCGTCGTACTTCACCAGAGTACCGCGCAGGGCCTGCAGGTCCGGGTCATCCTCCTCCTCGAAGGGGACGATCTTGAGCACCGGCGTGCCGCGGTCGGTGACCACGATGGTTTCCCGCTGTTCCTGCACCAGCCGGAAGTATTCGAACGCACGCGGCTTGAACTGCGACTTGGAGACGGTCATATATGGACCATGTGCCATAGTCCGAATACGGGTCAACCGTTGCGAGGCCCATCGTCAGGTTCGAGTCTCGCAGGGTTCGAACGGGTTCAAATGCGGTGCTCCGGTTGGAGCGGTGTGACGGACATTTCGCGTAACGACGGTCATTCCGTGCACCAGTGCGGTGGCGGCGAGGAGGCTGTCGATGTCCGGCAGGGGATCGACAATGCCGAGCCGCCCCCATTGATCCGCCACCGTGCCATCCACGTGCACGATACGATCCCGGAACCGGGTACGGGTTCGGTCCAGCCAGGCGCGCAGTGCGGTGGCGGAGCGCGGGTCGCGGCGGGCTACACGTTCGGCACCGCGCCGCAGTTCCCCCAATGTCAGGACGCTCAGGAACAGTTCCTCGGGTTTGCGCTCCCGAAACCAGGTGGTGACGAACTGGTTGGCGCGATCACGCTTGCGCAGCTCGGAAACCACATTCGTGTCGAGGAGATACTTCACAGTTCAACCGGTCGCGGCCCCGAACGCGCCTGGTCGAAGTCGGCATCGTCGCCTACGTCAGGCAGCGCAAGGAGATGATCGATGAAGCTCGCCAAGTTAAGCTAGCGCTCCACGTGGCCTGTTCGACCGCGACTACCCGATCATCTCCGGCATCAACCTGTTCTTCGCCGCGGCCGCCTACCTGGACCCGCGGGTCCAGGTAGGGTGAGCCGGCCCGGTGGTCGGGTGTCAGAGCGCGAGCACGAGCCGGATTCCAGCCTCCACTTCGGCGAGGTGTTGCGGCTTGAGTGTGCCCGCCTGTTGCACCAGCCGCGCCCGGTCGATGCAGGTCAGCTGGGACACGACGATGACGGAGTCCTTGGAGAGCTGCGACTCGATTGCATCGAGACAGACGTTGCCGGGCGCGTCAGCCAGGCTCGGGTTGGTGGTGAACGGCACGCACAGCACCGAGCCTATTCTGCTGCGATTGAAGCTGTCGGCCTGGACTACCAGGACCGGACGTCGAAAGCCCGGTTCGCTGCCGAAGGGGACGCCAAGATCCGCCCACCAGATCTCACCACGAGTCATCGCGCGTCAGGTTGCGGAGACTCTCCAAACCGGTATCCATGATGCCGTGCGGCTGACGGGCCGGCAGATCCCGGTACACGGCGTTGAGCCGTTCGGTGACGTCCTGTTGCCGGTAGTTGTTGAGGAACTGCTGCAATGCCATCGCGAACAGCCGACTGCGCGGAATCTGCAGCTCGCCGGCCACCTCGTCCGCTCGTCTAAACAGGTGGTCCGGCAGCGATACGGCGGTTTTCATGGTAGCGTAGTATAACCGAGGTATGACTTGTGGATCAAGACGTAGGGTGGCCAGAACGCGTTATTTGGTGCATCGTAGGGCGAAATGAAGCTCTCTCTTGATCACATTCACATCCAGAGCAGCGACCCGGATGCGACCAAGGCGTTCCTGGCCAATATGTTCGACGCCACCGACGAGTGGGTCATCGACTTCGGGGCGGTCGTCATCACCCGCATGCACATGGCCGGCAACCACGTCAACATCTTTCACCGTGCGCCGACCACGGAAGGGCCCGACCCGATGGACGCGGCGATCCATCACTTCGCGTTGGTCACCGACGACTTCGAAGCGGCCGTCGCGCACTTGCGGGCACGCGGCGCCAACATCGTGGACGGGCCGCGCAAAATGAAGAACATGGATGTCGTGTTCGTGTCGGGTCCGGACAACCTGCTGATCGAAGTGCTGCACGGCACGCCGTAGCCAGCTTCAGTTGAGCGCCGTGGGCGGCGCGGGGAGGAACCAATGGCGGAAACGAACAAGCAGGTGGTGCTGAGCCGGCTGGTGGCCGGCAAGCCGAGCCTCGACGACCTGGAGTTGGTCGAGGGTCCGGTGCCGGAACCGCGGGAAGGCGAAGTCCTGGTGCGCACCATCTACCTGTCGCTCGACCCCTACATGCGCGGCCGCATGGGCGCGCCCGAGGCGGTCGGCAAGGCGATGGTCGGCGGGGTGGTCGGTGAAGTGGTGGCTTCCAACGCGGCCGGTTTCGAGCCGGGGCAACTGGTGTGCCAGTACGTCGGCGGCTACGGCTGGCAGAGTTACGGCGCGGTCGCCGGGGCGCAGCTGCGCGTCCTGGACCCGGGCCTGGTGCCGATCACGACCGCCCTGGGTGTGGTCGGCATGCCGGGCGTCACCGCCTATTTCGGTTTGCTGGAAGTGGGCCGGCCGGTCGCCGGCGACACCGTGGTGGTGTCGGCGGCCTCGGGTGCGGTGGGGGCGGTGGTCGGCCAGCTTGCGCGCATGAAGGGCTGCCGCGCGGTGGGCATCGCCGGCACCGACGAGAAGTGCGCCTACGTGGTGGACGAGCTGCAGTTCGACGTGTGCGTCAACTACAAGACCGGTGACCTGTCCGCCGGACTTGCCGCGGCCTGCCCCGACGGCATCGACGTGTACTTCGATAACGTGGGCGGCACGGTCATCGACGCGGTCGCCGGCAACCTGGCCATGGGCGCGCGCCTGTCGCTGTGCGGCGCCATCGCCGAGTACAACGACGCGCCCGGCCGCGAGTGGCACGGCCCGCACCTGAGCCGCTTCATCCACGCCCGGCGGGCAACCATGCGCGGCTTCAACCAGGGCGAGTTCGCCGACCGCCACGAAGAGGCGCTGGCGCTGCTGGCGACCTGGGTGCGCAGCGGCGCGCTGAAGTACAAGGAGCAGGTAGTGGTTGGCCTGGAGAACGCCCCGGCGGCATTCCTCGGCATGCTGGAGGGCACCAACTTCGGCAAGCTGCTGGTGCAGGTAAGCGAAGACCCCACCAGGTAGCCGTTACCGGGATCACACCGGATCGTTGCGGCCCGACCAGCGTGGTCAGCCGGCTGCCGGCACCACCGCCTCGCCGCGGGTCTGCGTGCGCCACATGAAGCGCGTCGCGTCTTCGGCCATCGGATGGCGCATGTGCAGCATCATGCGGTTGTCCCACACCACCACCTGCCCCACTCGCCACCGGTGCCGATAGCAGAAGTGCGGCTGGGTGGCGTGGCGCCACAGTTCGTCCAGCAGCCGCTCGCTGTCGTCGAACGCCATGCCGGTCACGTAGGCGTTGGTGCGGCGGCCGAGAAACAGCGCCTCCTGGCCGGTCTCCGGCACCACGCGGATGATCGGGTGCGGGTGACCGATTGCCTCAATGGGGGAGTCCGGCACGGTCATGCCGGGCCGCAGCACCCCGGAGCTGCCGTAGGTGGAGTCGTGCTTGATCTGGCGTCCATTCACGCGCCGGCGAAGGTCCGGCGGCAGTTCCCGCGCCGCCATTGTCTGGCTGCAGAAACCGGTGTCGCCGCCCTCGTCCGGCACCACGCGGGCGTGCAGCAGGCTGAACGTGGGCGGTACCGGGATGTACGACATGTCGGTGTGCCACTCCCACTCGCCGTAGAACTTCCCGTCGACCGCCTTCTCCTCCAGGCTGGCGGGATCCAGGTTGCCGATGTACGCCATGTAGGGATCGTCGCCGCGGGCGCGCAGCGCGGCTTCCTGCTGTTCCACGGTGCGCCGTTCCTGCCCCGCGCGTGTCCCCTTGCCGATCCCGACGATCTTGCCGGGGGCGAACTCGTTGACGCCAAACACCGCGGTAAGAGCATGCAATTCGTCCGCTTCGAGCAACCGCCCGAACGAAAAACAGATCAGTCCCTGCCCTTCCCGATGGGCATCCCATATCTGCTCCCGCTGCTCGGCCGTCAGACTCCGCGGCTCGGCCCCGGTTACTTCCACGCCAAATGGGGCGCCCGGCAGCGGGCGTGTCTTCACTAGCTCGGTCATCCCGCCGATTCTACTCCCGCGCGCTCCGGTTGTCTCGGCCCACCAATGCATGCCGAGCTGACCTTCGCGGTGTAGACTGCGGATGCGGGAGGCAAGGAGGTAAGGATGCAAACGATGCGGGTGGCATGCGGGCAGTTCGAGGCGCGCGCCGTGGACAAGGACTACAACCTGGGCCGGATGAGCGCCCAGCTCGGCGAGGCGGCGGCCGCCGGATGCGCAGTGATCGTGCTTCCGGAGCTGATCGTGAGCGGCTACATCGCCGCCGAGCGGATCCCGGAGCAGGCGGAGCCGGTCACCGGGCCGTCCGTGCGCCGTATGCAAGAGGCGGCCGCGTCATCCGGCATCGCGGTGGCATTCGGCATGGCGGAGGCGGCGCCCGACGGGCGGCTGTACGACAGCTTGGTCGTGGTGGACACCGACGGGGAGGTCGCGGCCGTGTACCGCAAGCTGCACCTGTTCGGGGCCGAGACTTCGTGGGCGTCGGCGGGCGGCGAGGTGCCGGTGTTCGAGCTCGGCGGCGCGACCGCTACCGGCTGGATCTGTTTCGACACCCGCTTCCCGGAACAGGCGCGCTGCGCCGCGGCGGGCGGCGCCGAATTGGCTCTGGTGCCCACCGCCTGGCTCGGCCCGCCGCCGGAGTGGGAGTTGGCCCTGCGGGCGCGCGCCATGGACAACAGCATGTTCGCCGCCGGGGCCGACATCGTCAGCTTCGCCGACGGGCTGCGCTGCCGCGGCAACAGCATGATCGTGGGGCCGCATGGCGACGTGCTCGCGCGCGCCGAGCCGGACAGCGACTCGGTAATCTGGGCAGATCTCGACCCCGCCGCCATTGCTCACCAGCACCAGCGGCTGGCGCTGCTCGCCAACCGTCACGGCGACCCGTTCGGGGCCCCCGGCTCCCGCTCCGCCCCCGCTCCCGCCCGCCGGGCCGGACAGCGACTCGGTAATCTGGGCAGATCTCGCCCCCGCTGCCATTGCTCACCAGCACCAGCGGCTGGCGCTGCTCGCCAACCGTCGCGGCGACCTGTTCGGGGCCCCCGGCTCGAGCTCGGCCACGGCCGCCCCGCTGGCCGCCGGAATCGCCGCGGTCCGGTAGAGGCTCGCCGCAATCCACCGATGGTGCGCATGGCGCGGCATCTTTGATAGGATGCGGCGCATGAGTCGCAAGATAAGAATGGGCATGGTTGGCGGCGGCCGCGACGCCTTCATCGGTGCCGTACACCGCATGGCGGCGGCGCTCGACGGGCACATCGAGCTGGTGTGCGGGGCGTTCAGCAGCGATCCCGAGCGCTCGCGCGCGTCGGGCGCCGACCTCTACCTGCCGGCGAACCGCGTGTACGGCGATTACCAAGAGATGATGGCGGCAGAGGCGAAGCTGCCGGCGGGCGAGCGCATGGACTTCGTGTCGATCGTTACCCCCAACTACGTCCACTTTCCGGTCGCCAAGGCGGCGCTGGAGGGGGGCTTCCACGTGATGAGCGACAAGCCGATGACATTCGACCTGGCCGAGGCGAAGGAGCTGGCGGCGCTGGTGGAGAGCACCGGGCTGCAGTTCGGCCTGACCCACAACTACACCGGCTACCCGATGGTCAAGGAGGCGCGCCACATGGTGCGCAACGGCGCCATCGGCGCGGTGCGCAAGGTGGTGGTGGAGTATCCGCAGGGCTGGCTGGCGTCGCTGATCGAGTCCGACGGCCAGAAGCAGGCCAGTTGGCGCACCGATCCGGCGCGCGCCGGCGCCAGTTCCTGCATGGGCGACATCGGCACCCACGCCGAGAACCTGATGGAGTACATCACCGGTCTCAAGATCGCGTCGCTGTGCGCCGACCTCACCACCATGGTCGAGGGGCGGCAACTGGAGGACGACGGCAACGTGCTGGTGCGCCTGGACAACGGCGCGCGCGGCGTGCTCTACGCCAGTCAGATCTCCGCGGGTGAGGAGAATCCGCTCACCATCCGCGTCTACGGCGAACTGGCGGGGCTGGAGTGGCACCAGGAAGAGCCCAACACACTCACCGTGAAGTGGGGCGACCGCCACCGTGAGGTGCGCCGCACCGGCGTCGGCGAGCTGTCCGACGCGAGCGCCGCCCACACCCGCCTGCCGGCCGGCCACCCGGAGGGCTTTGTCGAGGCGTTCGCCAACCTGTACCGCAACTACGCGCTGGCTCTGCAGGCGCGGCTGGCCGGCGAGCAGCCAGACCCCGAGCACCTGGATTTTCCCACCGTGCAGGACGGAGTGCGCGGCATGGCCTTTATCACGGCCTGCGTCGCCAGCTCCGCCAGCGATCAAAAATGGACCGAGTTGGAGGCATAGACGACATGGCACGAGAAGTAACGTTGTTCACCGGCCAGTGGGCCGACCTGCCGCTGGAGGAGTTGGCCGCCAAGGCGGCCGCCTGGGGATTCGACGGCCTGGAACTGGCCTGCTGGGGCGACCACTTCGAGGTCGACAAGGCGCTCGCCGACGACGGCTACGTGGCCGCCAAGCGCGAGCTGCTCGACCGCCACGGGCTGAAGTGCTACGTGATCAGCAATCACCTGGTCGGCCAGTGCGTGTGCGACTTCCCGATCGACGCCCGCCACCAGGGCATCCTGCCGCCCGAGATCTGGGGCGACGGCGACGCCGAGGGCGTCCGACAGCGCGCCGCCGAGCGCATGAAGGACACCGCCCGCGCGGCGGCGAAGTTCGGAGTCGCCACCGTGGCCGGGTTCACCGGGTCGAAGATCTGGTACGCGCTGGCCGGGTTTCCACCCGCGGTCGAAGGCATGATCGACGACGGCTACCAGGACTTCGCCGACCGCTGGAACCCGATTCTGGACGTGTTCGACCAGGAGGGCGTCAAGTTCGGGCTCGAGGTGCACCCGTCCGAGATTGCCTACGACTACTGGACCACCAGGCGCACCCTGGAGGCGGTCGACAACCGGCCGGCGTTCGGCATCAACTTCGATCCCAGCCACCTGGTGTGGCAGGCAGTCGACCCGGAGCAGTTCGTGCTCGATTTCGCCGACCGCATCTACCACGCCCACGTCAAGGAGTCGCAGCGCAACCACAACGGGCGCAACGGCGCGCTCGCCTCCCACCTGGAGTTCGGCAACATGCGGCGCGGCTGGGACTTCGTGTCGCCGGGGCGCGGCGAGGTACCGTTCGAGCGCGTGTTCCGTGCCCTGAACGCGATCGGCTACCAGGGCCCGCTGTCGATAGAGTGGGAGGACAGCGGCATGGACCGCGAGCAGGGCGCTCCCGAAGCGCTCGCCTTCGTGCGCCGCACCGACCTGTCCGCCTCCGACATAGCTTTCGACGCCGCCTTCACGCAGGGCGAGTAGCGCCGCCGGGCGCCGTGGGGCGCCCGGTCAGGTCAGGGGGTGTCCTGTTCGGGAAGCAGCACCACGCGGACGTAGCGGTCCGGGGTCAGGTAGCGGCGCGCGGCGGCTACCAGTTGCTCCGCCTTCAGAGCCTCGAGGCGCTCCGGGAAGCGGGCAATCTCGGGTAGCGGCTCTTCGTTGCGCACGGCGGTCAGCAGCTGGTCGAGCCAGAACCGGTTGTGGACGACCTGCCGTTCCCGAGCCGCGCGAAGCTTCTCCTTGGCCTCTGCCAGCGCTCCCTCCAGGGCTACCCGCTCGCCGCCGCGGCGCAGCCAAGCGACCTCCGCCAGCACCGCGTCGCGCGCCTCGTCGGCACGTGAGGCGGCGCTGTCGAAGCCGACGATCACGCGATACTCGGGATCGGGAATCAGTTGCGAGTCGCTGCTGACTCCGATGCCGCCGACACCGCCACCCACGCCCGGCAGGCGCTCGCCGAGCCGCAACTTCAGCACCTCGCCAAGGGCGGCCAGCGCCAGCGCTTCGCCGCGGCTCCACCGCATGTCGCCGGCGAACACCATGCGCGTCACGGCGCGAGCCGGCGAGCCGGCCCGCACGGCGTGTTCCTCTATGCCCGGCGGCGGGTCGATACCGACATCCCGCCACTGCTCCTGGCGCGCCCCCGTCGGCCGGGCGGCGGGCCCACCCCGCCCCCCCGCCACTGCCCCGGGCGCGCCCCCGTCGGCAGGGCGGCGAGATAAGTCTCGGCAAGGCTGCGCAGCTCTTGCCAGTCGAACGCACCCACGAACAGGAACGTACCGTCGCTGAAGTCGGCGAACCGGTCCGCATACACCTGCACGGCGCGCTCCAGGTCGAGCTCCTCCAGGATCGCGGGCGTTACCGGCCGCGCCCGGAAGTGTCCTTGGCTGAGCGCGATGCGCAGCGTATCGGAGAACGCGGCCTCCGGGCGCGACTCGCGCTGCTCTGCTTGCGCGCGCAGCTGTGACTCGTACTGGGCGTAGAAGCGCCCGTCCACGCGCGGGCGCGTGGCGTACAGGTAGATGAGCTGGAACAGCGTCTCCAGGTCTTGCGGCGCCGCGCTGCCGCTGAAGCCCTCGAACAGCTCCGCGATGTAGGGGGTAACCGTGACCTGCTTGTCGGCGAGCAACTCGTCGAGCGCGCCGCTGTCGTGCGGCCCCGCCCCGCTGCCGGCAATCACCGTGGCCGAGGTGAGCGCCGGCACGAAGTCGGCATCCGCCAACAGCGAGCTGCCGCCGGGACTGGAGGCATGGAACAGCACCTCGTCGCCGAGCGCGGTGTGCTTGGCGATCACGGTGATCCCGTTGGACAGGGTCCAGCGCCGCGCGTCTATCTCCAGCACGTGTCGTTCCGCCGCAATGCTTCCGCCCGCGGGCTGGACGGCCAGCAATGGTGCCGCGCCGCCACCGGCTACGGTGCCGGCGTAGGGCTCGACCTCCAGCGCGGCGGCGGCGATGAGCTGGTCACGCAGGAGGGTCTCCCGGGCCGCGGGGTCGTCCTGGGCCGGTTCGGTTACCAGCAGCACGGTGTTGGCCGAACTTCCCGATGGCATGTTGCGCACCGCCCACTGGTGCAGCTCTTCCGGCGTGATCTCCGGCAACAGAAGCCGGTGGAGTTCGCGTTCCCGTTCGATGCCGGGGTAGGGTCCGGCCTCCAGGAAGTGGCGCAGGTACTCCTCTGCCAGGACGTGCGACGGCCGCCGGTCGCGGGTTTCGTAGGCGTCCTCGACCGAGCGCGTGAGGGCCGCCTTTTCACGCGCTACCTCGGCATCGCTGAAGCCGTGCACCTGCACCCGGCGCAGCTCTGCGAGCAGCGCACTCAATCCGCGCTCCACGCCGCCGGGTTCGGCCCGCGCGGTGGCGATCGCCACGTCGACCTCCCGGGTCAGCCGGTTGCGCCCGACCGCCGCCGACAGGAACGGTTGGTCGGCCTGTTGCCGCGCTGCCAGGCGGGCGTTGATCATGGCGGCGATCAGCCGCTGCACCAGGAGCTTGCGATACGCCGGCAGGTCCGCTCCGGTGTCGGCTTCCAGCTTGCGGTACAGCGTGAGGTGGGCGGCGCCGGCATCGGCGTCCGCAAGCAAGCTCACCCGCGGCTCGGGATGATCCGGTATCGCAATCGCCGGCCATCTGGTGCGGTCGCGGCGGCGCGCGCCGGCGTCTCCGTCCGCGCCTTGCGCGGCTGGCGCAAGGTGTTCGCGCATCGCCGACTCGACGGCCTCGGGGTCGAAGTCGCCTACCGCGATAAACGCCATCAGGTCGGGTTGATACCAGCGCTCGTGGAATGCGGCGAGTTGTTCGGGCGTGGCGTGTTCGACCACCTCTCGCAGCCCCGCCGGCTGCCGATCGGCGTAGCGCGAGCCGCCGAACAGGGCGGCGAGCTGGCTGTCGTCGATCCCGCCGTCCGATCCCGATGCATCAAGAATCAGCGCTCGCTCCCGCTCCACCGCATCGGGTGGAAAGGTGATCGCGAACGCCCACTCGCCGAGCATCTCGATGCCGGTCTGCAACGCATCCGGGGAGCCGGTCGGTATGTCCAGGTGCAGCACCGACGCGTCGAAGCCGGTCTGTACGCTCTGACCGGGAACCTCCGAAACGCCGATCGACGCCAGGTAGTCGGCGATCTGCTGCTCGGACAACCGCGCGGTGCTCCGGAACGCCATGCGCGCCACGAACCGCGCGAAGCCGCGCTGGTCGTCCTCCTCGAGTACCGAACCCACCCGCACCGCCAGCAACACCTGTGCCTGCCCCGCGGGTTCGGCATTGCGTGCGATGTAGTACTGAATGCCGTTGTGCAGGCTGCCGCGCAGAACCGCGGGGTCGAACGGCAGCGGTGCGCCGGGAACGCCCACCCGCGGCTGCGCAATCGCCGGAATCACGGTCATGGAGAGAAGCACGAGCGCAGTCAGCAGAACGCCCCGGGGACCGGGGCGGGTGGGAGCCATCGCGCAAATGATACCTGCTCATTCATGCTATCGTCACCCTGTGGAATCACAGGTCAGAATTGGTATCGCCGGGCTCGGGCGCAGCGGGTGGGGTATTCATGCGCGGCTGATTGAGAGTTTGCCCGATCAGGTCCGGGTCGCGGCGGTGTACGATCCGCTGCCGGCGCGGCGTGAGGAGGCGGTGGGGCGGTTCGGCTGCGCGGCGCACGGGGACTTCGAAGCGTTGATCGCCGACCCCGGTGTCGACGTGGTGGTGGTGGCGGTGCCGAGCCATCTGCACGCCGAGTACAGCGTCGCGGCGCTGCGCGCCGGCAAGCACGTGGTGTGCGAGAAGCCGATGGCCACCAGCGTGGCGGAGGCAGAGCGGATGACCGCGGCAGCGGCCGAGACCGGCAAACTGCTCACCGTGTTCCAGAACTACCGCTATCGCGGCGACGTGATCAAGGTGCGCGAGGTAGCGGCTTCCGGGGTGCTCGGCAGAGTCGTGATGGTGCGCATTACCCACCACGGCTTCGCGCGCCGCTGGGACTGGCAGACCCTGCAGCGCTACGGCGGCGGCTCGATGAACAATACCGGCCCGCACGTAATCGACATGGGGCTGCTGCTGTTCGGCGATGCCGAACCGGAGGTGACCTGCGTGCGCGACCGGGTGCGCACGCTCGGCGACGCCGACGACCACGTATTGATCCTGCTGCGCGCACCGGGGGCGCCGACCGTACAGATCGAGATAACCGCGGCGTGCGCGTACCCGCAGGAGCAATGGCTGGTGATGGGCACCGAGGGCGGCCTGACCGGCTCGGGCTCGGCGTTGCGCTGGCGCTACGTGAAGCCGGGGTCGCTGCCGGAACGCACGTTGAGCACGGAGCCGACTCCGGATCGCAGCTACAACCGCGAGACGGTGGAGTGGGGAGAGCATTCCTGGGCGAGCGGGGGAGCGGGCGGGGGGGCGGGGGGAGGGGGTAGAGCATTCGTGGGCGAGCGGGGAAGCGGACGGGGGGCCGGGGGAAGCCGGTTTCTACCTCGATCTGCACGCCTGCATCCGCGCCGGGGGGCCGCTGCCGGTGGCGCCGGAGCAGGTGCTGACGCAGATGCGGGTAATGGAGGAGTGCCGGCGGCAGGCGCCGCTGGCGCCGGCCGAGTGATGCGTGCTCCGCTGCTGGCAATCACGATGGGCGATCCGGCCGGGGTCGGCCCCGAGATCGCGGTCAAGGCACTGGCCGACGAGCGGGTGCAGGGCGCGTGCCGGCCGCTCCTGGTGGGCTCGGCGGAGGTGTTTGCCGCAGCGGCGCGCATCGTCGGCAGCGGCGCGCGCATCGTGCCGTTCACCGATCCCGGTGCAGCGCGCTGGGGGCCGGAGTACGTCAACGTGGCGGCCAGCGAGACGGCGCCGTTGGCGGAGCTGCCGCGCGGCGAAGTGTCGGCGGCGGCGGGGGCGGCCGGCTACCACGCCATCGCGCGCGCGGTGGAACTGGCGCGCGCCGGTACCGCCGCCGCCACGGTGACCGGCCCGATCCACAAGGAGGCGCTCAACCTGGCCGGCTTCCGGTTCGCCGGCCAGACCGAGATCTACGCCCACCTCACCGGCACTCGCGACTACGCCATGCTGTTGATGGCCGGCGCCCTGCGCGTCGTGCACGTGTCCACCCACGTGTCGCTGCGCGAGGCGTGCGAGCGGGTCACCCGGCAGCGCGTCGAGACGGTGATCCGCCTGGCCCACGAGGCCGGCCGCCGGCTCGGCATCGCGGCGCCGCGCATCGGGGTGGCCGGCCTCAATCCGCACGCCGGCGACGGCGGCCTGTTCGGCAGCGAAGAGCGCACGCAGATCGTGCCCGCCATCGAGGCGGCGCGCGCCGCCGGCATGGTGGTGGAGGGGCCGCTGCCGGCAGACACCCTGTTTCCCAAGGCCAACGGCGGCTACTACGACCTGGTGGTGGCGATGTACCACGACCAGGGCCACATTCCGCTGAAGGTGGTCGGCTTCACTTGGGACAACGGCGCCGGCGTCTGGAGCGCGGTCGACGGCGTCAACGTCACGCTCGGCATCCCGGTGATCCGCGTCTCGGTTGATCACGGCACCGCCTTCGACGTCGCCGGCACCGGACGCGCCTCGGAGGACAGCATGATCCAGGCGATCCTGTGCGCGGCGCAAATGGCCCGCGCGGGCCAACCGGCCACCGGCGCCTCCTCGCGCTAGACCGGCAGGCGCGGCACCGGCTGCGGTGCGCGCGCATGGCGCCGCCGGCTTGCCCGTGCTCGTCCGGTGCTTTCAGCGCCCCTCAGGTGAGGGCCAGTATGCCCTTCACCAGGCGCTCGATCCCTTCTCCCGCGTCGCGCGGCGTCAGGGCGCCGTAACCGATCCGCAGCGAGCAGCCGGCCAGCCCGAAGGCGGTGCCGGGCAACACCGCGACCCGGTGCTCGGTCACCAGGCGGCGCACCAGGGTCATCGGGTCGCCGGTATGGCGCAGACGCAGCAGCACGTAGAACGCCCCGTCCGCGCTTACCGGTTTGCAGCGGTCGCCCAGTTCGGCGAGCGTTCGCAGCGCGGTGCCGCGCACCTGTTCGATCTGCTTGCGCTGCTCCAGGCAGTAGGCACGCCCCGCCTCCAGCGCCCCCAGCGCCGCCACCTGGCTCACCAGCGGCGGGCAAATCAGCACCGTGTCCTGTATTTTCGCCACCGCGTCGTACAGCGCCGCCGGGATGGTCAGGTAACCGATGCGCCAACTCGCGAAGCCGTAGCTCTTGGAGAGCGAGAACAGCGAAATCGTATGCGCGCTCGCGCCGGGCAGCGAGCCGGGCGAAAAGTGGGTGTGCTCTCCGTAGGTGAAATACTCGTAGGCCTCGTCGTGGACGTGGTAGATGCCGCGCCCGGCGCACAGTTCGTTCACGGCCCGGAGGTCGGCACGCGGATACACCGCCCCGGTGGGATTGTTGGGCGAGATGGTTACCACCGCGCGCGTGCGCGGTGTGATGGCGGCCGCGATGGCGGCCACGTCGAGCTGATAGGCGTCGTCGGCCGGCACCGTTACCGCTTTGCAGTTGGCCATGGCCACCGCCATCTCGTGGTTGAAATAGTACGGGCTGACCAGGATGATCTCGTCGCCGGCATCGGCGATCGCGAGCAGCGCGTTGAAGAACGCCATGTTGCCGCCGGCGGTGACCACCAGTTGCCGCTCGTCGCCGATCCGGATGCCGTTTTCGGCCGTCAGCTTGGCGGCCAGCGCCTCGCGCAACGGGGGAATGCCCCACACCGCGCCGTAGCGGTGGTTGGCCGGCTCGGCCCAGAAATCGCGCAGCACCGCCTCGGTTTCGGGGGGCGGGCCGTAGTACACCACCCCCTGCCCGAGGGTGATGGTATCCGGGTGCTCGCGGATCAGGCCGTGAATGATCGGGATCACCGGCGGCTGCACCTGCGCCAGCCGCGCCGACTGGCCGAATCGTTGCGGGATACGGGGCATGCGCCATGGTGCGTGGCGCGCGACATCTGGGCAAGCACCTTGACCGGGGTAGTGGGCGTCGTAATACTCCGGGCAGCAAACGCAGCAAGAGAACGAGGGTAATACGGTATGGCGGATCGCAGGATCGGATGGGTCGGCACCGGGGTGATGGGACGCTCCATGTGCATGCATATTGTCAAGGCGGGGTTCGAGGTGGCAGTGTCCACGCGTACCCGCGAGCGGGCCGCCGACCTGGAGGCGGCCGGAGCCGCGTGGTGTGACAGTCCGGGTGCGGTGGCCGCCCGTTCCGACGTGGTGTTCGCGATTGTCGGCTACCCCAGCGACGTGGAGCAGGTGTTTCTCGGCGACGGCGCCATTCTGGACAACGCGGCGCCGGGGACGCTGCTGGTCGACATGACTACCTCCGAACCCTCCCTTGCCAAGCGCATCGCCGCCGCGGCGGCCGAGCGCGGGTGTGCCGCCCTGGACGCGCCGGTCTCGGGCGGCGACGTGGGGGCGCGCGGCGGAACGCTGGCAATCATGGTGGGCGGCGCACAGGCCGACTTCGATCGCGCCAGGCCGCTGTTCGACGTGATGGGCGAAAACATCGCCCTGATGGGGCCGGCCGGGGCGGGACAGCACACCAAGATGAGCAACCAGATCCTGATCGCCTCGACCATGATTGGGGTAGTGGAGTCGCTGCTGTACGGCCAGCAGGCGGGGCTCGATCAGGACGAGATTATCGACGTGATCGGCAAGGGCGCCGCGGCGTGCTGGTCAATCAACAACCTCGGCCGCCGCATCGTGCAAGGCAACTTCGATCCCGGCTTCTTCATCAAGCACTTCGTCAAGGACATGGGCATCGCGCTCGCCGAGGCGCGCGCCATGAACCTGGCCCTGCCGGGACTGGCGCTGGCGCACCAATTCTACGTCGCCGCCATCGCCGACGGCCTGGAGGACCTGGGCACCCACGGCCTGTACAACGTGCTCGCGCGCATGAACGGCGCCGCGGAGTAGCGGGGCGGCGCGCCGCGAGGGTGCCGTGCAGGTCGAGGCAAACGCCTCCCTGGCCGCCTGCAACACGCTGCGGGTGGCGGCCACGGCGCGCTACCTGGTGCGCCTCGGCAGCGCTGCATCCGAGCCGGTGGCGCGCGAGTTGGCCAACCTGTTCGCGGAGCCGCGCTTCGACGGCCTGCCGCGCATGGTGCTCGGCGGCGGCAGCAACGTCCTGTTTGCCGGTAACTACCCCGGCGTGGTAATCATGCCGCGGGCCGCCGGCATCGCCGTGCAGGAGGATGCGGATTCGGTCACCGTCACGGCGGGCGCCGGTCACGACTGGCACCGGCTGGTGGAGTTCACCGTGGCGCGCGGCTGGGGCGGCCTCGAGAACCTGAGCCTGATCCCCGGGTCGGTGGGCGCGGCGCCGATTCAGAACATCGGCGCTTACGGGGCGCAACTCTCCGACGTGTTCGTCGACCTGGAGGCGGTGCCGCTGGCCGGCGGCGAGCCGCGCACCATGGATGCGGCCGCATGCGCGTTCGGCTACCGAGACAGCGTGTTCAAGCAGGCCTTGCGCGACCGCATGCTGATTGCCCGCGTGCGCCTGCGGCTCGACAAGCGCCCGCGGTTGAAGCTGGCCTATACCGGCGTGCGCGAGGAACTGGCGCAGATGGCGGTGACCGAGCCCACGATCGCCGACGTGAGCCGGGCGGTCGTCCGCCTGCGCCGCCGCAAGCTGCCCGATCCCGATACGCTGCCCAACGCCGGCTCCTTCTTCAAGAACCCGGTGCTGCTCCCCGACCGCTACGCGCAGATCCGGGAGCGCTGCCCGCACATCGCCGGCATGGCGGTGGCCGGCGGCTTCAAGGTGCCGGCGGCGCAGTTGATCGAGGCGTGCGGCCTGCGCGGGCGCCGCTTCGGGCGGGCCGGCGTGGCCGAGCGCCACGCCCTGGTGCTGGTCAACCACGGCGGCGCCACCGGCGCCGACCTGCTCGCCGCCGCCACCGCGGTGGAAGAGGCGGTAGCTGAACGCTTCGCCGTAGCGCTGGAACGAGAGGTGCGCCTAGTCGGCACCTGGGAGGAAGGCTGATGGAACAGGAGTTGCCGCGCTTGGCGCGGTTTCGCTGCGCGCTGCCGGGCGCCGGCCTGGCGGATATGGGGGCGGAGGTGCAGAAGACGCTGACCGGTACGTTCGGCAGCGCCGACGTGGCGGGGCGCCGGATCGCGGTGGGGTTGGGCAGCCGCGGGGTCGCCAACTATGCCCTGGTGGCGCGGCGTATCGTCGACTGGCTGCGCCGCCATGGCGCGCAGCCGTTCATCGTGCCGGCGATGGGCAGCCACGGCGGCGCCACCGCGGAAGGCCAGCGCGAGGTGCTGGCCGGCTGGGGAATTACCTCCGAGTCGATGGGGGCGCCGGTGCGCGCCACCATGGAGGCGGTGGAACTGGGCACCGCCGGCGATCCGCCGGTACGCGTGTTCATGGACCGCAACGCGTACGAAGCGGACGCCGTGCTGGTGGTCAACCGCGTCAAGCCGCACACCGACTTCCACGGGCCGGTGGAGAGCGGCCTGGTCAAGATGGCGGTGATCGGGCTCGGCAAGCGCCGCGGCGCCGAGGCAATCCACTTTCGCGGCGTGTTTGGGCTGGCGCACCTGATCCGGCCGGCGTTCGATGTGGTGCGGGCGTCCGGCAAGCTGCTCGGCGGCGTGGCGCTGGTGGAGGACGGCCGCGAGCAGACCGCCGTGGTGCGGGCGGCGCGCGCCGCCGACATTCCGTCGGTGGAGGCACAATGCCTGGCGCAGGCGCGGCTCAACATGGCCTCCCTGCCGCTCGATCAGATCGATGTGCTCGTGCTGGACGAGATCGGCAAGGAGATCAGCGGCACCGGCATGGACACCAACGTGGTCGGCCGCATCGGCATTGCCGGAGTCGCCGAGCCGGAGGCGCCGCGGGTGCGCCGCATCGTCGTGCTCGGCCTGACCGAGGCATCGCACGGCAACGCGCTCGGCATCGGCCTTGCCGACGTCACCACCCGCCGCTTCGCGCGGCAGGTGGACCACGAGGTGACCAACGCCAACGTGCTCACCAGTACCTTCCTGGAGCGCGGCCGCATGCCGCTGGTAGCCGCAGACGACGCCGAGGCGCTACGCTGGGCCATCCACACCTGCGGCGCCACGGTGCGGGATGCGGCGGTAGTGCGCGTTCGCAACACCCTCGCTCTCGAAACCCTGCTGCTCAGCCAGGCGGCGGCGGACCGGGCCCACGCCGCGGGCAGCGTCCTCACCCAGGACAGCGACTACGAGCCTGCCTGCACCGACGACGGGGCGATCGTTCCCTGGCGCAGCGGATAGACCGCGCTGTCGCTACCCGGTAGATTAGGCGCGACACGATCATGCGACAAGCTTACACACGACTGACGGAGCCGCTGGTGCGCAGCGGCGGCAAGCTGCGGCCGGCGAGCTGGGACGAGGCGCTGCGGCGCGCGGCCCAGGGTATCGCGGCCGCCAGGGAGCGTGGCCCCACGCGGGCGTTCGGGCTGTTCAGCTGCTCGAAGGCGACCAACGAGATGAACTTCCTGGCCCAGAAGTTCGCCCGGGTGGCGGTCGGCAGCAACAACATCGATAGCTGTAACCGCACCTGACACGCACCGAGCGTCGTCGGTCTGGCGACGGTATTCGGTGCCGGAGGCGGTACCAGTTCCTACGGGGAAGTGGAGGATACCGACCTCATCATCCTGTGGGGCTCCAACGCGCGGGAGACCCATCCGATCTTCTTTCACCATGTGTTGAAGGGGATTCACAACGGCGCGCGCACGATGGTCGTGGACCCGCGCCGCACCAGTTCGGCGCAGTGGGCTGATCTGTGGCTGGGGCTCGACGTGGGTTCCGACGTGGCGCTGTCCAACGCGGTGGCGCGCGAGATCATCGCCGCCGGCCTGGAGAACCGCGCTTTCATCGAGCACGCTACCACCGGTTTCGACGAGTACCGCCGTTCGGTCGAGCCCTTTACCCTGGCGCGCGGCGAAGAGCTGACCGGTGTTCCGGCAGAGGCGATCCGCGGCCTGGCGCACGCCTACGCGACCGCAGACCGGGCCCAGTTGTGCTGGACGCTGGGCATCACCGAACATCACAACGCGGTCGACAACGTGCTCGCCCTGATCAACCTCGCGCTGCTCACCGGCCACGTGGGGCGCTACGGCTCCGGTATCAACCCGCTGCGTGGTCAGAACAACGTGCAGGGCGGCGGCGACATGGGCGCCCTGCCCAACAAGCTGCCCGGCTTCCAGGATGTGCAGAACGACGCGCTGCGCGGCAAGTTCGAGGCTGCCTGGGGCGTGCCGGTGCCATCCGCCAACGGCTGGCACCTGTCCCAGATGTTCGAGGCGATGGAGCACGGCGATCTGACCACGCTGTACGTGATCGGCGAGAACCCGGCGCAGTCGGAGGCCGACGGCGAGCGCGCCCGCGCCTTGCTCAGCGGTCTCGATCACCTGATCGTGCAGTACATCTTCCTGCCCCGCACCGCCGCGATGGCGGACGTGGTGCTGCCGGCGGCCGCATCGTGGGCGGAGTCGGAGGGCACCGTGACCAGCAGCGAGCGGCGCGTGCAGCGGGTGCGCAAGGCGCTGTCGCCGCCCGGCCAGGCGCGTGACGACATGGCGATTCTGGGCGATCTGGCGCGCCTGCTCGGTCACGACTGGGGTACACCGAGCGCCGAACAGGTGTGGGACGAAGTGCGCTCGCTGTCGCCGATGCACACCGGCATGAGCTACGCGCGCCTCGAGGCGATGGGCGGCATTCAGTGGCCGTGTCCGCACGACCGCCACCCGGGCAGCCCGATCCTGCACGATCGCCTGTGGCGGGTTCCGCTCGAAGGGCCGGCGGCGCCGTTCCATGCGCTGCAGCACCGGCCGCCGGTGGACGTGCTGGACGACCAGTTTCCGTTGCGCTTGACCACCGGACGCACCCTCGACTCCTACAACACGGGGGTACAGACCGGCGGATTCCGGTCGCCGATTCGCACTGGCGACACGGTCGACATCTGCCCCGAGGATGGCCGCCGGCTGGGCATCGACGATGGCGAACGGGTACAGGTCAGCTCGCGCCGCGGCGCGCTCGAGGTCAGGGCCCGGTACGTCGACGTGCTGCGCCCCGGCCTGGTGTTCATGACCCTGCACTTCCCGGACCGGGTGGATACCAACCGGCTCACCATCGACGCCTGGGACCAGAAATCGGGCACCGCCGAGTTCAAGGCCACCGCTGTCCGCATCGACAAGATCGCCGCGCCGGCCGGCGCCGCCCACTGATGGATCTGCACCTCGCCGCCGCACCGCCCACCGGCGCCGAACGTGCAGCGGTCGACGCCGTGCTCGCCAGCGTCGGCGAGTCGTCCGCCGGCAACACGCTTCCCGCAACGGGCGGCGCGTCCGGGGATGCCTCCGCCGCCCGGGCAAGCGTTGGCGGAACGCGCGCCCGCCACCGCGTCCGTCACCTGCTGCTGCCGGCGCTGCACGGCGTGCAGGACGCGCTCGGCTGGATCAGCCCGGCCGCGCTGAACTACATCAGCGAGCGGCTCGGCGTACCGCCGGCCGAGGCGTACGGGGTGGCTACCTTCTACTCCCTGTTGTCCACCACCGAGCAGCCGCCGCGCGTGGCCCATGTGTGCGACGACATCGCGTGCCGCGGCGCCGGCGCGCTGCAGCTGTGCGGCCAGCTCGAGCAGCGGCTCGGTCCCGCCCACCATGGCGGCGGTCCGGCGAAGGCCGCGCACTACGACGCTCCCGGGCACGGCACCGGCGCGGGCGGCGCCGGCGCGGACCGGCAAGCCGCTGGCGCTGCGGTCGCGGGCGCCGAGCGCACAACCTGGGTAACCAGCCCCTGCCTGGGGCTGTGCGAGGCCGCCCCCGCGGTGCTGTTGCAGCTGGCCGGCGACCCCGGCGCCACGCTGGCCCCGGCCACCGCCGATGCCGTCTGCACCGCGCTGCACCGGCCCGCCGCGCGCCCGGCAGCCGGCCCGGCGAGCGCTGCCACGCCGCCCGCGCTGCACTCCGTGCCGCAAGCGGCCGACCCGGCCTCCGCGGCGCGGTTGACCCTGCTGCGGCGGGTAGGGCGGGCCGATCCCGAGAGTCTCAGCGACTACCGCCGCCACGGCGGCTGCGCCGCGCTGCGCCGCGCGGTCGCGCTCGGCCCGGACGGCGTGCTGCGCGAGCTGCGCGACTCCAGGCTGCAGGGCCGCGGCGGCGCCGCGTTCCCGACCGCGGCCAAGTGGGAAGCGGTCGCCGGCGCCGCCGCGCGCCCTCATTACGTGGTGTGCAACGCCGACGAGTCGGAGCCAGGCACCTTCAAGGACCGCGTGGTAATGGAGCAGGACCCGTTTGCGGTGATCGAGGCGCTCGCCATCGGCGGTTTCACTACCGGCGCCGCCACCGGCTACCTGTACATCCGCGGCGAGTACCCGCTGGCCACCCGCCGCCTGCAGCACGCCATCGGGCAGGCACGCGACTGGGGCCTACTCGGGCGCGACGTCATGGGCCTCGGGTTCGACTTCGACGTCGAATTGCGGCGCGGCGCCGGCGCCTACATCTGCGGCGAAGAGACGGCGCTGTTCAATTCGCTGGAGGGTTTCCGCGGCGAGCCGCGCAGCAAGCCGCCCTATCCGACCGAGGCGGGCCTGTTCGGCAAGCCGACCGCGGTCAACAATGTGGAGACGCTGATTAACCTGCTGCCGATCGTGCTCGGCGGCGGCCGCGCCTACGCCGCCGCCGGCACCGATCAGTCCACCGGTCCGAAGCTGTTCTGCCTGTCCGGCGCGGTGGCCAGGCCGGGCGTCTACGAGGTGACGTTCGGGACCACGCTGCGGGAATTGCTGGCGCTGGCCGGCGGCACCACCGGCGGCGAACCGCGCGCAATCCTGCTTGGCGGCGCGGCCGGCAGCTTTGTCGGCCCGGAGCACTTCGATCTGCCGCTCACCTTCGAGGACACCCGCGCCGCCGGCACCGCGCTCGGCTCCGGCGTGGTGATGCCGTTTGCGTCCGGCACCGACTTCGTCGACGTCACGCGCCGCATCGCGCAGTTCTTTCGGGACGAGTCGTGCGGCCAGTGCGTGCCGTGCCGGGTGGGCACGGTGCGCCAGGAGGAGGCGCTGCAGCGGCTGGCAACCGGCAGCGCCGGCGCGGAACGCGGGCTGCTCGCCGACCTGGCGCAGGTAATGGGCGACGCGTCGATCTGCGGCCTGGGCCATACCGCGGCATCGGCGCTGCAATCGGCGCTCCGCCTCGGGCTCCTCGATCGCAATGGAGAAGGACAATGAACGAAACGCAGCGCAGCGTGGCCCTGACGGTGGACGGGCGCACGGTACAGGTGGCGGAAGGCGCCACCATTCTGGATGCCTGCCGGCAGTTGGAGATCGACACACCGACCATGTGCTTCGCGGACAACCTTACGCCGGTTAACGCCTGCCGGGTGTGCGTGGTGGAGCTGGAGGGCTCGCGCACCCTGGTGCCGGCGTGCGCACGCGCCGCCGCGGAGGGTATGCAGGTGCGCACCGACTCGGAGCGGGTGCGCCACAGCCGCCGCCTGGTGCTGGAGCTGCTCGCCTCTTCGGTGGACCTGAGCTGCGCCGGCGAGGCGCTGCAACGCTGGCAGGCCGACTACGGTGCCGAACCGGAGCGCTTCGGGCCGTCCGCGCCCGCCGCCGCGCCCGGCGAGCGGGAGCGGCAGCACGCCGGCCACCACGCCATGCCGGACGGCAGCACCGCGGCCACCGTCGGCCAGCCGGCCAAGGTGGAGGACGACCTGTACGTGCGCGACTACAAGCGCTGCATCCTTTGCTACAAGTGCGTCGAGGCATGCGGCGAGGACGCCCAGAACACGTTCGCCATCGCGGTGGCGGGGCGTGGCTTCGATGCCCGCATCGCCACCGAGTACGAGCAGCCGCTGCCCGATTCGGCGTGCGTTTACTGCGGCAACTGCATCGGCGTGTGCCCGACCGGTGCGCTGATGTTCAAGAGCGAGTACGACCACCGCGCCGCCGGCACCTGGGACGAGGAGCGCCAGAGCGTGACCCGCACCGTCTGCTCCTACTGCGGCGTGGGCTGCAACCTGGAGCTGCACGTGCAGGATGAGGAGATCGTCAAGGTTACCTCGCCGGAAGACCACTCGGTGACCCACGGCCACCTGTGCATCAAGGGGCGCTTCGGCTTCCAGTTCGTACAGAACCGCCCGGACAAGCCGTAGCTCGACGAACTAGCCGACCCCCGTGACCCGGTCGGCGCCCGTGTAGATGTTGCACCGGCCGTCGCGCAGGAATCCGACCAGGGTAATGTCCAGTTCGGCCGCCAGTTCGCAGGCCAGGCTGGAGGGAGCGCCGACCGCCGCCAGGAAGCGGATTCCGGCGCACGCCGCCTTCTGCACCAGTTCGAATCCGGTGCGGCCGCTGAACAGCACCACCGCGTCGCCGAGCGGCAGCACGCCGGCGAGCAGCGCGTGGCCGACCAGCTTGTCGAGCGCGTTGTGGCGGCCTATGTCCTCGCGCAGCAGCCGCAGCCCGCCGCCGGCGTCGAACCACGCCGCAGCGTGCAGTCCGCCGGTCTGTGCGAACGTGCGCTGGTGGCGGCGCAACTCGTCCGGCAGGCCGTGCAGCACCGCCACGTCCACGGCCGGCCCGGTCGCGGCGCCGCCGCGGGCGGGCGGCTCCGGAATGGTGGCCAGCACCGCGGCAATGGAATCCTTGCCGCACACCCCGCAACTGGAACTGGCCGGCAACTGCTCGCCGCGGGCATCGGCGCCGCGGGCGGCGATGTGGCTGCTGTCGCAGGCCAGCGCGGCGCGCACGACGTTGTCCTCACGCGGGCAGTAGCTGACGTCGGCCAGGTCGCCGGACCCGCGGATGAACCCCTCATTGTACAGGAATCCGGCCGCCAGCTCGAAGTCGTTGCCGGGCGTGCGCATGGTTACCGCGACGTTGCGTTCGCCCTCGGCCGCCCGCGTGCCGGCTTGGTGGATGCGGATCTCGAGCGGTTCTTCGACCGCGAGCAGGTCGGGCACCCGCCGGCCGCTCGCGCCTCGCACCCGCACCACCGTTACCTCGCGCGCGCGGTCGTTGGGCCCGCCGGCCATGGTCAGCCGCGGCCTCCCACGCCGGCGAGCGCCAGCCGCATCGCGATCAGGTCGCCGAGGTTCTCCACGAACAGCTCGTCGTCGGCGTGGAACGGAGCGCGGCGGCTGGAGTCGACCGCCACGATGCCAAGCCGGAGGCCGTTGCTCAGCAGTGGCGCGGCGAGTTGCGCGCCCACCCAGCGGCGCGCGGAGCCGTCGCACGAGCCGGCCAAACGCTGAGCAAGCGCGGTCTCGCCGCGGTCGGCCGCCTCGCTCCACGGTCCCGCGCCGCCGGGCACCACGTCCGGGAATGGGCGGCGGCCGGCGGCCGCCGCAAGGGCCAGCACTCCGGGCCGCTCGCGATGCGGGACGTAAATCGCCACCATGGTGTAATGGGCGACGTGGCGGACCAGGTGCTCGCACAGTTGCCCGAGGCGCTCCGCCAGCGGCGACGGCTGCTCCAGGATCTCCTCCGTCGTGGCGTACTGCGCACCGAGCTCCGCCGCCCGGGTCATGGCACGCTCTGCTTCAGACGCCGCAGCTCGCCTGCTTCGTCGCGGTTCCGGTAAAACGGGTCGAGCGGGAAGCAGCCGGAGATCAAGCCCTTGCGCGGCGCGGTAGTGCAGTCGCTGAACGTGCGGCAGATGCGCTTGCGTTGCAGCGCGCGTCCGGCCAGCAGGTCGTCGGGCATGGTGGGGTAGGAGAGGGTCATCCGGCCGAGGCCGATCGCGTCCGCCCAGCCGCCGGCCAGCACCGCGCCGGCGACGTGCGGAAGCCACTCCTGCAGGTAGCTGTAACCGCTGCCCACCATGATCATGTCCGGGAAGCGCGCTTTCAACTGCCGTACGACGTCGACCTGGCGCGCCACCCCAACCAGCGGATCTTCCGGCGGCTGGTAGCCGTCCGAGGGCGGGAACAGCGCCGGGCGCTGGATGTGCGGGTTGTAGTAGGGGCTGCCGGCGGTCAGGTTGACCAGGAAGATGCCCAACTCCTCGAGCAGAGCCAGGAAACGGATCGGCTCGGCAAGGTCATAGTCGACCGGATCGTCCGGTGCGGCGCCGAAGCCCCACCGGTACGGCAACGCGCCGCTGGACGGTACGCCGACCCGGTCGCCGCCGCCCGGTTCGAACGGGATCAGGTCGAAGGCGCTGAGCCGCACCGCGATCAACAGTTCCGGCACCCGGCGCCGGAGTCCCGCCACCACCTCGCGCAGAAAGCGGGTGCGGTTCTCGAAGCTCCCGCCGTAACGGCCGGGACGGTCCATGGCACTGAGAAACTCGTGCCCGAGGTAGCCGTGGCAGTGTTTCACGTCGACGAACTCATAGCCCGCCTGCCAGGCCAACTCGCCGGCCGCGATGAAGCGCTCCACGATTGCCGCCACCTGCTCGTCGGAGGCGATGCAGCGGCTGGCGTCAACGGCAAACTTCCGGTCCAGCAGCGGGTGCGCATACAGGGTGAGCGGCTCCCCGCGCCCGTTGTCGTTCGGGCGGCAGAATCGTCCCGAGTGGGTAAGCTGCAGGCCGATCAGCAGATCGTCGCTGCGTCCGTACCGTTCCTCGTGCACCGCCACCAGCTCGCGGCGCAGGGCCGCCAGTGCGCTTGCCGTGTCCTCCTGCAGGCGGAGCTGATTGGGATTGGCGCGTCCCTGGTGTTCGACCGCGGTCGCCTCGCCGCCCCAGATCAGCTTGGCGCCACTGGCGCCGAACCCGCGCCAGCGCCGCCGTACCAGCTCGGTGGGCATGCCGTCGAGCGTCCCGTCCCAGCCCTCCATCGGTTGAATGCAGAACCGGTTGCCCACCGTGCGCCCGTCCGGCAGGTGAAGGGGTTCGGCGAGCGGCGCCGCATCGGGGCCGCCGGAGCCGCCGGAGCCGCCGTCAAACGGCAGCCGGCCGGCGATGCCGAGGCGATCGAGATGGTCCTGAAATGCGTCGGCGGTCTTGAGCGCGGCGACGCGCCGGTAGGATACGGCCACCCGCTACCAGCGTACGAGATTCCCGCCGAACGTCAGACCGGCCCCGAAGCCCGCCGTCACGATCAGGTCGCCCGGTTCGAGCATTTCCCGCTCCACGAGGTCGTTGAGAGCGATCGGTATGGTGGCCGCGGAGGTGTTCGCATACTCGGCAATGTTCACGAAGAACTTCTCCCGCGGTATGCGGCTGCGTCTGGCCGCGGCTTCGATGATGCGTTCGTTGGCTTGGTGCGGAACGATGTACTTGACGTCGTCGATGGTCAGCCGGTTGCGCGTGAGGATGGTCGTTACCGTGTCGACAATTACTTGCACGGCAAAGTTGTATACCAAGCGCCCCTCCATCTTGAGGAGCAGTTCGCGGCGGTCGGTCTGACCCGGCCTGAACGGCGTGCGGGTGCCGCCGGCCTCGCGCGCGAGCGCCCGCGCACCGGAACCGTCGGAACGGAGAAACGAGTCCAGGATGCCGCATCCGTTGTTGGAGTGGGAAATCACCGCTGCCCCGGCGCCGTCGCCGAACAGTACGGCGGTGTTGCGGTCCTCCCAGTCCATGATCCGGGTCAGCACTTCGCTGCCGACCAGCAGAATGTGCTCCGCCGCGCCGGAGGCGATCAGCCCCTTGGCGGTTTCCAGCCCGTAGACGAAACCGGTGCAGCCGACCAGCAGGTCCATGGCGGCGGCGTTGCTGGCGCCGAGCTTGTCCTGGATGATGCAGGCGGTGGACGGAAACCCGACGTGATCGCCGGACGCGGTGGCGACCAGTACCATGCCGAGTTGATCGGGCGACAGGCCGGCCCGGCCGAGGGCCTGCTCGGCAGCCCGGCGGCCCAAGTCGGACGGCGCTTCGTCGTCGCTGGCAACGTGGCGGAACTTGATTCCGGTGTGGGACTGAATCCACTCGTCCGAGGTGTCGAGGAATTCCTCAAACTCGTGGTTCGACATTCGCCGTTTGGGCACATATGCGCCAAGCGAACGAATCGCTGCTCCCATCAGCTACCTCCGGGATCCAAAATGCATAAATACCTGCGCATGGCCGCTCCGTGACACGGGAGACGTTTAGCCTCGCCATAGTATGCAGCCCGCGCGCTGCGGTCAACCTTGCGTTTACTGCGGCGCGGCGGCACACGGCCTGCACAAGGCTGGCGTTGGGTTTGTGAAGTAATTGCACATATGGTACAGTAATGACTCGGAGGCGGCCGAGGTTGCCGAGGTTGACGTCTTGGCCGCAACCGTACAAACGTAGACCGCAGGAGGGATTGCGATGAAACGAGTTGTTGCAGGCCTGGTGATGGTGATGCTGCTGCCGCTCGGGGCGGCTTTCGCGGACGACGTCAAGCTGGGAGTGCTGCTCGGCTACACCGGTCCGATCGAGTCGTTGGTGGGACCCATGGCCGACGGCGCGGAACTGGCGATCAAGGAGGTGAGCGACAGCGGCGCCTTGCTTGGCGGGCTGCAGGTCGTTTCCGTGCGCGGAGATACGACCTGCATCGATTCTGCTGCCGCAACCGCGGCGGCCGAGCGGCTGATTACGGCTGACCAGGTCAACGCCATCGTCGGCGGCGACTGTTCGGGCGTGACCATTGCCGTGTTGCAGAACGTGGCCAAGCCCAACGGCATCGTGATGATTTCCCCGTCGGCCACCTCGCCGGCGCTTTCCACCATCGAAGACGATGGCCTTTTCTTCCGCACGGCGCCATCGGACGCCCGCCAGGGCGAGGTGGTGGCCGACATCCTGCAGGAAATGGACATCGGCGAAGCCGCGCTGACCTACACCAACAACGACTACGGCAAGGGACTCGCGGACAGCATCGAGGCCAACTTCAAGATGCGCGGCGGTACCATTACCATTTCCGCGCCGCACGAGGACGGCAAGGGCGACTACAGCGCCGAGGTCGCGGCCCTGGACGCGGTCGGCGGCGATATCCTGATCGTGGCCGGCTACCTGGACCAGGGCGGCAAGGGCATCATCCAGGCCGCGCTCGACTCCGGGGCGTTCGACCAGTTCTTCCTCCCCGACGGCATGATTGGCGACAGCCTGGTGGAGGCAATCGGTGCGGACCTGAATGGCTCAATCGGCACCGTACCGGGCACCGACAGTCCGGGCGCGGCACGGCTCGAAGAGATAGCCGGCATGGCGTCCGGACCGTTCGTGAGCGAGTCGTACGACGCGGCCGCCCTGATTCTGCTGGCCATGCAGGCGGCGGGCTCCACGGACAGCGGCGATTTCAAGGACCACGTCATGGCGGTTGCCAACGCGCCCGGCGAGCAGATTTTTCCGGGCGAGCTGGAGAAGGCGCTCGGCATCCTCGCGAACGGCGGCGAAATCGACTACGTCGGCGCGTCCGCGGTCGAGCTGGTCGGAGCGGGCGAGAGCGCCGGCAACTACCGGCAGATGGCGGTCGAGGACGGCGCGCTCGTAACCGTCCGCTACCGCTGACCGGCGTGGCCGAGAACGGGGCCCGGCCCGGGCCGGCTCCGTTCTCGCGCCGGTCACCCAGCAGGTGCCGGCGGGCCGGCTCCGTTCGTGGGCACGCCCGTCCGGGGGCCCTGACCGCATGATCACCGTTCAGGATCTGCACATGCATTTCGGCGGCATTCGGGCCGTCGACGGTGCTTCGCTCACCATCGGGAACGGCGCCATAACCGGCCTGATCGGTCCCAACGGGGCCGGCAAGACCACCCTGTTCAACGTCATCGCCGGCCTGCACCGGCCCACCTCCGGGCACGTGTACCTGGACGGCGAGGAGATCACCGGGCTGCAGCCGCACGAGCTGTTCGCCAAGGGCGTGTTGCGCACGTTTCAGATCGCGCACGAGTTCTCGACGATGACGGTGCGCGAGAACCTGATGACCGTGCCGGGCGGCCAGGCCGGCGAGCGCCTGCTCAACGTGTGGCTGCGACCCGGCAAGATCCGCGCCGAAGAGGCGGCGCTGCGCGCCAGGGCGGACGAAGTAATCGCGTTCCTGAACCTGGACGCGGTGGCCGAGGAGCGCGCCGGCAACCTGTCGGGCGGGCAGAAAAAGCTGGTCGAGCTCGGGCGCACCATGATGGCGGAGCCGCGCGTGGTGCTGCTCGACGAGGTCGGCGCCGGAGTCAACCGTACGCTGCTCAAGGAGATAGCCGGCGCAATCCTGCGCCTCAACCTGCATCGCGGCTACACGTTCTGCATCATCGAGCACAACATGGAGTTGATCTCCCTGCTGTGCGACCCTGTCATCGTCATGGTGGAAGGCACGGTGCTCACCGAGGGGTCGGCTCCGGTAGTGCAATCCGATGAACGGGTGATCGAGGCGTATCTCGGTTCCGGGTCCGTGACCCGCCAGGGGCGGACCTCCTGAGTCTGCTGCTCGGCGAGGCCCTGACCGGCGGCTACGGCGGCCCCGACATCCTGCGCGGCTGTTCGCTGGCCGTGGACGCGGGCGAGATCGCCGTCGTGGTGGGTCCCAACGGGGCCGGCAAGTCGACCGCCATGAAGGCGCTGTTCGGGCTGCTGCGGCTGCGCGCCGGCAGCGTGCGCTTCGACGGCGAGGAGATTACCGCACTGGCGCCGCAGGCGCGCGCCCGCAAGGGCATGGGCTTCGTGCCGCAGACCGATAACGTATTCCGGTCGATGACCGTGCAGGAGAACCTGGAGATGGGGGCGTTCATCCGCGACGACGACATCTCCGGCACCCTGAACGAGGTGTACCGCCTGTTTCCGGTGCTCCGCGACAAGCGCCGGCAGGCGGCCGGCGAGCTGTCCGGGGGCCAGCGCCAGCAGGTGGCTATCGGGCGCGCGCTGATGAACCGCCCGCGGGTGCTGATGCTCGACGAGCCGACCGCCGGCGTGTCGCCAATCGTGACCCGCGAACTGTTCGAGCGCATCGTCGACATCGCCCGGGGCGGCGTCGCCGTCCTCATCGTGGAGCAGAACGCCCGCCAGGCGCTGGAGCTGGCGGACACCGGCTATGTGCTGGTGCAGGGCCGCAACCGCCACACCGGCGCGGGCTCCGAGCTGCTGGCGGACGCCGACATCCGGCGCTCCTTTCTGGGCGGCTGAGCCGTGACCGACGCCGTCAACGCGGACCTTGTCAATGCGGTGGTGCTGCTGGCCAATTTCGTGCTCATTCCGGCTACCGTGTACGGCTGCCAGCTTGCGCTCGGCGCGCTCGGCGTCACGTTGGTGTACGGGGTGCTGCGGTTCTCCAATTTCGGGCACGGCGAGACCATGGCATTCGGCGCCATGGTCACCATCCTGGTCACCTGGTTGCTGCAGTCCTGGCAGGTCGGCATCGCGCCGCTGCCGACCGCGTTGCTGGCGCTGCCCGCCGGCATCGCGGCCAGCGCCGGTCTGTGTCTGCTTACCGATCGCTGGGTGTACCGGTTCTACCGCCGCCGGAAGGCAGCTCCAGTCATCCTGCTGGTCGCGTCGGTCGGCGTCATGTTTGTGGTCAACGGGCTGATCCGGTTCGTCATCGGCCCCGACGACCAGGTGTTCACCGACGGCGCGCGCTTCGTGGTCAGCGTTCGCCAGTTCAAGGCTGCCACCGGGCTGGCCGAGGGACTGGCGATCAAGACCACGCAGACGATCACCGTCGCGGTGACGGCGATCCTGGTGGTGTGGCTGTTCTGGTTCCTCGGCCGGACGCGCACCGGCAAATCGATGCGCGCCTACTCCGACAACGAGGACCTGGCCCTGCTGTCCGGAATCAACCCGGAACGGGTGGTGGCGGTCACCTGGATCATCGTCGGCGCCCTCGCCGCGGTGGCCGGCACGCTGTACGGCCTGGACAAGAGCTTCAAGCCGTTCGTGTACCTGTCGCTGCTGCTGCCGATCTTCGCCGCCGCCATCGTCGGCGGCCTCGGCAGTCCGCTCGGAGCCATCACCGGCGGCTTCGTGGTGGCGTTCTCGGAGGTGCTGCTCACCTATCCCTACAAGAAGTTCCTGAGCTACCTGGGGCCGGAGGGCTGGCGTCCCGACGGCTTGGTCCAGTTGCTGTCTACCGACTACAAGTTCGCGGTCTCGTTCGGCATCCTGGTGGTGGTGCTGCTGATCAAGCCAACCGGCATCTTCGGGGGCCGGTCCACGTGAACGGCCGGCTGGCACGGATCCGGCGCAAGCCGCTCCTGTTCGCGGCCATGGCGGTGCTGATCTGCCTGGTGGGGGTGGTGCAGAGCTGGTCGCTGGCGCTGGCGATCCTCAACCTGTGCCTGATCTCGGCCATCATGACGCTCGGCGTCAACATCCAGTGGGGCTACGCGGGGCTGTTCAACGCCGGCGTCCTGGGGTTCGCCGCCCTCGGCGGGCTGGCCGGCGTCCTGGTGTCCATGCCGCCGGTGACCGAAGCCTGGCGCGCCGGCGGCGGCGGTGTCGTTGCGGCGCTGGCAGTGGCGGCGGTAGCCGTGCTTGCCGTGCTGTTCGTTCGCCGCCTGCTGCGCAGACCCTGGCACCGGCGGGTCCCCGGGGGGGGCGGGCTGGTCTGCCGGGGCGCGGGCGCCCGCGCCGGGGGTGTGGCCGGGGGACGGGGCGCTCGGGGCGGCGTGCGTGCTGACCGTCGCCGCCGCGGCCGCTCGCGCGGTGTTCGTGCCGGCGGTACGGGCCATCGAAGCGGTCGAGCCTACCGTTACCGGTTACCTCGGCGGGCTCGGACTCCCGATCGTCCTGTCCTGGCTGGTCGGCGGCGCATTCGCGGCGGCCGCGGCATGGGTCTGCAAGATCAGCCTCAGCCTGCGCTCCGACTATCTCGCCATCGCTACCCTCGGCATCTCCGAGATCATCGTCGCGTTCCTCAAGTACGAGGAGTGGCTGACGCGCGGGGTCAAGAACGTCAACGGCCTGCCGCGCCCGGTCCCATACGAGATCGATCTGCAGAATGCGGTCTGGTTCCAGGATTGGGCGGCGGCGCTCGGCGCGTCGCACGTGGACCTGTCCTCGATTGTCGTGAAGCTGTGCTATGCCGGCCTGTTCCTGCTCGTGCTGGTGATTCTGACCTGGCTGTCGGAGACCGCGCTGCGCTCGCCGTGGGGCCGCATGATGCGCGCCATCCGCGACAACGAGACCGCCGCCGGCGCGATGGGCAAGGACGTCACCGCCCGCCACCTGCAGGTGTTCGTGCTCGGCTCGGCGGTGATCGGCATTGCCGGGGCCATGCTGACCACGCTCGACGGCCAGTTCACGCCCACCTCCTACCAGCCGATGCGGTTCACCTTTCTGATCTGGGTAATGGTGATCGTGGGCGGCTCCGGCAACAACTGGGGCGCCGTGCTCGGCGGCTTCCTGATCTGGTTCGTGTGGGTGCAGGCGGAGCCGGTCGGCCTGCAACTGATGGAGCTGGTCACCGCGCCGCTGGCGCCGGAGAGTGCGCTCAAGGAGCATCTCCTGTCGAGCGCCGCGCACATGCGGCCGGTGGTCATGGGGTTGGTTCTGCTGCTGGTCCTGCGTTTCGCCCCCCGCGGCCTGATCCCGGAACAGCGGCGCTAGCGCACCGTACATCGGTTGCAAATTGCACTTTCCGAACTTCCACCAATGGGGCTAACATAACCCCATACGCACCGCCGCAACCGGCAGGTCGCGCTATACCCCGGCAGCTTGCCGTATGGAGAGACACCAATGACTACGAACCAGACCTGGTGGCCGAATCAGCTCAGCCTGAAGGCACTTCGCCGCAACTCTCCCGCATCGGACCCGATGGGCGCGGAGTTCAACTATGCCGAGGCGTTCAAGAGCGTCGACGTCGCAGAGCTGAAGCAGGACATCGAGCGGGTAATGACCACCTCGCAAGACTGGTGGCCGGCGGACTACGGCCACTACGGTCCGCTGTTCATCCGCATGACGTGGCACGCCGCGGGCACCTACCGCATCACCGACGGCCGCGGCGGCGGCGGCTCCGGCGACCAGCGCTTCGCACCCCTGAACAGCTGGCCGGACAACGGCAACCTGGACAAGGCGCGCCGCCTGCTGTGGCCGGTCAAGCAGAAGTACGGACGCAACCTGTCATGGGCCGACCTGATCATCTTCGCCGGCAACTGCGCCCTGGAGTCGATGGGGTTCAAGACGTTCGGGTTCGCGTTCGGGCGCCCCGACGTGTGGGAGGCCGACGAGACCGACTGGGGGTCGGAGACCGAGTGGCTTGGCGACGAGCGCCACGACGCCGATGGCGAGATCCAGGGACCGCTTGGCGCCGACCACATGGGCCTGATCTACGTCAACCCGGAGGGGCCGGGCGGCAATCCGGACCCGTCTGCGGCTGCGCATTACATCCGTAACACGTTCGCCCGCATGGCGATGAACGACGTGGAGACGGTCGCGCTGATCGCCGGCGGCCACACCTTCGGCAAGGCGCACGGCGCCGCCCCCGACGACAGCGTCGGGGCCGAACCGGAAGGCGCCGGCCTGGAGGAGCAGGGCCTGGGCTGGAAGAACGGTCACGGCGCCGGCAAGGCCGGCGACACAATCACCAGCGGCCTGGAAGGCGCGTGGACCAACGAACCCACCAAGTGGGACAACAACTTCATGGAGAACCTGCACCAGCACGAGTGGGAACTGACCAAGAGCCCGGCCGGCAAGTCGCAGTACACGCCGGCGAACGCGGCCGAGGTGGCCACCGTGCCGGATGCGCACGATCCGGCCAAGAAACACGCTCCGTTCATGCTTACCACCGACCTGTCGCTGCGCGAGGATCCGGTCTACGCACCGATCTCGCAGCGCTTCCTGGACAATCCGGCGGACCTGGCGGACGCCTTCGCCAAGGCCTGGTTCAAGCTGTTGCACCGCGACATGGGCCCGCGCAGCCGGTACCTGGGACCGCTGGTCCCCGCCGCACCGCAGTTGTGGCAGGATCCGGTGCCCGACGTCGATCACGAGCTGATCGGCGAACAGGACATTGCCCACCTCAAGGCCGAGGTGCTTGCCTCCGGCTTGTCGGTTACCCAGTTGGTTTCGACGGCCTGGGCGGCGGCGGCATCGTTCCGCGGCACCGACAAGCGCGGTGGCGCGAACGGCGCCCGCGTCCGCCTTGCGCCGCAGCGGGACTGGGAAGTGAACGACCCGGCACAGTTGGCCAAGGTGCTGCAGACGCTGGAGGGCATCCAGGCGGAGTTCAACAACGCGCAGCGCGGTGGCAAGCGGGTCTCGCTGGCCGACCTGATTGTGCTCGCCGGATGCGCGGGCGTGGAGCAGGCGGCGGGCGCAGCCGGCCACGACGTGCAGGTTCCCTTTGCCGCGGGGCGCACCGACGCGTCGCAGGAGTGGACGGACGCGGAATCGTTCGCCGTACTCGAACCGGCCGCGGACGGCTTCCGCAACTACGTCAAGGCCGGCAACGGCGCCTCGCCGGCGGAGCAACTCGTGGAGCGGGCATGCCTGCTCACGCTGAGCGCGCCGGAGATGACGGCGCTGGTCGGCGGCCTGCGCGTCCTGAACGCCAATACGGGACAGTCCGCACACGGCGTGTTCACGGACCGCCCGGGCGCGTTGAGCAACGACTTCTTCGTGAATCTGCTTGACATGAGCACCGAGTGGCAGGCGGCCGCCGGCGGCGTGTTCGAAGGCCGCGCGGCGGGCACCGGCGACCTCAAGTGGACCGCCACCGAGGTGGACCTGGTGTTCGGTTCCAACTCCGAGCTGCGCGCCGTCGCGGAGGTCTACGGCTGCGGAGACGGACAGGCGGCGTTCGTGGGCGACTTCGTGGCCGCCTGGAACAAGGTGATGAGCCTCGACCGCTACGACTTGGCCTGATCGGCGTGGTCGGGCAGGACCGGCCGGGATTCCTGAACTGGCCGCGGCGCCCGCTCGCGGTTTGACGCGGCGGGCCGGCCGTGGTACTTTGCGCGCGGCGCGTGGGCGGGGCCGGAACCGATTAACGGCCCTGCTCCGGAGCCGTCTCCCTGAACCATGAAGACCTGTTTTTTGTTCCCCGGACAGGGCGCGCAGTATCCCGGCATGGGCAAGGATTTGTTCGCAGCCAGCGCGACCGTCCGCGAGTTGTTCGGCCAGGCGTCCGACGCCACTGGCCTGGATCTGGAGGCGTTGCTGTTCCGCGGCAGCGCCGAGGATCTGCAAGCCACCAACCGCACGCAGATCGCCGTGACCCTGGTCAACTTGGCGGTGGCAAGAGCGCTTGCCGAGCGCGGCGTCGAGGCGCATGGCTACGCCGGCTTTTCGGTCGGTGAGTACGCCGCCCTGGCAGCCGCCGGGGTGATCGCCGACGGCGACCTGTTCCGCATTGTGCAGGCGCGCGGCGAGGCGATGGAAGCGGCCAGCCGCGGTGCCGATACGGACGGCGGCCCGGCCGGCATGGCGGCGGTGATCGGCCTGCCTCCGGAACGCGTGACCGCGGTGCTCGCTGGTGTGGACGGCGCCTGGGCCGCCAACTTCTCCAGCCCGGCACAGGTGGTGCTCGCCGGCACCGCCGAGGGGCTCGCAGCCGCCGAGCAGGCATGCACGGCGGCGGGCGCGCGGCGCTTCGTGGCGCTGAAGGTGTCCGGTCCGTTTCACTCGCCGCTCATTGAGTCCGCCCGGGTGCGGTTCGCCGAAGTGGTGGCCGGGTTCACGTTCCACGATCCGGCGCATCCGGTATACGCCAACGTCACCGGAGGGCGTATCGCCAGCGGCGCCGAGGCAAAGCGGCTGTGTGTCGAGCAGATCGTGTCCAGCGTGCAGTGGGTTACGGAGATCCACAATCTGGTCGAGGACGGCTTCGAGCGTTTCCTGGAGACCGGACCGGGCAAGGTGCTGACCGGGCTGATGCGCGGTTTCGACACCGGCGTGCAGTGCACGCCGGTGGGGACCATGGAGCAGGTCGAAGCCGCGGCAGCGGCGGAGTAGGCAATGGGAGCGGAATTGAGCGGCAAGGTTGCCCTGGTCACCGGCGGCTCGCGCGGCATCGGCGCGGCGGTGGTGGAGACGCTGCTGCGCGGCGCGGCGACCGTCCATTACCTGTCGCGGTCGCCCGCCGATAAGCAGGCGGAGTGGGAGCGGCGCGCCGCCGACGCCGGCGCCGCCGTGCATTGGCGTCAGACCGACATTACCGACGAGGATGCCGCGGCGGCCGCGGTCGACGCGGTGCTCGAGGAGCAGGGCCGCATCGACGTGCTGGTGAACAACGCCGGCATTACCCGCGACGGGCTGGTGATGCGCATGAAGCGGGCGGACTGGGACGCGGTGCTGACCGCCAACCTGACCGCTACCTTCGTGGTCTGCCGCCAGGCGGTGCGCGCCATGGTGCGCGCGCGCGGGGGCTCGATCATCAACGTGTCGTCGGTGACCGGCCTGCGCGGCAACCCGGGCCAGACCAACTACGCCGCATCCAAGGCGGGCATCATCGGGTTCTCCAAGAGCCTCGCCAAGGAGGTGGCCGGGCGCGGCGTGCGTGTCAACGTGGTGGCTCCGGGGTACATCGATACCGACATGACCCGCTCCATGAACGAGGCGATACGGCAGGCGGTAATCGACATGATACCGTTGAAGCGCACCGGCACCGTTGCCGACGTGGCCGAGCTGATCGGCTTCCTCGCCGGCGACCGTTCCTCCTACATCACCGGTCAGGTGATCCAGGTGGACGGCGGACTGGCGATCTGAAGGCACAGGCACGAGGAGGAGCAATGAGCAGGCGCGTGGTTATAACCGGTCTCGGCACGGTCAATCCGCTGGGAACCGACACGGCTGCCTTCTGGCAGCGGGCGAAGGCGGGCGAATCGGGTATCGGTCCCATCACCCGTTTCGATGCGAGTGAGTTCGGCGCCCGGATAGCGGGCGAGATTCCCGATTTCAGCGATCGCGACGTGCTGGAGTCGCGTGACGCGCGGCGCATGGACATTTTTTCGCGCTACGCCATCGTGGCCGCCGTGCAGGCGCTTGATGACGCCGGCCTGCCCCCCGAACGGCTCGACCCGGACCGCACCGGAGTGCTGTTGGGCGTCGGCTTCGGTGGGCTGGACACCCTGGAGGCGGAATTCGCGCACCTGTTCAAGCGCGGTCCCCGGGGAGTGCACCCGCTGCTGGTGCCGAAGATGATCAGCAACATCGCGGCCGGGCATATCGCCATCCGTATCAACGCACGCGGTCCCTCGTACACCGTGGTGTCGGCCTGCGCGTCCGCCAACGACGCCATCGGCGAGGCGTACCGCTGGATCAAGGACGGCACCACCGACGTGATCCTGGGCGGCGGTACCGAGGCGCCGGTCACCCCGTTGTCGGTAGCCGGCTTCAGCGCTCTGAAGGCGGTCAGCACCCGTTACAACGACGCGCCGCAACAGGCCAGCCGGCCGTTCGACGGCCGCCGCGACGGATTCGTGATCGGCGAGGGTTCCGGGGTGCTGGTGCTGGAGGAACTGGAGCATGCCAAGCAGCGGGGCGCGCGCATCTACGCGGAGTTGGCGGGCTACGGCGCCACCTGCGACGCCAACCACCTGACCGCCCCGCATCCGCAGGGCCGTGGCGCCATCAATGCCATGCGCATGGCGCTTACCACCGCCGGCCTGCAGCCCGGCGAGGTCGACTACGTGAACGCGCATGGCACTTCCACGCAACTCAACGACGTCACCGAGACTACGGCGATCAAGGAAGTGTTCGGCGACCACGCCGCCGAACTCAAGGTCTCCTCCACCAAGTCGATGGTCGGCCACCTGCTCGGCGCCGCCGGGGCGATCGAGGCGATCACCACTGCCCTGGCCCTGCACGAGCAGTACTTCCCGCCCACCATCAACCAGGAGGAGCCCGACCCCGGCTGCGACCTCGACTACGTCGCCAATGCCGGCCAGCCGGGTCCGATCCGCGCCGCCATCTCCAACTCGTTCGGATTCGGCGGCCACAACGCCGTGCTCGCCTTCCGCCGCTTCGACGACGACGCCTGAACCACCGTTCGCCGGCGCCACCGGCCGGTCAGTCGTCGGCGATGGATCGTGAGCGTTCGGCCTGCATTGCACGGAGTTCGTCGAACGCCCCCCGCGTCACCGTGGCGCCGACGTCGACCATCAGGTTGTGGCCGCTGACGTGGGAGCTCTCGTCGCTGCCGAGGAATACCGCGGCGTGCGCAATGTCGTCGGGTTGGCCGGGCCGGTTCTGCGGCCGATTCTCGACCCACCAGCGGTCCAGCCGCTCCATCCGGGCACGGTTCTCCTCCGCGGTCTGGGTACCGGCACCGCCCCAGAAGATCGGCGTCGTGATCGCACCCGGTGAGATGCAGTTCACGCGCACACCGTGCGAGATCAACTCGGTGGCCCACACCTTGGTCACCTGGATCATTCCCGCCTTGCACGCCGAGTAGTTGGCCGACGAGCCGTCGGTAATCACCCCCGCCGTGCTGCCGTTGTTGATGATGCTGCCCGTGCCCTGCCGCTTCATGATTGGCCCCACGTACTTGACCGTCAGGAAGCAGGAGCCGACCAGGGTCCACACGTCGGCCAGGAACTCGTCGGCGTCGAACTCCTCAACCAGCCGGTAAGGGTGGCCGGCGCCGGCGTTGTTGAACAGGATGTCGACCCGTCCCCAGCGCTCCACGGTGGCCGCCACCAACCGCTCCACCTCCGCCTCCCGGGTCACGTCGGTGCGCGTGAAGGCGGCGTTCGCGCCGAGCCGTTCCACAATCGCGTTGCCGGCGTCCTCGCGCCGCCCGGCGATCATCACCCGCGCCCCCTCGGCCACGTACCGTTCGACGGTCGCTTCCCCCATGCCGCTGGTGCCGCCGGTCACGATCGCCACCTTCCCTGCCAGTCTGCCCGTTCCGTGTGCCATGGCCGCCATGATGCCGCCTCTCCCGCCCACCGCGCAACCCGCCGCGTAGCGGGCTGCGCGCTACGGGCCGGTTCCGGTTGGCTCAGGTTGGCGAGCGGCGCCGCAAGCAAGGGTGGCCTGCGCTACCAGCCGATGGCCGATGGGATCGACCGTGACCGCAAAGCCCTCCAGCGTGCGCACGCCGAGCAGCAACTGGTCGCCCTTCTCCCCGAACACCACCTCGTCGGTTGTTTCGTATCCTTCGGCACGCACGATGGCGTACCCGACCTCGCGCTGCAGCCGTTCGCCAGAGGCGGTGATGAATGTCCGCGTGCGCCGCGGGGTGATGCCGGCGGCGGTCAGCTCGCCGCGCGGAAGCCAAGTCAACTCCGAACCGGTATCGACCAGCGCACTGATCGGCTCGGTTACGACATCCTCGTTCTTCGGATTTACTGCCACGACACTCACCCTGAACGCGCTCATCGTACTCCTTTTCGCCTGCGACTATTATATCACTACGCAAGGCGCGGGTTGTTGTGATGACGGCGGCGATCAGGTAAGGTGCGCGCCAGCGTGGCAGATATGACCGACACGATAGCAGGTATCGTCCGCGAGGCGCTGCGACAGGAGGTCGACGTGCCGCTGTCCACCCCGCCGGACAGCGCCATGGGCGACTACTCCGTGCCCTGCTTCCGAATGGCGAAGGGTCTCGGAGTCGCCCCGGTCGCTCTGGCGCAACAGCTCGGTGAAAGCCTGGGCCAACGCGACCTGGCGGCGCTGGGCATCGATCGCGTGGAAGTGCGCGGCCCCTACCTGAACCTGTTTCTGACCAGGGGCGACCTGGCGGCGCGGGTGATCGACGCGGTGCTGACCGCCGGCGACCGCTACGGTTCGCGCGCCAGCGGCGCGGGCAAGCACGCACTGGTGGAGCACACCAGCATCAACCCGAACGCGTCGCCGCACCTTGGGCGGGCGCGCAACGCCTGGATTGGCGACACCCTGGTGCGCCTGCTGCGCTTCGAAGGCTACCGCCTCGAGGTGCGCTTCTTCGTGAACGACGTGGGACGCCAGATTGCCCTGCTGGTGCTCGGCGTCGGCGACCGCGACCCGGGGTTCAACGAGCTGCTGCAGATCTACGTCGACGTCAATCGGCAGCTGGAGGCGGACCCGAAGTTGGCAGAACAGGTGACGCAGCTCCTGGAGCGCCTGGAGAGCGGCGATGACGACACCCGGGCCGCGTTCCGGCACGTGGTGGAGATTTCGGTGCGCGGCATGCGCGAGGTGTTTGCCGATGCCGACGTCCGCTACGACCGCTTCGACTACGAATCGGACTACCTGACGCCGGAGCGATCGCGGGAGCTGGTGGAACAGCTGCGAGCGACCGGGCGCCTGTTCGAGGACGAACATGGCCGCCTGGTGCTGAACCTGGAGGGATTCGACCTGCCGTCGCGCAACCCGGTGCTGGTGATTACCCGCGGCAACAAGACCTCGCTCTACGTGCTGCGCGACATGGCGTACACCATCGACAAGGTGGTGGCCGCCGGCGACCTCAACCTGGTGGTGCTCGGCGAGGACCAGAAGCTGTACCACCGCCAGTTGCAGGCCGCTCTGTCGTTGCTCGGGACCGACGCGCCGGCCGCCGTGCACTACAGCTTCGTGCTGCTCGGCGAAGGATCGATGTCGAGCCGGCAGGGCAACCTGGTGCTGCTGGAGGACTTCGCCGCCGAAGCCAAGCGCAAGGCGGCGGCGGAATTACAGGCGCGCGGCCATGACGCCGATCCGGCAGTTGCCAAGGCGGTGGCCTACAGCGCACTCAAGTACTCGTTCCTGCGCGTGGCCAACGACAAGCAGGTGGTATTCAACTGGGACCAGGCGATGTCGTTCGAGGGCGAGAGCGGGCCCTACCTGTTATACAGCCACGCCCGCATCTGCTCCATCCTGCGCCGGTACGGCAGGGAGTTGCCGCCCGGAGCCGACTATACCACGCTCAAGGCCGGGCAGGAGGCCGAGCTGATCAAGCTGCTCGACGAGATGCCGGACCAGGTGGCCCGCGCGCTACGCGTGCGCAGCCCGCACGTCATTGCCGGCTACGCCTTTGCGGTCGCGCGGCAGTTCTCCTCCTTCTACCACGCCTGCCCGATCCTGCAGGAAGCTTCGCCGTTGCTTGAGGCACGGCTGTTGCTGGCGGTGGCAACCCGCCAGGTTCTGGCGAACTGTCTCCGAATCCTGGGAATCGAGCCGCTGCAGCGGATGTAATGCCGGCGCTCGGACTCGAACCGAGACGGTGTTGCCACCACCAGATTTTGAGTCTGGCATGTCTACCAATTTCATCACGCCGGCGTGCGTGGAGTGGCGCAAACCTATGGCCTGGCGGCGCCGCCTGTCAATTCCGGGCAGGTGCCGCGCGTGCCCCCGGTGGCGAGTGATCCGGGGCAACCGTGGTGCCGGAAAATGACTCGCCGTCGATCACCCGGCGCAGGTTGGCGAGGTCGCCGCCGGTAACGACCAGCGTGATGCCGAGTGCGGCGCAGTGCGCGGTGGCGATCGGGTCGAACGGGGCGTGGTGGCCGGGGCTCCAGCGGTCGCCGGCCAGGCGCCGCAGCGCCGTCCACGACATCCGATCGTACGCCTCGGCGGCGGGATCGGTGCGCGGGTCGGCACTGTAGATCATCCCGACGCTCGACAGCTTGACGATGTGCGCGGCGGACAGGCGCTCGGCAATGATCGCCGCGTCGTAGTCGTGCGAGAACCCCGGTTTCCAACCGGCGGCGACCAGGACCGGCGCGTCCATGCCGGTGACCGTGGTCGGGTCGGTCACCACCTCCCCGGGCGCCAACCCGGCGAACAACTGCTTGATCAGCTCGGCGTTGAGACGGGTGGCCGCGATGCCCACCCAGTCCTCGGCCGCCTCGCTCGGCCGCTCCGCCACCGCGCGATAAGCCGCCTGGTAGCGACGCGCCGGATCGCCACCGCCGCACACCACCACGAACTTCCGCTCCGGGTGCCCGGCCACCTGCTCCGTCACCAGCGCACAGAACTGAGCCACGAACCGGGTGTCGACCTCGGCGGGTGCGACCAGCGACCCACCGAGCGAGATGACCCACACGTCATCAGCCACGGTCCCGCCCCGCTACCGAATACCATGAAACCGCGGCACAGACATCGCCGCGGCTTTCCGCACTTCCCGGGTCCGACACGGGCACAACCTTATCCGCCGCCACCGACGTGCGGCAACCGCTCCCGGTGCCGGCGGTGCCGGCGGCAGTACGCCGCCCGCCGCGTCCGCCGTACCGGCGCTTGATTAAAGGCGCCAATCGCGATACTTGCATGGGACATGCAACGTGTGCTGATGACCGAGCCAATTGCCGCGCAGGGTGTGCAGGAGTTGCGCAGCTACCCGGCGATCGAAGTTGTGGAGCGCTACAACCTCACCGCCGACGAGTTGCGCCGCGCCGTCGCCTCCTGCGCCGGCCTGCTGGTACGCTCGCAGACCGAGGTGAGCCGGGTGGTGGTCGAAGCCGGCACCGAACTGCGGGTGATCGGCCGCGCCGGCGCCGGAGTGGACAACATCGACGTGGCGGCGGCCACCGAGCGGGGCGTGCTGGTAATGAACACCCCCGGCGCCAACGCCCAGGCCGCGGCCGAGCTGACCGTGGGTTTGCTGTTCGCCGTCGCGCGCCATGTCGCGGCGGCCGACGCGTCGGTCAAGGCGGGGCGCTGGGAGCGATCCCGGTTCCGCGGCACGCAGCTGCTCGGCAAGACCCTCGGCATCGTCGGCATCGGCAACGTGGGACGCTTGGTGGCCCGCTCCGCCGCCGCCCTCGGCATGCACGTGGTGGCGCACGATCCCTACGTAGCCCCGGATCTCGCGGTCGAGCACCGCGTGTCCCTGGTTGCGCTCGACGCGGTGCTCGCGCTGTCCGACTTCATTACCGTGCACACGCCGCTAACCTCGACCTCGCGCGGGCTGATCGGCGCGCCCGAGATCGCGCGCATGAAGCGCGGTGTCTATTTGCTCAACTGTTCCCGCGGCGGCGTGATCGACGAGCAGGCGCTGCTGGCCGCGCTCGACGAAGGCCAGGTGGCCGGCGCCGCGCTCGACGTGTTCACCGCCGAACCGCCGCTCGGCCTGGCGATCGCCCGCCATCCGCGGGTGGTGGCTACCCCGCATATCGGCGCCCTGTCCTGGGAAGCGCAGCTCAACGTGGCGATCATGATCGCCAACCAGATTGGGCGTTTCCTGACCACCGGCGAGGTCGGCGCCGCGGTCAATCCGGCCGCCGTGCTGCGCCGCCCGAACCCCTGACCGGGCGCCTCCCGCGCGCGGTGACGCGAGCCCCCATACGGCGGCGACGGAACCTTGTTCGCAGCCCGCCGAGCAACTATATTGGGGTCCAGCGCACCGGCCTGGTGAGCAGATGAGTATCGATATCACAGACATTCTCCATGAGTGGGAGTTCGACCCCGACGACCAGTATCGGGTGGTGGCCGCGCGTGACGGCCGCGACGTGTTGCAGGTGCGCCAACCGCTCGGCATCGAGCAGTACGAGCTTGAGGGCCGCCCCGACGGTGGCAACCCGTTCGGCAAGGAGAGCGTGCTCCACGAGATGCGCGACCGCGTGTCCGCGTTTCGCGGCCGCCACGGCGACGACTCCGGATTCCGGATCGGGCGCGACGACTTCGCCCTGCTGCACAACGAGGGCGTCCTCTACTACTACCGCTACTACATCCTGTTTCAGATCGGCGACTACGAGCGTACCGCCATGGATACCAATCACAATCTGAAGATCTGCGAACTGGTCGAGCGGTTCGGCCACAAGGACGACAAGAACGACATCCTCCAGTACCGGCCCTATATCCTGCGCATGAACGCCACCGCCCGCGCCATGGTGCTGCTCGGCGAGGGCCACAAGCCGGATGCCTGCGCGGTCGTCGAGCGCGCCATCGAGCACGTTCAGAACCTCCAGGAGGTCGATACGCCCACGTTCCACTTTGAGCGGGTGCGCTCGCTGCAGTACCTGCGCGCCGCCCTGCGCGAGATCAAGGCGAACAAGGTGCACGCTCCGGTTGACCGGCTGCGCCGCGAGTTGCGCGACGCGGTCAACAACGAGGAATACGAGCGCGCCGCGCAGCTTCGCGACCGCATCCGCGAGTTGAACAGTGTGGACGACGACTAACAGGATGATGGCCGGGTGGACAATCGTCAGGTGGGGGCGTTAGCCGCGAACCGGCGACACCCGGCGGGTAGCCGGCGGCGGGCCGCACGTCGGCAGCGGTTGTTCCTTCCGCGTTGTCTCTGGCCCGCGCTGGTGATCGGGATTCTGGCCGGCGCGGTCGCGGCCGCACAGCCGGTTATCACCGCCGAGAGTTTTTTTTCCCAGGTTGCCGCTACCTACCGCGGCATCGACGACTACGAGGCCGACATCCGCATCACCCAGCGCTCCGGCACCATGACCGGGCGGCTCTCCTACAAGCGGCCCAACCTGCTGCGCATCGACTTTACCGACCCGGCCGGGCAGGTAATTGTCAGCGATGGCTCGGTGCTCACCATCTACTACCCGGCGCTGGACGTGATCTTCGAACAGAAACTGAGCGACCGCGGCGACGATGGCGGAGTCTCACTGGCCAGCCGCCAGGGTCTCGACTACCTGCGCAACAACTACTCCATCGCCTACGTGGAGGGTCCCGATCCGGTGCCCCTGGACGAGGGATCGAGCGAGATGGTGGTCAAGCTGAACCTGAACAGCAGGTCCGCAACCGAGGGATTCCGGCAGCTCGAGATCGCGGTGTCCGCGGGCAACCTGATCCGGCGCATTACCGGCATCACCGTCGGCCTTGAAGAACACCGGTTCGACTTCCTCGGCGTGCGCACCAACCAGGAAATCCCCGAGCAGCGCTTCGTGTACATTTCGCCGGCCTCGGCCAACGTGTATCGCGACTTCCTGTTCGATTCGGAGGACTAGGCGGTTTGGGGCGATGAGCGTGGTGGACGCCGGCGGCTCGGACCGGCGCCCGGTCGATCTGTCCGGGTTGAACGAGCGCCAGCGGGAAGCGGTGCTGCACCATGGTGCGCCGCTGCTGATCCTGGCCGGGGCGGGATCGGGGAAGACGCGCGTAATCACCACCAAGGTGGCGCACCTGATCTCTACCGGCGCGGTGTCGGCCACCCATATCCTGGCAGTCACGTTCACCAACAAGGCGGCCGGCGAGATGCGCACGCGGGTGCGCCGGCTGGTTGCCGAGTGCGGGCGCGGCGACGCCGGCAACCGGGTGATGGTACGCACCTTTCACGCATTCGGGTCGTGGCTGTTGCGCGTGCATGGCGAGCGCCTGGGCTTCGATCCCGCGCGATTGTCGATTTTCGACGACGCCGATGTCCGCCAGATCCTGTCGCAGGTGGCCGCCGACGATGCCGACGAGTACGTCGCCGGCGACATCCGCGAGATGGCGGCCTGGATCGCCACGGCCAAGAACCGCGCCATCGCGCCGGACGGCGACCTGTCCGTGATGCGCCGAACGCCGTTACCGATGGAACGGCTCTACGCCCGCTACCAACGCCGTCTCGCCGCACTCAACGGCGTCGACTTCGGCGACCTCATCCTGCTGCCGGCCGCCCTGCTGCGCCGCGATGCCGAGGTGCGCAAGGCCGTGCAGGAACGGTTTCGCGTGATCCTCGTCGACGAATTCCAGGACGCCAACCACGCCCAGTTCGAGCTGCTGCGCGTCCTGCACCGGCCGCGCGGATACCTGTGCGTGGTAGGCGACGACGATCAGTCGATCTACCGCTTCCGCGGCGCCGACGTGGACGGCTTCCTCACCTTTCCCAAGCGGTTCGCCGGCACCGAGGTGGTGCGCCTGGAGCAGAACTACCGCTCCACCGGGGCGATTCTCGATCTCGCCTCCGCGGTGGTGAGCCACAATCGGCGGCGCATGGGCAAGACGCTGTGGACCGACCAGGACCAGGGCGAGCTGCCCACGGTGTCCTATCTTGGCGACGCCGAGGAGGAAGCGCGCTACTGCGCCGACCTGGTGCGCCGGAGCCGCGGCTCCAGCGCCATTCTGTACCGCATGAACTTCCAGTCGCGCACCTTCGAGACGCTGTTCCAGACGTTGCGCATCCCTTACCGCGTGGTGGGCACGGTGCGGTTCTACGAGCGCGAGGAGATCAAGGATGCCCTGGCCTACCTCACGCTGCTGTACAATCCGCGTGACGAGGTCGCCTTCCGGCGTGCGGCGAGCAAGCCGCGGCGCGGCATCGGCCCGAAGACGGCCGCCCGCGTGGCGGCGCGCGCACGCGCGGATGGCGGCGACCTGGTTGCCGCCGCCGCCGCGTTGGCCGGCGCCCGGCGCGGAGCCGCGCGCGCGGCGCTCGCCGGGTTCGCAGAGTTGCTGACCGAGTTGCGCCAAATGCTTGAGCACCAGGTGCTCAAGGCTGGCACCGTCACCAACCTGGTGCGGGCGGTGCTGGAGCGCTCCGGCCTATACGCGAGCGTGCTGGCGCAGGACCAGGCGGAGCGCACCGGGCGCGCCCTCAACCTGGACGAGCTGGTCAACGCCACCGCGCCCTACGGCAGCGGACTCGCCGGGTTGAGCGAGTTTCTGGAAACCGCCCGCCTGGCCGGCGTGGGCGAGGAGGAACCGGACGATCAGGACGATGCAGTGTCCGAAACGGCCGGTCCGCCGGTTACGCTGATCACCGCGCACAACACCAAGGGCCTGGAGTTCGATCAGGTCATCGTGACCGGGCTGGAGGAGGGCATCTTTCCGGCCGGCGAGCCGGCCGCGCCGCGCCTGGCTGTGCCGGAGGAAGAGGAGGAGGAGGAGCGCCGCCTGTTTTACGTCGCCGTGACGCGGGCGCGGTTCGCCCTCCACCTGACCGCCTGCCGGCGGCGGGGGGGTGCTCCCCCCCCCCCCCCGCCCCCCTGCCGGCGTCGCATGGCATTCGGTTTCGCCCGCGAGCGCGAGGCGAGCCGCTTCCTTGCCGAGATACCCCCGGAGCTGGTGCGGGTTGCCGGCACCGACGGCGCCGAGGAGCCGGATGCGCTGCGCGAGGGGCACGGCGTGTCCCACGTCGACTACGGCATCGGGGTGGTGGAGCGGCGCTGGATGAAGGAGGGCGAGGCGATGCTGCGGGTACGCTTCCAGTCGGGGCGTAGCGCCACCTTTTTCGCCGCCTACGCCGACCTCGACCGGATCGCCGGCGACGAGTGATGGGCGGCATCGAGAGCGGCGCGGCGCTGCCGGTGATCCGCCGGGCGCGCGACTTTCACCTCTACACGGCCGATGGCCGCCGCCTCCTGGATCTCTACCTGGACGGCGGCGCCGCCCTGCTCGGCCACCGCCCGGCGCTGTTGGGGCGGGAACTGAAGAACGTGCTTGGGCGAGGTCTGACCGGCAACCTGCCGAGCGTGCACGGCGCGCGGCTGATCCGCATACTGCGCCGCTTGCTGCCGGGGCACACCTGGTTCGGCATCGCGGCCAGCGCCGACGACGCCTGGCGGCTGCTGCGCGGGCGGGTGAATGGGCTGCCGGCGACCCTCCGGGAGGTGGCCGACCCGCTGTGCGACTGTCACTGGCAGGAGGGCGCGGGGGGGGGGGGGGGGGCGCGCGGTGGGACGACGGCGCTCGGGTGAAGGGGCTGCCGGCGCCCCGCGGGGAGGTGGCCGACCCGCTGTGCGACTGTCACTGGCAGGAGGCCGCGGTGGCGTGGTGGCGGCCGCTGTGCGAACAGCAGCCGTTCGGCGGCGGCTGGCTGGAAAGTGGTCCGGCGGCGCTGCTGCACCGGTTGCCGTTCCGAATCGGAGCCGGCCCGGTAACGGTCAGCACCCGCGAGCCGGGCGAAGCCGGCGCCGACTGTCACGCGGCCGGGAACGTCTCTCCGCTGTTGCTGAGCGGCGCCGCGGCGGCACTGGGGCGCCTGGCGCGCGCCGCGCCGCAACGGCTGGCGGCGGCGGCGCAGTGGCCGCCAGAACAAGGCGCGTGGCGGCGCAACGGCATCTACGTGACCGGCGACTATCCGCGCGGCCGGCACGCCGCCGTGCACGCCGCTTTCCTGGACGCCGGAGTGCTGTTGAATCCCGATCACGCGGGGCCGAACGTGCTGCCCGGCATCGCCAGCCCCGGCGAGTGGCAGCTCCTGAAGCGCCTGCTCGCCGCCCACCCCGGCGCCTGACCGGCGTTATTCACGCGAGCCGAACAACCTCACCAGGAACAGGAAGATATTGATGAAGTCGATGTACAGCTTCAGGGCGCCGAGGATCGACAGGCGCACGAAATCGTCTTCGCCCATGTCGGCCCCGGCGTCCTCGTTCCAGCGCTTGATGGTTTGCGTGTCATAGGCGGTGAGGGCCACGAATACGCCCACGCCGATGAGCGACACCAGGTAGTCCAGGGCCGGGCTGCGCAGGAACATGTTCACGACCAGCGCCAGCAGGATGCCCCACACCGCCATGCCGGCGTAGTGGCCGACCGTGGTCAGGTCGCGCTTGGTAGTAAACCCCCATACGCTCGTGCCGGCAAAGGTGCCGGCGGCCACCAGGAACGCGGTTGCAATGCTTTGCTCGGTGAAGAGCAGGAACAGCACCGACAGGGTAACGCCGTTCAGGCCCGCGTACAGCACGAAGCTGCCGGTGGCGGCCGTGGGCGACAGGCGCGTGATGCGGGCGGCGATGAACATGACCAGCAGGAGTTCGCCGATCACCAGGCCGTAGAACAGGATCGGGTTGCTCAGCAGGCCGCGCATCAGAGTCGGATTGCTGGACACCCCGAGCGCGATCACGGCCGTAAACGCCAGCCCGCCGGTCATCCACAGGTATACATTGCGCAGGATCCGGTTCTGGCGGATCGCCAGGATCGGGCTCAGACTGAGATCTCGATTCAACATGCTCGCTCCTCCACCCGGCCAGCGCGTGGCAACACCGGCGGCATGGTACAATCAATGTGCTGTGCGCACCTGACCGCGTCAACACCGGGGCCCTGGCACGCCCTGGCACGGCCGGTCCGTGGCGGCGGCTCGCCGTGCACCCCAGCAGGAAACGAATTGTAGTGTCCACACCACCATCGAAAGAACCGGAATACCGTGCTCCCATCGATCGAACAACCAGGATATGGCGCCAGCATTGGCAGGATGAAATCGATGCGCAGCATCTCTACCGGAGACTCGCCGAATCCTCGCCAGACCGGGAGAAACGTTCGCTCTACCGGAAGTTCGCCGACGTCGAACGGCAGCATATTGCCATCTGGGAACAGATCTTCGCCGAACATGCCATCGCCGCCGGCGCGCGCCGTCCCTCCCTTCGTGCCCGAGTACTCGCCGGGATCGCCAGGATCTTCGGAGCGCGCGTGCTGCACTCGGTTCTGGTTCGGGAGGAGGCCGCGGAGGTCAGAGGATACCTGTCGCTGTACCGCCAGGCTCGCCCCGGCTCCACCGCCGATGCCCTGCAGCGGCTCGCAACCGAGTCCGCGCACCATGCCGAGACGCTGGCGCAGATGGCCGGCAGCATCGGCGAACCGTGGCATCGCACCCGGACCGGCGGCCTGCTGCGCAACGTGGTGTACGGGTTCAACGACGGCCTGACCGCCAACTTCGGCCTGGTTGCCGGCGTCGTTGGCGCCCAGGTCGATGTGAATGTGATAATCGTGACCGGCGTGGCCGGCATCGTGGCCGACGCGCTGTCGATGGGCGCCTCCGGCTACCTGGCTGCGAAGAGCGAGCGCGAGGTCTATGAACACGAGATAGCGATGGAACGGGAGGAATTGCGATTCATGCCCGATCTGGAGGAGCAGGAGCTTGCACTCCTGTACCAGACCAAGGGCATGGCGCAACAGCCGGCGCGCGATCTCGCCCGCGAACTCATGAAGTCCCCGGACCAGGCGCTCGAGGTGATGACCCGGGAGGAACTCGGTATTGCCGAGCAGCGCATTTCTCCCATTCGAGAGGGATGGATCACCGGGGCGGCGACCGCCATCGGCGCTCTCGTACCGGTGTTGCCGTTCCTGATCCTGCCCTCTCGAGTCGCCGTGTGGACATCGTTCGCCGTTGCCATGGGGTCCCACTTTGCTGTCGGGGCGGCGCGCAGTGTGCTCACCGGACGCGGCATGCTGCGCAGCGGCATGGACATGTTCCTGGTTGGGCTCGGCGTCGCCGCGGTCGGCTACCTGGTCGGCGACGTTATCGTCAAACACCTGTTCGTATAGGGCTCAGTTGGCTCCTCGTTAACCTTCATTTAGCTCATAAATTAGCATGACTTAATTCCCCATAGTGCGATTATGGTAATTTAGTTTCATCAACAATTTCGCTCTGTTCCACTCGTGGAGTCCGTCTGTTGGATCCGTTTTGCGCGTAGTTTGACGGCTGCTTTGGTGCATGATAGCATCGCTGGCAGGTTATGCCGTGCGCGCCGCTGTAGCTGAACTGAAATCGAGATGGACCACGCTATGCAGTGCCCCGCCCGCGTGGTTCGGTATCTTTGCGCAGCTCTACCTGTGTTCCTTGTTGTTGCACTATGGGAAGCGCTGGCGCGAACCGGACGTTACGGTCGCAGTGCTGTTCCTGGTCGTTTGGTCGGCCGCCAGGCCACGCCGTATCGAACCGCTCATCATTGCGCAGGTACTCGTCCTTACGACCACTCTTGTTGACTATCCCAGGATTGCCAATCACGCGGCGCTGCAGATGTTCGTTGCTCTGTACCTCATTGTGATGGTCGGCGCGGCGTTGCTCCGGCGCCGTTCAATCCCTTTTCCACACATCGCATCGGCATTGCGCGGCGTCGCCATAGTCGTCTATTTCTACGTGGGATTTCACAAGCTCAACACCGGCTTCCTGGACCCCGCTTCCAGCTGCGCCAACTGGTACCACGCAAAGCTGTTCCGATCGGCGTTCGACTACACGGGCTCGATTCAGGATGTACTTCCCCGCATCGTGTACGAGTGGTCACCGTGGATTGTTGTGGCCACGGAGCTGCTGACCTTCGTACTGCTGCTCCACCGGCGCACCCGGTTAGCCGGCCTGTGCACCGCGATTCCGCTTCATCTGTACGTGTCGCTATCCGGGTTTGTCGATTTCTCGAGCATGATGCACAGCCTCATGTTCCTGTTTTTGCCGGCTGTGGTTGCGGATTCGACGAGCGTGAAGCGAGTGTTGTCCGGTTATCGGGTTGGCGCGGTAGGCATAGCCATCGTTTCGTTTTACATGATTGAGCAGTGGTCAAGCGGGATTGGCGCCATCCGTACAGTCCAGGGAGTTGCGTACGACCTGGCGGTAATCGCGGCAGTAGCGGTCATCATTGTTACTCTGCGGCAGCATCGGTCCACGGTCGTGGACAATGCCGAACCGGTGGTGCCGGTAAACCGCGGCCGGTTCATGTACCGTATGCAGAACGGCGTTTTACCGGCTCTCATTTTCGTTTGGGGAGCATTCCCGTATATCGGTCTGTCCAGCTACGGAAGCCTCACCATGTTCAGCAACCTGGTGACGGCGCCGGCATACGAAAACCACCTGCTTGTTCACCCTGATGCGACCGATCTGTTTGGACTGCAACGCGATCTGGTGCAGGTAATCGACATGGAGCAACGACTGGCGCGCAACTTCAGGCACTCTCCCATTGGCGAATTGGTAACGCGCTCCGAGATTGGCTATCAGGTCAGGCGCACCATGCGTGACCATGACCAGCCGCTGATGGCATTTCTGCTGGAAAACGGCGAACCGACGTTCTATGAGGACCTGCGCCAGTCTCACTATGCGGCGTGGCCATTTGCTACACGCTGGTTGTTCTTCCGCGAAATCGATCCGGTTGGAGAAGCCAAATGCCGTTGGTAGGCGAGCACCCGGTGGCGAAAGGTAGGTTGATGGCAATGCGAAAGCGGTATTCCGGTGGGGTGCTTTGTGGCATGCTCTGTGCGTCGTTCGTGGCCGCGCTCACGGGCTGCACCGCCGTGATGGCAGACCAGAGGGTGGCAGGCAACGGGGCGGCGCCGACCGCACCTTCCGGTGCGGCTCCGGCAGGCGACGAATTTGTCGCTGGTGCGGTTGGCTGGTCGGAGGAGGTTGCGAAGGCGCGGCCTCGGTTCGATGCCGGCAGCGTTGTGCAGAGCAGCAGCGTGGACGAGAACCTGCGTACTGACGCGCGCGTTTCCACCAGCGGCAGTGGCAACACGCTGGCGGTGCACATATTCGAGCGCGAGGGAAGTGATCCGGTAACGCTGGCAGCCACGGACACGATCGAGAGGAAGATGGTCGCCAGGGGTACGCGGCGAGTTCTGGCGGCGGATATCAGCGGGCAATCGAGGGCATTCTCGGTAACGTATGAACGGTCCGACCAGTTCTCCGACTCGATCCTGGGGCAGTGGATTATCGAACACGACCTCGGGCAGCCGGACGGCGGCGTGTTCGGCGACAGTGCCGCTTGCGAACTGCACCCGATAGATCGTTCCGATGTCCTGAACTATTCCGGAGACGGGTTCGGTATTGTCGGCATCGAGGAGAATGGTGAGCCGAAAAACACGTTCCTCCTGGAGTTGCAGGTGAGCCGCTTCTACGCCAACTTCGCGAGCCGCCAGGTGCATGCCGACGTGCTCGATCGAGGCAGTGGCCGGCGCATCATACTGACCGGGCGGATGTCCGACGACCGGACCCGGTTCCGGGGTACGGTGTCGACCCAGGCTGGCGGCGGCGTTCTGGTCGAAGTAGGAACCTGGGGCGGGATGTTCTGCGCACAAGAGGCCCGTCGGAGCGGGTTGGCCGCGGCCAGCGCGCCGTCCGCGGACGCGGGCGGACTGTTGATGACGGCCGCGTACGAGTACGAATTGGACGCTCAACAGGTCAACACCATGACGGTCATGGAGGCGCGGCAGTCGGTACCTGACAGCCAGGATGACATCGGCCCGCGCAACTCCGTACCGTCATTCAGCGGCGCCAGCCTTGGCGACCGGACTTACACCAAGGGCGAGTCCATTGCTCCGCTCGTGCTTCCGGCGGCCGCCGGCGGGAACGGAACGGTGCTATACGGGCTTTCCGTGGTTCCGGACGGGCTGAGCTTCAACCCTGCGACGAGAACTCTGACCGGCATTCCGACTCGATCGCACACGTATGAAATCTCCTACACGGCGCAAGACTCGGATGGCGACTCGGCCGCGTTGAACTTCACCGTTGAGGTCGTCGATTCGCCGTCGGCCGGAGCGAGCGACGATGACGACGACGGCGTCGGGGACGACGATGGCTCGGGTGGCGACGACGATGGCGCCAGTACGGACGACGACGATGGGGTGAGCGACGATGACGGCAGCGGCGGCGACGACGACGGTACAACCGAGGATGACGATGACGGGGCGCGGGACGACGATGGCTCCGGCGGCGACGACGACGGGTTCGAGGCCGATGATGACGACGGCGTGAGCGACGACGACGGTACCGGCGGCGACGACGACGGCTTCGTGGAGGACGATGATGACGGGGTGAGTGACGACGACGGCAGCGGCGGCGACGACGACGGGTTCAACACGGACGACGACGATGGGGTGAGCGACGACGACGGCAGTGGCGGCGACGACGACGGGTTCGGCTCCGACGATGATGACGGGGTCGGGGACGATGACGGCAGTGGCGGGGATGACGACGGCACCAGCACCGACGATGACGACGGGGTAGGTGACGATGACGGCGATGACGATGACGGTGATGACGGTGACGACGGAGACGACGGCGACGGAGACGACGATGACGACAACTGACCGGGCATCCGGCGGCCGTGAAGCAGGCTGCCAGCGGCTCAAGTTCGCCGCGGGCTCGTGGGCCTGAAACCGTCGTTGATCGAGTCGTTGCGCGGCGAGTATGGTATGGCGGTGTATCGACCCGCGCTTGAAGGATCGGAGGAGCAATCTTGGTAGCACTGTTGATCGGGCTCGTTCTGGTGGTGTTCGCCGTCTACACCCTGTTGCCGGTTCCCTGGGCTCCGGGTTGGTGGGACGAGATGCTGGAGTTCCTCAAGGGAGGCATTCCGATCGTGGCGGTGCTGATCGGCCTGGTGTCGTTCTTCGTCGGCATCGCCGACATCAAGGACAAGATCGAGGCCCGGAAGGAAGAGGAGGAAGAACGGCTCGAGGCCGAACGGTCGGCCGGCCAGGAGGGTGGCAAGGCCGACTGACGGCTACGCGCCGGGAATCGGGTCGCCGCCCGGGCGTGGCGTGCAGTGGCGTGCGCTTCGGGTTGACAGCGCACCACGGCTTGCACTAACTTTGGCCGGCTCCGCGCCCTTGGCGCCGGCCCGAATCGAGAATCTATCCATGGAATCCTCACAAACTCTATTCCTCAATCCGCGCGACATTGCGCGCAAGTGGTACATCATTGATGCTGGCGGTCATCCGCTCGGGCGAGTGGCTACCCAGGTCGCGACCCTGTTGCGCGGCAAGCATCGGCCCTACTACACGCCGCACCAGGAGGTGGGTGACCACGTAATCGTGATCAACGCCCGGCATGCGGTGGTAACCGGCAGAAAGATGGACCAGAAGCAGTACTACCGCCATTCCGGCTACCCGGGCGGCCTGAAGACCGAGAACTACCGCAAGGTGGTCGCGCGCAAGCCGGTGTTTCCGATGGAGCAAGCGGTGCGCGGCATGCTGCCGAAGGGCCGTCTCGGCCGGAAGCTGTTTGGAAATGTCAAGATCTATGCGGATGACGCGCACCCGCACGCGGCTCAGAAGCCGGAGGAATACGCGTTATGACGATAAGGGAGCAACGATAGCGTGGCAGTCAACCTGGCAATGGGCACCGGTCGTCGCAAGACCGCGGTGGCCCGCGTATACCTGCGCAACGGCAGCGGCAAGATCGATGTAAACGGCCGCTCGCTCAATGTTTACTTCAGCGCGGCCGAACTGGAGCGGGAAGTGGTCGAACCGCTCGACGTGACCGACAACCTCACCAACTACGACGTGCTGATACGCGTCGTGGGCGGCGGTACGCATGGCCAGGCCGGCGCCTGCCGGCACGGTCTCGCGCGTGCTCTCGTTAGCCACGACGAGACCAACCGGCGCGCCTTGCGGGCCAACGGCATGCTGACCCGCGACCGGCGCATGGTGGAACGCAAAAAGTACGGCCAGCCGAAGGCGCGCCGCCGGTTCCAGTTCTCCAAGCGCTAGAAGCCGCCCGTTCGTAGCCCGCGATAGCAGTCCACTGACCGGCGCCGCCGACTCCCTCCCCACTATCGAGCAGGTTCAACCCGCGCGACGCGGAGCGGTGGTTCAATGGGCGCGGCCGAGCGACACCGTCTCGGTGCTTGCCCGGGCAGGCGGTTCGGCACGCACCTATTATGTGGCACGGGAATTGCTTACGGAAGCCGCGCTGCGCGCGGGTGACCGGGTCGCGGACGCGACGCTGGCGGAACTGCAGCGCCGCTCCGAAGCGGTGCTGGCGCGGCGGCGCGGGCTGGCGCTCCTGGCCCGGGCAATGCACAGCCGCCGCGCACTGGCGCGCAAGCTGACGCAGGGTGGATTCGGGGCGGCCGCGGTCGAGCAGGCCATGGCGCGGCTGGATGAGCTGGGCTACCTGGACGATGCGGGGTACGCCCGCCTGTGGGTACGCAGCCGGGTGGCGCGCGGCGGCGACGGCCGCGGCAGGGTGCTCGCCGGCCTGCTGCAGCACGGCATCTCCCGGCACGACGCCGCGGCCGCACTGGACGCCGAATATCCCCGGGAGCTGGAAGCGGAGTTGTGCCGGAAGCTAGCGGCGCGCCTGCTCAGACGCTACCAGGGCGACCGCCGCGCCGGCGAACGGGTCGCCCGCCACCTCGCCGGGCGCGGCTTCCCCGGCCGCCTGGCGTTCGATGCGCTGCCGGGTGCGACGGCGGCGGGCGACTACGACGAGATGGAGTAGAACGCCTCGCGCCCGGCGAACGCGGCGGCGCTGTCGAGCTGATCCTCGATGCGCATCAGCTGGTTGTACTTGGCAAGCCGGTCGGAACGTGACAGCGACCCGGTCTTTATCTGGCCGGTTTCCAGCGCCACCGCCAGGTCGGCGATGAACGCATCCTCGGTTTCGCCGCTGCGGTGCGAGATGACCGCGGTGTAGCCGGCGCGCTTGGCCATCTCCACCGCCTCGAAGGTCTCGGTCAGGGTGCCGATCTGGTTCACCTTGATGAGGATCGAATTGCCCACCTGCTGTTCGATGCCGCGGCGCAGCCGAGCGGTATTGGTCACGAACAGATCATCGCCCACGAGCTGCACGCGGCTGCCGATGGCGGCGGTCAGCGCGCGCCAGCCGTCCCAATCGTCCTCGCCCATGCCGTCTTCGATCGAGATGATTGGATAGCGGTCCGCCCAATCGCTCCAGAACGCCACCATCTGTTCGGCGGTCAGCTCGCGGCCGTCCGACTTCTTGAACACGTAACGCTGCCGGTCGGCATCGTAGAACTCGCTGCTGGCCGGATCGAGCGCGATCATGAAGTCGCTGCGCGGCACGTAACCTGCCTGGGCGATGCTGGTCAGGATCAACTCGATCGCTTCCTCGTTCGACTTCAGGTTGGGCGCGAAGCCGCCCTCGTCGCCGACCCCGGTGGCATGGCCCTGGCTGCCGAGCACCTGCTTCAGGGTGTGAAACACCTCCGCCATCATGCGCACCGCGTCGCGGATCGAGGCCGCGCCCACCGGCATGATCATGAACTCCTGGAAGTCGACCGAGTTGTCGGCGTGGGCGCCGCCGTTGATGATGTTGGCCATCGGCACCGGCAGCAGCGACGCATGGTAGCTGCCCAGGTAGCGGTACAGGGGAATCTCCAGCGTGGCCGCCGCGGCGCGGGCGGTGGCCAGCGAAACGCCGAGGATCGCGTTGGCGCCCAGCGACGACTTGTTGTCGCTGCCGTCGAGCGCGATCATGGTGCGGTCCACGTCGACCTGGTTGAGGGCGTCCAGGCCGACGATCTCGGTTGCGATACGGTTGTTGACGTGTTCTACCGCGTTCAACACGCCCTTGCCGAGAAAGCGCGCGTCATCGCCGTCACGCAATTCCACCGCCTCGTGCTCGCCGGTTGATGCGCCGGACGGGACGGCGGCGCGACCGAGCGAGCCGTCCTCCAGGACGACGTCCACCTCCACGGTGGGGTTGCCGCGCGAGTCCATGATCTCGCGTGCCTCTACGAACTCGATGTCTCTCACTGTTGCCTCGCGGCGGAACGTAAGGCCGTGTCCGGGCAGGGTCAACCGGTCAACCGCTGGCATCTTGCCGGATTCGGGGGGCCCCCTTACCTTCGTAATATGGAGTTCGAGCTCTCGCCTGAAGTCTACGACCAGATCATCTTCGCCATGGAAGATCAAAGCTCGATCGCGTACATCCACCGCCGTACCGGCACGATGATGCAGCAGCGTCCGCACGACCCGTCCGAGTTTGTTCCGTTGCCGCCCTGGAAACCGGTCGATGGATTTTACTTGATGGAGCGGTTCGTGGCGGCAGTGTCGAATCGCCAGGTCCGCCAGCAGCTTCGCGCCGCCCTGGCCACCGGCAAGGGTGTGTTCCGCAGTTTCAAGAATGTTCTCAAGCAGAGCCGCGATCTGGAACGGCGTTGGTACCGGTTCAAGGAGCGGGAGATGCGGCGCGTGGTCCTGGACTGGTACAACCAGGAACGGGAAGCGGCCGGCCTGGAGCGTCTGGGGCCGGAGCCGGAGGAGATCGAAGATCTGACCATCTCCGACTTCGTGGTGGTCGCCGCCGGGCCGCAGCATCTTGACGGTGCGCACATGGTGGACGTCGAGGCGCTGATGGAGCTGCGGCAGGTGCCGGTGCGCGACCTGGGCAGCCAGCTCGAGCAGCGCCGTTGTGCACTCGCCGCGCCCGGATCGCACTTGGCGGTTGCGTGCGCGCCCGAGGATGAGGTGGTGGGTCTGGCTTGGGCACGCGACGGCGCCGGGGATGAGTGGGAACTGGTCCAACTGGCCGTAATGCCCTTTTATCGCGGGCTCGGACTTGCCGCCCGCCTGCTGCAGGCGCTCGCCGACGGCGCGGAGGAGCATGGCGTGCCGCTGCTGCGTGTGCGGCTCGGCGCAGCCGGGCTCGGCACTTCCGGGCTGTTCGAGAAAGTGGGATTCACGGTCGATTCGCTGCACCTCAAGCTGCCGCTGACCGGCGGCGCACCGGGGCAGGGCAGCGGCGGCGGCGCGCCCGGGGCGGCGGCGCGGAGATACGCGCGGTAGCCGACCCGCCGTCGCGCGAACGGGCTATCCGTTGCGGTCGCCGAGGTCGTCCGGGCCGACGACGGGCAGGACTGCCTGCGCCGCCGGCGGGCGGGCGTCCTGGCCCGCGGCGACGGTCACAATATGGACCGCGTCCGTCGCCAGCGCCGTCGACGCGGCCGCGCTGCCGGCCGCGCTCCACGCAGCCGCGCCGCCGCCGTCCGCCGTCGCGTGCGGCAACAACGCCCACACGCGGCCGGGCGGGACCGGTTGCGCCGCCTCCCCAAGGTATGCGGCTATTCGCTGCTGCGCGGCGGACGGCACACTCGGCGCCGCCGGATCGACTGCTTCGCCGCCGGACTCCAACCACGCCAGCACCAGGACCGGCGTCGCCGCGGCGTCCGCTCCGCCGGCTGCGAGTAGCGCAACGGGCGTGCCGCGTTGGTGCAACACACCGGCCACGGCCAATGCCCAGTCGGTCGCGCTGCCGGACAGCGCCGCCAGCGTACGGTTCGGCGTCTGCAGGCAGCGTCCGCCGGCGGCCACATCCGCGAGCTGTGCCACTCGGTCGATCAGGGGGTAGGCGGTCAGCCCACTCGGTGCTGCCAGGGACGGCGTGGTGGCCGCGTCCGCCAGATGCCAGCGCAGAAACGCCGCGTGAGCGGCGTCGACGAGGCTGACCGCGGCATGCTCCGGCAGGCAGTGCTCCGGCTCCACCGTGAGCGCCTGCGCGCTGAGCACCGGCGCGGCGCCGGAGTCCGCGGCGGCGCTCAGCCACAGCGTGGTGTGGTACGGCACGCCGGTGCGGCCGGGGGCGCCCCCCGCGGGCCGCCCCACCCGCAGCGCGGGTTCTGCACCCCCGGGCACCGCGCGCGGCCGCCGGCGTGCAGCCGCACCGGCAGCGTGGTTTCTGCACCGGCGGCCAGCGCCGGAACGGACACGGTGATGGCGCTGGCCGCACCCGCGACAGCGAGCGCAATCTCGGCGGTAGGTCGGTCCCGTGCGGCGTTGCGAATGGTCAGCGCCAACGGATGTGCATCGTAATATGCGGCGAGCGCCGGGTGGTAGCGGGCGGGGACAATGCGCGCCGTGAGCGGCGGCTCCCCGTACCGCGCGTGTTCGACGGTTTCGCTGAGCTGCTCGATGGCGGTCGAGCGCCGCTCGATGCCGTTCGCGAGCGGGTCGGCGGCGTGCCACCGCTTGAGCTGGCGGCCGGCGGCAGCGAGCAGCAGTGCGGCGGACTCCGGCTGGCGCCGCTGCCAGGCACGCTCGGCGGCGTGCATGGCGCTGTCGGTGGCGGCGGCGGCCACCGCGCCCGGCTTCGGGGCCTCGACTGAGGTCAGGTGCGGGGCCGCCGCCGGCTCCGGCTGCTCGCTGAACCGGTGTACGCTGCCGGTGCTGCGGTCGAGCAGCAGGAACGTGCCATGCGCCCCGCCGGCGGTCAGGCGGAACGCTTGCGGCAGCCGCTGCCGCGGCTGCGTCTGCAGCAGGCGCAGCGCCCAGCGCGGCATGCCGCGCCGGTCGATGCTCCACACCGCGCGCTGCGAACCAATCAGGAATTGTCCGCCGGCGGTTACCGCCAGTGCCTGCACGCCGCCCAGCTCCTCCGCGGGCAGCATTGGAGTGACCGCCAGGACCTGGCGCAGGCCGCTGGCGGCGGTGGCGGCGAATGCCCGGATACGGCGTTCGCGGGGGTCGAACATCCACACGGTGCCGCCGCCGTCGGCGGCGCTGGCGGACGGCACGGCGGCGCCGAGCGGCAGGCGCACGGAGCTGGCTTCGTCCGCTCCGGAGGCACGCATGATCAGCGCGCCCGGCGTGTGCCATGCGGCGGTGCCGTCAGCGGCGACGGCCAGCAGGCTGCCGGCTGGCGGGGCACCGGCCCCGGGCCCGGGAAACAAGCCCTACCGGGCCAGCGGCCGTGCGCCCACCTGAGCCCGGCCGGGGTCCCGGAAAACAAGCCTTCCGGGGCCAGCGGCTGTGCGCCTACGTGATCCGGAGCGGTTACCACCGGGTCGCCGCTCCAGGGTTCCAGCAGCACACGCCCGTCTTGCAACGCGAACAGGTTGCGCCACGGTGCGGCGGCCGCCGCCGGTCCCTCGCGCCAGGCGAGCCACGCGGCCGTGTCCGGGACGATGTCGAACCCGTGCCCGAGGGCGACCGGGCCATCCGCCAGCAGCACCAGGACGCCGCCCGGATAGGCGGCCGCAGTCTGCACGTCGCGGCCGGTGACCGGCCGCTGCAGGAGCCGGGTCAACCCGGCGGCCGGCAACAGCGCGCTGCGCCGCGGTGGCGCAGCCAGGTCGCGCAGGTGCGGGAAGCGGCGTGCCTGCGACCACAACAGGTACCCGTCTCCGGCGGCGGTAGCGGTGACCGCGCCCAGGGAGCCGTGCGGCAGCCAGGCATTGCGCACGCCCAGCGAGCGGCCGCTGGCGACCAGCTCGCTGTGCAGATGCAGTCCGCGATCGGTCTCGGTCAGCGCCAGCAGCAGCCGCGCAGCCGATTGCGCTGCCGTCGGCGCCGCTGCCGCGCCGGCGGGCGCCGTGCGTGCGGCGAACGCGGGACCGTACCACTCGCCGAGCAGCCAGGCTGCGCTGGCGGCGAGCCGCTCGCCGGACAGCGCGGCCACCGCGCTCGTCGCGGCCACGGTCACCATCGCCGGTTGCCCCGCCGCCGGCTGCGGTTGCGCCGTCAGTAATGCTCCCGCCAACAGGAGTGTCCCGCACCACAGAAGGCGAGCCGCCCGCGTCCCAAGCGGCGCCAACCACGGCAGGAGCAGCCTGGCTCGCATCCGTGGGCGTACGCCGCCGCGTACCTGTGGCGCGGCGCTCGTCGCCACGCCGTGCTCGGCTGCCATCAGCCTCAGCCCCAGCCTGCCGTGCGCAGCGCATCTTCGGCGGCGGCGCGTTCGTCCCACGGCCGGGCGCCGTCGGGGCCGATCATCGAGGCTTCGTGGCCCTTGCCGAGCAGCGCCACCACGTCGCCGCCGCGGGCGGCCGCGACCGCGCGAGCGATGGCAGCGCGCCGGTCGACTTCCATGATCAGGTCGTCTCCCTCGCTGCGCCCGGAACATCCGGCCGCGATTTCGCGCAGGATCGCCGCCGGGTCTTCGCCGCGGCAGTCCTCATCGGTCAGCACGATCAGGTCCGCGAACCGGTCGGCCACCCGCCCCTGCATCGCCCGCTTGTGGAGATCGCGCTCGCCCGCCGAACCGAACACCGCAATTACCCGCCCACCGCGGCCGCGGGCCTGTTGCGCGAGCAGGGACAGGGTGGCGCTGAACGCTTCCGGGGTATGTGCATAGTCGACAATCAACTGGAACGGCTGCCCCAATTCTACCGCCTCAAGGTGTCCCGGCGGCAGCCGCAGTGCGCCGATCGGGCCGCTCAGTCCGGCCGCCGGTACGCCGCACTGCCGTGCCACCACCGATGCCGCGGCCAGGCAGTTGTCGAGGTTGAACCGCCCGCGGGCCGCGAGTGACGCTGGCACCGCCTCGCCATCGAGGTGCAGGGTGAACGGCACCGCTCCACGGACGCCGCCATCGCCGCCGCCGGCGGCCGAGCACGCCCACGATTCGCCGCCCGCGCCTTCGGCATCCGCGATGCCGAAGGCATACACCGGACGGGTGGTCACGGCGCGTACCTGCCGAACCAGGTGCGGCGGCGCGATCGCGCTGCCACCGCCCCCACCGCCGCACCCGCGCAAGGCGCGAAACAGGTTGAGCTTGGCGGCGAGATAAGCCTCCGCGGTGCCGTGCAACTCGAGGTGGTCGTGGCTGAAGCTGGTCAGTACGCCGCTGTCGAAGCGCAGGTCGGCCAGCCGCTTGCTGCCGCCGGCCAGCGCCCACGACGACGCCTCCACCACGGCGGTGTGCAGCCCGGCGTCCACCATGGCGCGCAACGCCGCGTGCATCTCCACCGCCAGCGGAGTGGTGACGTGTTCGGGGTTGGGCACCAGGCCGGCGCCGTAGTCCACCCCCACGGTCGAAATCAGCCCGGCCGGCACCTGCAGTGCGCGCAGCAGGCCGTAGATCCACCAGGCGGTGGTGCTCTTGCCGTTGGTCCCCGTGACCCCCACCATGGTCAGCTCCCGGCACGGATGGCCGAAAAAGCACGCCCCCGCCCCCCCCGCGACGCCCCGCCCCGGGCGGGAATGCCAAAAAACCCACGCCGCGGCCGCGGACAGCGCGGCCGCCGGGTCCGCGACCCGGATCCAGGTTACGCCGGGCCGGTGCCCGCTCAACGGCAGACTGCTCAACTCAAGGCTGTGTACGACGGCGACCGCGCCAGCCGCCACCGCATCGTCGATGAAGCGGTGGCCGTCGACGTGAGCGCCGGGCTGCGCGAAGAACGCCGCGCCGGGGCGAACGGCGCGGCTGTCGTAGCACAGCTCGGTAACCGCCCGGTCCACGCGCCCGCGGATCGCGCCGGGCCGCACGGCTGCGACCAGGTGCGAAAGCGGCAGCGGATTCATCTGCCCGCGTGGACGATACGCGACGGGCTGCTATGGTCGCGCCAGCTGCCCTTCCTTTCTGTACAGGTACTTGAAAAACTCGGCGTCGGTGGTCAAGGTCTTGCGGAACCGTGGCATCAGCGTCCGGTACGCCTCGATTGCCTTCCAGAACTCGTAGAACTCCGGATCCTGGTTGTACGCCTCGGCGTAGATGTTGGCCGCCTGCGCGTCGGCGTCGCCCTTGATCTCCTCCGCCTGCCGGCGCGCCGCCGACAGGACCACGTTCAGCTCGCGCGAACGCTGGCCGAGCCAGTCCGCCTTCTGTCCCTCGCCGTCGGAGCGGAACGCCTGCGCGATCTGCTGCCGGTCGGCGATCATGCGGTTGTACACGCTTTCGGTCAGGTCGTCGGAATACTTGATCTGGCGGATGACCACGTCGATCAGTTCAATGCCGAACTGCGGGATCAGCCGCGTGGCCTCGGTGATAACCTCGTCGGACAGATTTGTGCGCCCGGTCTGAATTGCCGGGTAGGTGATCTGCGTGAATGTGTCCACGATCACGCTGTCGTCGATGCTTTCCTGAGCACCCGCGGTGGCGAACACGTTGCGCCGCTCGATCTCGTTGATCACGTCAGAGTCGCGCACCGCCTCGGTGAGCGGGTTACGGGAGATGATCTTGCGTACCTCCGAGTCGATGATGTCATCGAGACGCGAGGCGGCCTGGTCGATGGTGGTCACCGACTCGTAGAACAAGCCCGGGTCGGCGATCCGCCAGCGCGCGGTGGTGTCCACCCAGATGAACTGGTTCTCCTCGGTGGGGATGCGCTGCGCCGCGCCGTCCCATGACAGGATCTTCTTCGGGAACTTCACCACCCGGTCGATCACCGGGGTCTTCAGTTTCAGCCCGGCGTCCTGGTGCGATGCCACGATGCGTCCGAACTGCAGCAGCACGGCCTGCTCGCCTTCCTGCAGCACCCACAGGGGGCCGAGCATCAGGAACACGATGATCAAGAATAAGGCGACGACGCCTACGGTTACGCCCTTTTTCACTGGGTGGCTCCTTGGAAGGTGGGAACGAGGTTCTTCAAAGGAATGAAGTTATCGAGGTTGCGGTCGATCAGGTCGGTGCCGTCGGCGGTAAGAAACACGTTCTCGAACATCTCGTAGTACAGGCGCGCGCGCGTCACTTCCGGGTTGCGCGCGTACTCCTCGTACACGGCGCGGAAGCGGGCGGTGTCACCCAAGGCGCGGTTGATGCGTTCCTCCTTGTAACCCTCTGCTTCCTGGATGATCTGAAGCGCTTGGCCGCGGGCGCGCGGAATGGCCTGGTTGTAGGCTTCCTTGCCCTCCTCAATGAAACGGCTGCGATCCTGAATCGCCTTGTTCACGTCCTCGAACGCGTTCTGCACGGCGCCCTTGGGCGGCACGATGTTCTGCAGCTTGAGGGCGGTCACGCGTATGCCGAGCTCGTAGGAGGCGAAAATATCGTTCATGCGCTCCTGTCCGATGAACTCGATGTTCTCGCGCTCGGCGCCGATCACGTCCAGGATGGCCCGGTCGCCAACCAGTTGGTTGATCACCGACTGCGAAATGTCGCGCAGCGTTTTCTCCTGGTCGAGCACGTTGAACAGATACGCGCGCGGGTCGACGATGCGGTACTGGATCGACCACTCGACGTCGACGATGTTGAGGTCGCCGGTCAGCATGATCGATTCTCCCGGAAAATCCTGCGCCGAGAATACGGTCTGCACGCCCGCGCGTTCCGTGCGGTAGCCGAACTCCAGCTTCTTGATCTGCTGGGTTTCGACGTTGATGTTGCGGTCGATGCCGAACGGCAGCTTGAAATGCAGGCCCTCGTCGGCGGTGCGCTGGAATCTCCCGAAGCGCAGCACCACCGCGGTTTCCCGCTGATCCACCACGAACACGCTCGATACCACAATTGCGAATAATACGACGACGCCGATTACCACCCCGACGGCACGCGGGCTGAAGTTGCCCGCCATGCGCGCCGGCGTCACGTCACGTTCTGCCATGACTCCCCCTGGGATGCCTGTCCACCTTGGGCGCGTCGATTCGCATCGTGGCAGACGGCTGTACGGTCCACGGTCAACGTAGCGCGCCGGGGCGGGTGAGTCAAGTTCTGTGCAGGGCGACGAAGCCAGGCACCCTTCAGTTTATTAAGTTCCATATTGACTTTTCTAAGGGTGTGAGTGATGTTTTTTGATACATGACCAGCAACGACAACGTGCGCGCCGAGTTGGCGGCCTGTCCGGTGTGTGCGGACGAACTCCTGGTTCAGGAGTATCGCTGCCGCGGGTGCGGGGTGGTCCTGAAGGGCGCGTTCCGCCGCTGCGAGCTGTGTGCGCTGCCGGAGGAACTGCTGCACTTCGTGGGCGTGTTCCTGGAGGTGGAAGGCAATTTCCGCAGCGTGGAGCGCCGGCTCGGGATTTCCTATCCCACCGTGAAGGCGCGGCTGGCGAGCGTCAACGCCCGGCTGGCGGAGGCGCGCCTGCGCGCGGGCGCCGGGTTTGCCCCGGACGAGCCGGACGATGCGGACGCCCGGGGACGCAGTGATCGGCTGGCGCTGCTGCGCGGCCTGCGCGCCGGCCGGATCAGCGTCGACGAAGCCCTGCGCGAGCTGCGCGATGAGTGACGCCGCTGGTCAAGCGATGAGGAGGACCACATGATTATTTCCTTGCCACTGCCGGAACACGATCCGGCGCTGGAAATTTCGTTGCGCAATACCAGCCTGGAGGTGGAGCCGAGCGCTGACGGCGGCGCGACGGCGCGCTTTATTGCCGCCGGTGAGGAGACCCCCCGGGACACCGGCGAGCGGTTCGCCGTGCGCACGCGCGAGTCGGACGACGGCGGATCGCCGATCGTCAGCGTGGAGGAGCAGCAGCTCGATGACGCGGCCAAGGGCCGTCTGCTGGTCCAGGTGCCGGCGGCGACGCGCCTGCGGCTGCGCAGCCGCAACGGCGGAATCGAGGTGCGCGGTCTGGCCGGCGAGTTGCATGTGCGTACCCGCAACGGATCGATCAGCGCCCGCGACAGCCGCGGCCCGCTGAGTGCGTCCGCGGCCAACGGCGCCGTGCGGCTGGCGGCCATAACCGGCCCGAACGTGGAGGTCTCCGCCGCCAACGGGTCGGTCAATCTGGAAGATGTCGAGACGCCCCGGCTGCGGGTGTCCACGTCCAACGGCCGCGTGCGCGTGGCGGGCGCCCGCGTCGGCGGCGGCACGGTGCGCAGCGCCAACGGCCGGATCGCGCTGCAGATCGAGCCGCTTGCTGCCGCGGCCGGCCCGGGTGCCGGGCCGGCCGCGGACGAGGACGGCGATGGCGGCGAGGGCCGGCTTTCGGTCTACTCGGCCAACGGACCGGTCACGGTGGCGCTTCCCGAGCACATCAACGCGTCCGTCAAGGCGCATACCGGCGGCGTGCTGCGCAACCATCTCGGCACTGCCCGCAGCCGCACCGACCGCTCCGTGACCACGCTGCAGTTCGGCGCCGGCGAGCCGGAACTGCTCATTCTGATCAAGAACCTGCGAGGAGGAATCGAAGTGATCAAGCATGCCGAATTCGAGACCCGTGGGCGCAGCGCGGAGGAAGACTTCTCCGATGACGATGCGCGTGAGTACGGCGTCTGGTTCGACGTCGACTTCAGCGAGGAGTTCCCCCGTTTCATGCGCGACATGAAGGAGTTCGGCATGAAGTTCGGACGCCTCGGCGAGGAAGTGTCGCGCGAGATGCGGCAGGCGTTCCGGTTCGGCGGCGGCAGCGGCGGCGACGGCGAACGGCGCGGGGGGCGGGCGCGGCGCGAGGGGGGGCCCGGAGCGGCCGCCCGGGGGGGCGGGGGGGGCGCGCGGAGGGGGGGGGGCGGCGCCCCGACGCGGCCGCCGGCGAGGCCGGCGAGCGCGGCGATGTCGGCGCCGAGGTAAAAGCGGTGCTCGACCTGCTGAAGGAGGGCAAGATTACGGTGGAGGAGGCGGAACGGCTGATCGCCGCGCTGCGCCAATAGCGGTCGAACGCCGTAGCGGGGCGCGCGCCGCGGCGGTAAGATGCGCCCCATGGCCGACGTCCGACCGATCGCCCTGGACGAGTTGCAGCCGGGCGACGAACTGCTGCAGAGCGCCCTGTGGGGTCGCTTCAAGGAGCGGTTCGGCTGGCGGGCGCAGGCGCTGCGCTGGACGGCCGGCGGCGGCGGCGGCACGCTGTTGACGCTGGCTCGCTCGACGCCGTTCGGTGCCCTCGTGTACGCGCCCGGCGGGGTGCCGCTGCCCGGCGACGGGTCGGGCGCCGCGCTGCTCGGCCAGCTTGCGCCGCGCATGGCCGGGCCACACCCGGCTAACGGCACCGGCGCCGACACCGCACCCGGCGGCACCCGGCCAACGCTGGTTCGCTACGACCTGGCGTGGGCAGCGCCGGACGGCGGGCCCATGCCGCTGAGCGCTTCCGGGCGCCTGCACCGCGCCCCCGTGGACGTGCAGCCGACCAGCACCGTCATCGTCGATCTGGGTGCCGACGAGGAGCAGTTGCTGGCGCGCATGAAGGCCAAGACGCGCTACAACACTCGCCTGGCGCAGCGCCGCGGCGTTGCGGTTACCGTCACCGCGGCCGCAGCCGCGCTCGGCGGGCCGCTCGCCGAGTGGTACCGGCTGTACCGGGACACCGCAGCGCGACACCACATCACCGGGCACGACGAGCGCTACTTCGCTACCCTGTTCGCCCTCGCCGCCGAGGCGGCGGCCCCGGCACCGGACCTGTACCTGCTCTCGGCACACCACGGCGGCGAGCCGGTGGGCGGCATCGTGGTCAGCGTGTGCGGCGGCATGGCGCGCTACCTGTACGGAGCATCGACGCTGCGCCATCGCTCCCTGATGGGCAACTACGCCCTGCAGTGGGCCGCCATGCGGCTGGCCCGCGACCGCGGCTGCCGCGCCTACGACCTGTACGGTATCTCGCCGTCAGCCGACGCCGACCATCCGTGGGCCGGCCTGTATCGGTTCAAGACCGGCTTCGGCGGGTCGATCGTGCATCGCTGCGGCTGCTGGGACTACGCGGTACGCCCGATACCCTACCTGCTGTTCCGCCGCGCCGAGTTGTTGCGGCGCGACTACTACGCCCGCCTGCGGCCGCGGCTTGCGCGGTTGCGCGGCCGCCCGCGTGCCAGCGGCACGGGCGGCCGATGATGCACGCGCCCGGTCCGGTCATGGTTCGCCGGCGGTAGTGAGTTCGCGCACCGCCTCCTTGAACGCCGCCCCGCGCTCGAACTCGTGAGCGAACATCCCGAACGAAGTAGCGCCCGGCGAGAACAGCAGCGTGCCCCCGGCAGGGGTCGCGGCCAGCGCCTCCCGGACCGCATCGCGCAGGTCGTCGAACGGTCCGTAGATTGCCGCGCCGCTGCCGGCCAGCGCCGCGGCAAGCTTGCCGGTCGCGGTTCCGGCAAGCAATACCACGGTTGCCACCGGGTGCAGGGCGGCACGCAGGGCACCGAACTCGAGCTGCTTGTCATTGCCGCCGGCAATCAGGGTCAGCGGACCCGAGAACGCCGCCAGCGCCGCCGCCGTGGCATGCGGCATGGTGGCGGCCGAGTCGTTGACGATATGGATGCCGCGCCACCGGGCGACGCTCTCCAGGCGGTGTTCGAGGCCCCCGAATCCGGCCAGCGCGGCGACCGCCGCCGGCAGCTCGCGTTCGCCCACCAGGGCCGCCGCCGCCAGCGCCGCCGTCGCCAGGTTGAGCAGGTTGTGCCGGCCGTACAGCCGCGTGGCCGGCAGTGTCAGGGCGCCGGCATCGTCCAGGGCCGGATCGCGCAGCCGCAGCACACCGTTGTCCACCTCTGCTCCCGCGCACCCGTCGGGCAACCTGCCGTCCGCCACGTGCCATACCCGTGCCCGCGGTGGTTGCTCGACCCAGGGCCAGGTGCCGGCGCCGAACAGCGCCCGATCCGCTGCGCGTTGGCCGGCGAAGATGCGCAACTTGTCCGCCGCGTAGGCGCGCATCGACGGGTAGCGGTCCTGGTGGTCGGGCAGGATATTGGTCAACACGGCCACCCGCGCGTGCAGCAGGGCCGGGTCGGGCAGGTCGCCGAGTTGCCAGGAGGACAGTTCCAGCACTACCGGCGTGCCGGGGCCGAGGCGGTCGGCGAACGCGAGCGGCGACACGGTAATGTTGCCGCCGAGGCAGGCGCCGGGATGCCAGCGGCGCAGCGCGTGGTGCAGGGCGGACGCCGTGGTCGACTTGCCCTTGCTGCCGGTTACGGCGAGCACCGGCGAATCCGGGTGGAGGCGGCGAAACAGGGAGATATCGTTCTCCACCGGCGTGCCGGCCTGCCGGGCGACGTTCAGGAACCGCGAACCGGCCGGTACCCCGGGGTTCTTGATTACCAGGTCGGCGGCCGCGAAGTCGTGCTCCTCGTGGCGGCCGAGCACCAGCCGCACCGGGCCGGCAAGCTGGTCGAGCGACGGCCCAAGCACGGTCTCGTCGCGCAGGTCGGTCACGGTGACGCGCGCGCCGTGCCGGACCAGGAACTGCGCCGCGGCCAGCCCGCCGCCGTGCAGGCCAAGGCCCATTACCGTGGCGCGCATGCCGCGCAGATCGCGCACCGCGGCGACCGCAGGGCGCTGGCGGGCCGCTCGCGGCATCGCGCCTAACGGTCGCTCGGTGGCGGATCCAGCGGCTGAATCTCGAAGATCACCCAATCGTCCTTGTCCTGGCGCAGGAACACCCGTTCGCTGGTCGGCATACCCTGCTGCGGCGTGCCCGGCGGATCGTCGCCGTCGGCGCCGCCGAGCCGCCACATCAGGTAGGAGACGCGGAACAGCCGCCGCGGGCCCCGGCGCGGCCGCCCGCCCCGGCCCCGCCACATCAGGTAGGAGACGCGGAACACCGGCTGCGGCTCGCCCTGCTCGGCCGCGATTTGCAGTTGCGACGGCCCGTACAGGGAACGGTCGGCCGGCAGTTCCGGTTCGCCGGCGGCCTCCCATTCCGCCGCGTCGATGATGTGGCTGCGCCCCTCGTAGCCCTGCGCCACCCGCGAAATCACGAACAGGTTTACCACCTCGTTGATCAGCGGTTTGCCGGCATCGCCGATCACCGCGTCCTCCATGGTGGTATGGTCGAGCGCGCCGATGCTCCCGTAGAACGCCTCCACCACCTGGCGCGGCGTGTAACCGCGGGTAACGCGCGGCTTGAACTGATTGGCGACAATCGAGCCAAGCACGGCTCCCACCGCTGCCACGAATACCGCCGCCACTACCATGGTGCGCAGGTTGCGCTGCAGGAACACCCGCCGGCGGAACGCCTGCGCGTACCGTTGGCGCAGCGCCGCCGCTTCCGCCTGTGAGTGTTCGGCTGCGGATGCGGCTACCGGCTCCGCATCCTCGCGTGCGCGCGCCAGCAGCGCCGGCCAGTCCGCCAACGCCGGTGGCGACTCGTGGCGTTGCGGGCGCAACGCACGTCCGATGCACGAGGACAGCTCCTCACTGCAGCCGGGTGCGAGCAGCCGCGCCGGCACCACGTCGAGCCGGCGCATCTGGTTGCGCAGTTCCTCCTCGCCTGGCGCCGGGAACGGAAACTCGCCGGTAATGGCGCGGTAGCTCAGGATCGCGAGCATGGTGCTCAAGCGTTGTTCGCCGCTCAGGTCGGGATGATTGACGCGTGCCGACCCGGCCAGCATGGCGCCCGGCGAATGCGTCTCGGTGAGCTGCCGAATCACCGCCGGCGGCAGCACCAGCACCCCGCCGGCGGCCAGCAGCATGATGCCGTTGAGTTGCAGCGGCTGGTCGACAAGCCCGGCATCCGCCAGGCGCGCCACGGCGGCGGCGACCCGCGCGACGGCGGCAAGCGCGGCGTCCGGGGGGCCCTGCAGCGCCGCACTCAGAAGCTCTCCAGCCACCCACGGGCCGGTCACCAGCAGCGTCTCGCCACGCCGCAGGTAGCCGCTGAACCGCCAGGGACGCACCTCTCCGCCGTGAACGATCCAGCCGTCGGACTGCTGCAGCGCGCTGCGCTTGGCAAGCGAGCTGAGCTTGTCCGACGCCATGAACGCCAGCAGCGGCTGCCCGCGGTCGGTGACCTGCTGCGGGGCGAGTTGGTCCAGTGAGGTATCCTGTACCACGCTACAGAGTATCGCAGTCCGCCGCGGCGATGACAACGAACGTCGTCACCCGCTTCACCCGCGCTTCTGCCGAATCCGTCCGGGTCACGGGCGTTGCGACAGGAGCCGGTCGATGCGCTCCGGTTGCAGCTTGATGAACAGGTTGCGTTCCCGCATCGGAATCACGCGCCCGGCCGGCGCCCGGTCGCCGCGCCCGCGGGCGCCGGGCCGGCGCAGGTACTTCACCTGAGTGTAGTACACGTCTGCCTGCCCGGACGAGCGCGCCTTGCTGAAGAACACCGCCAGGCTGGCGGCATCGAGCAGCGTTTCCAACGGCACCGAGCCCGAGCCGCGCTGGCGTACGAACACGTGGGCGCCGGGAAAGTCGCGGCAGTGAAACCACCAGTCGTTGCCGCGCGCGGCCCGCAGCGCCGCATCGTTCTGCGCCGCGCTGCGTCCCACCAGGAGCGTGAATCCGCCGCTTGCGAACTGGCGCACGCCGGCCGGGGCCGGCGCCCCCCCGGCACCGCGCGCCGCTGTCCGGGAAGCCGGATCAGGCGCGCCGGTGTGTGCGGCTGCTTGCGGCGGATCGCCGGCGCGGGCGGCGGCCAGTTCGCGCTCCGCCTGCGCGAGGCGATCACGGGCGCCGTGCAGCCGGCGGCGCGCCCGCTTGGCGCGCTCGAAGTAGTGCCGGGCGTTCTCCGCCGGCGGCTTGTCGGGAGCCAGCTCGATCGCGGTCGAGCCGCCGGTTTGGTAGTCGTCCACCACGACCTGGTGTGCGCCCGGCTCGATGCGCGCCAAGTTGGCGAGCAACAGGTTGCCCAGGTGCTGCAGCTGTTCGTGGCTGCTCGCGGCTTCACACTCGCGCCGCAGTCGCATCACCAGGCGCCGCGCGCGGCGCTCCGCCGTGGCGCGCGCCGCCTCCGCAAGCCGCGTGCCACGCTGCGCCTCCGCGTCTGCCTCAAGCGCGGCGAAGGTGCGCTCCACGCGCACATTGTAGGACGCCTCCGGATCGCCGAATGGCCGTACCGAGGCGTCCCGGCGGCGGTCGCGGGGCGCCGGCAGGGCGCCCGCATCGCGCTCGGGATGGAACTTGCCGCCGCTGACCTCGCCGCGCCCGGGGCGGCGAAACAGAGCGTCGAGTATGGTGCCGCCGGGTTCGGTGACGATGCAGTTGCCGGCATTCGTCCACAGGCGGATCCAGATCAGCAATGCATGCTCGCCGCGGGACACCTCCAGCTTGACGATCCGCTCGCCGGCCACTTGCGAGGCGGCACGGATGCGGGCCGCGCGCACGTGGGCGCGCATGAACGCGACGAATCGCTGCGCGTCGCCGAGCTGGCGCGGGCGTTGCGCCACCCGGTGCAGGCGGACGTAGCGCCCGCCCAACACGGCCAGCATCCAGAACCGTCCGTGCCGCGGCCCGTACAACTCGAACACCAGCCGGTCATGCGCCGGCTGGCGGACGTCGCGGATAAAGCAGCCGGCGAGGTCGAGTTCGTCCAGTACGGCGTCGATCTCGCGCCAGTTCAGTATCGCCGCGGTCACGAGGTCGGGACGGTGTCCAGGAAGGTGTCCCGGTCCGCCGCGCTGAAGAACAGCAGGTGCACACGTTCGGGCAGCCGCCCGGCGGCCAGACGGTCCGCGATGACGGCGTGCACCTCGCGTGCGGCCAGCGCCGGCGGGTAGCCGTACACGCCGGTGGAAATGGCCGGAAACGCCATCTCGCGCACGCCATGCTGCGCCGCCAGCAACATGCTGTTGCGGTAGGCGGAACGCAGCAGTTCCGGTTCGCCGCGGCTGCCGCCGTGCCACACCGGTCCGACGGTGTGGATCACGTAGTCAGCCGGCAACCGGCCGGAGCCGGTGATTACCGCCTCGCCGGTGGGCATCCCGTCCGGATAGCGCGCCCGGCGGATCTCACGGCACTCCCGGCGGATCTGCTCGCCGCCGCCGCGATGGATGGCCCCGTCCACGCCGCCGCCGCCAAGCAGGGAGCTGTTGGCGGCGTTGACGATGGCGCTCGGGGAGGCGCCGCGGAACCCGGTGATGTCGCCGTGGGACACCAGCAGGCGACCATCGAGAAAGGTAACCATGCCATGCAGTGTGCCACACCTCGCGGTGCACCGCGCGCCACCCTGCGGCGGCCTAGGTAAACGAACGTAATCACCGGTGCGGGGCCGGGCACCGGTGCCGGTCTGGCGCGCCGCGGATGGCACTGATGTTGCTACCCCGGCCGGTATGAACGGTCAAGAAAACGCCTCCCGCGGTCGCGTCGCAGGTCGCGCGGCGAGGCGGCGGTTCCACGCTCCCAGCCCGCGGCGCCCGTGCGGCAGCGTCGCGGCGACCCTGATGCTGCTCGCCTGCACGCACCCTGCGGCCGAGTCGCGAGATCCCGAAGTCGCGGTGACCTCCCGCGTCGAGATCGGCGCCGCCGGAACCGCGGTGCGCACTCGCCTGGCATACGACGCCGGCTGGGGGCGGATCGGCGCCGTGGCCGCGGTCGAGCCGGGCGCCGACCGCCCGCTGCTGGTCGTTACCGGGCTGCACCTGCCCAGTGCACTGATCGGGCCGGTGCGGCTGTCGGGGGCATGGCGGGAGCTGGCGCGCCCGCTCGGTCACGACGCCGCAACCCGCGTATACGGTGAGCGAACCCGGCTGCTCCCCGCAACGGGAATCAATCCCGGCCGGTTGCGCGGTGTGCAGTTGGAGCCGCTGCCGGGTGTGGCACTGGCCGGCTTCCTCGAGCCGGGGGCGGCGCCCGCCGGCGGCTCGGGAAACCCCGCGGTCGTCGCCCGGGGGGGGGCGCCGCCCGCGGGCGGCTCGGAACCTCCCGCGGTCGTCGCCGTGGTGGCTGCCGGCGAGCCACTGCCGGCGTTCAGCGTCGAGGCGTACACTGCCGTGCGCACGGAAGCGGCGCCCGCGGTCTCGACTCGCTGGCTGCTGGCTGCGCCGCCGTTCCCGGGCGGCGAGCTG